>JACPCR010000051.1 GCA_016179685.1 Planctomycetota bacterium | reverse complement strand
GTCAGCCCCGAATGGCGTAGCGAAGCGCGTCAGCGCTTCGTCTGGGCCATCAAATTTCATCTCTCGGACGGAACGCTGACGCGTTCAGCTACGGAATTCATACCTCATGGACTTGACCTGATCGTCCTCCAAGAATTTATTGAGATGACACGAAGGATCCTGGCAAGACCCTTCCACACAATCACTTACGTTTTGTCCCTTTTCCCTGGTTATGGGCTTGGAAGGCCCCAAACGGAGACTGTTGATTAGCCACCAGGGTGCAGGGACTCTCATCCTAGCGAGGATGCAAACTCAAGGTGAGACATGGAGGGCACGGAAGGATTCTGATTCACCGGCACTGCATGAAGCTTCGTCCGCTCCTCTTCCAATTTAAGAGTCGGCATCCGCATGGTTTTCCGCGCGGTCGGAGCGCCGGCGACCACGCTGGCCTGGCTCTCATGGTCGTGTTGTTTCTGCTCAGCGTGCTCCTGGTGATCGTCTTTTCGTTCACCTACACGACCCGCGTCCATTGGAGACTGGTGCGCAATCGTGCAGCGGACCTCCAGATGACTTGGCTCGGCAAGGCAGGTGTCGAGGCCGCCAAGGCCCTCCTGGAAAGCGATGCGGCCAGCAATTCCTATGATTGGCTCGGGGACAAGTGGGCCGACCCATTCCCTCCCATCTTCGTGGAAGGCGCCGCCGTCCAGGTCGAAATCATCGACGAGGACAGAAAAATTAACTTGAACAATCTGGTGCTGGACCGGAACACGGCGTCCAAGGCGGACCCGGAGACGATGCGAAAGCCCTTCAAGGCGCAAATTTTGCGCGCCGTGGAAGCCATCGACCCGCGGTTCAGCGCCTCCGCACTCGTGGACCAGGTGGAAACGCGGGTTTCGGCGGCCGACAAGCAGGCGGTTGACCCCCAGGATGTCCCGAGCCTTTTCATCGGCCGGCCTTTCCATTCCATTGAAGAGGTCCTCGAGTTCCAGGAAAAGGTGGAATGGACCGACCTCTACGGCGACCGGACGAATCCGGACCATCCGAAGCTGGGACTGGCGGACCTCCTCACCGTCATCAACATGGGCCGGGTCAACGTGAATACGGCCCCGCGGGAGGTGCTCAAGGCGCTTCATGATCGCGTCACCGACGCCATGGCCCAGGCCATCGTCGAGCAGCGCAAGGAAAGGGAGGGCTTCAAGTCGGTGGACGAGATCAACAGAGTCCCGGGCCTGCCCGAGCCGGTCATCCTTTCCCTCAAGCCGCTCTTGACGGTCCGTAGCCTCGTTTTCAGCCTCACCGTCGAGGTTCAGCGCGGGGAGATTCACCGTAAGATCCGCTGCCTGCTCCAGCGTCCCTACACTCCAGAAGAGGGGACTCGCCCCATGCCCGGCCTCGTTTCCGGCCTGAAATCCATCCGTGTCCTGCGTTGGGATGAGGTTCGTGAGAAGTGAATTTTTGTAAAATTTTGTCTTCAAAACCCAAAGTCTCGCTAAAATAAGAGGCATCAAGAGACCATGGCCACCTTAGGTGTCCCCTTGAAGCCGGGATTCGGGACCTGGGGTGGTAACCCCCCGTGGTTGCGACCGTAACGAAGTCTGGGAAGGAAGTGTTCCATGCCTTTGGGACCCTACCGGGAAGCGGATATCAAGAAATTGGAGGTCGCCCGGGTGATCGAGCCGCAAAGGGGCGGGAAACAGCTCCGGTTGCGGGTCGGTAACAAGGAACTTCTCGTCGAGCTTTCCGTCAGTGACGTCGAGGAACTGGGCGATGTCAAGGCCGGTGACTGGGTTGAAACTATATTTCACTCCCTGGTGGAACACGCCGAGCCCGGAGTGCCCAACAGGTACGAGGTGGAGGCCGGTTGGGCCAGCGGGCGCATCGAGGGCCGTGTCGACCAGCTCGTCGGCGGCCGGTGGAGCGGCCTGGTCTTTGACATGGGTGGTGGCCTGAAGTCCTATGTGGACATGGAGATGGATTCAGGTTTCGACCCCTCGAAGGTGGGGACCGGTGAGTGGTGGCGGTTCAATTTTTCCCTCCCTCACCAGTGCATCATGATCCGTAAGGCCTCGTAGACGAGTTCGCAGTGCACCCGCACTTCCGTGCCCGCATGCGAGCATCCCTGTTCGTATGCGCGGCTGCATTGAGTTGGGACTGCGGACCAGCCGGAGGCACGCCAGGGCTTGACAAAACCGGACGAATCGGCACAATAACCCGTCCAGAGGATTCTCCTCGTGACTCGGCCAGGAACGGTGTGCTGGCGTAACTTCTCAATAAGTTCGGGTAAATCGTTTGGCCATTTTTTAAACACTTTATGGACAATAACTTACAGATATGCCAGTTTCAATTTGCCCGAACTGATTGAGAAGTTACGTGCTGGCCGGGTCGTTGGATATACCCCGTAGGACCCGCTGATTCGTGCCCTCCTGGTTTAAGGCGGGCGAAGCCCACAACCCAACAAGGCTCGGAAAGGTATCAGGTGTCAGGAATCAACTGACACCCGACACCTGACACCTTTCAACTTCTCCGCCAGGTGCCCGCCGGGTGCCCACGTAGCGGGCGCGGGGCGCGGAGAAGTTGCACCCTAAGACTCTTATAGACGAGCCAGCAACGGCGGGTGCGCCTGCTGACTCGCCTGCGAGATGCCCTCTGGGCTTCCGAAAATCTTGGAGCTGGCTGGCTGTGAGGCATCCGTGGTGACCGCAAGGTCTGCCTCGGCTTGCGTCTGAAAGAGTTCCATGAACGCCGCAGAAGCCTATCTGCACCCATCAGCTCGTTGGATGGCGGCCTGATCCCTTGGCGGCTCACTGTCTATGAGTTACTCAACATCACCCATCCGGGTGGCCGGGCTCGTCCGGTTTTCCAGGCAAGTCCAGGAACAGCTTCAAGAGGGCATACCGGCGGCTCGGTTATCGGAGTTCCGAAGCCGCATCGAAGAGAACGTGCAGGCGCTGGAGACCGGTCTCCGCGCCCGGGGTCTAACGGCGGCGGACCTGCCGCCCCCGTCCCGGGCGGCGTATGAATTCCTGAAAGCGATCAACCTGGAAACCCTGCCGATTCGGTCGGATGAGGTGACGCCGGTCCGGCAGGTGCGGCTGGCGAACCTGCGCCGTCTCTACGGTTACTTTCAGGGCCGTGTGAACCAACTGGCGGGCACGCAGCCTGCGGGCCAGGTGGCCACGGCCCTTCATCCCGAGCTGGTGGCATGGGTTGGACAAGTCGATCGCATTCTGGAATCCAAGGGGTCGGGGCCACATGTGCTCGAATTGGTGTCGGGCCGCGCCTATGCCTTGTTCCAGTTTCTTTCGGACCCTTCAAGGTTGGTGTCCCATGTGGAGACGGTGGAGCGCTTTCGCCGGCAGGCTCTGGCCGCGGCATTGAAAGGAACAACGGGGCCGCCTCATGTCGAGATGGGATTCACCGGGTGCGTGTACGCCTTGAACGGCCAAAGGGGCATCCCTGAGTATCGGCTGCATGAGGGCTTTCTGAATGCGCCGGACGCGGTGCTCGCGGCCGTGGTCCGTTGCCTACATCGCCGGCAGCCGGAGGCGCGCCGCGAGGTCAATCGCCACCAGCTTTCCGAAGCCTTTACATCGGTCTCGGCCGAGCTCGAGGCCGTCCTCGAGCCTCCGGAGGGGGATTCCCGCGGGCGCACCTGCGACCTGGCCGAAATCTTCGAGTCGGTGAACCGATCTTATTTCGACGGGGCCATGCCGAGGCCACGGTTGAGATGGAGCGCCCGAGCCCTGTTGAGCAAGTTCGGCCACTACCGCTTCGCTGCCGACGAGGTGATGATTTCCAGTCTGCTGGACCGGCCGGAATTGCCCCGGTTCGTCGTCGAATTCGTGCTCTACCACGAGCTGCTTCATAAGAAGCACGGACAGCGTCTGAATGGTTGCCGACTGAGCTATCACACCCCTGAGTTCCGGGCCGACGAGATTCGGTTCGAGCGTTACCGGGAGGCGGAAGAGATTCTCAACCGGATGGCGCGCCACCCGTATCCCTGTTCATAGGCGCTGGTGCGCTTATGAACAGGGATACGAGGCTCGAAAAGATGTCCCGCCAGATTTGTCCCATTGGGAGGCGGGTCGGGTGTCAAGAATCCGCTGACACCGCCGAGTGGAGACGGGGCGCGCCATGTTGAGGTCGACCACTTCCCTCTGTATCCGCCCTTCCGAGCTTCGTGGCAAATGGTGGTAACTTCCCAATAAGTTCGGAGAGATGGACCCGCCCGATTTCGTATCCAATGATGATTCAGCGATTCGCGGATTTTCGTAGCGAAGCCCGTAATTCATCCCTCTCAAGGGGATAAAGTCGGGAGGGCTTCGGCTATGCAGTTCATACCTCAGGGATTTGGCTCGACCGTCCTCCCCGAACTTATGGAGTTACTTGTTTTCTAAAGGAGTTGCATCTGTGAACGTACCGCCCAAAGAATTCATTCGCGTGCCGGTCGAGGTGTTGACGCCCTTCATCCGGAGACTCTATGAGAAGGTCGGCCTGTCTGGGGAAGACGCCCAGACGCTGGCGGATCTGCTGGTGCTGACGGATTTGCGCGGGGTCTTCAGCCACGGAACGCAGCAGACGGCGTCTTACGTGGACCTCTACCGTACCCGGCGGATCAATCCCCGGCCCCGCGTGACGGTGGTGCGGGAGGGCCCGACGACCGCGGTGATCGACGGGGACGGCGGGCTGGGCCATTTTCCCAGCCTTCTGGCAGCGCGGATGGCCACGGCGAAGGCGAAGACGCATGGGCTGGGCGCGTGCACCACGCGCAACCACAACCACTTCGGCGGAGCCGGAAAATACAGCCGAATTCCGGCAGAGGCCGGGTGCGTCGGCCTGGCCACCTCATCCCACATCTTCCCCGTCGATCCCAAGACCGCCCGGGTGACCTACGTGGCGGGCGGATCGCCCATCAGCTTTGCTTTTCCCCATCGGGATGAGCCGCCCCTGGTGATCGACATGGCCACGTGGTTCGTGCACGAAACGGACGAGATGATCCAGCAATTCCCGGCCGCGATCTTCAAGGGGCTGGGCATGGGGGCCACCTGCGCCGGGCTGGGAAAAATCCTGGCGGGCGTGACCGATCTCCACAAGACGCGGAAGCATCTGTATCCTGGGGCCAATCAGGGAGCGTTCATCCTGGCCATCGACGTCGAACGATTCGTGCCGCGGGAGGCCTTCCTGCGGGACATGGACGAGTATGTCCGGCTCGCCCGCAGCTTGAAGCCGCTGCCGGGCTACGATCGGGCGGACCTTCCGGGCAACCTGGAGTGGGAACGCGAGCGGGAATGGCGGAGGACAGGCATTCCGTTGGGGCCCGATCACCTGGCGCTGCTCGAAGGAGTGGCGCGTAAGCTGCGCGTGCCGACGCCCTTCGGGAAGAGCCGGGTGGTAAAGCCGAAGGCGAAGCGAGCGCGCTCCTGATCAGGCGCACGCCTTTGCCGTCGTGGGGGGGCATCCTTCCCCTGGCGCTCCAGTCTCCGAGACCGGCCTGCTCCGCCGCAGAGGCTCGGATGAGAGCAGATATTGAGCAGCGCTCTCTTTCCTTTATCCGCGTCCATCCGAGTGTATCCGCGGTCAAACCATGGAGAAGAAAGCCCTCCCCATATGAAGAGTTTTTTTCTTCCACCCTCGGCCGAGCCGGTCGACTTCGAGCTGCGAGAAATCCGGGGTCGGCCAGCGCGGGTGCGCACCACGGGCCGGATGGCCCGGCTAGGAGAAGGGCTGCGGCTCGAGGTGCACGCGGAAGATTCCGATATGCTCGACCTGCTGGCCACGCGGTCGGACCCTGGAGCGGATGCGTTCCTTTACGAGGAGGACTGCCTCCAAGTGGCCACGGCGTCGCCGGGATCGGCGACGCCAGCCGATTTTCTCCTGATCAATGCACAGGGAAGTCGGAAGGGGACCGCCGCGGCCGAGGCCTGGCGCGCGGAGGTCCGACGGGGCGATTTCGGCTGGACGATCACACTGTTCTTGCCCATCCCGCCCGGTGTTCCGTGCCTGGGACTGAGCCTTCACCGATTCTTTCGAGGCATCCATGGCGAGGTGCAGGCACTCGTGGAGACGATTCCGCATCCCCTTGACCTATCTCAATTTACACCTGTGGTTCTTGTTGCGGGGCCAGAAGGGAAGGCACTTCCGGAGACCTATCGCCGGTCCGCCGAGCAGGCAAGGGAGGAGGCGCTCCGTGACCAACTGGCCGCCTGCCGGGCCCGGATGTCCAGGGCCCGCGGAACTGGTGGTCCCAGAGCCTGCCTCGACACGGCCAGAAAACGGGCTTTGGAACGCTCGGAACAGCCCTGGGCGGGCCCGTGGAACGAGAATTATTTTCAGCTCGCCCTCATCGATCTCTGGGAACTGGACCATGACCGGCGCTGGCTGAATCTGGCGCTGGGACGGATGGAACAGACGTGGCGCGCCCGGTCCGACCAGGTCGGCCGCGAGGATTCGCTCTGGAAGCGCAAGCTGCCCACTTGGTACTTCCCGCAGGATGACAGCTTTGCCATGACTTTGATGTCGGGAGTGATGCTGGACCCCATCGCACGATTTCTGCGCGTCATTCATGAAACGCCCGAGATGGGCGACTTCAGAGACCGGACGCGCGCCTGGCTGCCAGCCGCCCGGCAGGTCGTCGAAACCCACGACCCGGAATGGGTCGAGCTCCCCGATGGGTCAGGCACCTATCTCGAACCGTACCCAAAAGGCCCGCGCCGCGTTTACCCGTCCGGCGGCAGCCGCATCACCCCTTTCAACCGCGCCTTGTGGCTCGCCATGCCGATGCTGCATTTGGGCCGCGTGCTGAACGACACGGAATACGTGCGCCGGGTCACTCGAATGGCCCAGCATTTCAAGAGTCACTGTGAGACCCTGGAAAACGGGAGTCTCGCGTGGGAGTACCTGCCCAGCACCTACCCGGCTGATGGGGAGGACATCAGCCACGCCCATTGCCAGTTGCTTTTCAGTGAGCTTTGCTGCACTGAGGGCATCGTTTTCACCGAGGGTGACCTTCGGAAGATGGCCTTGACCCTGGAAAAGAATGTTTTCCGTTACGACGATGTGCCGTGCGAGACGGTTCGCGGGGCTAATCCCGGCCTTCACCTGGCCGTCGGAGCCTGGGGCAGCCTGTGCCGATTTGACCCCCGCCTTTTCCCAAAAATCGTCGCCGTCGTGGAGACGCTGATGGCCGAAGGAAAGTTCAATTTTTCGACTGAGGGCTGGGGTGTACGCATCCTCACGCTGATGGAGAAGGCCCGGCGACTCTTTTCTGACCATGAATGACATATGATAAATGGAAGATGGACTCTCTGGAATTTGGCACTCTTCTGGCTGTGGCCGCAAATGACCCTCGAAACGTCTGGTAGCGCCAGCATCCTGCTGGCTTCTTCGTGCTCTTTCGAGGACCGCAACCCCGCGTGCCAAGGGTGCCGACAAGATGCCCCCGCAGGAATTCCGTTTCCCGAGGGATACTGCGGAGGGAGGCGCTCCCAGGGGCCGTTCCTGTTTCCAAGCTGGAATCTGCCAAACTCCTGAGTGATCCCCGGGAAAGTCAAAGCGTCATCCAGATTTAACTACTTGATATTTAACAGGTTATGTAAGCGAGGAGCGTTCCAGCGGTGAGCCAACTCTTCCCCTCCTCTTCGGCCGAGGCGGCTCTGCTGCAAAAAATCCGGCAGGGCGACCCTGAAGCCATGGCCTTGTGGTTCGAGGAGAACGTTGACGCCGTTTACCTCTTCGTTTACTACCGGGTAGGAAAGGACCCTGACCTGGCTGCGGACGGGACGCAGGCGACTTTTGCCAAGGCTATGGAAAAGCTGAACGAATATGATCCTGACAGGGGGAACATGATCACCTGGCTTCGGGTGCTCTCCCGGAACGTGATTCGGGAACTGCTTTCGGCCCGGCGTAAGGAGACGCAGCTCCAAGAGGTCTGGGAGAATATCGACCGGAAGCTGGAGGACATTTACGAGAGGATCGATCGGGAACTCCTGCCGGACGAGGTGCTGGAACGGAAGGAGACGCAGGAGCTGGTCGGGATGACGCTGGCCCATTTGCCGCCGCAATACCGTGATGTTCTTCAGGCGAAGTATCTGGATGGGCAGTCGCTTGAGACGATGGCGCGGCTGAGATCGACGACTCTGGACTCGGTGAAGTCGATGCTGCGCCGCGCCCGGGCGGCCTTTCGAGAGACCTTTTTGACACTGGCGAGGACGGAGACAGCTTGATGTTGCAGGAGCGAGACGGACAGCCTTTGGAGGAGAATCTGCTGCGCCTGTTGCGCCGGAGCGAGGACCATCTTCCCCGCCTGAGCCCCGAGAAGAAGGCGGCGATGCTGGCGTCCTTGAAGGAGAAGCAGGCGTCGCTCTCTCCCTCGAGGTCGCCGGCGTCCGAGGCGGCTGAGACGGCCTTGGAGGAACAAGGCCACTCCTCGGCGGGCTGGCGGGCGAAGGAACGCGCCGACGGGGCCGGAGGGGTCCGCAAGGGGGTGCTCGCCGACGCGGGCCGGGCCTGGGGCGCGCTGCGGGACGCTGCGGCGGCCGCGTGGACGTCGATCTGCTGGCGGACCGGTGCAGCCAATCCACGGTCCGCCGCGTTCCTTTACCTCCAACGAATGAAGGTCGGGCTCTGCTACTCGGCTTCCATCACCGTGCACGCCGTTGTCCTCCTCGCCCTCGCAGGGGTCCGCATCCCCTGGCTGCATCCGGCGGCCGACGCCGAAACAGAGGTCCAGGTCGTGGGAATCACGGGCCAGGATGGGTTGCCGGTGGACCGGGCGCTCATCGATGAGATTTTTGGGCCTGCACCGGCCTCATGGTCAAAGGCGCCCGACGAGGAGGCCCGCCCGCCGTCGATGGAGCATCCGAGCATGGCCTCGGCCGTGCCGGAACTTGCACGCCCGGCGGTTGGACCGGCCGTGAACGACCGCGCGCAAGAAGAGATGGAGCAATTGCTCGAAGAAGAAAGCCCGGTCCAGAAAAGCCTCTACGCGCAGGCGCCGGACCGCGTGGTGAGGCCCGTCCTCGGCGATGACCTGTCGGTCGTGGTCAGGGGTAACCTTTCCGGTCTGGCCCTTCACTTGGGTGGCTTCGGCGGCCGCCGCGGCGTCTCCGCAAGGATGAGAATCGCCGCCCTCGGAGGAGGAAGCCGGGAGACCGAGGCCGCGGTCGAGGCAGCCCTGGCGTTCCTGGCAAGGATGCAGCGGGAGGACGGCCGCTGGTCCTCGGCCCCTGACGGCCAGTTCGAGTCGGGCGCTGCGGGTCCGGCCGACCTCGCGGTGACGGGCCTCGCCCTCCTGGCATTCGAGGGCGCCGGCCATACCGAGATCGCTGGAAAATACCGCAGAGTCGTCCAGAAGGCGGTCAAGTGGCTGCGGGAACAACAGTCCCATGACGGTGCGTGGACGCATGGGGGCATGATGTACGGACACGGAATCTGCACGATGGCCATGGCGGAGGCCTATGGCATGGCCAGAGACCGATCCCAGGCGCTGGAAGCCGCTCAGGCCGGGGTCGATTACATCGTCCGGGTGCAGGGGCCGACCGGCGGCTTCGGCTACGCCGGCCCGGGCGGCGATATGTCCGTCACCGGGTGGCAAATCCTGGCCATCAAATCCGCCAGGGTCGCCGGCCTCCGTGTGCCAGAAGAGACGGTGGAACGGATGAAGGACTTCCTCGATGCCATGCTCGACCCGGCGACGGGGGTGACCGGCTACACCGTGCGGGGTCAGGGCAGCCCGGCCATGACGGCCGCGGGGCTCTGTTGCCGCCTGTTCCTCGGGCAGAACGCGCCCGAAGATGCCCTGGTGCAGAAAGTGGCGGACGCGTTGAGCCAGACGGGGCCGCAGGTCCAGCAGGAGTATTTCCTCTATTACGGAACCCTGGGCCTGTTCCAGGTGGGCGGGAAGCGATGGGAGAAATGGAATAGCGGGTTCGCGGCTTCGCTGGCTGGCCGCCAGGTGCGGGCCGGGCGCTATGCGGGAAGCTGGGATACGAAAGGGACGCAGTACGGTGGGAACGGGGGACGCATCTACGTGACGTGCATGGCGGCCCTGAGCCTGGAGGTCTATTACAGGTATCTCCCCATGTTCCGGTGAGGCGGACGATGGCCGGCGACAAGCCCGAGTGAGCGGGGAGGGAATCGGTTGGTGGCTGGTGGTTCGTGGTGAGGAGCGGGGCGGGGTGCGAACGAGCAGGGGCCGCTGATGGGAGCGCCAGCCTGCCTGCCGAAGCGGCGCAGACAGGCATCTCGCTGGCAAGCTCCAGCACGGTTGTTGGTTGGTGGAGAAAACCAAGAGGCCGAAGGGGCGCTCCCAGGGACCCGAGGAAGAGCGGGCTGTCGCATGTCACGCTCCCGGGGAGTCCCGTCTCAGTTTGATGGGACCCGTGCGAAGCAGGCCCGCCGCTGCGCCGGCGGGGTACCGGGGGTCGGGCGTTTGCGCCGCGTGCGAAGCAGGCCCGCCGCTGCGCCGGCGGGGTACCGGGGGTCGGGCGTTCGCGTCCCCAACCCTGCGGTCGCACAGCGACCGCGCTACTTCGCGCAGCCGGGCCGTTGAAGCGGCAGCAAAGGTGTCGGATAATAGGCAGGGACAAGGGACGGGGGACGGATTTGGGTCCGACCTGGGCATTGGACTTAACGTGATTCCTGTTGGGAAATCCCTCTGAGAGTCGGGGTCAGTCTGTCACGGCACGTCGGGATTGGAATACTTGCAGGTGCGTCTGACGGGCTATGAGCTGGAGCGTGGTCGTTATGCGGCGATGGCCCGGCAGGGGCCGCGGATTCGGAGATCCATGAAACCCCTCAACGTCGGCATCCTGGGCGCGGGCGGGATCGCCCACAAGCTGCACCTGCCGGAGCTTCAAGCCGTCGCGGGCGTTCAAGTGACCTGCCTTGCCGGCCGGAAGGAGCACCGGCTGCGCCGGCTCGCCGAGCGTTTCGGCGTCCCGCGCTGGACCCAGGACTATCACGCCCTCCTGTCCGATCCCTCGATCGACGCGGTCTGCATTGCCACGCCGCATCCGCAGCATGTCCCGATGGGGATCGAGGCCCTCGCGGCCGGCAAGCATGTGCTGATGCAGAAGCCTTTGTGCGCGAATCTCGCCGAAGCAGACGCCTTCGTCGAGGCGGCGGAGCGGAGCGGCCGGACCGTGTTCTGTCTGCCGCATTTTGGCCCGCACGTGTTTGCCTTACGCGATCTGGTCCGCGAGGGGGCCATCGGCCGAGTGTCCGGCGGACACGCCCGCGTCAGCCATGGCGGCCCCGAAGTCTATTACGCCGAGGTCAGGGACGCTTTTGGTGAAGAGGGCGGCGACCTCTGGTTTTTCGACGCCCGCCGGGCCTCCGTCGGCGCCCTCTTCGATATGGGCGTCTACGCCGTCTCCCTCCTCGTCGCTGTCCTCGGCAGCGCCGTCCGCGTCTGCGGCCTCGTCCGGACCGTCGCCAAACCGACCGACCTCGAGGATACCGCCACGCTGATCCTGGAGATGGAAGGCGGAGGCCTCGCCACCGCGGAGACCGGCTGGTGTGATCCCGCGCGGACCTTCGAATTTCGGGCGCACGGCACGGCCGGCAAGCTGACCATGCCCGGGACGCAGGGCGCTGGGGCGACCCGCTGGAATCCGGGCTCCTCCACCCGCGAGGACGTTCCCCCGACGCCGCTCGCCGTGGACGCCGCGGGCTACCCAGCCGTCACGGCCCACCAGCATTTCATCGACTGTATCCGCCGAGAGGTTCAGCCCCTCCTCTCGAACGCCCGTACGGCCCGGCACGTGACCGAAATCCTCCTCGCGGGCCTCGCTTCTTCGAAGGATGACCGGTCCGTGCCCGTGCGATCGCGGCTGGGTTAGCGACTGGGCGCGGAAGTGTTGGCGCACTCCGTGCCCGATTACTACAGGAAACCCCTCCCGCAGGGACCTTTGCGGGAGGGGTTTCCATCTAACTGTTTGCGACATATCTGGCGCCACCTGGATGTCGTAACTTCTCAATAAGTTCGGGGAGACGGCCCCGCCCGATTTCGTAACCGATGATGATTCAACGCTTCGCGGATTTTTGTAGCGAAGCGCGTCAGCGCTTCGTCGGGGCCCCAAAATCTCATCGCTCGGACGCAACGTTGACGCATTCCGCTACGGAATTCATGCTTCATGGACTTGACCTGATCGTCTTCCCCGAACTTATTGAGCTGACACTGGACGTTGGGCCGGCGAAGTCGGAGCAGCCCTGGCTCTGAAATCCGCGAGCCCGAAGGGCGCAGCGGATTTCATTCATGGGTCGATGCTTTAGTGCGGGTGGGCGCCGGAGAGGCGGAGGGCCAGGCGGCCCCGTGGCACGACCGCGGCGGTAGGCACGTCGATCACGTGCAACCCGCTGTAATACTCGTTGGCACAGAGGTAGTCGCCGTCGATGGCTGCGCTCTGATAGCAGACGAGGTTGTCCCAGCCGCCGAAGTCCCAGAAGGGACCGAACTCGAAATGGTCGATGAGCTTCGGCCGCGCGGGGTCCGATAAGTCCAGTACGTCGCCGCCGCCATAGTAAGTGGCGACGTAGGCCAGATGGCCCTGCATCCAGACGTCGCACGTGAGATGGGGAAGTGACAGGCAGGCGAGCAGCCGCGGTCGCGCCGGGTCGGATACGTCCGTGATCAGCAGACCGGCACGGTTCGTCGAGCAGGCAATCCCGCGGGAGGCGTAGAAGCCGCGGCCGTACCACCCGCCGCCGTGCAGGGCGGGCGTGCCCGCGAGGACCCTCGGGTTATAGGGCTGGCGGACGTCGACGACCGTGCCCCAGGTATAGAAACAGTCGCCGGAAAGGGCGCCGGCGCTGGCGGACGGGAAAGTGGCAATCTCTTCGGGCCGGCTGGGGCAGGTGAGGTCGAGGATGACGCCGCCGCCGTAAGCGTAGTTGCCCCGGAGGCAGAAGTGTCGGCTGCCCGCGTTGCCCCAGCCTGCGGGCGGCTGCGGCTGCGGCTGTGGCCGCCCGACCTCCCGGATGTCCCGCGGGTCCCGATAATCGAAGACCATGTTGCCGGTGGTTGCGGAGTGATAGATGAAAATCTCGTCGTTGGCGGCGACGCCGAGGCTCGCCCCGCTGTCGTGGTACTTCGTGCTGAATTCGAATCTCGGACGCGCGGGGTCCGAGATGTCGACGACGCGTACCCCGCTCCAGTTGTTGGCGGAGAAGGCCCGGTTTCCTCGGACGGTGATGCCGGTGTAGTCCCCGCCCATGGCCAGCGTCTGGAGCGTATCGCCTCGCACGGGCCTGGGATTCGCCCGATCGGACACGTCGTAGACGGCGAGGCCCCAGCCGGGCTGTGCGGCGTAAACGGCCCGGCCGCGTGCGACAATGGAGTAAACGGCATTTTGCTCCGTGTTTCCGGTATAGAAATTGACCTGTGGGCATCGGCCGAGGAGGTGCGGGGCCGAGGGGTCAGAAACGTCGATGACTTGCAGGGCGTAATATCCGGCGTAGAGGGTGTTTCCATCGACCGCGAGGCACTTGAAGTGCTCCGGCAGCACGCACCGCCCCAGCAGCAGGGGCCTCTGCGGGTCCGAAAAGTCATAGACGCGCACCGTGCCGCCGTCGCCCGCATAGAGGCGGCTGCCGTCGAGCGCGAGGCACGTGGCCGGGATGGGATGGTCCGCCAGGAGCTTCAGATGAGGCATGTCCGCAAGATCGATCACGCGCAAGCCCTTCCCGCCCGCGCCGATGAGGTGACGGTCCGTCGCCAGGACCTGCGGGTTCGCATGGCTTCCGGTCATCGAGAGCGCCAGGGAGCCGTCGGTGACCTCGGCGGCCTTGCGGGGCTTGCGGGGATCGGAGATGTCCCAGGCCACGAGCTGTCCGCTGATGTCGAAGGCATAGTGGCCGCTGGCGACGACGCAGCGGGCGTTGCCGGGAAACCAGCCGACGGGGACGGGTCGGTCCGGCTCGGACACGTCGAAGAGGGTGAAGCGGCCCATGTTATTGCCGCCGATGGCGAGGTTGCCCTGCACCCAGAGGGCGCCGATGCAGAAGCCGCCGGTGCAGCAGAGGCCCCGTCGAACCGGCTTGAGTGGGTCGCCGGAAATATCCCACAGGGCGATGTTCCACCCCTCTTCGTCGCTCAGGAAGACGTGATCGCCGGAGAGACGCACGGTGTGGCAGATGCCCATCGGAAGCGGCGTCCAGCCCATGAAGCGGCACGGGTCGTTGTCGCCGTCGGGAAACTTGATTCGGCCGAGGCGCGGGTCCACGGCCACCGAGCCGGAAGCGACCCGAGTCCGCGGCCAGCCCGCCGCGTCGGAGAGGTCCTGAAAGACCGGGCGGAGGCGATGACCGGGATCGCTCCGGTCCGGATAGCCCTCGCCGCAGATGTCCTGTCCGGCGTCCAGGAGGGTGAAGTCGATGCCGTATCGAGTGGGTACGTCCTCGGGCGGGAGAGACTTGCCTTTCCGGCTGAGGATGGGCGTGGGTGACCCGTCCGCGCTGAGCGAGAAGGCGGTGCGAAGGGGAAGACCGCGCTGGGCGATGTGGAAGGTACGGACCTCCCACGTGCCGGCGGCGGCGAGGGTGTCGTCGTCCAGGAATCGAGCGGCCTGGAATCGGGCGCGTTCGTGGTGGAAGCTGCCCGCCCGTCTCGGACTGGCGGGGTCCGAGGCGTCGATGGCGCGCAGGCCGTATCCGCCGTCCGCGATGAGGGCGAGGGGACCTCGGCAGGCGACCTGGTGGGCGTTGCCGGCGCCGGTGCGCCCCGCCAGCCTGGGTTTCCGCGGGTCGGAAATGTCCAGGACAAGCAGCCCGCGGTCCGCATCGGCGAGAAAGACCCGTTGGCCTTCGATTCGAGCGTCCCAGGTGCTCATCCGGCGGTGGCCGTCCTCGTCCCAGAACCACGAGAAGAGGCGGGGCGCGGCCGGGTCCGACACGTCGACAAGATAGAGGCCGGCCCGCCCGCAGGCGACGGCGGCGAGCCCCTGGCGGACGTCGATGGCGCGGGGCGTGGCCCGCTCATCGTCGAACACAAGTTGTCCCAGCGGCCGGGGCCTCGCCGGGTCCGTGAGATCGGCCACGACGAGACCCGCCCGGTCGACGGCCAGGTAGGCCTTACCCCCTTCGATGAAGACGTCCCTGACCTCGCCGCCTTCCTTGCCGATGAGAACCTGGACCGGAATGGAGACGGGCGGCCCGGGCTGTGCCGGGTCGGCAACATTCACGGCGGCGAGGCCGCCGGCGCCGGCGGCAACGAAGGCCGTATCGCCCTGGAGGGTCACTCGCCAGGCCTGACCGGGGATGGGGACGCGCTGCACGAGGCGAGGCTCGGCAAGCTGGCGCAGGTCGTAGAGAAGCAGGCCGGCCTCTCCGGCGGCAACGACGGCGTACCCTGCCCG
Organism: Planctomycetota bacterium; assembly: GCA_016179685.1. Lineage (GTDB taxonomy): Bacteria > Planctomycetota > PUPC01 > JACPCR01 > JACPCR01 > JACPCR01. The sequence continues at coordinate 194,273 of JACPCR010000051.1, read as the reverse complement.
TATCTCGAGGTCCCTGGCCTCGGCCGGGGGACCGCTGCCGGGCAGGTGCTCCCAGCCCTTTTCCAGCCAGGAGAGCCGCGCCAGGCCCGTGAAGGGGTCCGCGGCGACCGCGCGGTCGCGCCACGAGGCGAGGCGCACGCCCCGAAGCGCTTCGAGCGCGGGCTCGATCCTGCGCGGGGCGTCCCGGCTCGACACGTCCACGGCCCGGACGCCGGCAGGCGTGCTCAGGTAAAGGACGCTGCCCTCCCCGGCGATGGAGACGATGGGCGCATCGAGGGGCAGGACGCCCTGGGCCTCGAGGCCCCCGTCGGCGAGCAATTTCAGAAGGTGCAGGCCGTTCTTCTCCGTTCCGGCGGCGACGCGGTCGCCCTGGACGAGCAGGGCGGCGACCTTTCCAGCCGGCGTGTAGTGGCCGCGGGCTTGAGGCTTCGCGGGATCGGAGACATCGAGTGCCCGAAGGCCGTTGCCGCCCTCGCCGAAGAGGACAAAGGCAGGCTGTGCGGCCGCGAGGGCGGCGACCTCCGCGCCCGCCTGGAACGAGCCGACTGGCATGGCCCGCGCGGCCTCCGTGAAGTCATACAGGACGATGGAAGCGCCCTGGGCGGAGAAGACGAGGTTGCCCCGGGCGGCGATGCGGGCGTGCATCGCACTGCCATGGGTGGTCGGAAAGCCGCCAGCGTAGCGCAGCCGGCCCGGCTGGGAGATATCCAGGGCCGTCAACTCGACGCCGCCGACGGCGAAGCCCGAGTGCTGCGCGATGAGGTAGGCGCGGTCGCCCTCGAGGACGATCTGGCTGCAAACGCCGTTGGCGTTGCGAGCCCAACTGTGCGCTTCCGTCAGGTGGCCCGGGACGAACGTGACGTAGCGGTCCGCCAAGCGAGGACCCGCCGCATCGGAAAGGTCATAGACGCCGACGCCGCCCTCGCCCTCGGCGACGTAGGCCCAGTCGCCGCGGACGGCCACGTCGGCGGGCCGGCCGAAGGAGAGAAGAGCGCGTCCCATGGGCTCGAAAACGATTTCCTGCCCCCAGCTTCCGGAAACGGGGTGAAGGACCACTTCACGGCTTCCGCCGTTCCGCCGGCTCTCAGCCCACGCCTTCCACCGCTGGCGATCGAACCGGTAGTCCTGACCCGAAAGCGCCCGCAGGGCGCCACGGGCTTGATAGCGCACCTCATCCTCAGCGTCTTCCAGGAGACGGAGCAACAATGCCATGACGGGGTCAGGAAGGAGAACCGTCTCCCCGGGGCCGCCCGAAGCGTCCCTTGCTGAACTGCTGCCGTCGTGGGAAAACTCCCGGTTCGACCGTTCGAGGGCTTCCGCTTCGAGGCGGATTCTCCGGGCCGCGGCGGCCCGGAGATGGGCATCTTCCTCTGGATTTCGGAGAATCCCGGCGAGTGTGGGCCAGAGGTCGGCGAAAGGCCGATGGCTCATGGACCAGAAGGCCGACAGGCGGAGTTCCGGGTCACAGGCCTTGAGACCCATTCGGAACAACTTATCGTTAGACTGACCTGCCGCCGGGCCTGCGTCGCCCCTGGCGCTTTCCCGCTCCTCCCGGGCCGCGTCCTCGAGGAGGCGCTGGGCGGACCTCTTCGCGGCACGCTGGAAAAGAATCCTACCGGCATCCGGGAAAAGGGAAGTCTCCGCAGCCCGGCGATGTCCATCCTCGACGATTTTGAGAACAAGCTTGAAGAGCGCCTCACGGTCCCCCGGTGTGTGCGCTGCGGAGGGCGCTGCCTGGACCGCGAGCAGCTTCACACGGTCGTCCGGGTCGCCCGAGGAACGCTGTACCTCTTCACGGGACAATGATGAAGGCAGACTCGGCATCGTTGGGGTCACTCCGGTTGCGCTCTGGGGGAGACGCTTCTGCACGGCATCGAGCGCCTGGCCCGCAGCCTTCCGGATGTCTTTCTCCTGGGCAAAAGTGGCGAGAAACCGGAGGAACGGGACGGCGTAGGTCTGGCCAGCGATGCCGAGGGAGGCCAGGGTTTTCAAGCGGACACCCATTTCTTCGCCTTCAAAAAGGGCGGCAGAGAGGAGGGCCTTCTGGGCCTGTTCGCCATATCGGGCGAGGCTTTCCGCGGCCGTCTGGCGCACCTCCGGACTCGAGTCTTCGGCAAGGGCACGGGAAAGCAGCAAGCTGCCAGGAGATGGAATCAGCAGCTTCGGCAAGTTTTCGAGGCCAGCATCGTTGCCGGGCCGGCTGACGATCCATTTCTGTATTTTTTCGGGGGTCAGGGCTTGAACCCAGGGATCGGCCGCGGCCGCAGCGGCCCAGAGGCGTATGGGCTGATCGTCCTTAAGAGCATGAACGAGAGCGAGTAGCCGCATGCCGCACTCCAGGCGGCCCAGCGCCTGATGGGCGGCGAGACGGAGGGTGGGGCTGCCGCCTTGGCGAGCCAGCGTGAAGAGCGCCGGCGCCGATTCCGGGACGGGATTCTTGGAGAGCGCGCTCAGGGCCTTGGCCTGAAGAGCCTCATCGGGCGACTCGAGAGCGGGCACGAGGGCTTGGGACCCGGCCGCTCCGAGCTTGATCAGGCCGTCCGCGGCAGCGAGCCGGACCTGGGCATCCTCATCCCGAATTGCCGCGACAAGGGCGGGAAGCATTGCCGTGTCCGCCGGAGTCGCCAGGGCGGAGAGCCGGAACGCGGCCGCGTGTCGGATGGACGGATTGGCATCCTGGAGCAGCGGCGGAAGATTCTCGAGGAGGACGGAGCGGTCATTGCGCGCGGCCAAGGCGTCCAGGGCGAGAAGCCGCAGGCCGGCCCGCGGCTCAGATCGAAGGATGTCCGCCAGGACCTTGAGCGACTCGGGCGACGGGCTCGAGCCGAGCGCGGCGATGGCCGCCGCGCGGTCGAAAGGCTCGCCCGAGCGCGCCCGTACGAGTAGCGCCTCGACAGGCTCCTCCGCGGCGGCGGCGGTGACCGCGGAAAGCAAAGCGAGCATCGACAACAGAAACGGGTGGGATCGCTGCGCCGTGGATTTCATGGTGACAGAACCTCAACTTTTTAGCTGACGTCCGCCAAGAAACAGGTTATACCTTGCGCATGGCCGACGCAAGACTCCAAGAACTTGAACGTGAGTGCAGAAATCCCATGCGATGCGGTCCATCTCCCGGGTCACCCAATCTCGCTCTTGAGGTGTGAAAGATGACGTTTTACGTTTCGACCGATGGGAACGATGCGTGGTCGGGCCGCTTGGAGTCACCGATCCGGCGGGGGACGGATGGGCCGTTCGCTACACTTGGCCGGGCCAGGGACGCGGTTCGAGCACTTCGAAAGGCTGGCGAATCCGGGGAAGCCCGCATGGTGATGAAAGGCGGCCAATACTTCCTCGAATCCACGCTGGAACTGGGCCCCGAAGATTCGGGTCTGAGTCTCGAAGCCGCTGCCGGCGAAAGGGTTCATCTTTTTGGCGGCAGGCGCCTCACGGGCTGGCAAAAGGATGGCGACCGTTTCTGGTCTGCAGGCGTACCCGAAGCGAAGGAACGAAAGTGGGATTTCCGAATGCTTGTGGTGAATGGTCGATTTTGTCTTCGCGCCCGCCTTCCCGAAAATGGCCTTTTCACTCACTTGACGGAATTCAAGGTGCCGTGGATGAGCACGACCGGTGGCGGATGGCAGCGCAAGCCCACGGAAGAAGAACTGACGACCATGAAATACAAGCTCGGGGACCTCGGCCCGTGGCTCGACATCTTCAACGCGGAAATCACCGTGTACCATATGTGGGACGAATCCTGCGTGGGGCTGGCATCGCATGACGCGGTCACGCAAACGCTGAAGTTTTCCTTGCCTTCCGGGCATCCGCCGGGCGCGTTCGGTGTCAAGAAATACGTGGTCTGGAACGTCCGGGAAGGAATGAAAGCGCCGGGCCAATGGTATCTGGACCGAGCCGCGGGAAAGGTCGTTTATTGGCCGTTGCCGAACGAAGACATGACGAACGCAGACGCCATCGCCCCGACGGTGGAGTCCATTTTCCGCCTCAAAGGCACTAAGGAAACACCGGTGCGGGACGTGACGCTGAAAGGATTAACGCTCTCGGTGACTCACACGCCGCTGAAGGCTGGCGGCTTTGGCGCGAACGCTTTCGACGGGGCCGTCTCGATGGCCTTTGCTCGGCAGTGCAGGGCCTCAGAGTTGACCGTCTTCAACGTCGGCGGGCAAGGCATCAAGGCCTGGGGATGCCGGGGCGTGCGCATCGAAAACTGCGAGACCAGAGAGGTCGGCGCGTGCGGCATGAAGGTGGATGGCTTGGATTCGGTCGTCACGAACAACCACGTTCACCACGTCGGCGTTCTCTATCCGAGCGCGATCGGGGTGTGGATTCATGGGGAGAGGGCGGAAGTCAGCCACAACGAGATTCACGACACGCCTTACACGGCCATCGCGGGCGGGGGCCATGACCACCGCATCGAGCGCAACCTGATTTACAAGGCCATGGAGGCGCTGCACGACGGCGCAGGCATCTACATCACCTTCTGCAAAGGCGTCACGCTCCGGCAAAACATCATCCGTGACATCATCGAGACGGGCGGTTACGGCGCTTCGGCTTACTATTTGGACGAGCAGGCGGAGAATTGCCTGGTGGAAGGCAACCTGTCGCTCCGAGTGAACCGTCCCTCACATAACCACATGGCCAAGAGCAACGTCATCCGGGGAAACGTGTTTCTCGTGGAAGGGGAGGCAAAGCTGACCTTTCCCCGGTCCTCCGAATTCACGCTTGAGAGGAACGTCATCTGTGCGACCGGGAAAATCCGGATCGACAATCCGGGGGCCGTCGCAACCTGGTCCAAGAACGTGTTCTTTTCAGGAAGCCGACAGATTGAAGGCGTGGAGTTGAAGGACTATAGCCCAGCGGGGACATCGCAAGGGGCGCCCGGCGACTCGTTGGTGGGCGATCCTCTTTTCGTGGATGTTGCGCATGGCGACTACCGTTTCAAGCCCGATTCCCCGGCGTTGACGCTGGGCATCGCGCCGATTGACGTGAGCGGCGCAGGAAGGAAGAAAGCTCACGAGGCGTCGGCTAGTTTCCCGGTTTCGAAGTGCGGGAGCACTTCTGAACCGGGAAACTAGCTGAGGCGGACTTGGCCTGGGCTTTCCTGTTTCACCCCTCCCAAACCTGTCCCTGTGGGAGGGGTCCCGTTTCCCAAGCGGGATCCCTGCGGGAGGGAGGCGGAATTCAAGAGCCATTCGAACTTAACTATTTGGAAACAGGATAGCCATAGGATGGCCGTCTTCTTAACTCAGGGTCGGGGTCCGAAGTGCCAAGGCGGGCGGCCGAACTCGTAAGCGCCGAGGTCGGGCGCCTCGCCCTCAAAATCCTCCGCCAGGTTGGGAAGCGCAGCGCCGGCGTCGATGGCGGGGCTGCCGGGCTTGAGCGTCAAGCGCCGGGCGGAGTAGGACTCCAAGGCGTAGGCCACGATGTCGGGAACCTCGAAGAGTTCATCCATCTTGAGAAATTTTCCGTGCTGCTCGATGCCGACGTCCTTTGAGAAGGACTGAAGGTCGGGATACTGCTGGGAGGCCCACCAAAAGGGCCGGTACTCGGCGCAGTCCCAGGCAAAGCCGTCGTAGTCCGCCTCCGTCTTCCAGTCCGGCAGCCTCTGGCCGTGGATTTCGTAGCGCTGGTCGGGATGCTGGTCTCCGTAGCCCAACCAGATGGCGCCGCCGGGGTTCGTCGTGTGCTCGTAGGGATTGTCGTAAAGGTGAACCCAGAGGTTGTTGCGGGAGACGGACCGGAGCATGATGTCGGCGTGGACCTGTGCATATCGTGCCCGCATGACGAAGGTGTTATTCGCCAGCACGGTGCGGTCAAACACGTTGGCTTTCAGGAGCAAGCCGAGGCGTTTCGGCTGCGTCAGGACAAACTCGTTCTGCACGATGTACCAGGGCGAGCAAAGCATGGGCTGAAAGCTGACGGCGGTGTAAATCGGATTGATGCCCCGGTTGCGCCAGATGCGGATGTTGGCGTAGGCGGAGTCTGGCTCGAAGCAGTCGTCTTCGATGTCGCGCAGGTCGTTGTGATAGAGGTCGAGGTTCGTGGAGAAGCGCACGGCGATACCGTCGCCGCCCTTGCCGTTAAAGGTGGTCGTCATGCGGTTGTAGCAGATGTCGGAGTCGGCCAGCATGTAGAGCCGAGCGAAATACTCCGTGAACGGGCCGCCTTCAAGGACGTTGTCGGCGATAGTCCAGTGTCGGTGGAGCGCATCCGCCGCGCCGTTCCAGACCCGTTCGGTGTTGGAGACCCCGTAGCGGCAGTTTCGGAAGAGGTTGCGGACGATGACGATTTCCTGAAGGCCCTGGGGCTTGCCACGGATTCCCCCGAAGTCCTCCGCGGTGGTCGGCTCGAAAGTCAGCCCCTCCAACCAGAGATGGCTTGCGCTCAGCCCGAGGGAGGAGCGAAAGACGACTGGGCCGTCGCCCGCGGCCTTCCAGGCGATGGGTCGCCCCGGTTCGCCCGGCTGGGTCAAGGTGCAGCCTGGATATTCACCGGAGTGCAGGAGGAAGAGATCGCCTGGCTGCGCTGCCGCTTCGGCGGCCTGGATGCCCCTGAAGGGATCGGCCTGTGAGCCGACGCCGCCGCCGTTGCCGGGGGCGACGTGGTAGGTGCGGGTGGCCTGCGGCAGCCGAGGCTCCGTGCGTGTGGTGCTCGTCAAGGTTTTCTGCTCCTCTCCGCCGTCGGGGTCGGTCGCTTTTAGCTCGATTTCGTAGTTGACGTCAGAGTCGAGGAACAGGATGCTTCCAGCGAGCATGTTGAAGTGGCGGAAGGCCCGGTGCTCCTTGCGGTTGTACCAGCCGCGATAGTCGATGCGCAGGAGCGGCATGGCGGCTTTCCAGTCGGGCGAGCCTTGTTTGCGGTAACGGACGGCGCAGGCGGCGTTGTGATTGCCGTCGCCCTCGATGTCCCATTCGATGCCCACGCAATGGATGGTGGACGCCACGCGCAACTGGCGGAAGGTAGAAGTCTTGATTTGCCGCCAGGCCTCCTCGGCTTCGGCCTTCCGCTGCTCATCGTCGATAAGCCGCGGAAGGTCGGCCGGGAGTGGATCGACCTGCGCGCTGATGAGAATGCGGAGGTCGTCGAATCGAGCTTTTCCACTCCACGTGTAGAGCACGACGGTCGCCTCGGCGAGGGGCTTTTCCAGGACGAGCTTCGCGGCGGTTCGACCGTCGACGGACAACGTGCAGTAAACGCCGTTGACTTCCGCGGCGACGCGGTAAGTCTGGCCGACTTCGATCTTCGGCGGGTCCGGCTCGGGAATGGAAAGCGTCTGGCGATCGCACTGGATGATCGTTTGCGTGTTGTTTTCGCCGCCGAATTGGAAGAAGACATCACCGACGAAGACGGAGAGGTCGCTGCACTGGCCGGCGTCGTCGGCTGCCGTCATGGCAGCGTCGAACTCCACCCGTATCGCCGCCGAGGTGAATTTCGTGTTCAGCTTTGCGCGGAGCTCCCTGCCGCTGCTCAGCAGGGCTTTCTGGTCGGTGGGCCCGAGGCCGCCCTTCAGCTCCCATCTGCCCTGCCAGCCAGGGTCGTCGAAGCTTTCCTCAAAAGCCAGTTTCCACTCCGCGGCGTCAATGGCCCTTGTTGCCGCTGCGGGACCGAACAGGCTCAACACCAGTGGAAGGGCGAAGTATGTCAGTCGCATCTGGCCTCTCGCTTGCAAACGACGTCACTGCGAACGTTGTCCGTCTCCAGGTAGGCCCGAAGAGGTGCGGCGGAGATTCCGCCGGAGTCGACGGCTTCGACGCCAGGAGGTGTCGACATGGGAATTCAGATTTCGGATAACGAGGATGGGATGGCCAGTATATTCGCGGCCACAGGGCCTGGGAAGAGCCCTCACGCGGTGCTTGACTCCCTGGCCTCAAGCATCGGGTTCACCCAACCACTGAAAGGGAAAGCCGCGGATGGGAAAAACAAAGCACAGGAAATTTGTTACGATGTCGGCTGCAAGATGGAAAACACGAAGTTGCGGCGTTCCAGTAAAGGAGGACTCTCATGGCCGGCCAGGACCAGCGAAAGATGGGCGTGCTCGTGCACGGGGCGGGTTGGGTGAGCACCCAGCACATCAAGGCATTCCAGAAGAATCCCCACACGCAGGTCGTGGCGGTTTCGAGCCGCAAGCTCGAGAGTGCCAGACGCCGTGCGGATGAGGCGGGCCTCGAGGGCATCGGCCTCTATGACGATCTCGGTCGGGCGCTCAGGCACGAGGGAGTGGACATCGTATGCGTCTGCACGCCGCAGCACGTGCACGCGGAGAATACGATCGCCGCGGCGGAGGCGGGCAAGCACATCGTCATCGAGAAGCCGATTGCCAACAGCTTGAAAGAAATCCAGGCCATGCGGTCCGCGGTCCGCAAGGCCCGCGTCAAGACGGTAGTCAGCTTCGTGCTGCGCTGGAATCCGCTCTTCGAGACGGTCAAGGCGTTAATCGAGGACAACGCCCTGGGAGAAATTTATGCCACGGAGGCGGATTATCAGCACGACATCGGGAGCTGGTGGTCCGGCTTCGAGGATACGCGCAAGAAAAGCACGGGCGTCAGCGCCTTCCTGGTCGGCGGCTGCCACGCCATCGACGCGGTCCGATGGTTCGCCGGGCGCGGCCGCTTCGAGGCGGCGATTCCCTCCGAGGTCTTCGCCTACTCCGGGGGATACCGCAAAGGCCGAGATGAAGAATTCGACTACACGCTCAACCGCTGGAAGAAGGCCAAGGGGCCCCTGGAATACGACGGGTTCGAGGTGGCGCTCGTGAAGTTCACCAACGGGGTGATCGGAAAGGTGTCCGTCAATTTCGACTGCATCATGCCGTACACGTTCCCCATCGAGGTGTTCGGCAGCCACGGGACGGTCAAGGACAACCGCGTCTGGTCGCACAAGTATCCGGGCCAGAAAAGCTGGGTGACGATCCCGACGGTCCTGCCGGACAGCGCCGAGGTGACGCACCACCCGTTCCAGGGCCAGATGGACCATTTCGTGGACTGCATCCTGGCGGACCGGGAGTCGCACTGCAACCTGGAGGATGCGGCGCATACGCACGAGATCGCCTTCGCGGCGCTGAAGTGTTACCGGACGAAGAAGCCGGTCAAGCTGCCGCTGAACGCGTCGTGAAGGGACGCGGAGGTCAGGGAGGCTCACCGCAGGGGACGCAGAGACAGAGGAGCTCAACGGGGAGGGCGCAGAGAATACAGAGGCAAGAAAACCTCACCGCAACGGGATTCCTTCCGGGGGCAGGCCTTCTTTGGGGATCCCGCTTCCGCTACTTGTCCCTTCCCAAGCACTAAAGCGCCCACTCCAACGACTTACGCCAAAATCTAACCTCGTCGTGCTATTCGTTTTCCTGGATGCGGTCGAAGACGGGAGCGGTGAGGCGGCCGCGGGAGTACTTGGCCCACTTGGTTTCCGGGAAGTCCCAGATGCAACGCTTGAACATCTGGTAGCTGTGGCGGGGATCGTTTCCCTTCAGGAAGCTGTCGCCCGCCCAGTAGAGCGCCGCAGGCTTCAGGTCGCTGTCGGGAAACTTTTCCACGAACGACTTGAAATATTCTCCGCCCGGCAGGAACTGCTCGCTGAGGATGTAGCAGAGCCCGATCTTGAAAGCGACCTTCTGGACGCTCGCGTGCTCGGGAAACTTGCTGGTGAAGCGGAGAAAGACCTGGAGGGCCACGTCGTATTTCTTCTTGTTGAAGTAATAAAGTCCAATGCGAATCATGGAATCGGAAACGAGGGGGCTGTCCGGGTACTTGTAAGCCAGGCGCACGTATTCCTCGCAGGCCAGGTCGAAATCCCCTTTCTTCTCATAGCACATGGCGATTTTGTACTGTGCGTCGGGCGCCACGATGCTCTCGGGAAAGTCCCGGGTGATCCTCCGGTAGGTCAGGATGGCGTCCTCCCACTTGTTCTGCTCCTGCGCGATGTTGCCCAGGAGGTAGCCGATCTGGTCCACCATCGCGGAATCCGGGTGGTGGACCAGGAGCTCCGAGAGAATCTCCTGGCCTTCGGAAAGCTCCTTCAGTCCCGCGTCGGACTGCTTGAGCTCGACGTGCTCCTTGCCCAAGTAATAGTAGCACTCGCCGATCCGGAACTGGGTCTCCGTCGCCATGTCGTCGGTGGGAAACCGCCGACTGAAGGCCATCATCTCGCCGTCGGTACCGGTGACCACCTCGACGGCGGCGTCGAGCTCCACGGCATCGACGCCGGACTTGGTGTTGTACTTGTCGAAATAGACCGCCCGGATACGGCTGCCGAAGTTGGCCTCGAGGGAGTCGTTGGCGGGCGTCGCCGAGTCGGCGCAGACAATGGGGACGCTGGCGGTAAAGATGCCGCTGTGCGACAGCGTCTCGACGAGAGGCTGTGCGAGCGTGTCCCCGGCCCCCTCGTCAAACGTGGCTTGCAGCGTCACCATCACCGTGTCCCGCTCCTCGCTCCGGTCCATGTCCGGATCGATCACCTGGAGATAGAATTTTTCGCCCACGTGCACGGATTCCACCCGGTTCTCGAACTCGTCGTCGAAGATGCCGAATTCGGCGTCGGAAAGTATCCGGGCGGAGTCATAGCGGTCCGTGGGGAGCGGGTTGTCCGGGGTGAGTTCGTCCGCGTAACGAGCGTTGATGGTGTCTCCGCCCATGACGTTGAGGACGTCCACGGTGGGGCCTTCGAGCTTCTTTTTTTTGCCGCGGCTGAATTCGAACTCCTGCTCGCCGAAGCTGGTGGCTTGGACCCTTTGGGTGGGGGACTTCTTATCGCCGAGGACGACGCGAATCCGGCCTCGGAAGAGCCCGACGTCCAGGGCATTGACGAGGGCCCGGTGATATTCGCGGTAGCCCGAGAAGGCGCCGGAGGCCAGGCCCCCGCCCAGGATGGCGCATTCGACGTCGATCTCGGTCCCGGAAGTGGTTGCCAGGCGGACCTTGACCGTGTTTCCGCTGTGGAGCGCGGCATCAGGGTCAACCACCTCCACCTCCATGTCCCTTTCCACGGCTACGAGCTTCTGAGGCCGGTCGCCGCTCTCCGCCGTTTCACGGGACATGTAGTCCGTCCGCAGATTGGGCAGGATGCGCACCTTGCCGGGCGTAGGGACCGCCACGTCCAGGCTCGACGTGCGCGGCGTCCGATTGCCCGGGTCCGTATTGTCCACGTCCACGTAGGACAGTGTCAGGGACTGGCCCTCGCCCACCGTCACGGCCCCGCTCTTCTCCTCGGGCGAAGTGTCCACTTCCTTGGTGAACACCCCGCTGTAAGGGTCGGTCTCCCGGGCCTCGAATTCCTTCGTCTGCCCCGTGCTCGACGTCACCGTGAAGGAAAGCTTGTCGATCCCGTCGGTCTTGTCCTCGTCGTAGTCAATGAGCTGGACGATGAACCGGTCACCGGGCCGGATGCGCCGCACCATGTGGTCCCGCATGTGGCGGTTGCCCTGCTCGTCTTCGATCCACTCGTGGACGATGGGCCGCACCAGCCCATTGAAGAAGGTGGCAGAAAGGGATTCCCGGTAAATCTTGGGCTCGCCGGGATGGATGTTTTTCTCGTCGCGGTAGGAGACCGTGATCTCGTCGCCGGGGGTCAGTTCGAGGACCGTATTGGCGGCGAGCTCGCGGAGGTTCTGCCCGGTGGGGACGAGGCGTCTGCCCTCATGGTCATTGATGGTGATCGAAGCGATGGCAGGCGCGTCGTTATGAAACTCGTGGACCGTCATGCGGACGAAGCGCGCTTCGACGCCGCTGAAGCGGAAGGATGCGCCGATCCCCTCGTTGCTTTTTTCCATCTGGAAGTCGAGCCGCGGCGTGATCTCGAGCTCGCCGATCTCCGGGTGGGACTGGAAGGCCTGGGAGATGACGAGCCGCAGGTAGCGGCTTTTCAGGGGCTGTGATCGCTGGTCCGGCTTGGGCTGCGCCGGCACGGTGAAGTCCACCGTGTCCGCCCGCGGCTGGTCGAAGACAGGGGAACGGTAAGCCATGACCCAGCGGTCCAGGCCCCGATCCTGGCCCGGATACTTTCCTATTTCCTTCTCCGTGTACAAGGCGTACTGTTTCACCTCGTATTGTTGATCGTGGTTGCGGAGGACGGTCTGCAGGACCTCGGTGATCTGTCCGAGGTCGACGTCGATGACCCATTCGGCCTGGTTATCCTTGCCGACCCATCGGGAAGTGGTATTGTCGTCGCCTTCGAGCATGGCCTCCGGGGTGGTTCCCAGGTGACGGAGGCCATCGGGGTCCCAGATTCCCACGGCGCCGCGGATGCGGAGTCCTTGCTTCGGCGGCTCCTCGGCGATGGGAAACCACGTCAGCTTGTCCCGTGAGCCCTCGATCACGTAGCGGATGGGGGCGCGGTCCTCCTTCGGATCGATGCCGACGCCCACGTTCCATTCGAAACGGGAGAGGCGGTAGACCTCCTTGAGGTCGATCCGAATCCACTTGGGGGCCCGGGCATCGAGCGTGCCGACCCAGGAGGACCGGGCGCTCGCGTCGCCATCGATGGCGTACCAGGCCTCGCGGCCCTCGGTGGAGTCCGAGGCGAGGGCGTCGGGCGGCCGCGCACCCGTCGCCAGCGCCCCCTTGAAAATGCCCGTGTGCGGCCCCGTCTCCATCAGCGGGAAGATCACCGTGTCCCCGCTCGACGCCTCCGCCGTGCATTCCACCCGGTCCGCCTGGTCCGAAACGTCCTGGTCACCGTCCAGCACCCGGATGTAGACGTTGTTTCCCGGCTTGATCTGCTTCTCATCGCGGAAGAGGCGGTAACCCCTGCGCTTCGGCTCCTCGCCGACAAAAAGGTCAGGGCTGATCTTCGTCTCCTCCTCCTCCTTGATCTCCGTCGGCGAAATCTTGAGGGTCGCGTCCGCGGCGATGGTGATGACCGGCGGAGGCGCGTCCTGGTCCAGAATCTTGAAATCTTTCGCCCACTGGGGATCGTACCGGTAGGTGATCGTGTCCCGTCCCATGACCTGGAGCTTGCGGTCGTCCGGGGTGGGGGTGCCGAGGACGGTTTCGACCTCGGCGACGAAGAGGCCGCGGCCGACCTCGGACTTTTCGAGCAGGACGCGCTCGCGATCGCCGGCGGAGGTGGTGACGAGGACGGGGACTTCAGTGGCCCCGCGGGCGATGGTCAGGTCGCGGTCGCTCAAGCGGACCCGCAGCATGCGGCCGGGCTCGACCACCTTCTTGCTGTCGCCGGACCAGGCGCCGATGAGGCGCAGGGCGTCCAGCGCCTCCTTGTACTTCTTGCCCTCCTGGTAGACGATGCCGAGCCGGTAGATGATCTCGTCAGCGGTCTCGCTTCGCGGGGCCAGCGCCAGCACCTCCTTGAACTTCTCTTCGGCCTTCTTGCGCTCATCCTGGGCGTGATAGAGGATGCCGAGCATGAGGTGCGCCCGGGCGTTCGTATCCTCGTTCGGGTTTCTCGTCAACTCGTTGAAGATTTCTTCGGCCTTGCCGAAGATTTTCTGCGACATGAGGGTGGTGGCGACCTTGAACCGGGCCTCGACCGCCTCGGGCAGGTGGCGGTACTCGGGGAGCGTGAGGACGGTGTTGTATTCCTCGCGGGCGATCTCGTAGCGTTCGTCCCGGTAATGGGCGTCGCCGATGAGGAGCTGAATCTGGGCGCGCTCGGAGTCCGTGACCTGCCGGTCGTCCTTGCGCTTGATCAGGAACTGTTTGCAGACGTCGATGGCGGCGGCCGTCTCCTTGCGGGCCAGCAGCCGGCGGGCGATCAGGCCGATGTATTCGAAGGACAGCTTGTGCTGGTGCTCGGGAAAGAGGGACCGGTTCTGCTCGAACCGGTCCCAGGCGAGGTCCTCCTCGCCGTTCCGGGCGAAGACGTTGCCCCAGAGGAGGCCCGATTCGGGGAGGTTGGGATCAATGGCCGCGTAATCTTCACCCGACTTGCTCAGGCACTGGCCCATCAAGCGTTCGGCATCCATGCGGCGGGTCGAATCGATGCCCCGGTGACGGTTGAGCAGCGTCCGGAAGACGGCTGCGGCCTCGCCGTAGCGCTGACGGTCCATCCGCGCCTTGGCTTCCTGGACGGCGGCGTCCCAGAACCAGGCGTGGTTGACCGGCAGGGCATAGAGGAGCTTCTGGAGCTCGATATCGGCCTGGAGGAATTCTTCGCGCCCGGCGCACGCCTGGGAGAGGGCGAGGCCAGCGTTCCAGTGCTCGCCGGTATGGGCATAGGCGGACATCATGCGGCGGTAATGCGCCTCGAGGGGCGTCCAGAGGTCGTCTCTGACGTGCCGGGAGATACGGATTTCGGCCACTTGGAGGATGCCGGGTCTGGCCTCGGGGCCCCCGCCGGCCTTCAGCAGCAGGCGCAGCCGGTCCGCCTTCACCCGCGGCAGCATCCAGGTCGTGAGCGGCGACCCGGGCGACTGGAAGGCCTCGTGGCCCGGGGCATCGAGGTAACGTTCACCCTCCCGGACCTGCAGCTTGACTTGCCGCGGGAGCTGTCCTTCGTGCCCCCACCAGACCTGGACCATCCTCAGTTCTTCGGGAGCTGGCAGGAGGCAGTCCACCCAGTGGTCCTCGGCCGTGTCCGCGGAACACCAGGTCCAGCTCGGATGGCCCTGGTTGCCGTTCGTCTGCCCGTCGGTCAGCCGGGCCTTGTCAAATTGCGGATGCGTCGAATCCACCTCGGTCTGGAAGAACACCTCGCTCCCATACTGCTGGGCGAACCGATGCCAGGCGGTGACGATCTGACCGTGCCCGTTGCCGCCGAAATGGTTCATGACCTGGCCATAGAGGGCCGTGGCCTCGGCGTACTTCTTCTGGGACCAGAGGTGGTTGCCGAGGCGGTCGAAGGCATAGAGATTCTCCGCCCATTTCGAGCGGTAGTCGTTCCAGACGCGGCGGTAAAGGTCCATGGCCTTCTCGACCCCGTACTCCTTGTCCGATTCCATGCGGTATCCGAGGGGCCAGAGGAAGACCGCCGTGGCGTCGTGGCGCGGATTGTCCTTCTCCCACTGGTTCACCATCTCGAGCGCGTCGGCGATGGGGTAGTTGCCGATGACGTTCTGGATGGCGTTGATCGTGCCTCCCGAAGCCGGGAAATCCCTCTGGAGCTGCTGGAACGTGGCCAGAGCCTGCACGCGCTCCGCCTCGTTCTGCTGGCCCAGAAGCCGCCGCGTCTCCGCCAGCCGGTACAGCATGTCCGGCTTCTGCGGATGGTTCTCGAACTTGTTGAGCCAAATCTGGCAGAAGCCCTGAGCGGCCGGAAGATTGCCCGTCCGCACCAGAAGGTCCCAGAGGCGGTATCCCGCGTGCCAGGGGTCCAGCCCGTCATTCATCAGATACCATTTCTGGTAATGCGTGATGGCGGTGGCGTTCGTCTGGGCGTCCCGGGGGTCGTAATCGTAGAGGTGGTCCGCATAGAGGCGATTCCAGGCGGGGCTGTCCGGGTATTCCTGCACGTACTTGGCGATCAACTCCCGGGCCCGACCCCGGTTGCCCCAGCGGTCGTTCGTCAGCGAGACCAGGTAGGCCTTGAAGTGGCCTTCGTCCGGCGCACCCCTCATCACATCCATGAGCCGCAGGTAGGTGTCGTGCGCCTCTTTCCAGTTGTTCCGGCGCTCGTAGAAGCGCGCCAGGGCGAGATAACTGTTCCGGTCCAGCTCGTCCACCTGGATCGCCTTTTTGAGGGACATCTCCGCCTGATCGTGTCGGCCCTGCCGTTCCTGAACCAGGCCGAGCAGGACGAGGTACTCGGCGGAAGGCTTGACCGGGGGGTTGGCGGCGAGTCGTTCCAGGTTGTTCTGAGCGGCGTAAATCCAGTTCTGGAACGGGATGACCCGGTCGCGTTTTTCGCTTTCCTTGGGAAGGTTCTGAATCCATTCCTGGTAGTCCATGAGGGCGTCGGCGTCACGTCCCAGGGCGTGTCGGGCGAGGGCGATGTTCAAAGCCTCCTGCTCGCCGAACATTCGGGGCTTCTCCAGGGTCATCGGGCCGAGGATGCCGCCGGGTCCCCCCGCGTCGCGGACCTTGACGGCCAAGCGGAAGTGACCGTCGATTTTTTCCGGATCGAACGAGAGGGTGAAGGGCTGGCCCGCCCCGGCGTGGTGGCCTGCGGGTCGGCCGTCCACGAAGAGCCACATCTCGTCATCCACGTTGGAGAACGTGACCCGGTATTCCTCTCGGCTGCCCGTGGCGGCGACGTCCAGGGCAAACCAGCCGAAGCCGTCGAAGTTGCCCCAGTCCTGGCCCAGCCTTGAAGGCTTCCAGGTCTCATCGAGCGCCGCCACGGCCCAGGCCTTGTCCTCGTCACCCTCCGGGTCCTGTTTGAACCGCATCTCGGCCACCGGCTCGATCACCAGGGATTGAGCGCGCAGCAGCGGCTGGATGGTGTCCTGCCGTCGCTGGTCGATGACGCCGTGGATGCCCCCCATGTTTCCGTCCCGCCGGACCGCGTCCAGCCGTGCATAGGCCTCGAGTTGTTTTTGCTGGAGCTGGGACGACTGGGGCCCCGCGGACGCGGCGAGGCCCCCGTAGGCCTCGGCCAGATAGTAGAGCGTCCAGGCCTCGCCGTAGCCCGTCTGAGGGACGCTGAGCACAGCCGGAGAGAGATCGATTGCTTTTTGAAATTCCTTGCGCTCGTTGTATCTGCGCATGACCTCCGCGATCCCATTTCTTAAATTTTCCGAATAGCGGTTTCGGGCGAGGGCGTCGCGCAGGAAAGCCGCGGCAGCGTCCAGCGACTGCGAGTGCGCAACCTGGCTCTCGCACAGCCACCGGAGGGCATGGTCCTTGTTGGGCCAGTGCCCGTAGTCCGGCCAGCTCCGGATGAGCTGCTCGAGGATCGCGATGGCTTCCGGGTATCTTCGCGCCCGGCTGTAATGGATTTCGTAGCCGAGATGCCAGAGAGCCTTGACCTGCGGGTCCGCATGACCCTTCCAGAGCGTCCAGAGGGGCCTCAAGGCCTCGGCCGCCCCCTCGAGGGCCTTCTCCGCCTCCGCCTTCGCCTCGGCTGCCGCGTCCGCCTTTCCCTCCTTCTCCGCCTCCGCCTGCCGGGCCCTCGCGCCATCGTGCCGGTTCAAATAAGACCAACTCTTGTAAACGAAGACATCGCCCGGATTCCAGTTGGGCCACGTCTTCAGGATGAGGTCATAGACCTCCACGGAACGGTCCCATCGCTTGTGCTCGCGAAGCCGGTGCGAGAACTCCCACCAGACGTTCACGTCGCCGGGCCATTTCTGGAGCATGGCCTCCATGCTCTGGATGGATTCATCCCGCTTTCCCAGGTCCCAGAGCTGACGGGCCAATCCGAGCGACGCCTGGAGCGCCTCCCGTGATTCGGGATACCGGTCCAGAATGAGCTGGTAGGCGGGCACCAGCGCCTCCGGCTTGCCCGTTCGCTGCACGGCGACGGCCCGTTCCCAGAGCAGGGCGGGGCCCGGCCTCGCCGCCAGGGCCTTGTCGTAGGCATCGATGGCATTCTGGAACTGATTCAGCCGGTCCCGGTAAATCCAGGCCACCCGGGCCAACCGGTCCGGAAGGTCCTCCGCCTGGGGATAGGCCTCGAAGTACTTGCGGTATTCCAGCACGGCTCGGGACCAGTCCTGGATGCCGCCTTCTTCGAGGAGGTAGGCGGACTGGACCATGGCCTGGGCCGCCAGGGCATCTCTGGGAAACTGGGTGTAAAGCTCGGCGTACACCTCCTGGGCCCGGCGGAGATTCTTCAGATGATGCCGGTAAAGCTCCGCCAGCTCCCAGAGGACGGGGGCGTTCTTCGGGTGGCCCGCCGAGTGGGCGAGCAACATGAGCAGTTCCCGCTCCGCATCCGCGTACAGGCCCAGCGTGTGCCGGTAGAGCCGGGCGACGTAGAACCAGGTCTCATGGACATCTTTCGAGTCGCGGTAGCGGCGGAGGTATTCTTTGTACTTGGCCATGGCCCGGAGAAACTCGCCACGGGCCTCGAGACACCGCGCGATTTGAAGCCGCGCCCGGACCTCGACCTCCTCCGGCGGCTGGCCTGCGAGGATGGTTTCGTAGACCGTGGCGGCTTCGAGGATGCTTCCGAGGGCGAGGAACTGGTCCGCCAGCCGGAATCGTGCGTCCGTGACGCGCGGGTCGCCCGGATTCTTTTCGATGAATTCCTGGAACTTTTCCCGGGCCTGCCGGTATTCGGCGAAGGCAGCGTGCCGGATGCCCTCCTCGTAAAGGTCTTCCGCGTAAAGGGATAGGATCGATAGGCTTGAGGCGAGGACCGCCGGAGCGAGGATGCGACGCCAGGACATGTACGCTCTTCATGCGGCAGAGCCGCAGTAAGGATGCTGCAACAAAAAATCCTGGGGAGGTAAGGCTTAGAAGTTACAGGCTGGGACCGAAACGAACATCCGGTGCAGGATTTTATTTAGTCGCTCTGGATCAAGAAATACCTCCGGTCTCTCATCACGGTCCCCGCCCTTTCCCAAGGGTATCCGCGGCCCAGCCCGGAGTCTTTCTATATAGCACAACGGACCCGCCGATTCAATTGGAGGGACAACTCACTCGCACCCGCGTTCGAAAGTGTGGGCGCACTTGCGAACTCGAGGATTCAGGCGGGCGAAGCCCGCAGCCCAATACGGCTCGGAAAGGTGTCAGGTGTCAGGGTTCAGGAATCAACGGACACCCGACCCGCCTCCTACTGGGACAAGCCTGGCGGGACACCTTTCAACTTCTCCGCCGGGTGCCCACGAAGTGGGCGCGGCGCGGAGAAGTTACACCCTAAGACTCGAACCTGCATTTCTACCACGATGTGTTCGAAATGCGCCCTGCGGGCTTCGACTCGAACGACTTGCGTCGTTCTCGCTCAGGGCTAGCCCGGATCGAGGTGCCAGGAAGGCCGCGTTGAAGCCTGCATTGCAACGCATTGGCGCACGGGCGGATATCGGGCGTGCCGTTGTGACTTGTGAGAAATCCGGGCTAGCCGCGCAGTTCCCGCAGTATTTCCTCATTCGTCAGATTGATGCCCTCTCGGATGCGCCGGGCCACTCGGCCTTCCCGGTTCTTGAGGGACCGCCTCTTTTCCTTGTAGAGGGTTTCCAGTTTCGCCAATCCAGCCTGGTAGTTTTTCTTCGCCTGATCGATTTCTTTCTCCAGTTGCTCGATCATCTTCTTGTACTCGATCTTGCGGTTCTGCACGTCCTGAACGAATTGCGTCACTCGGGGCATGTTCTCGAGAATGGTTTTCAGGGTCTTGAGGTTGTCGCTCTTCGGGCATGCGGCGTGCTCGACGTAGTGACCGAATTCGGCATCGCCCCGGCGCACGTAGGTTTCCGGGTCCGTGCTCTCTTTTTCATATTGCTGTTTCACCTTCTCTTTCATGTCGTCGTACCACCTCTCCCGTTCCTTCTGGACCTGTTGGACAAGGACCTCGAGGCGCTCGAGGGCGGCCTGGACTTTCTCTTTCTCCTTCAGAATCGCTGCCTCGGCCCCTGCCCGGAGCTGTTCGAGGTCCGATTTCCTGCGAGTGACCGCGCGGGTGTCTTCGAAATCTCTGAGCAGGTCGCTCACACGCTTCAACACGGCATCGAAGTTCCGCCCGGCCTGGTCGGCCTGGATCGCCCGGATCATCTGGGTGGCTTCGGCTTCTCGTGACCACCGCAGCCACTGGAGAAGCCGGCTGGCGTCCGGGTGGGAGCCTCCGATGCCTTCGAGAAGCTCCCGGGCCTTATCTTTCCGGCCTTCGTGCAGCCAGAATGCGGCAAGGGCATGACAGGTCTCGGCCGGGGAGCGCGCAGGACTGATCTGGAGCTTTTCCTGGATTTTGCCCGGCCCGACGTCCGCCGGAGCGAGGCGCTCGGTCCGGCTGTTGATCTCGAGGAGGAGGAGGCCATCGCGGGCGCCGGCCAGCCTGCCGCGACGGATATTGAATATTTCTTCGGTCCCTTTCGCGGCCTCCATGGCCTGGAGAAACTGCTGCCACAGGGCCTCGACGGCCTCGAAATCCTGCTTCATGGCGCTCAGATCGTCGCGGAATCGGGCGTTCTCGGGCCGGAGGGCCAGTCGCTGAACCTCTTCCCATGCCGACGCGTGCTCGTGGGTCTTCAGAAGGGGCGTCAGCGAATCTTCCATGCGGCCGAAAGCCTCCGCCTGGTCCTCGGGGAATTCGTCCGGCGGCAGGGATACGTCTTCCACAGCAGGAAGCGGAGGAACTGATGCGGGCGAAGGCTTGGCTTCGGCGGCCACAGCATCCGCCGCGGCCGCCTCCTGGGCTCTGGCTTCCGGCTTCCACGAATCCCTCTGCGCTGGCCATCGTGGGATGATGACGGCGCTTTCGAGCGGCGACTCCTCGGTCCTCTTCGCGTCGGAACCCGCCACGGAATCGGAATCGACCTGGACACCCCTGGACGGGGCGTTTGGGGCTTGTTGTGGCTTCTCTTCAGGGACTGGCTCTGGCCGTGAGTGCGTTGAATTTTGCAGCCGATAATCCTCTTCAGGCCGCGTGGCGGGCAGTCTCTCCAGCGTGGGGCCCGGCCCCGACTCGGGCCGGGCGCGATGAAGAACCCAGAACAGGGCGCCGGCCATAGCGATCAGGACGCCCAGGGTCCAGGCCGCGATCTGCTGCCTTTTTTCCGCAGGGGAGCGGACGGCGGCCGGCCGTGCGCCCGACTCGGGCCGGGCAGAGGAGCGGAGGCATGCTGGCGCTCGCCGGGAAGGCGGCGGGTCGCGCGGGCGGAAGTCACCGGCAGAGGGTGCTGAGGCCTTGGAGGTAGGATTTGGAGGAAACTCCAGAGCCTTGAGCTGATCGAGATCGACCAGGATTTCTGTGGGAGTTTGATATCGCTCAGCGGCGTCTCTGTTCATCATTTTTTCGACGATCTGGGCGAGGCGAGGCGAGACGTCGGGCTGGATTTCATCCAGAGGCCTGCGGAGACCCCGGGCCGCCAGGGAGATCGTTTCCGCTGCGGTGCGGCCTTGAAAGGGGACGTGGCCAGCCAGTGCGTGGTAGAAGGAGGCGCCGAGCGAATAGATATCGGACCGGATATCCAGATTCTTCTGACACCACGCCTGCTCGGGACTCATGTAGGTGGCGGTGCCGCCCACGATCTGAGAGGTCTGCTGACCCGAGCCCTGCGCGCGGGCCAGGCCGAAGTCGGTAATCTTCAGCGTCCCGTCGAGCGCGAGGATCAGATTGCCCGGCTTGATATCGCGGTGGACCACGCGGTGCTGCCCCGCATGGGCGAGCCCCCGGACCGACTGGAACAGGAATTCGAGAGCAACGGCCGGAGGCAGACGAGTCTCCCGGGCCAGCCGCGCCTGCAAGGTTTCGCCCTCGACGAGCTCCATGGAGAAGAAGGGGTAGCCTTTGTCGTTTCCGACCTCGTAGACTTGGACAATGTTGCGGTGGTTGAGCGTGGCGGCGATCTGGGCCTCGCGGAGGAAGCGCTTGAAAAAGCGGGGGTCCATGCTGAGGGTCACTCGCGGGACTTTGAGGGCCACGCGGCGGCCAAGGCCATCCTGGAGCGCCTCATAAACGCGGCCCATGCCGCCCTGCCCAATCTTTCGGACGATGGTGTACTGGCCCAGGCGGATACCGCCGGGGAAGCCATCCTGCCCGACGTCACCCACCGCGGTGAGCGTCCCGCATCGGGGGCACTGGACCGCCTGCCCGGCGAGCGAGGAGTTGCAGGCGAGCGGCTGTTGGCACTGGGGATTGGCGCAAAGGATGATGACGTTGGACATTTCAGAAAGTGCGGGGCCCGGGCGGGAGGGGATTCTGGGGATCGAGCTCCTTCACCTTCTGGGCGGCGCCCGGGACGTTTTCCCAAATCAGCTCGTCCCCGTCGAACACCGCGGCGAAGTCCTCTCCGTTGATGTTGCGCTCCCAGGCGGAGATGCGGCCGCGGGTCTGGCCCTTCCAGACCTCCTTTCCGTCGTGCCGGATGGTGGTGCGGTTGTTCTCGGTCTGGACGATGAGCTTGTTTCCCTGGGCATCCAGGTGCGCCCAATCGATCGGCGGCATTTCTCCCAAATGCTCTTTCAGTTTCTGGCCGGCCCCAGGAAGGTTCTCCCAGAGGACCTTCTCACCATCAAAAGCGGCAGCCATGAGCCGGCCGTGGATGAGGGCCTGCGTGGTGAAGAACTGCTGGGTGGCGGGCCCCTTCCACACCTCGTGCCCCTTGTAGGTCACCTTGGCGAGTCCGTTCTCCAGGTCTCCCTCGATGCCGCCATCGAGGAAGACCATGGCCTTCCCGCCTCCCAGGTCAGCTTGCAGGAACGCCGTGGCTTCATCCTCGCCTCTTTTCGAAGCTTTTCCGCTGCCCGCGCTCCCGGCAGACGAGTAAATCCCGTAGGTGCCGAGTTGGCCGGGCCGGACCTCCAGGTCATTCAAATCGCATACGAGGGAGAGGACCTGGCTCATGGGGACCTCCTGGCCGTGAAGGGTGATGGGCTGTCCGGCGCAGCCCTCATCGATGTAGAGGCTCGCTGGCAACCCTAATTCGCCGAGGTAGGAAAGCGCATCGGCGAGCCGGGTATTCTGCAGATCGATGGAGACCTTGATGTTTTTGAGCCGGTTCAGAAAGGCTTGACGGGCCCCGGACTCCTTCGACGGGTGGGCTTCGTCCCAGACGTCCTGGGCGGCCCGGAGCGCAGCGCGGCGTTCCAGCCGCTTGCCGCCTTCCGCGGTCGTGATGACGAGGGCGCCTTCGTGCATTCGATAGGTCAGGCCGACAAGCCGAGTGATCCCATCGAGGAGGTTCCGGAGGCTTCTGTCTTCGACCTTCATGGTGACGGGAGCCCTTTCAGCGCCCAATATTTTTTGGTCATCGACCAGGATGTTCAGACCTGTGAGGTTGCACAAGAATTGGACGACATCGCAGAGCGGAGTATCGCGGAAGTCGACCGAGATTCTGTTCTCAAAAAGCTTCTCGACGGCATCCTGGTTCGGGTCTGCCGGCATCCCTTGGATCTGGTAAAGGGCAGCACGGGCAGCGGTCCAGCCGTCTTGGCCGACAGGACTCGCAAGGAAAACCTCCAGGGCGGGCACAGAGGCCTGTCCTGCCCCCACCAAATTCCTGGCCGCGTCCTCACGCTGCCCGGCCTGCTCGCTCTTCAGCGCCTCGATCCAGGCAGGAATCTTTTCCTCCAGCGGGAATTCCTGGCTGGCCCCGGCATCCGCCAGGTCGCTTCGCGGCGCCGTCCCGGCCGCCGGAATCGAGGGTTCAACTCGGAGATGCCCGGCGGCCGGGTCGCCCGGCATCGGCGTGGTGGTCGGGAGGCTCTGGAGGCTCGCCTCCGCCTTGCGTGCCATTTCACGATGGGAACCGAACCGGTCGAGCACGCTCCGGTAGGCCTTGCGAGCCTCCTCCATCCGGCCGAGTTTTTCATAACACGCGCCGAGTTGGTACTGGGCTTTGGCCGCCGCGGATTCGTCCGCCGGCTCCCGGGAAAGAATTTCCCGGTAGAGTTGGATGGCCTTCTCCAGGTCCCGATCCTGCGTCTCGAGGTAATAGGCCTTGTAGAAAAGGTCATCCGCCGATGGCTCCTCGGCCTGAAAGGGGCGGGGAACGGCGGCTGAGAGGAGGAGGGAGAGGAGAAGACGACGGGAAAACGGGACAGGGATGAATGTACGCATAGGAAAACTCCTCAAGAGAACAGCACGGGAGGATGTCCCCGTCACCTGCCCTGGGTCCGTCTCCGGGAAAGCGGCGGGCCGAAGGGTCTCCTCCATGGCCAAGAAGACGGGTAGGATTGTAGGGATGCGGTGAGCTGGAAGTATCACCGGCATGAATAAAATTGTAGAAAATTGTCAGCGCACGAATTTGTAGCCGACGCCGTGTACGGTGAGGATATGGCGCGGCTTGCGGGGGTGCTTCTCGAATTTCTTGCGCAGCTTCACGATGTAATTGTCCACCGTGCGGTCCGTCGGGTAGGCTTCGATGCCCCAGATTTCGTTGAGGATTTCGTTGCGGGTGACCACCTCACCGGCTCGCTGGGCAAGCAGGGCCAGGAGGTCCACCTCGTAGTGGGATAGCGAGCATACGGTCTTTCCAACCCGCGCTTCGAAGCGGCTGCAATCGACGGTCCAGCGGCCCACCTGAAGCGTTTCCGGCCGCCCGGCGCGGCGGGCGGCCCGGCGGAGCAGGGCTTTGAGGCGAGCCAGCAGTTCCCGTAGGCCAAAGGGCTTGGTCACGTAATCGTCCGCCCCGACTTCGAGTCCGACGACCTTGTCCATCTCCTGGCTCTTGGCGGTGAGCATGAGGATCGGGGTCGAGTATCCCCTGGCCCGGAGGTCCTGGCACACCTCGAGGCCATCGCGTTTGGGGATCATGATGTCCAGGATGATGCCGTCAGGCTTCTCCCGGATGGCCAGGTCGAGGCCTTTCTCGCCGTCCGTCGCCTGGATCACCTGGTATCCCTCGAATTCGAGGTTGCGGCGGAGTCCGAGGAGAAGGTCAGTCTCGTCTTCGATGATCAGAATCTTGGGCATTGGGGCCGGCCGTTCTGGCTTTTCGCCGGTGAGAGGCTCAGTGCGCCGGCTCATCCATTGGTCACGGGTCCTGGCGCTTGTGACCCTCACCCCGGCCCTCTCCCGCTGGGAGAGGGCCGGGGTGAGGGAAAGCCAGCGACGAATCGGCTGCCGCGTCTACTCCTGCACGAAGGGTAACACGAGCGTGAAGACGCTGCCGGCTGCCTCGTTCGCATCGACGCGCACGATGCCGCCGTGTGCCTCCATGACGTGCTTCACGAGGGTCAGGCCGAGTCCGGAGCCTCTGGACTGCCGGACGCGCTCGTCTCTGATCCGGTAGAATTTTTCGAAGATACGGCCGCGTTCATGGGGCGGTACGCCTATGCCGCGATCGGCGACGGCGATTTCGACGTTGGGACCCTGGACCAGCGCCCGGACCGTGATGGCCTTCTCGCCGGGCGAGTACTTCACCGCGTTGTCGATCAGATTCAAGAGGGCCGATTGCATCGCCTCCCGGTCCACGTTTGCCACGGGAAGCACGGGAACATCGATGGATAAGTTGAAACCGAGCTGGACAAGCCGCGGTCGCTGGGCCTCGAGAAGCTCCAGAAGGAACGGCGAAAGCTCGAGCCGGTCGAAACGATAGACCCGACGCCCCTTCTCGATGCGAGAAAAATCGAGGATGTTGTTGATCATACCGGCCAGCCGTTCGCTTTCCCGCGTAATGACGTCGATGCATTCCTTTTCTTCCTCCTTGCTGCGGGCGCGTCCCATGGCGAGCGTCTCGGCGAACAGGCGAATGAGGGACAGGGGCGTCTTCAGTTCGTGAGAGACGTGGGAAACGAAATCGGTCTTGAGCGCGGCGAGCTCCACCTCTCGGCGGACCGTCCGAAGAAGGGCCAAGAGGGCGACAAGGGTGACGGCGAGGAAGATGGCGGCGACCGCGATCACCGCGGCGCGCTGGCGCTGAAGGGACCGCTCGAGCGCGGCCGGGTCGGTGAAGTCCGCGCGAACGAACCACCCCGGTATCTCCGGGACGGGGAGGATGGCCGCGGGGGCTCGATCGGGCGAAGGGGGCGACACCAGGGCGCGGCCGGAAAGGTCGCAGAGCGCCAGGGTGAAGGGTCCCTGGTCGGTCTGCCGGATTCCCGAGTCGATCAGGGGCTCGAGCCTCGAGGGCTTCCAGCGGAAGGCGACGTGAAAGCGACGGCCCTGGGACCCCATGGCTCTGGAACTGGCTAGCCGCAGTTCAGGTCCGTCCGGGTTGAAGTGGAAGCGGACAGGGGATTCTTCCGGGTGAGCTGCGGCGAAGCCGATGGCCTGCGGCAGCCACTCGGCGAGCCGACTCTGGTTCGTCTGCTCGAGAATTTCATTGTAACGGGCGATGCGGGTTTCGAATTCTGCCAGGTCGCGGCCGACCTGGCCCGAAGGTTCAGCCGAGGCGATCTCACGGGCGATCGCTGCTGCCTTCTCGAGCAGGAAGCGTGTGGCGCTGGTGTCCAGATCCAGCTTGCCCTCGAGGAGGTCCCTGAGGAAGGGGACGAGCCGCGTCGCCGCCTCCGGACTCCGGCCGCAGAGATGGAGGGCCCGCGCGAGTTGAAGGCGCGCGTGGGCACGGGTCATCCCCTCACAAAACTTTTCAGGGTATTTCTCGAGGAGGTCCTGAAGATGTCCGGCGGCGGCCGCGACTTCGCCCCGCTTCATCTCGAGGGCCGCGAGGTGCGAGATGGCCTCGAGCCGGACCGTGATCCCGAACCGCTCATCGAGGCATCGAGCGTAATGTGCCGCGGCTTCGTCGGGCCGTTGCTGCTGGAACTCCGCGGCGTAACCGGCCCGGAGGTGTTCCCGGGCCTCCGCGTCCTGGGGCCGTTCCTCGATCCAGCGCGGGGCCGACACGCTCCCCGGCCGCGGAAACAGGACGCGGCCGCGATCGTCCAGGAGAAGAAGCTCGGCAACCGGATCGGGGAAGTCGCGGCGTCGGGTCCAGAGGGCCGGCAGCGCCTCGGGCCCCGCCGTGAGAAGGGACTCGAAAACCCGCTGCGCCTGGGCGCTGAGGGACTCGACGATCCGGCGTCCGGCGGAGAGACACTCGACGCGGGCCTGTTCCAGGAGGGCCGCACGCGCGGCCGCGACCGAATCGCCAGCGCCCGACCAGGCGGTCCAGGTCAGAGCACTCGTCGCCACAAAGACCACGAGGCCAGCGATCAACAGGGTGCGGGCAGGCCTGAGCATGATTTAGAGCACAAGGCGAGCTTTCGTCTCCGCAACGGGGCATCTTACGTTTTCACCGATTCCTGACCCACGCCGAAATTCAACGTGGAAATTCCCAAGGTCGTCGTCACGCCTGTCACTCGGGCATGCCCTCCATCAGTCGAGCCAGCAGCCCGGCCATTTCCTTCACGCCCTCGTCGCACGCACGGTCCCATCGATTCCGGTCCGACCGGTCAGCCTCCGTCTGCGGGTTCATCAGGCGCTCGAAAAGAGGTGAACGGCTGCCGGAGATCGCGGCGGCGAGGAACTGCTTGGCGGTGAGAATCCCCTGCTTGTGGACGGGCGTCTTGAGGCTCTTGAGCAGGGTGGCCTCCTGGTCGGCGAAGAATTTCAACATCTGGGGATCGCCCGCCGCGCCCGGCGATTCCCCGACGCCCCCTCCGCTGGCCTTCGACTGGGATTCCATCATGTCCGGCTCCTCACGCTTCTCGCTGCTCTCTTCATCCTGCGACGCGGCTTCGGCCAGCATGTCCGAGAGGAAATCGTAGTTTCGCACCTGGCGATAGAACCGATTCCGCTTCTTGGCCTCTGCCGACTTGGCGATTTCCTTCGGCTTGGGCTTCTCCTCGCGGGCCGGTTTGGGGACCGCCGCGCCGGTGGGGTCCTCCATGGCCAGCGCGGGGCCGAAGGACATGAATTGATTGATGGCCTCCGGGCTCAGGCCCGTGACCCGGAGGTATTTTCGAGCGATGAAGATTTCCTCGCTCCCCTGGAGCAGCAGCTCCTGCTGGACCTCGGCGATCCAATCCTGGTCCTTTTTCTTGATGCGCCGGGCGGCCCGGACCAGCTCGTCCAGCCCCTTTTTCTGTCCGAGCATTTCCAGAGCGGTATCGACGACGGTCACGATGCCCATGGCCAACTGGAGATGGATGGAGAAGGGCGGCTGCGCCTCGGCCAGCTTCTGCGCCATCCTCCGGAGGTCGCGCAGCAATTCGGCCCCTGCGTCGGGCTGCATCTTCCTGGCCTGGCGCGTCACCGAAAGCGCGAGCTGCCGCAGCGGCTGAAGGTGCGGCAAAGGCATCAGGTACTGATCGAGGCCCGACGCGGTGTTGTAGAAATAGGCTTCGGGCCTGGAGTTCCCCTTTTTCAGGGCGTCCTTGACCAGTTCCCACTGGAGATTGTCCGCGGCCGCGTTGGCCAGCAGGTAATACAATAGGCCATTATGAGGGTCCAACTGGATCGCGGCCTGGGCCTGGTCCGCCGCGGCCTGCCCATACGACTCGCAGGCGCCGTCGAAAAGGGCCCGCAGCCGCTCCTTGCTGGGATGCCGGCCGTCCGGCGAGGTCCAGACCGAGACATCGACGCGTTCGGCCGCGGCGTCGGACTCGGATGCCCGGCGCACCTTGCTCGCGGCAATCCAGCCGGTGGCCCGGCCGGCGCCGTCATCCCACGACACCCCTACCCACTCTCCCTTGGTCTCGACGAGCTGGAACTTTTGATCCCGCGCAGCGCGCAGCACGACCTGGTTGTCGCGGTAGACCTCCGCCTCGTCCGCGGCAACGACCACCCACTGGATGCCGTCTTCGGCCAGGAGCTGCTCACGGGACAGGCACGCGGCCGCGGCCAGGAAGAAGCCAGCGAGGAATAACGGCTGTGCAGAACGAAACGAAAACGATGCCGGCTGGAGGCGTCTCATGGTAGCGCCAGGAGCGAGGACCGGGCCGGGGGAAGAAGCGTGGAGGACGAAGCGAACAGCCGGCGTGGCCAGCGACGGGGCCAGAGGCTCTGGACACCATTCAGGGGTTGAGCCCTTCGGGTCAAACCTTCGAATTCTAGGACTTCCGCCGGGTTATCGCAACGGGAAGGCCACAGGGGAGGCGCCATTTATGAACCGATGCGCTGAGGGCTCGGGTGCGGAAGTGCGGGTGGATTTGAGCATTGGAGTACTCGTATCCCTGTTCAGAAGTACTGGCGCGCTTCTGAACAGGGATACGGGCGTCAATCGTTTTCAGCGATGCAATAGAGGTGCTTCTCCCCGCGAAGGTAGAGCTCACGGCCGACGACCGCGGCTGAGGCGCTGAAGCTTTCGTCGAGCCGGTTCAGCGCCCGCACTTCGGGCTTGTCCGCGTGGCTCAACACGGCCGTTGCGCCATCGAGATCAGTGACGTACACGCGGCCGGCCGCGGCCACCGGCGAGGCAAACACCCTGCCGATGCCGTTCAGCCGAAAGGCGCCGGGCCGGTCTTCGCCCGTGCGGGCATCGACACGAGTCAGAATGCCCTGGTAATGGTGGTGAAAGTAGAGCGAGTCGCCATAGAGGAGGAGCGAGGGAACGTACGGGGCTCCTCGTGTCCTTTTCCAGGCCACGCGTTCGCTCTCCGTGATGTCACCTCGGGCGCCGTCCAGACGAATGGCCAGAAGCGCCTGGCGATCATAGCTGCTGCCGGCATAGACCATGCCGCCGCCGGCCACGGGCGAGGAAACCACGTTCTCTACGGACAGGCCGCGGCATTCCCATAAGAGTGCGCCAGTGGCCAGGTCGTACCCCTGCACACGCTTCGAGCCGCTGATGATGACCTGTGGCTTGCCCCCATGTTCCACCACGATGGGCGTGGTCCACGACGTGCCTCCTTCGCGTTCGGCCTTCCATAACTCTTTGCCAGTCCACTTGTCGAAGGCGACGACGAACGACTGGCCCTCGTGGTCCCAGTTGATGATGAGGGTATCTCGGTAAAGCGCAGGCGAACTGCCCTCGCCGTGTCCATGGAGCGTGAGCATTTTGCCGAAGTCGGCTTGCCACTTCAGTTCCCCATTCAAGTCCAGACCGTAGAGCCCCCACGATCCGAAGAAAGCGAAGAGCATCTGGCCATCGGTGACGGGGGAAGCGGACGCCAGGCTTGCGGTGTAATGTCCGCCCTGATGCGGGAGATCCTCGCGCACGGTTTTTTCCCAGAGAACCTTTCCATCGTGACGATTCAGAGCGAGGACGATGAACTTGTGGCGATGGGTGATGGGAAGCTCATCATGGCCGCCAGGGGCGCCGCTGTATTGGGAGGGCAAAGCGTCTCCGTAAGGGACGGCCGTCGTGACGAAGATTCGGTCGCCCCAGAGGATGGGAGTGGAGTGCCCCCTGCCCGGGAGAGCCAGTTTCCAGCGGATATTCTTCGTCTCGCTCCACTCGATGGGCGGATCGGCCTCCGGCGCGACGCCGCTACCGAAAGGCCCGCGCCACTGGGGCCAGTAGCGTTGAGCTTCGGCCTCTCTGGCCTCCTCCAGGGCCTGAGCCGATGGCGGCAACAGAAAACAGAGCACAAGAATGGGAAAAAGCCATTGGCGAACGTAGGCGAAGCCCCCCACGGGGATAAACTTGCAGGCTTCGCTACGAAAATCCGTGAAGCTCTGAGTTATCATCGGACCTTTTCTCCAAGTTTGATCAGAGCGTGATTTACGAAGCTTGGGGACTCGCTTCGTTGCGACAGAGAGAAACAAAATCGGTGTGAACCACGGAGAACACGGAAAGCGCGGAGAAAACCAGCAAATCACAGCGATCTGTCGTGATGATGTCCCTCGAGGACGATCAGGCCCCCGCAGAAACCGGCTATCTCTTCCGCAGCCCCAAGAATGTTCACAGGCTCCTGGTAGTCCATCGCTGAACCGGAATCCGGTGGGGGGACTGAACGGGAGCTGATGGCGTGAAGCTCATATTCTCTGAGCACGCCTGGGAGGATTATCTTTCAACAGGGTCCGGCTGCAAGGACCTCACTCCACGAGAAGCCATAATGCCGGTCCCGTCCGTTGCAGCACCTTGTTCGGCCCTCCATCAGCGCTGCTGACGTGGACGCTTAACACGGCGGAAGGAATCCTGCTTACGGCCGGATATGAAGATTTTCGTGGGCCTGCCCCCCGCCTTGGCCTCTTCGACTCTTCGCACCAACCTGCGAATCCCGTACTGTCCGCGTTCACGGGAGAGGTCGGAATACGGCGGTTGGCCGTGCGCACGCGGGCTGTACCGCCAGCCTACCACCTGCGGCAGCGACCTGACGCGGATGATTTCGGACCGCTCAATCTTGCGCGGGATGATGACCTCACAGCCTTCCGGCGAGGACGACTCAATCTCGCACGGGCAGGTGATCTCATAGCCTTCCGGAGAGGACAGCAATCGTTGGCCGCGCCAGAGTGTCGTGGTTGACTCGAGCCAAATCCTCTGTCCAGTGGGACCGCGCTGTTCAAGAGCGATCAGGAGAGCAACGGCTTCAGCAGCGGTCATGGTCACAGGGGGGCAGTTGTAACGGCCGACTTCGGCCGCCTCGTCGTCCGGGATGCGGAAGTAAACCCCGGCGATGGTCCCGCCGCCCGCGCGTTTCAGTTCCCGGAGCCACTGATGCGAGACGTAGAAGTTCCGCGTCACCGGCAGGGCGTACACTCCTCGGGGCCGATACCGCCGCTTCCGCAGGCCGATCCCGCTGCGGCGGATCGACGCGATGTTGCGCTCCGAGGCAAGATGGGCGAATACTGGCACAGAACACCCTGGTGGTCTAACGGGCCGCAGCAAGCTGAGCGGCGCCGGCTTTGACGGCAGCAGGGCTGCTTACGGACGGCAAGGCCGGTGTCCGCTCCAGGGAGTGGTTCGGCGGCGGATGCCGCCGAACCACTCCCTGGCGAAGCAGATCGCGGCTCGTCCGCCGGACGGCGGCGGCCGTCCGGCGGAGGCCGCGGATCAGGCGCGAGCTATTGCGAGTCGCCTGCATCCGCGGCGTTGGGATTCTTGAGGGGTTGTGCCTTCTGCCTGCGCTCAAGCATGGCTCGAATTCCATCCAACGGCAATGCGGCGCTCGCCAAATAGTCCGGCAACTGCCGCCGCTCACCGATGATCCATTCACACGCGCCATGCTTTTTGAAATGATTCACCATGTCCAGAACGCTCCGGTCAGCAAGCATAGGGTCAGCAAGGTCCAAGGTATAGACGAACCACCCGGCAGGGGTAGCCCAGAAGCCCCCATTCTGATATTGGTCACGGGCGCAGCCCTGTTCCCAGTAGACACCAGCCGGCAGATGCCGAACCTGGCCATTCAGGACGATGGCGTCGTAGTGCGTTTTGAAGTAGCGTGCGATGGCATGGGATTGGGCCGAATCCGCCACCCCCAGGAAGACGGCAAAAGATGACCCCCAGACGTCATGCTCGCGGCATTTTACGGTTGCCGCCCGGAACAGCCCGGTATCGCCATCCCAGAACACCTTGCGAATGCCCGCGGCAACCCGATCTGCTTCCTCCTTCCATTGGCGCGACTCGTCCTCCCGATGTCCCGCCCGTAAGAGGCTCGACAATTGGCGTCCAGCCTGCACGAAGAGCAGCGAACAGAACAGCTCATCGCCCTGTTTGCGAATCGTGTCCGTAAAACCGTACGGGCAGCGGTCCCAGTCCCGAGAGGCATCGATGTGCACCAGTCCGGTCTCGCTGTTCCGCGGCAGCGCCTTCATCGTTTTGACGAGAGGGTCCAGAATCTCGCCGAGGAGCTTCGCACTCTTGGTCCTTCGATACGTATGGAAGGCGACCCCGACTGTGAACTGACTGCCATCGGCAACGGGGTTTTCACCCATGGAGCCAAAGCCAGGCTTGTAGATCGGGGTGCCGTCGTATTTCACGCAGTCGACGCCCGCGCCATCCGAGTTCATGCTCCGTATGAAAAGGCTGCAGGCGTCGACAAGTTCCTTGTCGGAATAGGAGGTGATTGACCCTTCCAGGGTATACTCGTAATCCCGCAGCCAGAACGCGTCATAACCGATCCCTGCCTGCGGGGGGAAGGCCGCCGTTCCGTCCTTCATTTCACGCTCGGAAGCTCGAATAATCCGATGGGCTTCCGTTCCCAGCCAAGAGACCGCTTCAGCAACCTTGTCTTTGGGCACGATTCATACTCTCATCGGCAAGGAGGTCGTCGATGTTGCACGCGAATACAGCCAGCGCCACGACCATCTGTCGTATCCCGTGGTTACTCACCGTGATTGCCTCTCCGATCCCAGCGGGCCGCGATCTGAGCGGCGCCGGCCTGGACGGCGGCAACCGTCCGGCGAACGATGGAACTCACCGGCGCCGCCGATATGGCAAGGAAGGGCGCAGATCTTTCCGTCGTCCTTTGAGTGAATGTTTAGCCAAAGAGCTTGTCCTACTCTGCGTGCGACCCAATCCAGCTTGTCACTCTACCCAGGCCGGCGTCCGCCAGGGGCGGACTTGGCCTGGGCTATGTTATTTCGCCCCTCCCAAAGGGATCTTCGATTTGGGGCCGTTGATCAAGAGGCAATTCGTTTTTTTCACTAAGTTCTTACTGACACCTCAGACCAGATACATCTCTGAAAAGATCAGGATACAGGTGAAGGCTACTTCTCTTGGGGTGAGACTTCACTGCCAACTCCAAGAAACCTCAGCATCTCCTGGATATCCGTCGTAGGGAGTTTACACGCGAAGTTTTGGCAGACGTACGCCGTTGCCGCGCCTTGTATGCTTTGCTGCGATTTGGCGTACGGAGCGATGTCCGTGATGGCGGAAGCGTCACCGTCCGGCCGGAGGAGGACGACCTTGCCGGGTAGAAAGGGTCTCCAGAGGGCACGGAGCGCCGCCCGGGTGTCCTCCCTTTCGGGGTCGCCGGCGATGACGATCTCGTAAGACCTGCCTTCGATGAATTCAAGGGCTATCAGGAGTTGCGTATGGCCGGAGGCCTGCCGGTCCACGCCATCGGAGAAGGCTTTCATGATGCCTTCGGCGTTCTTCTCGTAGTCCGGATTCGCCGTCAGGCGGCCCAACCGCACCAGGTTCAAGGCGGCGACGGAGTTGCCTGAAGGGATGGCCCCATCGTAGATGTCCTTGCTGCGCACCAGAAGCTTTTCCCCGTCGTCGGCAGTCTGGAACAGACCGCCGTCCTGCGGGTCCCAGAAATGTTTGAGCATGAGGTTGTTCAGTGAGATGGCTTCCCGGAGGTAACGCACGTCAAAGGTGCTTTGATAAAGCTCGAAGAGGCCCCAGACCATGAAGGCGTAGTCCTCGAGGTGGGCGGGCAGGGCGGCCTCGTTCTGACGATAACGCTTGAGCAGCCGGCCATCATTCCGACGGAGCTTCGAGAGCACGAAGTTCGCCGCCTTCTCCGCGGCCGCGGTGTACGGGGCATCCTCCAAGGTGCGCCCCCCCAGCGCCAGCGCGGCGATCATCAGGCCATTCCAGTCCGTGAGAACCTTGTCATCCTTCTGCGGGTGGACCCGTTTTTCCCTGGCTGCGAGAAGCTTTTGGCGACTTTCTTCGAGCCGTTTCTGCAACTCGTCCTCGGCCCATTGGAGGTCTCGTGCGATATCGGGGATGGGTTTCACGAGGTGAGGGATGCTGCGGGCCCCCTTCCGGCCGCTCGCTTCCTCCTTGAAATTGCCCCCCTCGACGATATGGAAGACGCGGTTGAACAGCTTGCCGTTCTCCTCACCGAGGACCTGGACAACTTCCTGGGGAGTCCAGAGATAGTATTTGCCCTCTTCACCTTCGCTGTCGGCGTCCTCGGCGCTGTAGAAGCCTCCCTCGGGCGAGGTCATCTCGCGCAGCACGTAGTCGAAGATTTCGCGGGCGGTCCGGGCATAGAATTTCTTCCCCGTGGCCTGCCAGGCCTCGAGGTTGGCGATGGCCAGCAGAGCCTGATCGTAAAGCATTTTCTCGAAGTGCGGGACGAGCCAGACGGGGTCGGTCGAGTACCGGTGCGTGCCGAAGCCGATCTGATCGTAGACGCCGCCGAGGCGCAAGGCGGCGAGGGTTTTTTCTACCATCTCGAGCGCTTTCGGATTCCCGGTGCGCTTCCCGTAGCGCAGGAGGAAGGAGAGGTTGTGGGGCACCGGAAATTTCGGGGCTCGGCTGAAGCCGCCGCGCTCGGGATCGTAGCGGGCCTCGAGTTGCCGGAAGGCCGTATCGAGCGTGGCCGGATGGAGGCCCCCACCGGGGGCGCCGCGGGTCCACTGGGAAAGAGCGGAAGCCACGTGGTCTGCGGCCTGGAGGACCTTCTCCCGTTCCCCGCTCCATGCCCGGGCCAGGGCGGGAAGAAGCTGGAGCATACCCCGCATGCCCATGCGTCCTTCCTTGGGAAAATAGGTGCCGGTGAAGAAAGGCTTCCTGTCGGGCGTCATCACGACGGTCATCGGCCAGCCCCCGGAACCGGTCATGGCCTGCGTCACGGTCATGTAGACCTGATCGATGTCGGGCCGCTCCTCCCGGTCCACCTTGATGCAGACGAAATGCTGGTTCATGAGGCGGGCTACCTCTTCATCCTCGAAGGACTCATGCTCCATGACGTGACACCAGTGGCATGTGGTATAGCCGATGGAAAGGAAAATGGGCTTGTTCTCCTGCCGGGCCTTCTCGAACGCCTCATCGCCCCACGGATACCAATCGACGGGATTGCCCGCGTGCTGGAGGAGGTAAGGGCTTTTTTCGAACACGAGCCGGTTATATTCCGGGCCGCCGTCCTTCGGGAGCTTTGCCAGCTCTTCCGGCGGCGGGATGGGCTTGCGTGCGTGAGGAATCTCGTCGCCATTGGCCGTGCCTCCGAACGTTCCGCTGCTGTGGAAAGCGACCCGGATCATGAGAGTGCCCCCGATGAGGATCAGGACGGAAAGGGGAATCGTCGGATGCCGTTTGAGAAAATTCATGGTGCGAGAGAGGAACGGCCGATGCGATGATCAAGGCGGTACGGCGATGGATGGTAATCTATCACGGCGGAGGCGAGATTGCTGGTGGCCTGGATCACTCGTCATTGCAAGGGCGTCGGTGCTTCCTATAATGAGCCTCGATTGTGGGCCCTGCTTCTCCACACCGAGTCTTCCGTATGAAATGTCCTTTCTGCAAGGCCAACGCCGACAAGGTCGTCGATTCTCGTGAATCCGCGGGCGAGAACGAGATTCGGAGGCGCCGCGAGTGTCTCGCCTGCGGCCGACGTTATACCACGTATGAGCGGGCCGCGCAGTCCACTCTCCGGGTCATCAAGAAGGACGGCCGAAGGGCGCCGTTCAGCAGGCAGAAGGTCCTCGATGGGCTTCTGAAGGCGTGCGAGAAGCGCCCGGTCTCCGTGGAAGCCCTCGAACGCATCGTCGGCGAGATCGAAAAGGAATGCAGCGAGCGGTTCGAGAAGGAAGTGCCCACCAAGTTCATTGGCGAGGAGGTCATGAAACACCTCCAGCAGACCGACCCGGTGGCTTACGTTCGCTTTGCATCGGTTTACCGGGAGTTCAAGGACGTCAGCGATTTCGCAGATGAGCTGCGCAGGCTTCTGGCACAGAAGGGATAGAGAGGTTGGCGAAGTTCCAGACGGTTCTCAAGCGGGACGGGAGGGCTGTCCCCTTTGATCAGACCAAGATCGCCGACGCGGTCTACAGGGCGGCTCAGGCGGCGGGCGGGGAGAGCCGGTTCGTGGCGGAGGAGCTGGCGGAAGCGGTGACGTTGTTTCTTGAGAAGGGCAGCGACGGCACGCCGCCGCACATCGAGCAGATTCAGGACCTCGTCGAGAAGGTGCTCATGGAGACCGGGCACGTTCAGACGGCCAAGGCCTACATTCTGTACCGGGAGCGGCGCACGCAGATTCGGAACAGTCTGCGGGTGCGCAAGCCGGCGGGTGTCGAGGGCGCGGCCGTGAAGGTATCGCCCGGCACGCGCGAGGAGATGGCCGCGTGGGACCGCGAGAAGATCGTGTTGGCGCTGGAGGTGGAGGCGCAGCTCGATCCCACGGTGGCCCGCGAGATTGCGGCAGCCGTGGAGCAGAAGATTTTCTCGTCGGGCCTGACGCAGGTTTCCACCTCGCTGATCCGCGAGCTGGTGGACAACGAGCTGTTCAGCCGGGGTCTCTCGGCCACGCTGGAGAAGCAGGCGGTGATCGGGATACCGAAGTTTGACCTGGATCAAATCCTTTTTGCCCGCGGCAAGACGAACCACAAGGTCGTCACGAACAACCCGGAAGCGATCAACCTGGCGATTGCCGAGCACACGCTCAAGCAATATGCGCTGGACGAGGTCTTTTCGGCCGAGGTATCGGAGGCGCACCTGTCGGGGATGATCCACGTGCACGACCTGGGTTATCCGACGCGCATCTACATGGCGACGCATTCCCTGGAGTTCTTGAAGCGATACGGCCTGGTGCTGGAGACGATCGACGTTTCGTCCGCGCCGGCCCGGCATCCCTCGAGTTTGACGTCCCAGCTTTACACGTTTCTGGGGGCCATGCAGTCGTACGCCGCGGGGCCCCAAGGCATCGAGTTCCTCAACGTGCTGTACGCCCCGTTCATCGAGGACCTTTCCGAGCGCGAGCTGTACCAGGAAGCGCAGCGCATCCTCTTCGACGGCGCCCAGCATGCCTTCTCCCGCGGGGGGCAGACCCTGTTCGTTGACCTCAACATCTACCCGGACGTGCCGGGCATCCTGCGGCCCCTCGAGGCGATCGGGCCGGGCGGCAAGCCCACGGGCCGGCCTTACGGAAGCTACCGCGAGGCGGCGCAGCGGATGGCCCGCGCTCTCCTTCAGGTCTGGTCGCAGGGTGATCAGTACGGCGGCATCTTCTGCTTCCCCAAGTGCGACTTCCACGTCATGGCCGAATGTTTCCGGGAGCCGCCGGCCAGGTCCCTGCTCTATCTCGCGGCCGAGCTGGCCGCTCACAACGGCGTCCCCGTGTTCGTCTTCGACCGCGAAGAGTCCTCACGCTTCGGCCCGCCCCTGCGGCTGCCTCTGACGCCTTTCTTGCCGATCAGCCGGCTCGAGAGCCTGCGGCAGGCCGCCCTCCAGAGCGTCACCCTCAACCTGCCGCAGGCCGCTTACCGGGCCGGCGGCGGCCGGTTCGAGGAGACCCTTCGCGAGGTGGACCGGTCCGTAGACCGGGCCGTGCTCGCTCACCTCCAGAAGCGCAAGTTTCTCGGCCGGCTCGCCGCCTCGTCCCGGCTTCCGCTCTGGCAGCTCGGCCGGACCGTCCGCGATGGCAACGTTTATCTGAACCTTCTGCACGCGCCCTGCACGCTGGGGCTCATGGGACTGAACGAGTGTCTCGCCTGCGCGGCCGGGCAGGAGTTGCATGCCGGCCGCGAGGCCCAGACGCTGGCCAGCCGCATCCTGGAACGCGTTCAGGAGCGCGCCCGCCAGCACGAGGAGGACCGGGGTATCCGTCTCTGTCTCGAGGAAACGCCTTCCGAGAATGCGGCCCGAAGACTGGCCTTTGTGGATTACAAGTCGTTCCCCCTCGCTGCCGAGTTTGTGCGGGGCGATCCCGACGCCGACGAGGCCTATTACACCAACGGAGTCAAAATCCGCGCGGACTCCGCTGTGCCCTTTTCCGAACGGTGGAGGATCGAGGGGCAGTTCCATCCCTGGATTCCAGTCCACGCCTTGACTCAGGCGTTCGTGTCGGACCCGCCTCCGCGCGGCGACGAGATTTTCCAGGTCCTCCAGAAGGCTTACCGGGAATCCCTCGTCTCTCAGGTCGCTTTCACGCCCACGTTCACTTTCTGCCCCGACTGCCGGAGCACCGTGCGCGGGCCCCGGGAACGATGCTCCCAGTGCGACTCCGCCTCCGTAACCGCGCTGACCCGCATCGCGGACTACTTCAGCCGGACCAGCGAGTGGAATCGCTCCAAGCAGGCCGAATTCCGCTCCCGACACCGGATGGCCCGGCTCGATTGACGGAGCGTTGAAAGCACGCTCCAGGCCAATAAGATCCAGGGAAGCGTGGACGACCCCGTACGCACGGCTGGACTTCCGGCGACATGGACCCAGGGTTCGCCGGACCGCAAGCCCCGAGAGAAAGAGCGCCACACTCCCTTCCCATTCAACCGGCCATGCCTGAAAACGCCACCTTGCCCATGGACAGTCCGGAGTTGCCGGCCGCGGCGTCCGTTCGGCGGCGAAGCGCCTACCTGAAGCTCATCCGAGGTGAGACCGTCGGGGCGGCTGCAACGGCGGAACGGCTGTCGCTCTCCGGCCTCTCCTGGTGCTATCGGGTCGGAGTGGGCATCCGCAACGCCCTCTACGATGGGAAGTGGTTTCGAACCCATCTCGTCGATGCCGCCGTGATCAGCGTCGGCAATCTCACCGCGGGCGGGACTGGAAAGACTCCCATGGTCGAGTGGATCGCCCGCTGGATTCGCAAGCGAGGCTA
The DNA here is from genome assembly GCA_016179685.1 of Planctomycetota bacterium. GTDB lineage: Bacteria > Planctomycetota > PUPC01 > JACPCR01 > JACPCR01 > JACPCR01. The sequence continues at coordinate 155,541 of JACPCR010000051.1, read as the reverse complement.
CCGCGTCGCCGTCCTGAGCCGCGGCTACGGGCAGCGGCCAAGCCCCTCGCCCGCCGGCGAGCTTTCCGGCCTTCCCCCGGGCATCCATGACGAGGGACTCCTGCTCCAGGCCAACCTCGATGGGGTGCACCTGATCCTGGGCCCCGACCGACTTCGCGGAGCGCGGACGGCCATGGAGCGCCTGCAGCCGCCGCCTGAATGCTTTCTCCTCGACGACGGATTCCAGCACCGGCGACTGCACCGGGACCTCGACATCCTTCTCATCGATGCCCTGAATCCCTTCGGGTACGGCCATCTCCTCCCCCGCGGCCTGCTGCGAGAGCCCGTCCAGGGCATGCGCCGCGCCGACCTGATCGTGCTGACTCGTGCGGACCAGGCGGGTCCTGCGGCGCTGGACGCCCTGCACGAGCGGATCGGCCGCCTCGCGCCCCGGACTCCCATCCTCACCTCCGCTCACCGAGTCAAGGAAGTCCTGCAGTGCCCGGACCTTTCCCCCGTCGGCATGGGATGGTTGAAACAAAAGCGCGTCCTGGCCTTCTGCGCCCTCGGGAATCCTGAAGGCTTTCGCCGTGCCGTCCAGGATTTGAACGTGATTCTCGTGGGCTTCTGCGAGTATCCGGACCATCACTGGTATACGGGTGATGACCTGCTGGCCCTGGTTTCCGAGGCCCGCCGCCTGGGGGCCGATGCCCTCCTGACCACTCAAAAGGACGCGGTCAAATTCCAGCCGCTCCTCGAGCTGGAGATGCCGCTCCTCTGCCTGCGCATCGGCATCGAGTTCCTCCGGGGCGCGGGGCCGCTCACGGAGCGCCTGACGCAGCTTTTTCCTGAAACGCGGTCCCCGGACGCCGGTATGTCGCCTGAAGAGCTGGCCCAAAGCGTGTCGCTCGGGGGCCGGCCCGAAGAACCCCGGCGTCCCTGGGCCGAACGCTGGTGGGAAGCGAGGAAAAGGAACTGCTCCGGCCGGGGATAACACCGAACGCGCCGCCCCGCCCCGGGCGTTGCCTGGAACTTGTGGACAACTCCAATTCCGATGTACCGTGACAGGCGGGCCTCGGAGCGGGTGCGCTTCCTTGCACGTGTGCTCGTATGAGCGTCGGGGCCCGTCTGTCATGGGACTTCTGAGTCACATCCTCATTTGTCATCTGCTTCGAACCGGTTAGACTGGCTTTCTTACTCTTGCGCCGACGCGTCCAACGTTGAGCGCGGTTTCCCCATGGCTGTGGAAACGCTATCCCTCCAGGAGGACAGGTCCCAGGCTGTAACTTCTCTGCGCCCCGCACGGCGTCGAGGGACCATAAAAAGCCATGGAAGAACGGAGGGAACGGAGCGTCCGGCGTACGATTTTCTGGACCCTGTTCCTGACGTACGCCTATTTCTTCCAGGGCGGCGGCTGGAATCAGAACGCCCGTTTCGATCTCACCTGGTCCATCGTGGAAGAAGGCAGCCTGGTCATCGGACGCTACGGACCCGACGGCCGGCTCGAACCGGGCAGCATGGCGACGAACACGGACGACGTCGCCTACCACCGGGGCCGGGTGTACCCCAACAAGCCGCCGGGCATCTCCTTCCTGGCCGTGCCGGTCTACGCGGTCCTCTACTGGGGAGAGGTCCTGGTTGGAGTTCATCCTCTGGGCTCCCTGGCTCTGATCCACTTCAACGCCTACGTGGCGACGGTGTGCAGCATGGCGCTGGTCTCTGCGGCGCTCGGTGCCGCGCTCTTCAGCGCCCTGGGATACCTGCGTCCGGGCCCCGTGGGACCCCGCCTGTGGGTCACCGCCGGCTATTCCCTCGGCACGCTCGCCTTTCCATGGGCCACCCTGTTCCAGGCCCACCAGGTCTCCGCGGCCCTTACTTTCTTCATCTTCGCACTCTGGCTGCGGCACGAGTACGGGTCCGTTCGCGAGGCGGGCCAGCCGGGCCGGGCGGCAGGGCTGGATGTGGATACGATCGCCGGCCTCCTCGCCGGCCTCGCCATCCTCGTCGAATACAACAACGCGGCCGCAGTCGCCTTCCTCCTCGGCTATCGCCTCCTCGGGCCCGAACCCCGGCGCGGACTCGTCCGGTTCGCTGCGGGTGCGGCCTTCCCGGTGGCCGGCCTCCTGGCCTATCACCAGGCCTGCTTCGGCAGCCCCTTCGCCACGAACTATACCTATCAGAATCCGCTGTTCGAGGACTCGAAGGGAGGCGTGTTCCGCTGGCCGCCCCTCCGAGTGTTCCTCGAATTGACCTTCCTGCCAAAGCGCGGGCTCTTCTTCACATCGCCCCTGCTGGTCCTGGCCATCCCGGGCGCCGCGGCCTTCCTGAGCGCCCGCTGGGGCCGACGGCTCGAAGCCCTGGCCTGCCTCTCAATCGTCCTCTTCTACCTCTCCCTGAACGCGGCCTTCATCCATTGGGAAGGCGGATGGTCAGCGGGGCCCCGTTACCTCGTCCCCTGCCTCCCCTTCCTCGCCGTGTCCCTCTACTTCTTCTGGCCACGCCTTCCTGCACTGTTCTTCGGCCTGCTGAGCCTGTCCGTCCTCATCCAGACCGCCGTGACCGCCGTCAACCCGTCCCCGCGTTTCGAGATCGAGAATCCCCTGTTCGAGCACACGTTCCGGCATCTCGCGGCGAACCGGGTATCCGTAAACACTCAAAGCCTGCTCGATCGACTGCCGCCGGAGCAGGAAGGCCTGCCCGTCTCCCCGGCCGCGGCCTGGAGCTCCTTCAACCTCGGGGAGCTGGCCGGGCTGCCTGGCCTGCTGAGCCTTCTGCCGCTTCTGCTGATCTGGGCGGCCGCGTGGAGGGAGGTGCGGCGCATAGGTATTCAGTGAAGCCAGAGTTGTTCCATTTGCCATTTGCGATTTGCGATTTGTCAGCCGACTCGCCGGTTTCACTCAGTTCTGACGCGACTTCAAGGCGGGCTGCACCCGTGACGAACCACCCATGGCCCGATGGCGTAGGCGCCCAGGACCGCGATGTCCCGATTGATCCAACCGGTAGCCGGAGGGGCGGCTCGTCAGTCGCCCGCCAGGCTGCGCAGCGCTCGCATCGCTTCGCTCCTCACCCTCAGATTCGGGTCGGTCTCCCCGAGACGCTCCAATCTGACCCTGAAGGAACGGAGTTTTAATCGGTCCACCGCCCGGATGACGTGAATCATGATCCGGGACCGGGCCTCCTCGTCCAACTCGGGCCGGCCCTGAAGCACCTGGCGGTCCAGCATGGCCTCGAAGCTTTTCTGGCCCGCCGGGTTTCCCAGCTCCCCGAGCGCCAACGCGGCCGTCCAGGCCACCTCGGCATGGGTGTCCTCGAGCAGCGCCTCGAGGGGCCCCTCGGCCCTGGGATCGCCCAGCTTGCCCAGGGCCGCCGCCGCCGCTCTCCGCATCGCCGGATTCTCGCTCCGCGTCGCCTCCACGAGACTCCCTGCCGCTTCCCGGTTCTGCAGTAAACCCAGGCTGTAGACCGCGTCCAGGCGGAGATCGCTGGAAATCGAGCCCGGATTCTGAACTTCCCGGACCAGGTCCGGCAGGGCATCCTGGCAGCCGAAATAGCCCAGGGCCAGGATAAGAAATCGCCTCGTCTCTTCCTCCTCGAGGTCACCCCGCCGGTAGAGGGCGAGGAGCTTCTGGCCCACCCTGCCGTCGAGGATGCCCACTCGAGCGCGCTGTTCAGGAGACGTTCCTTCCCCGATTTTCCATAGTTCGTAGGCCGCCAGTTTCCGGAACTTGTCGTCCGGGCTGGCCAAGTGGCTTTCCATCTCCTGGACCCGGCCGGGCAGGTCCACTCGGAACATCCAGTACAAGACGGCGGTGACGCCGAGCACCAGTCCCGCCGCGAGCAGGAGACGACCCACTTGGCTGCGGATCGAAGTTTCCCGGACAGGCTCGACGGGTTTCCGGTCCGTGTCGTTCAATGAAGTGCAGCCTCCCTCCGCCCTCTACTTGGTCAGACGAGCGAGGACCAACCGGCTAAACCTCGGGTCCTTGCGAAGCGAAGCCAGGTCGGGGTCCTTCAGGAGATAAGAGTAGTCCCGGTAGCCCAACTGAAGAGCGCGCAGGAGGGCATCGAATCCGGAATCCAGCTCGTTAAGGAGGGACAGGGAACAGGCCAGGTTGTAATAAGCAATCGGGTCGTCGGGCCGTAAACGGACAAGCTGCCGGTCGACCTCGAGGCCTTTCTGGTAGAGGCCGCGCTGGGTGTAGGCGTGGCCGAGTGCCATGAGAGGTTCCTGGTAGGAAGGATCGTGCTGCACGATACCTTCAAAGAATTCAATCTCGAAATCCAGATCGTCCTTTTCCTTTTTGGGCATGGTTGAGGGGTTTGCAGTCACAAGGAGCGGCACAGGATAGGAGAAGGAAAACGGACCCCCACCTGGCCGGTGCTGTTTTCGTGCCCCGCGGGGGCTCGTGGTCATCCTTCACCGGACGTTTATTGTAGCCGCGAGCAGTCTGTATGCCAAGACTCGTATCCGTGCACGGAAGTGCGGGTACGCCTCCGCGCCCGGATACGAGTCTTGATCCTCCCGGGTTTCTCTGTTAAAGTCTTATGAAATCCGCTGCGCCCTCCGGGCTCGCGGATTTCAGAGCCAGGGTTGGCCCGGCTTGGCCGGCCCAACCCTGGCTTGCCCCTCCCGCACCTGTCCCCGTGGGAGGGATGCTCTTAGGGTGATCTCGTTTCTGGTGGCATCCCATGGGGAGCGACGTTGGGGCATGGACCTGTCCTCCCGAAGGGATCCCGATGGAACGTTAGTAGGGATCCCGATGGGATGTGGCGGGCCACCTTTCCGAGCCTTGTTGGGCTGCGGGTATCACCCGCGTTGAAATTCGTTTCCTTTTGTGGGCTTCAGCAGGGCGGATTCCGACGGTGCGTCTTACTTCCGGTACTCTTCTCATCAGCCTTCTGGGCGCGGCAGTCCTCGCACCGTTCCCATCCACTCCCTCGGCCTGCGCTGAAGGACTCAGCCTGACGGCCGAGGAGCTTCAGGCTTTTATCAGCCACATTCATCCTGCCCCGACCGTGGAATTCCTCAGCGAGTTGGGAAGCCGCTTACCGGGCTCGGAAGGCTGTGGGCGCGCGGCGGAATTCGTGGCGCATCAGTTCGAGGAATGCGGGCTGCACCCGCGGGTGGAGGCGTTCACGCTGGCGATGCCGGTCGACCGCGGGGCGACGCTGACGGTGCGGCCCGGCGGTGACCCGATCGAGCTTCACGCGCTCTGGCCGAATCTGGCGCGGACCTCGAAGCTGCCGGCGGCGGGTGTCCGGGGACCCTTGCTCTACGTGCGTTCAGGTCACCTGGCGGACTTCAATCTGAAGCCGGTGGAGGGCAGCGTGCTGCTGATGGATTTCAACAGCGCGACACGGTGGCTCAACGCGGGAATGATGGGGGCGAAGGCGGTCGTCTTCCTCGAGCCGGCGGAGACGGCTTTTCGGGCGGAAGCGATGCAAAAATTTCTTTTGATGCCGGCGCCGATCCCGCGCTATTGGCTGCCTCGGCGGGCGCTGCCGGCCCTCGTTGCACAGGCCGTGGGGACGCCTCCGCCCGGCGAGGAGGAGGCCTGCTTAGCGGCCTTGGCGGCCCTGGGCTTGGCGGGACCCGAAGGCCGTCCGGCCCCGGAAGCCGCGCTCCAGGCGAATATGTCTTGGGAAAGAGTGACGGCGCATAATATTGTGGCGACGTTGCCGGGCACGGACCCCACCCTTTCCCGGCAGACGATCGTCCTCGAAGCCTACTATGATTCGGTCTCCGTCGTGCCGACGCTGGCGCCTGGGGCGGACGCCGCCTGCGGCATCGCGGCGCTCCTCGAGGTCGCCCGGCTTCTCGCGAGCCATCCGCCGCGGCGAACCGTGGAGTTCGTAGCGACGTCCGCCCACTTCCAGGCCCTGGGGGGCATCCGGGCCTGGACGGCGCGACACGTCTACTTGCAGCGTGAGAAGGGCACGCAAGCCGTGGAGTACTTTTTGGGGAAGGAGGACCCGAAGAGCCCGGAAAAGAGCGTGCCGGGGAAGGTCCAGAAGCTTCGAGAATCGGTGAAAGCGCTGGCCGGACCGGAGGGGCCGCGTGATCTGGAAGCGCTGGAGGAAGGGACGGAGGATTTCCTGGCGGAATGCCTCTTATTGGTGGGAGACCTTCAACTCGGCGCGGATTTTCCCCTGGAGGTCGAGGAACTTTACGACCTGAAAAAGGAACTGAAGCAGGCGAAGGCCCAGAAGAATCTGGACCGGATGCGGGAGGTGGCAGGCCGTGCGGCGGACCTTTACGAGAAGGTCTATCCCCGGTGGGTGAGCGAGGCCCGGCGCGAGGCCCCCGAGGCGCTCCCGGCCCTCTTTATCGGTCTCGACCTTTCGAGCCGCGGCCAGCAGATGGGACTTTTCTACAAGGGGAATTTCTACGACGAGTACGGCTCGGCGGGCGAATTCAGGCTGCAGCGGCAGCTCGCTGCCACCGCGGACCGTGTCCTCGAGTTCGCCGAGGCGGCCCGGAAGCTCCTCGGTCCCGGCCCAGCCGAGGTGGTCAGCGGCGTCGTGCCCAAACGCGGCCGCGATTGGCGGTCCTACATGCCCGACCAGATCGCCTTGGACGGGGAGTTGCCGCTGCTCGCCGGAGTCGCTTCCCTTTCCTTCGTCACCGCCAACGACACGCGGGCGCTCGTGGACACCCCCAACGACAACCTGGACAATTTCGATCCGGAAAACCTCCTGGCCCAGACGCGATTGCTCTTTCCCATCCTTTACGAGATCGTGAATGACCCGGACCTGCCTCTGGAGATGAACCTGGAAAATCTGTTCGGGGACATCTACGGCCGGGTGATCGAGGACCAGCTCATCAGTTATCTACCGCAGACGCCCATCCCCGGCGCCCTGGTTTCCCTGGCCATCCACGAACAGAAATCCATGATGGGCGTTCGGGGACACACCTACCAGATCACCGACCGGGGCGGCAATTTCGAACTGTTCGGGGCCTCGAAGGAACGCGACAAGGAGGTGGCGTGCTGCGGCTTCCTGCTCGACCGCAAGGACGGGAGCGTGGAACGCATCGCCAATCTCGTCGGCAACAAGGGGGCCGTCTTCCGGTTCAGGGGCCAGACCCGCTCCTGGAGCGAACGGGCCCTGTCGGCGCATGCCACCTCGGGCGCCCGGCGGAGGGAACGGAATCCGGACCAGCGGCTGCCGCTCTTCCCCTGCTCGTCGTTCATGGTCTTCGATCTCCTGGACCAGCTCTACTTCACCACCCTCAAGGAATTGACGGTCCTGGATGCGAAGTCCAACACCGCGCCGAAGTATTACGCGCAGTTCCTCGGGCAGAGCCGGGGATCGTCCTATTCCGAGCCCTGCGCCGTGGTGTTCGCCGAACCGGATGTCGACGTGAAGCTCATCCTGAGCGCGGGCCTCTTCGGCTCGAAGTTCACGCTGCTCAACACGGACGAGACGGACGAGAAATACGCAGAGGGACGGGGCTTCCCCCTGCGGGCCGCCCGGGAACAGACCCTTCCCTTTTCGCCTTACCAGGCCGCGAAGGACATGTGGAATCTGGACCAGTCCCGGATGGAAAAGCTGCGCAAGACCGGGATTCGAAACAAGCAGGTGAGCGACCTTCACCGTCTCGCGGAGGAGAAGCTTCAGGCGGCCGGGAAGAGCCGGGAAGCGCGGCGGTATGACGAGTTCCTGAACCTGGCCCGGGAGGCATGGGCGCTCGAGGGCCGGGCGTATCCGGATGTTCAGAGCACGGCGAACGACGTGGTCCGGGGGATCATCTTCTATTTTGCCATTCTTCTGCCGTTCGCCTTCTTCGCCGAGCGTCTCTTCTTCGCCTTCGCGGACCTGCGGAAACAGCTCTGCGGGATTGCCGTCTTCTTCATGGCCGTCTATGTCGTGCTCCACTTCGTCCATCCGGCCTTTCGCATCTCCCAGACGCCGGTGATCATTCTGGATGGCTTTTTCACGCTGGCCCTGGGCGGGATGGTGACGCTGATCGTCCTCAACAAGTTCAACGCGCAGATGGCCAAAATCCGGGAGAAGACGGCGGCGATCCACGGCACGGACGTGGCCCGGGGGAGCGCGGCGGTGGCCGCCTTCATCCTGGGCATCTCCAACATGCGCCGGCGCAAGATGCGGACCGTCCTGACGTGCGCCACGCTCATCTTGCTGACCTTCACCGTGATGTCCTTCACCAGCTTCGACACGGGCCTGGTGTTCAACAAGGTCGAGACGAGCTATGCCGCGACGTACCAGGGGGTCCTCCTGCGCCGCAGGGACTGGGGCCCCCTCGAGGAACATGCGTATTACAGCATCGCGGATTACTTCCGGACCAGCCCCGACGCGAAAATCGCCCTGCGGACGTGGAAGACGGCCCCCCAGGTGGGGGACACTCTGGCCCTCGAGGTGCGCCACGCGGAGGACCCCGAACGCACCTACTCGGCCCAGGCGCTCGTGGGACTGAGCCCCGCGGAGGCCGAGGTGTCGCGGCCCCAGCTCCTCGCAGGCCGATGGTTCACCGAGGAGGAGAACCGTGGCCAGTTCGTCTGCATCCTGCCCAAGAGGATGGCCGAGTTTCTGGGAATCCAGCAGGACGACTTTGTGCCGGGCCGCGAGGCCGTGCGCGTCTCCGGCGACGAATACCGTGTCGTCGGCCTGGTGGATGGCGGGGCCTTCTATGAGACGCGGGACCTGGATAACGAGCCCCTGACGCCCGTGGACTTCATCGAAATGCAGTCGAGGAAGGACCAGGCGGAACAAGCGCGGGCGTCCGGCGGACAGGACTCCGCCGCATCGGAGGAGACCTTGCCGGAGCTGTACATCCACCTCGAGGGCGATAACGTCCTGATCATCCCGTCCGGCCTCTCCGTCCAGCTCGGCGCTTCCATCCGGTCCCTGGCCGTCAAGCTGGATAACCGGACCAGCGCGGAGCTGGACCATTTCCTGGAGGACTACGTCCGGCGTCTCAAGCTGATCCTTTTCGCCGGCATGAAAAGCTCGAAAACGGGCCAGGGCCAGGTGCGCCTCTATAGCTCGAGGAGCGGGCAGTCGGTTCAGGGCCTGCGCGGTCTCTTCGTGCCCATCCTCATCGCCGCTTTGATCGTTTTCAATACCATGCTCGGATCGGTCTATGAACGGACCCGCGAGATCGGCATCTATGCCGCCGTCGGGCTCGCCCCCGTCCATATCAGCGCCCTCTTCCTCGCCGAATCCTGCGTCTACGCGACCATGGGCTCGATCATCGGCTACCTCCTCGGACAGGTCATCGCCCGAATGATCGTCCGGTTCAACATCTGGACCGACCTCAGCGTGAACTATTCCTCCACCTCGGCCGTCGTCACGACCCTCGTCGTCGTGGCCACCGTCATTCTGTCCACCCTCTTCCCCGCCAAGAAGGCCGCCGAAATCTCCGTGCCGGACGAGACCCGTAAGTTGAAGCTGCCCAAGCCCGTCGGCGATGAGTGGGTCTTCGACTTCCCCTTCACGGTCAGCAAGGCGGAGGCCGTGGCTCTCAACCTCTTCCTCTACGACTACTTCCGGGCGCATGACGAGGACTCCATCGGCCGGTTCTGCGCCGACCAGACCCAGTTTTCAATGGTGGAGGAGGCAGGCCAGCCCATCTATTCGCTCAACAGCCTGGTCTGGATCGCGCCGCTCGACATGGGCATCAGCCAGCGGGTGCAGATCGAAACGCGGGAAGCGCCGGACGATGCGAAGGTGGACGTGCTGCGCTTCCACATCCATCGGGAGTCGGGCGAGGTCGACACGTGGCGGCGGATGAATACCGGATTCTTCAGGGACCTCCGCAAGCAGCTCCTGATCTGGAGGCTGGTGGAGGCGGGTTACAAGCGGGAACTGACGGTCCGGGGCTACGAGCTGTTGGGACGCCAGCCGCCGGCGGAGGTGCTCGAAGCGCATCGGCGAGCCGAGGAGGCCGAAGAGTCTCGCCGGCAGCGCGAAGCGGAGGCCGCGGCGGCCGTGACGGAGTCCAAGAAAGCCTGATAGAGAAACGCCATGGAACAAACCGAGAGCCAGAAGCCTCCGGAAGCTCCGGAGGAGATCAAGGAATACAAGGATGGGTTCGGCTGGATGGCCGTGCTCGGCGGCCTGTTCGTGGGATTCCTGATCGTCCCGGGCGACATGTTCATGGGACTCATGGTGGGTGAAAGCCTGGGCGGCGTCTCCCAATGGGTCACCCTCATCCTTTTCCTGGAGATCGCGAAGCGATGCCGGCGGGAGCTGGGGAAGCAGGAGATTTTCATCCTCTTCGCCTTCACGGGAACCATCCTGGGCCAGGGCGGCATCGGTTCGTTCATCTGGATGCAGTTCTTCGTGCAGTCGCCCGCAGCCGAAATGTTCGAGATCGGCGACCGCATTCCGCTCTGGGTCGCTCCACCGCCCGGGTCCGATGCCTACGCCTTGCGCTCGCTGCTGCACCACGACTGGTGGCCCCACCTGACGCTGATGGCTACTTTCATCGTCTGGGGCCAGCTCAACTTCTATTCCCTCGGATACGCCCTGTTCCGTATCACCTCCGACGTCGAACGCCTTCCGTTCCCGATGGCCCCGATCAACGCCCAGGGTATCACGGCGCTGGCAGAATCGGAGAAGCAGACCTGGCGCTGGCGCTGCTTCACCATCGGGGCCGCCATCGGACTCGCCTACGGGGCGGTCTACATCGGCGTGCCAACGGTCACCGGGGTGGTCTTCGACCGCGAATTGACCATTATCCCCATCCCGTTCAAGGATTTTACCGTGAACTTTGAAAAGATCCTGCCTTCGGTTCCTGTCGCCATCGGAACCAACATCGGCATCATCTTCATCGGTTTCGTGCTTCCCTTCTGGATGGTGGCCGGGAGCTTCTTCGCCGCCGTGCTCGGGCAGCTCATCTTGAACCCCATCCTGCACCACACGGGGGTCTTGACGACGTGGAAGCCCGGAATGGATGTCATCGACACGGGCCAGGCCAACACGCTGGACTTCTGGTTGAGCTTCGGCATCGGCACGGCGATTGGCACGGCCCTGATCGGATTCTGGTCCGTTGGCCGCTCGCTGAGAAAATCCTGGAAGGAAAGACGAAGCGAGGGAGGCGACCGAAAGTTCATCCCGGCGCCGCTGGGCCGCGGGGACATCCCCATCCTCATGGCGCTGCTCTTCTACGTCGTCTCCACCACCGGAACCATCATCATCTGCCACTACCTCGTCCCCAAGTTCCCCATTTGGATTCTGCTGTTCTTCGGTTTCGTCTACACTCCCATGGTCTCCTACGTCTCCGCACGGATGGTCGGCCTCACCGGGCACGGCACGGGCTTCCCGCTCGTCAAGGAGTCGTCGATCCTGCTGACGGGCTACAAGGGAGTGGACATCTGGAACGCGCCCATTCCGATCGGGGACGCCGGCGGATCGGCCCAATGGTTTCGGGAGTGCGAGCTTACGGGGACGAAGTTTTCGAGCGTGTTCAAGGCCCAGGTCATCGCCATTCCCCTGGCCGTCTTCGTCGGCATCCTGTTCTGGTCCTTGATCTGGAAAATGGGGGAAATCCCGTCATCCAGCTATCCCAATGCCGTGAAATTCTGGCCCCCGAGGGCGTTCAACGGCTGCCTCTGGTGGACGGCGAGCACCACCGGCAACGACTTTTTCATGAGCGTGATCAAGCCGCTTTTCATCTTCTGGGGCGTCGTTTATGTCCTCGTGACGTTCCCGCTGCTCGCTTTCTTCAAGCTGCCCGAGCTGTTCCTGTGGGGCACCGTGCGCGGCCTGGCCGGCAACGCCATCGGATTCATCCCCGAATTCGGCGCAGCCCTCCTGGGCCGGTATTACTTCGCGAAAAAGTTCGGCGAAAAGGCCTGGAGTCAGTACACCCCAATCCTTGCCGCTGGATACGGATGCGGCCTCGGCCTCATCGGTATGACCGGAATCGCCTTCAAGCTGATCAAGTCGGCGATCACCCAGCTCCCGTTCTAACGCACCGCCCATGATTGGCGCTTCGGAGTTTGGCGTTTTTCTCCCTTCGTCACCGGCGAATGCCGCATCCTGGGAGCGCCTACCGTAGGGTCCTGCGGAAGCTCCTGCTGGCTTTTACTCTTCCTGGGAAGACCAGGCGACGCGAGCAAGAATCTTGTTGGCCGGATGGAAGAGGGCAAGTTGCAGGCCAAGATGCAGGCCGCTGAAATAGACGTGCAGTAGACGAATTCGCAAGTGCACCCGCACTCGCGAATTCGTCTACTCGGGCTCATAAGCTGTTGAGCAGACCGCGTACCCGGGTGGCCTCGGGCACGCCGGTCGAGGCCATCACGTAGTGCATCCCGCGGCGCAGGGCCAGCGACCGCAGCTTCTCGGACAGAGCCCGAAATCGGCCTCGATACGCGGCCATCGCGGTGTCCCCCCCGTCTACCGGAACGGTCTCTCCGGTCTCCATGTCCTCCAGCTCCCAATCGCCGGGAAGCTCCGGCATGGCTTCCCAGGGGGTGAAGAGGTGAAGGAGGATGATTTCGTGGCGCGTGCCGGCCAGGGTCGACAGGGCTCGGCCGGCCTCGCGGGAGTCCAGGAAATCGGAGATCACGATGATGAGTCCGCGTCCGGGGCAGAAAGCGGGAAGAAAGGCCAGGCAGTTGGAGACGCTGCCGCGTCCCGAGAGCGATGCCGATTCGAGCCGGCCGCACAGCTCCCGGAACTTTCCGGACCCGTGGAGCGAAGGCATCAGCGCCTCCGGCCGCTCCGCGAACCGGAGGATGGTGACTCGTTCCCGGCTGTCGAGGGCGACGAAGGCCAGGGCGGCGGCCAGCCGGCGCGCGTAGTCCCACCGCGGCGGTTGGCCGAATCGCATCGACGCGCTGGCGTCAAGCGCCAGGGTGACCGGCCTTTCCTCCCGGGACTCGGAGAGCTTCACGAACGGTTTGCGCAGCCGCCCGTAGGCTGGCCAGTCGATGCTGCGGAAATCGTCTCCCGGCACATAGCGCCGGTGGTCGGCGAACTCGCCCGCACGGCCGGTGCGCAGTCCCCTCGCCTCGCCGAAAAGCCGGCCTTGGGCCAGCCGGCGCGAGACGATTCGCAGGCCGTGAAGCTGGGAGAAGAACGAGCGTTCAAAAAGTGCCATGACCTTCTACTCGCGCTGCCAGAGTCGATGAGCTCGTCAGTGCACCCGCATTGACAAGCTCGTCTACTCGTCGTTGCTATCGAGTCCCCGGCCCGTGATCCCCTGACCCTCGGCCGGTGATGCGCCAGCACCGCCGGTGGGAGCGCTGCCGTCTCCATCGGGTATCCTGGCGCGGTATCTTTCCCGAACGGTCACGAAGGCCCCGCCGGGCGAACCGCTCTTCAGGGAACCTGTCGGGAGGTGTCGAATCTCGTCCACGGCGTAATAGACGTAACCGTCCCTGGTCTCCTCCTCGCTGATCAGCTCGTCACGCTTGAGGGCAAGATAGGTCTGGTAGTCCCGGAGCTGAACCCGGGTCAGGGTGACCGTGCCGAAGAGGGCGGACTGCCGGTCTTCGATCCGGACATCCTGATCTTCAGGGACGCCGAGGAATGGCCCGGCCGCGGTTTGGCAGCCCGCGGCGAGGCAGAGTGGCGTCAAGATGCCGGGCAAAAGATGTGTCCAGGCATTTCCGCCTCGGATGGCCAGGAAAAACCCTCGTGCGAACATGGAAGGCCTGTAGGTCTTCATCTACTTCTTCCGCTACAGGAACTCGTATCCCTATTCAGAAGTGCACCCGCACTTCTGAATAGGGATACGAGTAGACGAGTTTGCAACTGCATCCGCACTTGCAAACTCGTCTACTACGGCATGCTTCCGGCATCTTGATACGCGTGAAGCGAACCCTCGCGGCTCACCTTCACGCGCCAGGGGTGCGGCCCGGCCGGCCACCCTTCGGCCTCTTCGGCCAACTCGGTAGAAGGCCCGTCCCCGGCCGCTGTCCTCGTCTCGGAGGACTTCAGCGCGGGAATCTCGACAAACGCCAGAGGATGGTCGTTCCAGAAAACCCATCGGTCCCCGGAGTGCCGTTGCGCCTCGATCCCGTGTTTCGTCCAGTGGAAGCTGTGAAAGGAGTCATTCCACGACCCGGCGACATCAGGAATCCATTGCCAGAGGAACTCTCCGGAGGCCGCATCGAAGGCCGACAGGATGGGGCCGGAGGCTACCGTGACCTGGTTTCGGCGCACGTGCAATTCCGGCGTCATGTCCTGGTGGTCCTCCAGGAACAACTTGATGGGGTGCTGCCAGAGGCTTTTTCCGTTGCCGAGTCCGAAGACCTCGATCCACCCCTCCTCGGTGAGGGCCGCGGCCACGTCTTCAGCGGCGTCGAAAGAGAGGGGCAGGCCCTTCAAAGGCCGTTCCCAAGACACGATGCCGTCCGAAGCCATCCGCGCCCTGAGCGCAGGCCCATCGGCCTCCAGCACGCACCCCTCTGCGCCCCGGAGTCGGCCCGCCAGCGGCACGCCCCGCGGCGACGGGCTCGTCCAGCGCGGCAGGCCCGTGGAGAGTTCGATGCCCACGAGCGACCCGGAGGCCAGTTGACCCACGGCGAAATCGCCGAGGGCCAAGGCGGCGACGACCGGGTTTTCCGGATTCACCGGCTCGAACGTCCAAACGAGCCGGGAGTCATGGGACGGTTGCTCCTGCACGCTGGCCGGATCGAGCTTTGGCGGCCGGGCGAAGCGGCGGGCTTGCCGGGCGGCGATCTCCAGGCCCGGCATCGGCCGCAGCCGCGCGCGCGCGGGAATTTCGGCCGGGTCAGGCCAGGCCGATCCGGACCCATGCATCCCGGCCTGTTCGAGGGCGAGCGCGAGCCATAAGGCCGCCTCTGCCTCCTCCCAATCGTTCTCGGCGAAGTCGCCCGCCTGCCGCAAGGGCGCGGTTGCATCCTGCGGCCGACGGGTGCGGAAAAGCTCCACGCCTTCGCCGAGGAAGCTCGAATACAGGTTGCGACGCGCGCGCACGGCATCGTGGGACTCTGGAGCGACCTGGAGGACATTCCGGGCGATCGCCCGCTGCCGTTCGACATCTCCGGCGTGGCCGCACAGACCCGCGAGCTCGAGGAGGAGATCCGTCCGGCGCGGCTGAAGTTCCGAAGCGTATTCGAGCCATCGGATCGCCTCGGCCCCCTCGCCGAGCCGCGCCCAGAGCCGGGCCACCTCGGCCGCACACTCCGCGCGGGCTTGCACGGCCTGCCCCTCGCCACCTTCACCCCATGCCTCCACCGGGCCCCGCTCCCAGGGAGATAGGGCCGCCCGGGCCGCCCGCTCCTCACCGGTCAAAATGCCGAAACGGGCCAGCGCAATCCTCCATTTCGGGTCCGGCGAAGAACGAACCGCATTTCTCAGAAATTCGTTGATGGCCGGGACAAACTCAAGCCGACTCTTGAATCCGAGCAAGGATTCCAGGGCTTGCGTCCACTCTGCCCGGTCCGGCGGCAGAGAGGACATCAGGGACTGAACGGCCTCGAGGGAATCCGCATATCGGCCGGATTCCCAGAGGATTTCGGCTTGGACGAGCCGGGCCTGGACGGTGTCCGGGCTTCCTTCGGGTAGAGCGTTCCGATGAGTCTCCACGGCGGCCAAGGCTTCATCCCAGCAGAGGTGTTCCTGCAGAGGGCGTATCACTCGTTTGAAAAGAATGGAGTCGGCGGGCGACTGGCGCAGTTCCCCGATCAGGGCTTCAGCGGCCTTTTTCGGCTGATTCAGCTTGAAGAAGAGACTCGCCTGGCGCTCGACCAGGCGAAGCCGTCTCGAACCGGCCCCAGCGACTCGTAAGGCGGACTCGGCGGCCTCGAGGGCATCGGATGGACGCCCCTGGCCTTCGTCGATCCTGGACCGCCATTCCCACAAGTCGGGGGACTCCGGCCAGACCGACAAGGCGTCCAGCACGGTCTGTCGGGCGGCCTCCGGCCGGCCGGCCCGGAGTTGGACGCGGGCGATCAAGGGAGGCCCGGCCTGTCCCCAGGTCCGATCTCCCACTCGAACGCTCAGGTCCGCTTCCATGTCATCGAGGCGGCCCGCACGGCGATAAAGGTCCACCAGCCGGTTGAACGGCCCATCGAGGAACGGGTCGGCCCGCAGGGCCGCGAGGCATCGCTGGACCGCTTCCTCATCGAGGTCTGGGGGCGGGGCCGGACTCCCGGCAGGAGCGAGTGCGAGCGCCAGAAGGACAGTGAGCGCCAGTAGAGTAAGCTTCAAGTCGGGAGGCTTGGAAATGGAATACGGAATCTCAACGTCATGGCGCATGCGCGGTCGGAATCTCAGCGGGCCTGGCCCGGCGCGGGGACCGTTTCGAGGAGGCCTCGAAGGAGGTCGTCGGGCTTCACGTTTTCGGCATCCGCCTCGAAGTTGAGGATCAGCCGGTGTCGGAGAGCGGGGAGGGCGACTTGCCGGACGTCTTGGGTGGAGGCGCTGAACCGGCCGGCCAAGAGGGCGGCGATACGGCTGCCGAGCATGAGCGCCTGCATACCCCTGGGACTGGCACCGTACCGGACGAATTCCCGTACCTTTTCCGGAGCAGAGGGTTCATCCGGCGAGGAGGCCAGGATCAGGCGTGCGGCGTAGTCTTCGACGACCTGGGGCACCGGCACCTCCCGCACGAATCGTTGCATCGCGAGCACGGGCTCGCCGCCGAGCACCGTCCGGGCTTCCTCGGCCGCCGGCCCAGTGGTCCGGCGGCCGATCTCCCTCAACCGGGGCAGGTCCGGCCGGGCCACCAGGACCTTGAAGAAAAACCGGTCCAACTGGGCTTCCGGTAACGGGTAGGTACCCTCCATCTCGATAGGATTCTGGGTCGCCAGGGTGAAGAACGGCTCGTGCAGGGCCATGCGCTTGCCCCCGATGGTCACCGCGTGCTCCTGCATGGCCTCGAGGAGCGCGGCCTGGGTCTTCGGCGTGCACCGGTTGATCTCGTCTGCCAGGAGGACCTGTGTGAACACGGGTCCCTTGACGAATTCCACGCGCGGCCTGCCGTCCTCCACCAGCACGTGCCCGCCCAGGATGTCCGCCGGCATCAGGTCCGGCGTGAACTGGATGCGCTGGGTCTCCAGGCCGAGCACCCGGCTCAGTGTCCTGGCCAGCAGCGTCTTGCCGAGTCCTGGCACCCCTTCGAGCAAGACGTGCCCCCCGGCCAGGAGCGCCACGAGGAGCTGGTCGATCACTTCTTCCATGCCGACAATGACGCGGGCCATCTCACCGCGCACCCGCTGGAGGCTGTCTCGAATTTCAGCGGCCTGCTCCTCGACGGAACGGGGATTCATAGCTTCTTCTTTTCCAGAACCTTCTCGTCGTCGTTCAGGCGGTACATCTGCTTGCCCACCATCGTGGCGACCGAAACGGAAATGATGTCACCCAGCTCCTGCCGATCGAGGTCGGCCAGGTTCACGGACATATCCTGAAGGCGGGTATTGATGCGAGCTGTCCGGCGGATGATCGTCTCGTTGAGGTAGATGGACAGGTAGCGGTCCCTGTTGCCCTCGAAGACGCGGGCGCTCCGATAAAGCTCCGCGAGAGCCATATATCGGTTGCCGTACATCAGGGCGGCGATCCAGGGCTGTACGCGGTCGTAATAAGACGCGGGCATCTTATAGGGATTGGCGATGGATTTCTGCCCCTCCATCTTGGCCAGGAAGATTCCGGCGGCGGTCCGGTATTCCGCCTTCACCGCCTCGAGAAGCTGATCGTCATCCATCTCTCCTCCCCGTTCCAGCACGTCCATGACGCTGCGCACCTCGAGGAGGGCGTCGTCCCGGAGTCCGCTGTTCATGAGCTTTTCCATCGTGGCCGAGTCGCCCATGACTTTCTTGTAACGCTGGAAGACCTCTTCCGCCCGCGCCTCGAGCCCTTTTTCATCGAGCTGGAGGGTCTTGCCCGCCTTCTTGCACCAGGCGAAAGGGAACTTGTCCGCAACGTCCACGGCCCCGATTTCGACCGGGAGCGTTTTTTCGAAGCGGAGGTGGTATTGAACGGAGTAATCAGTGATTTGAGCTTCTCCGAGGATTTCGAGGCTACGCGTCTCAGCGCGCCCGGCCGAGCCAAGACTCAGGAGCAGGACCACGGCGAGCCAATCATTCATCCCGGCGGCGTCCCACGGAGTCAGGCCCCGGCGGGTCAGGCCCCATCGGGGCAGGCCCCGATGGGTTGGGCCCGAGCGAGGCAGGAGCCTTGCCGCCTCTTGCGCAGCAGGGAACGGCCCGTCAGTCCTTCTCATTCATGGCCTCCATTTTTTTTTCAAGGAATTCGAAATAGCGGCGGACGGTGCCGCTTCCGTCCGGCGGCAAGGGGACCCTCGGCACGGGCTGGGAAGGGGCCTGAGTCTCGGGAAATTCCACGTGGCGCGCCGCGACCACGGCCATGCCGGTGTCCTGCACATCCTGGGCAAGGGCGCGGGCCTCGCCGGGCCCCGACGCGAGATGCGGCGTGACCGATTCTTTCCGGCCTGCCGGGCCGCCCTGGGCCGCCGAGCCGCCGAGGGCCGGCGGCGTCGCGCCCGAGGCCGCGTCCCCGCCAGACAGCGGGCCTTGGCCCGGTGCGCCGGCCTCGAGGGTCCGAGCCAGGGACGCCAGGGCCTCACGGGCCGATGCCAGAGCCGCCTGCTGCCTCCGTTGGTCCGATTCCATGAGGCTTTCGGCCAGGGAAAGCAGGCGGCGATGGAGGTCATCCGAAGCTGGCGGACGCGGGAATTCGCCGGGCCTCCGGCCCGGCCTCACCTGAGCTTCGCCCCGGCCCAGGGCGTCGAGGATTCGCTGCTGGACCGCGGCGTCACCGTCTGCCGGCCCCACGCCGGAATCATCAAGACCGCGGGCGGCATCAGCCGCCGCCTTCCATTCCGCGGCCCTGAGCGCCCGCGTGAGCGCATCCTCCGAACCGCCTGACCGGGCCGATCGGTTCAGCAGGTCCGCCAGGAACTCGCCCGCCATCCGGCCTTCCGCGGACTGCAACTCGCGGTCCATCTCCCGGAGTCGGCGCAGCCAGCGTTCCTTCTCGATTCTTGGGGCCGGCATCTCAGCAGCAGCGACGCGCTCGAGCGTGGCAGCGAGATCGGCCTGGCCTTCCTGTCGCAGGGCATCGGCCGCACGGCGTAGGGTCTGCCGGGATGCCTCGGGCCACTCGCCGCCGTACCCGTGGCCTCCGAGGCGGAATCCGAAGCCGGGCCAGCAGGCCGCACCCACCCAAAGCAGGAGAGCGGCCAGCAACAGGAGAAGACGTCCGGGTGAGAGGCCCTCCGGCCGCCACGCCACACCGGCCGGGAACTGGCGTTGCACGGCATCGAGATGGGCCTGCTCGAACGGGCCCAGAGGCTGTCCACCGAGCCGGTATTCCAGATAGGCCGATAAAGTATCCGGAAGCTCCAGCGCGTGGTCCGCCCGGGCCGCCACGCCGGCCAGGTCCAACGGCTCGAGTTGCCAGGCCAGGAACAGAAGGAGCAGGGCCAGGGCCATCACCAGGCCGGAGACCAGGGGCAAGGCGGGATGGCCGTGCAGGACCGTGCCGATGGCGGCGCCCGCGAGGCAGAGGATGACCAGCGCAGGAAACGCCCGGGTGAAGGCTCTGGCCGAGCGGCCCTGTTGCGCCATGTCGCCCAGGCTTCGCAGAATGGAATCCGCCGATCGATCGGGGGAGTCCTTCGAGGCGGACGGCGTGAAAGGCGTCGAAGGGGACTCCTGCGGGCCTTTCCGCAGTGCTTCCCCGGCATCGTCAGCGTTGGGTCCGAGTCTTCGGGTGCGCATGGTTCAGCGGGGTGTACGTTCCTTCCAGAAGCTTTTCCAGCGCTCGACCACGGCCGTTTGTTCGGCCGCGGGCCCGTCATAAAGAAAATCATACCGAGCATCCTGCTCGAGGCCCGCCAGGCGCTGCAGGCTTCGGCTCGCCGCCTGGCGCACCCGCGGGTAAGGGTCCGACTCGAGCAAGGCCATGAGGTGGCCGACAGAGTCGGGGAAGCCTCCCAGGGCCTGGGCGGCCTGCTCGCGGACGGCGCCTTCCGGCGACCTGGCGCGCTGGATGACCTCATTCAGGCCGGCGTCGCCGAGGCGTGCGAGGGCTGCCAGGGCCTCGTGGCGAACCGAGTCGAGTCGTTCCGAGAAGGCCTGGACGGCGAGGGCCCCTGCGCTTCCGGTGGCCCTCCACTGGCCCAGGGCCCGTGCGGCCCCCACTGCTGCGACAGGCTCGGGCGACTCGAGGAACTTTTCAATATTCTGAGGATCGGCCGGCGGCGAGGCCTGTTTCAACGCTGCCCACAGTAGAGGAAAGAGGGGGTCCCGCCCGTGCGCCTCCGGGAGGCGCTCGATCAGGGGCGAGGGATCGAAGGTCAGGCCGCTTCGGGCGAGGCCGACGAGGGCCACCATGGAGACCGCGCGGTCGGCATCCGCCAGGCCTTCGAACAACCGCGGCAGCGGGTCGGCGCTCGACGAGGCGGCCAGGCCGCAGGCCGCGGCGCGGACCTCGGTCTCCGGGGCGGAAAGGAGCGCCTGTTCCACGCTGAGCCAATCTGAAGAAGTCACCTTCGCCCGCTCCGCCAGCTTGCGCATGATCCGAGCGGCGGACAGACGCACGGATAGAGCCGGGTCCCGGGCCAACGCGCCGCAGATCGGCAACGCTGCCTCCCCGCCCGCCAACAAGGCCTCCTCCGCCTTCGCGCGGCGTCCCGGGTCAGCGTCCGAAAGCCGAGCGGACCACTCTTCCACCGACGTGGCGTGGAGGGAGGCCATCAAGAAGGCCCAACAGAGAATCGCTTGGCGGCCAACGAGAGCCCTTCGTGGCCTGGCCACCCCGCCCCCCGGAAAGACTTCGGCTATCGCACGAAGGACGGGTCCGCCGCCGGCGGAAACGCCGGCGCTCCAGCGATTTCCAACTTCTGCGGGACTCATTCCTTTTTCGGCTCGCTTTGCCTCCGAAGCTGCTGTTCGCAGTGGTGGAGAGCGACCAGGCAGTAGCCCGTGACCAAATAGGGATCAGATTCTTCCCACCGGCTCTGCTCGTTTTTCCAGCTCCCGTCCCCCCGCTGGAGGCTCTTGAGCTTCCCGGCCAGCTCGCCTGCCCACTCGATCTCCGTCCCGTCCGCCAGCTTGAGTGTCGGCCTGCCCAGGAGGGCCAGGGCGCGGGCCAGCGTCCAGTAGTAGTAATAGAGCGCTTGATAACCCTTCTCCGGCTTGCCGGGCGTGTCCAGTCCTTCGTTGGTCTCGAGAGTGTAATGTCGGGCCAGCCAGCCCAGAGCGCCTTTCACCCGGGTATCCTCGGGGCCCGCCCCGATCTGCAAGAGGCACTTGAGGCCCGCAGCGGTCATCGAGGCGTAGGACTTCGCTATCTTCTTGCCCCTTTCGTTGACGTCCACTTCGGACTTGCTCAGGGCCGGCGCATAGCTGAAGCCGCCGTCATCCTGCACCTCGAAATTCTTCAGGTCGGGAAATTTGGCCTCGTCCGAGAGGTCGTTCACGCTCTTCAGATTCTGGCTGCGGCTCAGGAATACCTCCATTCGGGTGAAATAAGAATGGCCCTTGCGCAGGCCCATAGTGTACAAAGCATCCAAGGCAAACTGGCTGTTCGAGACGTCCGGCATCCGGCCCCCGCCATAATCCTGTCCGCCATATTCCACGCTCTTGTGGCGCTCGAAGCCGGAGGACTCGTTCGCCTGCTGGGAGGTCAGATACTTCTGTGCGCCCGAGAACACCCGCTCCCGGCTCAGTTCCGCCAATTTGTCCCTGGAAAGGTGGCCCGCATCGGCCGCCGCTTGAATCAGGGCCGCATAGTCCTTCTCCCCCAGCGCTGAAAGCGCCACCACGCTCGCACTCGTCTTGTAGTTGTCATACTTGCCGCCCGGATCGCTGATCCGCCCGTTCGGCTGCACATTGTCCAGGAGAAAGGTGAGCGCTTTCTGGCTGACCGCATTACCCGGGTCAGAAAAGGCCGCGTCACTCACCAAGAGGGCGTTGAGCACGATGGCCGTGACGCCCACCTCCTTTCCGAGCCCGAAAGAGCCATTGTCGTTCTGACCTTTGACCAGGAAGGCCGCTGCCTTTTTCACCATCTCCGAGCGTGCCTCGGTAGAAGGCGTGGGATATCGCTGGGAGGCAGGACGGGCATCAGTGCCCTCGGCGCTGATGCCGTCTAATCCGAAAATCAACGCAAGTCCGGCAACGAGGAGAACCATGAAGCGGACCATAGATTCGATGAGCTCCTCTCCCCTTCGGGGGAAAAACGCCATGAACCAAGCCCATGATATTGTAACGACTTGCCTTCCTCCGGTCGCCATGTCCAGTTGCATCGGTGTCGTCGGGAATCCTCGTCAACTCGGGGCATCTGTTCGAGAATCTGCTCTTCACGGCTCTCCGGAGACTGCACCCTGAAATCTGCTGCTCCAGGACGAGAACCGGGCGCGAGGTGGATTTCGTCGTCCCAGCTTGCGCTGGGGCTGCCGTGGGCAGATCCGGCCGAAAACCCCCGCAAGCCCTGTTTCAGGCATGCGAGTCCATGGCCGATCCACAGACGCGCCTGCGCGAGGTGTCGGCTCTTGGTGAGGCGATGGCCGAACTGAAACTCCAAACAGGCATCATCGTGACGAGGAACGAGGATGACCTCATCGAAACCCATGGGGGACGCATCACGATGGTGCCTGCTTGGCGGTTTCTCCTCGACCTGCCCGAAGCCCGGGAATGATCGCCTCGTGGACGAATGAGCAAGTGCGGCTGCACCTGCTCATTCGTCTAAGTCTTACCCGAACTGATTGAGAAGTGACACAAGGCTGCCATACTTGCCTGTCCCACGCCACTTTGCGTATCATGACCCATTGAAGATGACCCTATTTTCTCGACGGCTGTTCAGCTTGGGCCAGAGGACCCCAGGAATTCTTGCGAATCCACGAAAGGAACTTGCATGAATGCCCAAAATCTCGATGCGCTGAGGCAGAAATTCGATGAGAAAGGATTTTTGATCCTGCCCGGAGCGCTCATGCCCCAGGAGGTGCGGGTGATCAACGAAGCGCTCGACCGCGACCTCAAGTCCAATGACTGGCCGTTGAAGCGCGGGGACGGACATCTCCAGGATGCCAACATCCTGTTGCGTGTGCCCGAACTGGACCTGACGGTCGAGAATCCCCGATTGATGCCCATTCTCAGGACGCTCATCGAGGACGTGACGTTCGACGAGTTTTCGGCCATGTTCAGGAATCCCACCCAAGTCATCCCGGAGAAGCCGGCGTGGCATCGGGATTTCAAGCGCAATGAGACCTATCCTCTGGGCATTCACGCCCTGTCGCTCGTCTATTACCTGAGCGATGTTTCGAACACGGACCACTGTTTTGCCATGGTGGAAGGCACGCATAACCGGTGGAGGGACGTGAAGCCCGGGGAACACGATCGTGCCCGGGAGGTAGACCTTCTCGGCCCCGCGGGCACCGCGGCCTTTTTCCACACGGCTCTGGTCCACACGGCCCGGCTGCGCCTCGGGTCGCGGCAGAGGCGCACCCTTCATCTCTACTACGGGCATGCTGATACCCCGCAGATTTCGAACTACACCGACATCCCGGACCGGCTGAGAAGCAAGACCGACCCCTTCTTGCCCCCGAAGTTTTACTCGAAACGCCGGGCGGGTGCGAAGTAATGTTTTCCCGCTGATTGCAGAAGGGGATACGCTGGAAACGGGGATTTCAGCCATGAAGGATCGGCATGGGGAGTTTGCTGAAACATGCCCCGCGGATTCGCGAAAACCACGGATATATGGTCATTCCGAGACGAACATGGCCGACGGTCCCCATGGCATTCTGTTCCTTTGCACGGGCAACTCGTGCCGCTCACAGATGGCGGAGGCGCTGGTCCGGCGGGATGCCTACCCGGGCATCAAAGTCTACAGCGCCGGGGTGCAGCCTGCCGGCTACGTCCATCCCCTGGCGATCGAGGTCATGAAGGAGATCGGACTCGACCTCACGGGCCACCGGTCCAAGCACCTGCAAGAGGTGCCGGCAGACGCGGTGGACCTGGTCATCACGGTCTGCGGGCATGCGGAGGAGACTTGTCCTGCCTTCCCGGGCCGGGTGCAGCGTCTGCACTGGCCCATCCCGGACCCGGCGCGGGCGTCTGGGTCGAGGGACGAGGTCTTGAAGGTATTCCGGTCCGTCCGAGACGACCTGACCTCTCGGGTCAGCGATCTGTTACGCCAGATAGCGGGGTGACGAGGGGACAGGAGAAGAGGGAGAAGAAAGAAGCGAGGAGCAAGGAGCGGGAAGCCGGCCCGGTCAGGACTTCATGGTCCTCTTGTACGCGATGGCGTAGAAGACCTTCGTCGCGCCGGAGCGGTTCTCCTCGGAGCGATGCCAGGTATAGTTGGTGAAGAAGAGGGCGTCGCCGGGCTTCATCGGAACGACGACCTCCTTCGAGAAGTCGACGAGGTTCAGCGGGACGCGGTGTCGCATGAACGGCTTCGAGCTGCCGGCGCCGAAGTAGGGCGGATCGTCGTAATAGGACTCGTGCGGGGTGATGACCCAACCCTGGTGGCTGCGGGGCAGGATGCCGAGGGCAATGGCCCCCCGTCCGACCTCGTCGCAGGGAATCCAGCAGTTGCAGCCGAGCTTCGGATCGATCTTCCAGTAGTAAGAGTCCTGGTGGTAGAAGGTCTTGCCCGCCTGCTCCTCACGGATACAGGCGTGCTTGACGCCAACCTGGTCCGTGAACAGCTCGACGGGACCGCGGAGGAGGTGGCTCATCGCGGCTTCCAGGTGGGAATGGTAGGCGACGGTCTCGAAGACCTTCTCTACCTTGCCGGGCCTCTGGATGCCGACGGGGATCGGGCTGCCGTCCGGATTCTTGTAACGGCTGGGGTCCAGCACCTGGAAGTGCCGGGGTGGCCAGGTGTGCTTTCCCTCGACGATTTCGAGGACGCGGGCCCGGAGGGCGGCCATGTCGGTCCCAGGAATCAGGTTGGGGACGAACGTGTAGCCCTCGTCCCAATACTGCTGGCGGTGCTGCTCGGTCAGTTCCATAACGGTCATCCTCCGTTCTTCGGGGTCGGACGACGATCATCAGTCCTCGTTTGTGGCATCGCCCTGCCCCTTGCCGCGCGGGCGTCAGCACACTGGCGAACTCGCCTACTCGTTTTTCCTGCGCCGCCGGACACGACATTTCCCAAGGTATTTCAGAGCGGCGTCGAGCGAGACGACGTCGGCGAACCGCGCCTGGATGTCGAAGAGGGTCCACTCGTGGGCCGCTTCCGCCCGGTCTCCCACGCACTCTCGGATAATCACGGGCCGGAATCGGTAGGCCTTGGCGTCCGTCGCCGTGGCGCGCACGCATGCGCTGGTGCTGCACCCGGTGATCAGCAGGGTGTCCGCCCCGTGTTCGATCAGGTACGGGGCGAGGTGGGTGCCGAAGAAAGCGCTCGCATTCTCCTTCAGAATCACCAGTTCCCCGGGCCGGGGAGCGATCCGGGCGTCGATCCGGCATGCCCGGGCGTCCCAGGGCCTGAAGCGGGGCGAACGGTCGGCCGCGGACTTGAATGGCGGGTCGCCGGTCTGGGGCCGGAACGGGGATGTGGTGTAGACGATGGGGACGCGCCGCGGCCGGGCAAAATCCAGGAGTTTGCGGGTGTTTCGCACCGGTTCATCCAGCCTCCGGCTGCCCCCCGCGTAGGCGGCGTCCGTCCAGCCGTAAGCGAAATCGATGACCACGATGGCGGGTTTGCAGCCGAATCCGAAGCGTTCCTGGAAGAGGCCGCGGGACTTGTAGTAATCGTCGACGGAGCGCATGGAAGCGTCGAGTTCGGGGAAGCGGGTCATGGGGAAGAGTCCGGAGGGTGTCAGGTGTCAGGTGTCAGGTGTCAGGAAAGACGGCGAGCGTAACCCGGAGTGCAGCCGTCATCGTACGGTTCAGGTGTCTTCAAGGATTGAAGCCGTGACCAACGGGAAAAGGACGAATCAAGAGCCCTTTCGACGGCGCTTGGGCCTGGCAGGCTTGCCGGTCCGGCTGGACTCGTAGATGGCGTCCATGAGCTCGCTATGGACGATGCCGTTGGCGGGCGAGGTACGCGGCTCGTCGCGGCCCAGCACGGCGTTGATGAAGTTGTCGTCCGGCGACTGCGGCTTGCCGTGTATCGGCGGGTACTTGATCAGGCCGCTCTGGTCGAAGACGCGTATCCATGAGCCGCCCCAGCCGTCGATCTCGACGCGGCCGCCGTCGAAGACGAAGGCCATGTGGGTGCCGCCGCCCGGCGGACAGTTGCCACTGATGACGATGCTGGCCATGACGCCGTTCTCGAACCGGACATTGATCGAAGAATTGATATCGACGGGGCTGCCACAATTGTCGAGATACGCGAACACCTCGCCGACGTTGGA
This sequence comes from Planctomycetota bacterium, assembly GCA_016179685.1. Classification (GTDB taxonomy): domain Bacteria; phylum Planctomycetota; class PUPC01; order JACPCR01; family JACPCR01; genus JACPCR01. Next base: position 129,293 of record JACPCR010000051.1, on the reverse strand, counting down.
CTCGACGGACCAGCAGAGGCTGTTGAGAAGATGGGCTCCGCTGTCGTAGGCCTGGCCGCCCCCGGACAGCTCGGGCTTCTGCCGCCACGTGCCCAAGGTGCCCTTGAGCCAGTTCTGGGTAATGTAGCCGACAACCAGTTCGAGCTTGCCGAATGCCTTTTTGCGAATCTGGTCGCGCAAGAAGTTGAATTCCGGGGTACAGGGAGTGTTGTAGCCGATAACGAAGACCTTCCGGGTCTCCTTGACCTTCCGGGCGAGTTTGTAGGCATGGTCCGCCGAGGTCACCATCGGTTTCTCCATGAAGACGTGGCAGCGGGAGTCGAGTGCGAGCATCCCTTGCTCGTAGTGGAGGGTGTGCGGCGTGCAGATGAACACCGCGTCAGGCTCGACCTCCTTCAACATCCGCCGGACATCGGTGAAGACCTGCGGCCGTGTCGGGACGTCCGCCAAATTGTTGTTGATGTAGTTCTGGACGATTTCCTCCTTGACATCGCAGGCGGCGGCGACCTGCGCGTCCGCGTTGCGCTTCAGGACCCGGGCGTGGTGGCCCGACATGCCTCCGCACCCGATCATGGCGACGGCGACTTTCTTGGACATGCTGAATGACTCCGCATGAAAGGCCAAGCTGCCCACGATCGAGTTCCTGGTCGTGAGCCAGCTCAAAGGAAAGCCGGCCGCAGGAACCCTTGCGTCCCCGGTTGGCCGGAAAGCGCAAAATTATAGCGGACGCTTCCGATTCCGCTTGAAGTTGTCGTTTCATCGCACCATCATCCAGTCCAGTGTCGCGCCCCGCGGCGCCGGACGGTCAAAGGCGACCAGAAAGCCCTCGGCCGACTTCTCCGAGACGGCGTGACTCGAAAGCCAGGACTGTTCGACTAAGACCGCATAATCGGCGTCGGACTCCGGTCGGTCAAACTGGATTCGCGATGAGATTGCACCCGGCTCGACCGGCACGTTCTTGCCTCGGAGATTGCGGGCGGGCGCGGGGCTGCCGGAGAGTCCCTGCACCTCGGAGAGCGGACCAGGCAGCCGCATTCCGCCGCCCTGGTATCGCAGCTCGCCGGTCCGAGTGGAAACCGTCAGGATGGCCTCTTGAGGCGGGCGGCCGGGCCTGTGATCGTAACGCCACTTGATGGGTTGTTCGCGGTAAGGTTGTTCGAACAGGATGGCCGCGTCGGCGAAGTCGGCCTTGCAGTCGATGCCCACGGTGCAGGCCGCCTCGAGGCTGATGGCCTTATCCCAGGCGGGCTTCTTCTCCTGGCGTTTCTGGACCTCTTCGAGGCTGCGGCCCAGGCCGCGGACGGCCAGCGCAGCGTAGCGTGAAGACGCGCCCCAGTTGGAGACATCCATGACCGGCGACGGCCAGGCGCCGGGCACGTGGTCCCACAACCAGGCGCGGAAAGCCACCGGCTTGAACGGATCGGGTCCGATCGCCTGCTCCACCTCGTCGCCCGGCTCGAAGTCCATCGCCGTGCCGGCGTCCCCGTGAGGAGCCAGCCCCAGGAGACGCTCGCTTTCCCCCGACTCGCCCGGCACAGCCCGCGAGACGTCCAGGACGTACGTGCCTGGCGCTATGGCGTATCGCAACGGCCGGAGATGCGCGTCCCAGGTGTAATTCTCGAAGTCGAAAAGTGTCGGACTCCCCGCGGTCCTCGCCCCGGACCAGAATCGTTCGATCTCGATGTCCTTGGTCCCGTCGGGATTCTGCCGCAGCGAGCTGATCCGATACCAGCGGAGGACTCCCCCTCCGGTCAGGCTCGAATAATAGGGCCCGGAGACATCCTCGCGCTCCCGGTGGATCGGAATGGCGTAGCTCGGATAGACCAGCTCGCTCTCCTCCGTGACGGCAAAGAAGCGGCCGACGATCCCCTCGGTCCACGGGCACTCCGGACCGCCGCGGATGAGCCCCCCCATCCGCAGGCCCGGCAGGTCGCTCCCTCCGTCCTTCAGCGTCAACTCGTCCACGGTGAAGCCGGCCTGGCCCGTGAGGGGGCTATCGGGGTAGACCGTCGGATACGTCTTTCCCTGGAAGGGGTATTTCCCCGTGTCGACCGGCTTCCAGTAGGACTCGGCCGGCACGATCCAGACACGGCCCTGCGTCGTCCATTTGTTGGGGTTGAGGTTGACAAGCGGCCGCGAGTTGGCCAGCGTTTCCGCGTGGACCGATCCGAGCGCGAACCGAACTTGTCCGCGGGCGGCGTCGACGGTCTCGACTCGGCCTCGGAAGGCGTTGGTCAGGCTATGAGTGAAAGCTCCGTAAATGACGCCGTTTTCGTCGCCATAGGCGGAATGGATGTTGCTCATGTAGCTGAAGCCGCCGAAGAAAATGTAGGTGTCCCCGTGGGCGTACTGGTAGCGGTTGACCACCACGTCATAGGTCTGCTCGTCGCTGTTGGCGGTCTGGTTCATCCGGAGGAGCCCCACGTTGTTCTTGTTCTGGAGGATGGCCCCGGCGATGTGGTCGAGGTCCGTGTCCGCCACCAGGTAGTGCAGCTTCTTCGCGGCGTCGTAACCGACGGATTTGACGCAGAGACGGGCAACACCGCCTTTCATTCCGGGCCCCTCGTGGGCATTGAGAAACTGGCCTGGCCGGATGCCCCGGACCGTCGCGAGATAGAAACGCCGGTCCCGCCCCTTCTCCACCGCCTCCTGAAGCCAGTCGAGATAGCTGTTAGACCCGTGAATGACACGGTTGTCCATCTGGATGATGGGGTTGCTGCGCCAGTGCTGCAGGCTGCCCTCTGGGTCCATGCGCAGCGTGCGGGCAATATGCAGGCCGGACATCTGAGGCACGCGGAGCTGGACGTTCTGCGCGCCGGACTCGATCAGGGTGACTCCGGGTCCGGCCTTCCATTCCTTCGTCTGAGCCGGAGGCGGCGGGGTCCGGAGCAGGCGCTGCGTGGTGTTCTCCGTCCGGACGTGGCGCGCTTGTTCACCTGGGATCAGGAGGATGCCGCCAGACTGGCCGAGCGATTCCACGGCTCGGCCGAACGCCTGCCGGATTTCCTCGGCGCTGCCGACGGGGCCGAACTCTTCGAGGGCATGGACGAGGCGGGGATTCATGGGCGTGCTCATGAAAGTGCATTTCTCCGGATCACACGTCTGTTCACCATCAATACATCCTGTGTGCGCGGTAGACGTCAAGCCCGTACCGATAGCTGTCATAGCGCACCAGGGAGGAAATCGTGTGGTCGGTGGCAAAAAGCAGGCGGGCGCCGCGGGCCTTCATCCCCTCCAGATAGGAAGAAATCTCCCGGCGGATCACGGCCTTATCGTTCGTCTCGAGAATCCGTTCGTCGAAACCGCCGATGAAGACCAGTCTATCGCCGTACTGCTCGGCAAAACGGAGGGGATCATTGGCGGGATTCTTGCGCTCGATGGGGTTCAGTCCGACAAAACCGGCTTCGAGGATCATCGGGATGGCCTCGCCGATGTTGCCATCCGTGTGAAGAATGACGGGCAGGCCATAGCCCTTGAAGAAATCCACGATCTCACGGTAGAAGGGGAAGACCAGGTCGCGCAATTTCTCTGGCGAGGCCAGCAGTCCACTGTTGTAGGCGAGGTCCTCGTAAATCCACACGCCGTCAGGCACACCGCCGTGCTCGAACAGATAAGCATAATGCGTCTTGTAAAAATCGGTGTAAACCCGGTTGAAGTCCCGAATCCATCCCGGGTCCAGCACGAGGTGAGCATACATGGATTCATCCCCGAGGCTCTGTCGGAGCTGTTCCCAGATGAAAAGGTGGCCGAAAAAGGTCCAGACGCCGCGTGCTCTTCCTTGCCGGAGGGATTTTGCCTGTCCCGCTGCATGGACTCGGGCCGGGTCCAGAGCCAGCAGGTGCGGCCGGTAATCGCGTTCCCAAATTTCACGGCCGCTCATGAGAAAATCGACCGGGCCCGGCGTGCCGCTCCGATGTTTCCAATGCTTATAGGCCGCTCCTGCGCCGTTCCTCCGGATGACCCACTCCTCGGTCTCCTGGACGACTTCGCTCCGCCCGCGCAGGGGCATCATGTCAAACCACCCGCCGACGCTCACCATGTCGTGCTCGAAATGCTCGTGGAACGGGACAGGCTCCGGGTATGAACCGTCCTCGGTGACCGGAATCGACCTGCCGTCCTCAGGATTCCAGCGCCTGTCGCCTGCGGCCTTCGAGACCCTCCGCGTGGGATAACCCTGATGGACCCAAGCCGCGAGGGTTTCCGGCCACGCGCCGTGCTCGAACAAACCGATGCAGTCCGCCTGACGTCCACTCAGGAGCGTCGAAACCCGGTCACGCGATGTCATCAATGGAAGATTCCCCTGCGGCGTGGCCGCTTCACCGCCGATGCCACCAGTGCCGGCTGCGGGCCGGGTAGGGGAACGTCCCGTGCCCCGTTTTTTTCTTCTTCGCACGCTTCTGCGAGGTCTCCAGAGGCACCGAATCCAGCCGCTGCCGGACCTCCCGGGCCCTCTCCACCAGGTCCGCCGGAGCTTGTGTTGAACTGGCCTCCAGCACATAAGCGAATTTCTGATCATCCCGAATCTGGCCCGGATAAAGGACCTCCGGCACAAAATCGATGGGAAACCGCTGGTAGAACGGCGGCCGGAGCTTCATCGGCACCGTCTTGACCTCGTACCCCTTCTTGCGCAGGACGATGTCCTGAGTGCCGTAAAACACGAATGGACGGGTCACCGGTGAGCTACCGAGGTATTCGCCGCCGGCGAACACCTCGGCGCCCGGCGGGTCCGTCTCGATGGTCATGGTCCGGGTGACGCAGCCGGTGAGAGCCAAGACGGCAACCCACGCCAGGGCGGCCGCCAACCGGACAGGACTCCGGCGGCGGACCGTGCCGCGGTCTCCCTGTCGTCCGTCAAGCCCTTTCCAGCCCCGGGCAGTCATAAATCCAGTAGCTCCACCTTCAGGGTCTCGGTATCGAGCATCGCGCACGTCGCCCGGCCCGTCAGCCACCCGCAGCATTCGCCCGGATTGAGCATCAGCGGGGGGCCCGGTTGGACGACGAGATGGTGAGTGTGGCCGAAAATCAGAACGTCCGCACCACGGGCCTCCGCACGGCTCGCCACCTCGGGATAGTGGTCGAGGACAATCTTGCGCCCGCCGAGTTGAAGGACCAGGGGCGGGTCCTGAACCGCCGGGAAGAGCTTTCGGATGCCCTGGCGCTCGCCGTCGTTGTTTCCGAACACGGCATGGACGGGCATCTTGGCCTTGAGAAGCTCCTTGACGGCGAACGGCGCGACGAAATCGCCGCCATGAAGGACGACCTCGGCCCCGCGTTGTTCGAGCATTTCGACCGCCCGGCGCAGGTGCGTCAGGTGATCATGAGAGTCCGACACAATTCCGATCCGCATGACTCTGATGATAAGGAGCGATCAGGCGGTGTCAATCGTCACCGATCCGGTCCGGTCGCCGGCGCGGGATGCGATAGCAGCGCTCCGTCAACGTGCGACGCGGAAAATCACCAGGGTATCCTTGAACGCCCACCACCGTTCAGTGGCTTCTATGGGCGGATTATCCCCGCTGTTGTTCCCGTATTCTCCGACGCTGTACAGGACGTACCCCACCTTTTTGAGTCCGTAAGAAAGGGGGCCGGAGGGGGCAAAAGGATCGCCGGGGATCGACTCCAGGAAATCGGGCGTCAGAGCCGACAGACTGTCCGGGAGCTTCCCATGGATGAGCCGGTATCGCTCCACGGCCAGAGCCACGCGGACGATGTGGCACTGAACCTCGTCTCTCAGGTCATCCAGTGCGCACCGAGACAATGCAGGAAAGAATATCTGCAAGAGAAAACGATATTTCGACAGGTTCTGAACCTGTACTTCGATTTTCTTGAACTGGGCCAGCTTCTCCCTCGCCGGCAATCGGCAGGCCTGAACATTCTGATCCATCAAGTCGAGGTACAGGAGCAAGTTGTCGGCAACGAAGAGATTCACGGGGAGGATGGACCACGGGAGTGTTATTCCAAGCGGACCTACGGTAGTCTCGTCGGCCGTGCCATCCATGAGGCCCAGGAACAACGCGGCGCCGCTGCAACGCTCCGCGGCCATCGCTCGCAATAGGCCGTCCGGGTTTCTGGCCCCCTCGAATTCTGCCGCCAACCGCAAAAGCTCTTCTTCGCTCAACTCGACATGGCTGAGAATTCTTTCGAGCGAACGAAAGCAGAAATTCCGTATGGCCCCCTGAATGAGGTAGGAAAGCAACACCGGCTCGTCATTCAGGGACCGCGCCAGGCTGAGGTGGGTCACGAACGAAAGAATGGCCTCCTGTCGCTCTCCCCTTTCTGCATGGTAGACCGTCTCATGGTAGAGCAGCCGAGACGCCTGTTGAAGGCCCTGGAGATGAGACAAGGGCGTCTGGAAACCCCGGGTCAAATCAATGGGGTAACGGCATTCACGGACGGCCGCGGCCCGGCGCAGGTGCTCCAGGCTCTCTCGGTTAGCGAGAAGCCATTCCTCGATAGCCTTTCGGACCTCCTCCGAAAGCTGCTCTCCGGGTATCAAGGGTCTTGAAAGTTGCGGAGGGGGCCCCTTCTGCAATTCTGATGCGGGCGGATGGAGATTGAAGAGTGCCCTTCCATAGAGGTCGGCCGCGTTCTCTCCTGCCGGCTGCGGATACCACGAGTTCAGTTCCTTGAGGGAGGAAGGGAATCCCTGTTCACGGACCTGGGCGAGCTGCTCCTCGATCCGGCCCAGAAACGAGTTCCTCCAGAGGCGGCCGATGCCGTAGAGAGCCAGCGCCACGAACAGGGGCGAAAGGCACCATACCACCGCCCAGTGGATTCTCTTGGACTCGGACGAAGGCATGGCAGTCGCCGAAGGCATGAGGAGACCGGGTAAGAACCTAGTGAAATCCGCTGCGCCCTCCGGGCTGCGCGGATTTCAGAGCCAGGGTCGGCCCGGCTTCGCCGGCCCAACCCTGGCGCGTCAGCAGAAGGTTTTATTGAAATCCGCCGACAGGCCGATTTCAAGAGAAGAAATGGCGAAGGCCGAGGCCGAGGCCATTTCTCGCTCTGCCCCTCCGTGGTCGGCGCTTCTCTTAAGGCGGGCGAAGCCCGCAACCCAATAAGGGTACAAAAGGTGTCAGGGTTCAAGGTCCAGGAATCAACTGACACCCGACCCGCCTCCCACTGGGACAAGTCTGGCGGGACACCTTTCAACTTCTCCGCTGAAATCCGCTGCGCCCTCCGGGCTGCGCGGATTTCAAGAGAAGAAATGCTGCGCCCTCCGGGCTGCGCGGATTTCATCAGAAATTGACCTCTGAAATGATCAAGGTCTCGACCTTCCCCTGAAGTTTGTAGTGATGGGTGGCAGGGTCCTGGGAGCGGACCGAGCAGGTCACCTTGCCGCCTTCCTTCATCTCGGTGACGGTAAGGGACTGGAAGTCCTGGTGGAACTTGAAGCCGCTGCCGGAGAGGGTAGAAGAGCTGCTTGCGTTCTCGAATTTCAAAAAAGCGAGGGTGGCGGATTCGAGCGCCGCGGGGCTATAGACTTTCGAGCCCGGCTTGAAATTGGCAGTGATCCAGATGCTGGGGACCCAGCTCCAGAGCTTGGGGTCTGGGCTGGGCTTGGCCTCGAGGACATCTTGAGTGCTCTTATCCTTCAGAATCTTGGCCTCTTCCTCTGGGGTGAAAGACACCGGATGGAGCATGATCCAGAGGGACGCGGTCTTGGGCCGCCAGATGGCGACGGCGGACTGGATGGTGAACTTCCGGCCCTGGTATTCGACCTCACCTTGTCCAACGAGTCGCCCCGGGCCGGCCTGGCCCTCGGCCGAGAAAATAACGGCAAGCCAGGCGAGGCAGGCCAGTACCAGAGCACGTACGGCGAGGGCACTCGACATGTTTCGGCGTGTCGCGTTCGATTTAGGCGCTGATGAACCGGAAGGTTAGCACTTGCGGGCCCCTCACCAGGTGCGAAGCACGCAGGCGGCGGCAATGCAGCCGGCGATGGCGCCGCCGTAGAAAAGGACTCCCAGGGCCGTCGAGGCGTGGCGCAGGCCGAGGTCCATCGCGGTATGGCGCATTCGGTGTGCGCAGTGGAAGAAGGAGAGGCCGATGACGCCGAGAAACACGAGCCGCACGGGCCACCAGACGAGGGTCTGGTGCACATCGTGCCGGATGGCATGCTCGTTGCCAGCCATGTGCGGCACGGCCAGGCCCGTGACGGCGACGATGGCCGGGAGGAAGAGGGCGGAGAGGGCTCCGCCGGCGGAGAAGAGCGACCACCAGAAGACTTCTTTGGAACGTGCCATAGCCACCTGCTTGAAGAAAGGAACTCTTGGATGGGACGACGCGGAGGTCAAGGGGGGCCGCACGCGGAGCACGTCCGCCTCCGGCCTATCCCAGAACGCCCCAGAAAATGACGACGCTGACGACGATCCAGGGCAGGTAGCCGCCGAGGACCGCGACGAGAGCGTCCGGGAGGCGCTCCTCGCCGATTCGGACCGGCATGGCTTGGGGGGTCAGGTTGAACCACGTGATGGAATGGAAAAGGGCGGCGCCGAGGACGAGGAGATGGAGCACGAGGGAGACGGGGCTTCGCAGGCACTCGAGAAGCGCCCCGAAGGCCTTGTCATCCTGGCCCGCCCGGTGAAGAAACACGAGCAGAAAGATGAGGTATCCGGCGATGAAGACGCTGGTCAGCTCCCGGACCATGAAGCGCCGGTAAGCGGCGGTTTGCATGAACCAGTCGAACGGGATGGGTCGGATATAGGGCCCTTTCATCTTGTCTGTCCCTTCGGCAGGAGGAATCGGGTGTACCAATCGATGGTGCTGGCGATCTTGGCCTGCTGGATGGCCCCGGCGGGATCGACGTGCTTGGGGCAGACCTGCGAGCATTCGCCGACGAAGGTGCAGTCCCAGACGGCCTCGTGTCCAGCGACGATTTCCTGTCTTTCATCCCTGCCCTGGTCGCGGGAATCCAGGTTGTAGCGTTGAGCCAGGGCGATGGCGGCGGGCCCGAGGAAGTGCGGCTCGTGGCCGACCACGGGGCAGGCCGCGTAGCACAGCGTGCAGTTGATGCACATGGAGAACTGCTTGTACCGGGCCAGCTCGGCCGGCGTCTGCAGATATTCTCCCTCGCTCAACGGCTTCTCCTCTTTCCGGATGAGCCACGGCTTGGCCTTCTTCAGCTTCTCCATGAAGCTGTCCAGGCCAACGATCAAGTCGCGCTCGACGGGAAAATTCGCCAGGGGCTCGACGCGGACCGGCTCAGGAAAGAACTCCCTGAGGAAGGCGGAGCAGGTGAGCCGCGGGACGCCGTTGACCATCATGCCGCAGCTCCCGCAGACCCCCATGCGACAGCTCCAGCGGAACGAGAGCGTCCCGTCCACGTTGTCCTTGATCCAGTTCAGCGCGTCCAGCACCACCCAGTCCGCTCGGTAGGGGACGTCATACTTCTGGAAAGTCGGCTCGTTGTCCGTCTCCGGTCGATATCGGAAAACTTCGAGGGTGATCGTCTGGTCAGCCATGAGTGCTCCCGCAGCTAGGAAACCTTCAAAAGATTCGGGCGGCCGAGAAGCATTCGGGGCAAGGGGCTCGGGGCCCAGCCGGCAGCTTCTCCGAGAAGGAGCTCAATTGCCGTACTTGCGTTCACCCGGCGGCCACTTCGTGATCGTGACGTCCAGGTACTCGATCCGAGGGACCCCGTCCGTCCGGTAGGCCATCGAGTGCTTGAGAAACTTGACGTCGTCCCGCTTCGGGTAATCCGTGCGCTGGTGCGATCCCCGGGACTCGGTCCGGGCCAGAGCGGACTGGGCCAGGGCTTCCGCAACATCCAGCAGGTAGCCCAGCTCGATGGCCGCTGTGAGATCGGTGTTGAAACTCAGGCTGCGGTCGTCGAGCCGGACGTTCGGATAGCGCTCGCGGAGCCTCGCGATGACCGCGCAGGTTTCCTTGAGCGAGGTCTCGGTGCGGTAGATGCCGGCCCCCTCCTCCATGGTCTTGTTCAACTCGGTCCGGATCGTGGAGACGCGTTCTGTCCCACCTTCCTTGCGGATGAAGTCGCGAGCGATGCGTTCCTGCTCGTCTCGGGCCATGGCCTCGAGGGCCGGGAGATGGAGCTGCGCATGGTCGCGGGCGAACTGGCCGGACGCCTGACCGGCCCTCGCTCCGAAGACGAGCAGTTCCGTGAGCGAGTTCGAGCCCAGCCGGTTGGCGCCATTGATGCTGACGCAGGCGCATTCGCCCGCGGCGTAGAGGCCGGGCAGAGGCGTGGCCGCGTTCAGCGTGTCCGTATGGACGCCCCCCATCATGTAATGGATCACGGGACGGACGGGGATCGGCTCATAGACCGGATCGATGCCGGCGTAGTTCTTGGCGAGCTCGCGGACGAAGGGAATCTTCTTGTCGATCTTCTTCTCGCCCAGGTGACGCACGTCGAGGTGAACGACGTGCCCGTAGGGCGTCTCGATCGTGTTTCCCTTCTCCATCTCCTTCACAAAACATTGGGAGAGCTTGTCCCGGGGTCCCAGCTCCATCGTCCTCTTCTGAGGATGATTCGGATCGTGCACGTCCAGGGGCTTGCCCAGGTTGTAGTCCTGCAGGTAGCGGTGGCCGTGCTTGTTGACGAGAATGCCGCCCTCGCCCCGAGCAGCCTCCGTGATCAGGATACCCGTGCCGGGCAGGCCCGTCGGGTGGTACTGGACAAATTCGATGTCCTTGAGGGGCACCCCGGCCCGGTAGGCCAGGGCCATGCCGTCCCCCGTCTTGATGGCCGCGTTGGTCGTGAACGGGAAGATGCGGCCCGCCCCGCCCGTGCAGAGGATGACCGCGGGGGCCGCGATCAGGCGCACCTGGCCGGTCCGAAGCTCGATGGCCGTGAGGCCCTGACACCGCCCCTCTTCGACGAGGAGCTTGGTCGCGAACCACTCGTCGTATCGGACCAGCCGATCGTACTTGAGCGTGGTCTGGAACAAGGCATGAAGCATGTGGAAGCCGGTCTTGTCCGCGGCGAACCACGTGCGTTCGATCTTCATGCCGCCGAAGGGTCGGACGGCGATCTTCCCGCTGGCCTCGCGGCTCCAGGGGCAGCCCCAGTGCTCGAGCTGGGTCATCTCCGCCGGAGCTTCCTTGACGAAAAGCTCCACCGCGTCCTGGTCCGCCAGCCAGTCGGACCCCGTGATGGTGTCGTTGATGTGATGCTCGAAGCTGTCGTCAGCCCTGGTCACCGCGGCGGCCCCGCCTTCGGCCGACACGGTATGGCTGCGCATGGGATAGACCTTGGAAACGATGGCGACAGAAAGCTTCGGGTCGAGCTCGCAAGCGGCGATGGCGGCTCGCAATCCTGCGCCGCCTCCGCCAACAATAACGACGTCGTGCTGAAGTACTTCAGTCATAAGCTCCTGCTGGACAGTCTGTTTCGGGTGTGGCGCCCGGCTTCTTCACAAGGGGGAAATTTTAGAATAGGGAAAATCCCGGGAATGTCAATAGCTCATTTTCGATTCGATTCACGGAGCAAGCTTGCCTCTCTGTTCACGTCTCTTACACTTTCTCCGCATGCGGTACCTTTTTTTTCCGGGCTGCACGGCTCGGGGGCCCTGTCATGAGGTCCAAACGGCCGCGTTAGCCCTTTCACCCCTCTTGGCCGTGGAACTGCTCCCCTTGCAGGACGCGCCCGGGCCGGGACGTCCCCCCCTCGCCGAATCCGGCGGTGCGGACTCCGATGTTGCCGCCCTGGAGTCAGCCGCATCTCGGGGTCTGGACCTGATGACCTTCTGCGGCTCGTGTGCGCTCCGCCTCGAGGAAGCTCGGAAGAACCGGATGCCCGTGGACCGCCCGGCCGAGGGCGACGGCGGGGATTCGAGGCCGCCGGCCCGTCATTCGGCCCGCGTGCTCCATCTCCTGGACATGCTCGCGCCCGCGGAAGAGCCTGCACGGCTGAGGAAGTTCCTCTATCGTCCCCTGAGGGGGATTCGCGCCGCGATCGGAATCAGCGGACTGGAAACGTCCGACCAAATCCAGGCCCTGGGCAGCCTCATCCGCACCTGCGAAGCCGAGGTGATCCCGGGGACCCTGGAAACGGCAGATCCCACCGAAAGCCGCAGGCCATCCACCGCCCAATTTTTGAGACAGGCGATGGGGGCCCGGGACCAGGAAGCCGACTGCATGGTCACGCTGACGCCCTGGTGTCACGGGGGGCCCGACTTCCGGCCCGGCTCGTTTCGCCGGCGTCCGTGGCGGGAGTTTCCCCTGCCCCTGCTGCATCTGGCCCAGTTTGCCGGCTTGGCCCTGGGGTTGGAACCCATCGTGCAACTCGGGCTGGGCCACGGCCCGGCCTCCGCTGCATTCCTGCTCGGAAAGTTGCCGCCAAGCCCGCTGCTGGGTGGTGATCCGATCCTGATCCAACCCGGAGATTCTCCATGAACAGAGTCCGAGTCGCGTTTGTCGGGGCCGGGAATCTGGCCCTGTCCATGCATTACCCCTCCCTGGCTTCGATGCCGGACGTGGACCTCGTCGCGGTCGCGGAGCTCCATGAGGAGCGCTTGCGGACCGCGGCCGATCGATACCACATCGAAGGTCGATATCGGGACCACGGAAGGATGATCGAGGAGGCGAATCCGGACGCGGTGTACTGCATCATGCCCCCCATGGCCCTCTGGGATGTCGTCGTCGCCTGCCTCGAGCGAGGCCGGCACGTCTTCGTCGAGAAGCCGCCCGGCATGTCGGCCTACCAGGCCGCAAGCTGGGCGCGCCTGGCGGAAAAGCGGGGCTGCCTGACGATGTGCGGGTTCAACCGCAGGCACATCCCGTGCCTGAAGCAGGCAAAGGAGCGGGTGGAATCCCGCGGCCCCATCCGGCAATGCATGGCGACGTACATGAAGTGCTATCTCAAGGACACGGGCTATTACGGCGGGGCCATCGACATCTTGACCGTCGACGCCGTCCATGCGGTCGATTCACTCCGGTGGCTGGGCGGAGAGGTGGACCGGCTCACGAGCGACATCGGCCAGTTCTCGTCACCCTTTCCCAACGCCTTCAACGCCCTGGTCAAGTTCCGGTCCGGGGCGGTCGGATTTCTCGTGACGAACTGGGCGGCCGGGGGCCGCGTCCACACCTGGGAAATCCATGGCCGAGGCATCAGCGCGTACGTGGACCCGGACCACGAGGGGGCCATCCTGCACTGCGACGATCGGCTCGGGGCGGACCGCATCGATCCCGTATCGTCCGCAGGCTGTTCGGAGAAGAGCCACACGTACGGGTTTTTCGGAGAGGATCGGCACTTCATCGACTGCGTGAAGGATGGCCGGCAGCCCTCGACCCACTTTGGAGACGCGGTCAAGACGATGGAATTGATCGAAAAGATTTATGCCTCTAAGATTTAGAATTGAGGCGTCGGAGTCTTGTGGGTCGTGAGGCATCTGGAGGCCTTCCGTGAAGATCGGTCTTCTGGGCGGATCCTTCAATCCCGTCCATCTCGGTCATCTCATCCTGGCCGAGCAGGTTCGTGACGCCCTGGGGCTCGATCGCGTCCTCTTCATCCCCGTGCGGCATCCGCCCCACAAGAGCGGTGAGGCCCTGGCCCCCGCCGAGCACCGGTCCGCCATGGTCCAGGTCGCCGTGAGGCTCAACCCGCGCTTCGAGATGAGCGATCTCGAACTGAGGCGCGAGGGGACTTCATACACCATCGATACCGTCCGCGACATACGGCGGAAAATGCCGAACGATACCCTCTTCTTCATCGTAGGGTCCGATTCGGTGCCCGAGCTGCCAGCCTGGAAAGACATGGATCAACTCGTGCGGCTGTGCCGGTTCGCCGTGGGTGCCCGGCCCGGCGCGTCGTCCTCAGCGTTCGAGGCGCTCCGCGGCCGCCTCCCGGACGACACCATCAGCTCGCTGCGGGCGAACTTCGTCCCGATCCCCTTGATCGAAATCTCCGCCTCGGAAATCCGGGCCCGGGTGCGCACGGGGCGAAGTATCCGCCACCTCGTGCCGGAAGGGGTCCATGACTATATCCGGACGCACGGACTTTATACGCCGAGGAGCAGCCCGTATTGAAGCTAAGATAGAAGATCGCGAAGACTTGTCTCTCTTGTCACGGTCTTGACCCTTGGAGTCTTCGAGTATCCCGGTTCAGAAGTCCTCCCGCACTTCCGGACCCGAGTTCGAGCAGCATACGGGCGGTGCAGCGCAGACCGTCCAGCATCATCGGAATCTTGACGTGATCGTCGTTCGTGTGGGCGAGATGCTCCTCGCACGGCGAAAAACCGAACGTCGTCACGCCAGCCCCGGCAAGAATGTAGCCGTCCGTGCAGAAGTTCCACGGCCGGATGCCCGGCTTTCGGCCCAGTTCCTCCTCGATCACACGCGCGGCCGTCCGCACCGCGGGATGGTCCGCGGGCGTCAGGAACTTCTCGTTGCGGCGTGGACGCTCCGGCTCCTGGTAGCCCGTGTAGGTGCGGTTCGACAGCGTGGAAAACTTCACGGCGATCTCGACGCCCGCCCTCTGCGCCACCCCTTGAAGGAAACTAACGATGCCGTCGTCCGTCTCCGCCGTCGTGCGCCAGTCCAGGGTCAGCCGCACCTCGCCCGGGATGACGTTGCGGCTGCGATTGTCCGTCTCGTAGAGCGTGGGGGCTATGCTGGACGGACCGAGGACCGGCAGGCAGGGAAGCTGGCCGAGGGAGCGTTCCAGCTCGAGAAGGAATCGGGAGGCGGTATAGTGGGGATTGACGCCCTGAGCGGGCACGCTGGCATGCGCCATCCGGCCCCGGAGGACCACCACCACCCCACGGGCCCCGCGGTGTCCGGTCCGAATCTCGTTCGAGGTCGCCTCGCCCAGGATCGCCAGGTCCGTCAGGGCCGATCCGTGCGTGACGAGGTAGCGGGTGCCCGACCCGCCCAGTTCCTCGAAGACGACGAAGGCCGCCGTGCAGTCGCCGTGGGGCCGAAGCCCCGCCCGGCGCAGGACTACCGGCGCGTAGGCCTGCACCGCGAGAGCACCCTTCGTGTCGCTCGCGCCGCGCCCGTAGATGCGGTCGCCGCGGACTTCCCCGCTCCAGGGGTCGCAGGGCCAGCCCGCGGGATCGCCCGCGTCCACGACGTCGAGGTGGGAATTCAACATCACGGACGCAGCGGAGGGATCGCTGCCCTTCATGTGGCCGAGCACGTTTCCCGCGCCGTCCACCTCGACGCGATCGTAGCCGAGCGCCTCCAGCTTATCGCGCACGAAGGCGGCGATCTCCGCCTCCTGGCCCGGCAGGCTGCGAAAACGGATCAGATGGCGGCAGAAGTCCACGACCTGATCGATGGCCGCCTGGCAAACGTCACGAAGGTCCGGCATGGCTGCTCAGTCCTCAGTCTTCAGCCTTCAGTCCTCAGGCGTCGAGGGAACCGGGACGAGGGGCCAGAAAGCAGGAGCCAAAGGTAAACGAACGAACAAGGCACCAGGGACCCGCAATCCGCAGGCGCGGGTCAGCGAGAATGGAGAAGACGCTCTCGGTCTGACGCCTCGATGCTCTAGACTGAGGACTACTTTACAGCCTACAACCAACGGCCTCAACTCAGCAAAGTTGCACCAGGGACAGGAGTTCGATTATATCAGGCCATGGGGATGGAAGTATAATACCACTTCCGTCCCGGATTTCTACCGGAGGCAAGAACATGGATTCATGGCGCGCGAAGGGTCTGGCCGTCGGCCTGCTGTGGCTGCGGGTGCTCATGGGACTTGGAATGGCCTACCATGGGAGCGGGAAGGTCTTTGGGGGACAGATGGATGGATTCATCCGTGGAGTGAGCAGCATGGGCTTCCCGCTTCCCGGTCTTTTCGCCTGGGCGGCCGCGCTCAGCGAGTTCCTCGGCGGTCTCTTGATCGTCATGGGACTGGCCACGCGTCCCGCGGCGCTGTTCGTGCTCGTCACCATGGCTGTGGCCGCGCTCGTCCGGCACGCGAGCGACCCCTTCCAGGTCAAGGAGCTGGCCCTGGCCTACGCGGCGATGGCAGGAGCGCTCGTGCTCACGGGCCCCGGACCGATCGCGCTGGACCGATTCCTCGGGCGATGGTGCTGCCAGAAGGAGACGGTGAGCACCCAGCAGTGAGCCTTAAACAGCTCTGTGCTCCCGTGCCAGCTCGCCGACACGACAGGACGTCCTGAAGGCCAGGCTGGAAACGGATCATCCGGATTAAGCGATCTTGGTCATTGGAAAGGAAGGCGGATATCTGGAAGCTCTTGGTTCTTCCCGTTCCAACGCCCGTCGGGATCGGAAGAATTTTCATGCCATTGGGCCATGAGCAGTTGCATGTCTATCGGGTGGCCATCGAGTCTGTTGGCCCCTACCGAACGAAGAGCGTCGATCCCGATCCCGACCCCGGTTTGGATACTGACGACCAGCGGTAATCTCTCACGGGCCGGAGAGAAACGCGCGCTGAATCGCGCTGAGCCGCATCGTCTCTGTTACAAAGACCGCCCAATCGTGATGACCCGAAAAATGTAGTATATTGCAAGAATATATCCTATTATGTATTATGGTGTTGCTTGGAAAAGCTGTGAATATTCAGCAGTTTAGAGGCACCAGTAATGTACCAAGAGGTGCATGATGATGTGACATTTTTTGTTCGACATGGCGATTGAAGTCTAAGAGAATGCTATTGAAATCCGCTGCGCCCTCCGGGCTGCGCGGATTTCAGATTTTTCGTGCATGGCAAAAAGCAGAAGTTCCAAAGCGCCGGGAGGAGAATTCGCGAACTGACGCCAATCGAAGAAAGTTTTCAATTTTGGCGTCGGAAGCGCCTATCGGCGAGACGTTTTTGGGTCTTATTTACATGAAATGGAGGGTTGTCAATTGAAAAAGGACCATCTCAGTACGTTGGCCTTTGAACTGTCGCTCCAGGACTTGAACAAGCTCATTCGGTTGAAGGAAAGAGGTGAGGCCAGGGTTGAGCGACTGGTGAAGCGGAAGAGTAGTCTATTGGAACGCGTGGCGAGTATTGATGCGCAAATCGCGGAGTTGACCGGTGGGACCGAACCCGTGAAGCCGCGGGGCAGCAGGCCGGGTAAGCGTCGCAGACGTCTGAACGGTGTCCGTGCCGGCGGTCGGGCGCCCCGCAGCCGTTCCGGGGAGACGGTTCGTGAGCTGGCGCGGTCCTATCTGAGCTCCGTGGGAGGCCAGGCGAAGGTGGCGGAAATCGTGGACCATGTCGCCCGGGCGCGCTACGGGAAAGCCGCTTCTGGGACGCAGTACACGTCCATCTGCACGGCGTTCCGGACGGACCCGGCGGTGCGGAAGGTTGCGCATGGTGTTTACAAGTTGGCGGGGGCCTCGGGTCGAAAAGGCCGCAAACCTAGCCCCAAGCCCCGTGGACGCCGGCCTGTTTCTCGGGCCAAGGGTTCAAGAGTGAGCGACCTGGCCTACGCGTATCTTCAGAAAAGGGGCGGTTCCGCCACTCCGGCGGAGGTCTACAAGGCTGTCGTGGGCGTAGAAGCAGGTCGTGAAGTCTCCGGTGTCCGGCTCGCACTGCTCAACGACCACAGGTTCGCCCGTGCCGCCGACGGAACGGTCTCGATAGCCAAGTAGTTCTTGCTGCCGAATGACGGTTCGGTGCGATCCTCATGACAACGGGGGAGGGTCCTCGGAGCATGGGCTCGGGGACCCTCTTTTTGTTTCATGACATGCTGAACGGGAAAAATTTCTTATAATCTTTTCACCCTCGAAGTCGTTGAAGTCAGGGCCCTGGTCACCCTTCGCGGCTTCAACAAACTTGCCATCAAAGTCTTCCGGGAATCTATGGGGCACCTGCTCAATCGATGCTCCTTTTGGGGGTGGGTGACGCCAAGCGTATTCGGTGTCACCCGTTCACTCGAACCTGTTGCGAAATGACGCCATGCCGGTTCGACCCTTTGTGAAGCCGACGCTGATGTACGACCGAGTTAATGAATTTCACCGGAGCTTCCTCAATGACTGGAGCTCGGAGGCGCGGGTGCGCTTCCAAGCTCCAGTGCTGGGATGGTACGCCTTCTGGATGATGTTCCTTCCCGGCTTCGTGGGCGCTGCGGAAAACGAGGTCCAGATTCAAGGTAGCGCCTATACGCTGGTGGCGGACTGTCCCGATGCCCAGTACGACTTGGTGATACGTCTGGGGGCCCGGTCCGACGGCAGCACGGCGGACACACTGGGAGTTCTTTTCGGTTATCAGGATGATTCGAATCACTATCTCTTGATGGGCCGAAACGGGCGAATGCGGCTTTCGGTGGTCGAGAAGGGGAAGCGCCGGACGCTGGCGGAGGGTGACCGATGGGAGCCGCGCCAGGAGGCGCTGGTGCTGGTACGGCGCCGCGAACATCTTTTATCGGTTTCCGTGGATGACATCGAGGTGGCAGAAGTTTTTGACGCCTCTTTTGGCTCGGGCCGAGTCGGATTGTTGCACTCGGGCGGCGACCCTCAAGTGATTCGTGTCCAACGCTATGGAGAAATTGTCTTCGATGATGATTTCATGAGGGCGGAGACGGAGCAGAATCTGCCACCCTGGGAACTTGTCGCCGGCGAATGGCGCTTCCATTCCGTGAAGGAAAAACACGCCGGTACGGCGGCTACCCACAGCACGAATCCCTTTTCACTGGGAGGGAAGGCCAAAGCCGAGGAAGGGAAACCGGCACGCGTCATCACGGGCCAGTCCTTCTGGTCCGATTACCAATTTGACGCCTCCGTCAAGTCTCACCAGGGCTGCGGCGGGATGGCCTTTGGATACCAGTCCGAGCAAAATTACTACGAAGTACGCTGGGACCTGTCGAGCCCGAGCCGCGTGCCGTCGCTGATGCGGCTGACCCGAGTGTCCGGTGACCAACGTGAGGTGCTGGCCGAGGGATACGCCGAGGGAGGCTCGGAGCAATGGTATCGGCTTGGGGTGAGGCTTCGGAACCGAAGAATCCAGGTCTTTCTGGACGAGTCGCTCCTTTTGGATGTCACCGAGAATCGGGTGGTGCGAGGCCGCGTGGGTCTCTGGGTCGAGGGGCCAAACGAAATCGTCTTCGATGACGTGCGGGTACGCGACAACCGTATCTACGAGTTCGACCAGCCGGAGGGCCTCAAACAGCTTGCGCAGGCGGTGGCGGGCCATTGGAGTTTTCATCCCCTGGCTCGTGAAGGTGTGGCCGGAAATACGGAAACGTGCAGCTTGTGCCCCAGCCTTTCCGGCCAGGCCGCCATGAGCTTCGGCGCGCCGGGCTGGAAAGATTATCTCTTCTCATTCCAGGTTCTTCAGCCCCGGGCCGGTTCTTTGGCGCTTTTCGTCGGGGAGCAGAAGCTTTTTGACCTTCCATTCGGTCCGGAGCCGTTGGGCGTCGGCGTGTGGCACAATATCCAAATGGACCTGATAGAGCCTCATCAGGCGCTGCTCTACCTCAATGGCACGCTTCACCAGCGCCTCTCGCTACCGCAGCCTCTGCGTGGCGCTCCGGGTCTCAGCGTGAAGGGCAACTTGTTTCAGAAACCGGAGATTCGCCAGGTTCGGGTCGCTTTCGAACGCCTGGATGATCTGGAGCTTCCGACGAAGAATCCGCTTTTCGTGAACGATCCTTACATGCGGCACTGGTCGTCTCCCGAAGGGGCGTGGATTCCCACGGATGCGGGTAACACCACCTTCTGGCACAAGGGTGATTTCTTCGGAATGCTGGCGTTGACCCTGCCGTCACAGGATGGCGTCCGCCTGCTCTTCGCCGTGGACCAGCCCCTCCACGGCCAGCCGGACTCGAAGCGAAGTTACGTCCTCGAACAGTCGATTGATGCCAACTCCAAGAAGGTGACCCTGACGCTCCATCGGCTCGGCCAGGCGGTTGGATCGAAGACGCTCCCTTTTCTGGACAATCAGACGGCTGGGAAATTCCGGCTTCACCGGGATGGTGCCTTCATCTGGATTCAGGCTGGCCAGGAGGATGTCCTGGAGTACCGGGACGACGAGCCGCTGCCCGGCACGGCCATGGCCATTGTGGCCCGGCAGCCGCTGGTAGCCGAGGATTTCCGGGCGATGAACCTCGCGCGCAATCACATCCGGGACGAGACCTTCGAGCATGCCTTTGCCGATTGGATTCGGGTGGGCACGTGGGAGGTGACGAACCGATTCTCCTGCACCCCGACGTGGTCGCACCTGAATGGTCGGAGCACGGGAGGGAGTGCGTTTCTCTGGAACAAATTTGACTACGATGGGGACGTTTCCATCGAGTTTTATGCGGGCATTCGAATGCGCCAGTCCGTGGAGGAGATGGCGAACGTCCTCGGCAGCTATCCCCGGAACGGGGACTTCAACGCTTCGTTCTGCTGTGACGGTTTCGATCCGAACACGGGCTACAGCTTCTTGCTGACGGCCTGGGATTTTCATTGGTCAGAAAAGTGGTCGTATCTCTTGCGCAGGGGCGAGGAGATGAGGCGGACGGACCGCTATCTGGTGCCCCGGACCCGCGAGGGCGGGTCGCGTCCCTCGGTGGCCTGGGTGAGCGAGGGCCGGCCCGTGCACGGCGCCTGGTATTTCGTCAAGGTTCGACGCCGGGGGCCCCACATCGAGTATTACTACGACAACCAGCTCGTGCCGGAGCTGTGCTGGGATGATCCGGAGCCCTTGAAGGGCAGGAATCTCGCCCTTTGGACCCTGGATAACAGCATCATGATCGCACGCGCCAAGATTGCCTATGCCCGCCGGTCCGTTCCCTCTCGACTCCTGCCGCCCCCACGAGCGCCTCTCCCTCGGGAATCCGTCCCCAGCGGCCTGAGAATCACGAGCAGCACGAACCCGGCCTTGAATGATGATTTTGAAGAAGATGTCTGTGGCTGGAAATCCACGAGCGCGGACGAGGGTGCTTCGCTTTCCCTCGATGCCGGTTCGGCTGGCGGGGGCCAGCAGTGCCTGACGCTCACGCATGCCAGTCTCGGGGGAGATTTCGGCGCGCTGATTCCCATCCCCGTCCTGGATGCCAGCCGCGTCGTGGATTTCAGCTTCGACTATTGCGTCCCCCATGAGGTCCGGGTCAATTTCTACCTCAACCTGGCGGGTCAGGACTACTTCATCGAATTCACCGGGGAAAACCGGTCCGACGAAAACTTGAAAAAGCTTGGCCGTATTGAAGACGTCCGGGCAGACGGCCAATGGCATCGGGCCCAATTCGACCTGGCCCGCGCAGTCCGGACGCAAGTCCATCTGCCGGAAAATCTTCCGTTCTCCTCCCTCCTGTTGGGCGACCGCCATGAAGGCTACCTCCGTGCGGGTATTGGCGGCAACCCCATGGGAGCGTCCTACCGCATCGATAATTTTCGAATCGTGACTGCTGCGGACGCGAGCGTGCCGCCCGCCCTGCTCTGGGCCCGCTTGTCCGAGCCCCAGCCCAGGTCCTTCCGGTATCTTGCGGACCGGAATCCGGACACACAGCCCGTGCACGGGACGGAGGTCACCCAACCGACCAGTACGTTGCAGGGGCTTGGACCCGGATTCAGCACCTTTCACTTGCAGGCTCTCTTGCCGGACGGGCGCTGGACTTCGCCGATTCATTATCCTCTCTATTTGCAGCCGGCCTTGAAGGCTTCCCTGAAATCGCCTGCTGACCCCGCCGCGTGGGGCGGAGAGGCCCTGTGTCTCGAATTCGAATCTCAGGAAGGCGCACACCTTTCGCTGGCTTCGCTGGCCGTTTCCATCGACGGCGCGAAGATCGCCCCGGAACATCTCAACGCTACGGATGTCGCAGCCAGCCGCAGGCTCACGCTGGACCTCACGCCGCTGCCGGTGGCCTTCAAGGACGGGCAGGAAATCCTGTTCTCCGCCAGTTTTCGCAGCACCGCGGGCGAGGCCCCCGCATCCCTCTCGGCCAAGTTGAAAATGAATCACGCCTTGGACCGGACGCCGCCTTCCGCCGTTGTCCTGCTGACTTATCCTCCTCTCCAGGACTTCGAAGGGAAAAGCACGGGATCGTGGCAGGGGCTGACCTACAGCCGCGTCTTTCTCGATGACGCCACCGCCGCCTCCGGCCGGCAGAGCCTGAAGGTCTTCAAACCGCTGGTTATTGGCAATTTCGCCGTCAATGCACTGGGCAACTCGCCCCAGACGCCCCTGCCCATACACCTCGGCAAGACGCCGGTCCTCACTTTCGACTACCGGCTCGATCCGGAGCTCGTGATCGACGTGTCGGCTCAAGCCGGGAGCGGCGGCAACTACCGGCACATCATTTTTGCTGGCAACGGCGCCGACTACCCGGTGGCCGGCCAGATTCCCAACGTGGTCCGGGACGGCCAGTGGAGGCACGTGGAGGTCAACCTCCGGCGGATGTTCGCTGGCCAGGCCTTCCATCCGACCATGTTCCTTCTCTACGGGATGATGTTCGGTGACTTCGGCAACCAGGATCTGGGCAAGGCCCATGCCTACCACATCGACAACTTCGGCTTCCTCCCCCAAGTCAGCTCCGCCACGGGTCTCTCGCTCCGGTGGGCGGCGACCGATCCTTCCGGCATCCACGATTACAGCTTCAAGTGGAGCCCCGTCCCCGCCGAGGAGGTCGACATTCAGCCGGAGGGCACTCAGCCGGAGGCCGTGTTCACGCACCTGCCGGAGGGATTCCTGTATTTCCATATCCGTGCCAGGGACGTCGCGGGGAACTGGGGTCCCTCTTCGCATTACAAGTTTTTCATCGACAACCAGCCGCCCGCGGCCTCGGTGGTCTCGACGGGCCCCGAATCGCGCTTTCTCGAGTTGTCGCTGAAGGACGATGACAGCGGCGTGGACGTCTCCGCGCTCAAGGCCGCGGTCCAGGGCAAGGCCAGTGCCCTGGATAACGCTAATGCCACCTACAACCTGAACGAAGGCAGGCTGCTCTGGGACTGGCCATCGATCCTCGAACCCTGCGCTGGCAAGCTCCCCGATGGATTCGCCTATCTCTTCCAGCTCCCCGGCTTCGCCGATTTCGCCGGCAACGTCACGCCCCAAAAGGAGTGGACCTGGAAGATCGACTTCAGCCGCGACAAGGAGCCTCCCGTCGCCCCATCCATCGCCGGCCCGCCCAATGCCGCCTTCTGCTTCCAGTCCTTCACACGGGACGTCGAAAGCTGGCGGAATTGGGGCGGTCAGAATGGCTCGACCGTCTCACGGCACTACGATCCCGATCGGAAGGATTATTGCCTGAAGGTGGCGGACGACATGACCTCCGGTTACGGCGGTGTGATGATCAATGATCGAGCCTTCGACGCTGCCCAGTATTCTTGGATCACCTTCGAGTACAAGATTCCTCCGAACGCCTACATCCATTTCATGGTCTATGTCAACGACGTCTGGCGTGGGATCACCTTGACCGTCCCGTCCACCTATCCCAATTTCACGAATATCGGCAGCGCGGGCATCACGCCCGACAATACCTGGCGCGTGGCTGCGGTGGACCTTCTCCAGCTCCTGAAGGCCGCTTTGCCTAACGCGAAGGCGTATACGGTGCACCACCTCGCCATCGCGGATTACTACAATGCCTATACGCCCGCCGGGGTGCCTTACTTCATCGACAATTTCGCCCTTGTCGGTTCCGGGCCCGCCCAGCCGGCTTTCACGTGCTCCTCATCCGATCCGAGCGGGATTGCCGCCTATCGGTATCTCGTGGACAACCAGCCGGCTTCTTCGACAGAGAAGGGGACCGTCGTGCAACAGGCGAGCTTCACGCTGCCCGCTGCTCTCCAGCCGGGCCTCTATTACGTGCACGTGAGCGCAGGCGACGGCGCCGGCAACTGGAGCTGCCCCGCTCATCTGCCCTACCGGACACCGTAACCTCGAAGCTGCGAGTGCGGCAGCGCTTACGGCGTCGAGGTGTAGCGTTCCGGATTCAGGGCTTCCAAGTCGGGATGCACGAATCGCCCGTCCTTGCGGACCAGTTCCCCATCCAGGTAGATTTCGCCGCCGCCATATTCGGGCCGCTGGACGTGCACGAGGTCCCAGTGCACGGCCGACCGGTTGCCATTGGAAGCCTCGTCATAGCAGGACCCGAGAGCCATGTGGATGCTGCCAGCGATTTTCTCATCGAAGAGGGTGTCCTTCATCGGCTCCAGGATATAGGGGTTCAGGCCGAAGGAGAATTCACCGGCGTACCGGGCGCCCTCGTCACGGTCCAGCACCGATTGGAGCTTCTCGGCGCTTTCCGGCGCATCCGCCTCGACCACTCGGCCCCGCCGAAAGGTGAGATGGACGCGGCTGAAGACGACTCCCTCGTAAAGCGATCCCGCGTTGAAGAGAATCGTCCCTTCGATGGAATCCCGGACCGGCGCGGTGAAGACCTCCCCGTCCGGAATGTTGCGCTCGCCCGCGCATTTCACGATCGGAATCCCGCTGATGGAAAAGGTCAACGATGTCCCGGGGCCCCGGATTTCCACCCGGTCCGCCCGTTGCAGCCGATCGGCGAGGGGCGTCATCGCCGCCGCCATCCGACCGTAGTCCATCGTGCAGACCCGGAAAAAGAAGTCTTCAAAGACCTCGGCGGGCTTGTTCGCTTGCTGGGCCATGGCCGCGTTGGGATATCGGATGACCACCCACCGGGTATGCTTGACGCGTTGTTCCATGTGGACCGGATGATGGACGAGCCTCTGGTAGGCGGACATCTTTGCCGGTGGAACGTCTGAAAGCTCCGCGGCATTGTCCCCGCTCCGGATGGCGATGTAGGCCTGCATCTCCTTCATCCGGGCCAGGGGGAAGACCGCCTGGTCCGCGATCTGCCGCTCGTCCGCTTCGTGCAGAAAACGCCTCAGCACGGCGTTCTCGTAGATGTGGTGGTGGACCAGCGCCCCCCGGCGCGTGGCCTGGGTCACCAGCTCGAGAAGCAGAGGCATGGGCGAGTGGCCGAACATCTCGATCAGCAGCCTTTCCCCCCTCTGAACACGCGTGGAATGTTCGAGCAGAATCTGGGCGAGCCGGGTGATACGGGCATCCATCGGGAGATCGACCTCAGGAGAGTGAAAGGAAGATGGAATCCGAGAGAACAGGATACGTGCCACCGCCGGTGGGGGCCTGCCCCACCGGCGGTGGCAGTAGGCTTTCTTCCGGGGCATTCTTATTCCGGCCGGTCCGGCAATGGAGGTCCCAGATAGGACCGCCGGCCCTCCGGGCCCTCCGTGACCGCTTCACGCGGGAGCGAGGTTGGAGAGGTCGTGGGGCGGCGCGGAAGAGAGGAATCACCGCCGGCGCCTTCGGACGCGCCGCCTTCGGACGCGACCTGCCGGGGCGACAGGCGGTGAAACCGGAAGCTGTAGGTGTAGGTGCCCTGGCGCACGGGCCGGCGTTCCACTTCCGTGGCTTCCCTGCCCCCGAAAAGGACCAGACCGGTTTCCCCATACTCGCGATGACCTGGGTCCACCTCTTGCCAGAACCCCCAGTGGAGGAAGACTTTATCGGGATAGCGCCGGAGATAGTCATCCACGCGTTCGGGGAAGTCCTTGGCGAGCCGAATTTGTCCGGCGCTGAGATGACAGAGATTGAAGATGCTCGGATTATTGCTCAAGACGACGCTGTCGGGCGGCAGCTTCCGGGCCATTTCGACGGCCCAGTCGTGGTCGGCGCGGGCGAGCCAGGCTTCCTCGCCGACGTCGCGGACGACGCCGATGTAGCGGCTGAAAACGATCAACAGCCCAAAGACGACGAGGGTGCGCGAGGCCCGGGCTGGCATGAAGAGACCGAGCAGGCGCTCGAGGGTCTCCGCTCCCACACCGGCCATGAGAGCGGCCGGTGCGTAGCAGAGCAGCGAGAAGCGGTCGTCCGCCCCGTAGTAGTAGCTCCCGGCATAGAAGAAGAGGAAGATGCCCCAGAAGAGTCCGAACCAGAGAAGGGGCACGGACTTTTCCTTCCAGGGCGCGTTGCGATAGAGAAAGGCAACGGCCGTCTGCAGGAAGCGCTGCAGATTCCAGTCGGCAAAGAGCAGGAACGAGCCTCCGCCCACCACCCCCAGCACGAACAGCCAGGCATACAGCGGCGGGAAGCGGTCCAGAGGGTCACGGAAGAAGAACCGGGTATTCTTGGCGAGGTTGCCGTCGCGCCATTCGCCTGTGGAAAGGGCCTCGGCGAGTCCGATGGGCATGGGGTCCGGCGTCGGGCCGGGCTCCCCGCGCCGACCGTCGGTCCAGAGAAAATGCGGGGCGAATTTCTCGCCTTCCGCGCCCCAGGAATGGCCGCGGACGAGGTGGATGTGACACCAGTGGTGCGGTAGGAGCGCCAGGAAGAGCAGGCCCGCGAGATAGAGGCGGTTGCCCAGAAACTCCTTCGGCCGGTAGAGAACGAAGACGAGGAGCACGACGAGCCCGATCATCAGCGCTTCGGGCCGGAACTGGACGGTGAAGGCGGCCAGGCTGGCCAGGAGGACGAGCCGGGAGGCGCTCGGCTGCACGCAGGCGAAGAGCGTGCAGAAGACCGTGCCCGCGAGGAAGGCGGAGGCCATGGGCTCGACGGCCATGGTGTTCCCCCAGCGCAGGTTGTCCGGGATGGCGGCGTAGATGATCGCCGCATAGAGCGCCAGGCTCTCCCGGCGGAAGAGCATCCAAGCCGTCAGGAACACGAAGAATACCGCCGCGCCGACGGCCGCGCTGTTCGCCAGGTGCGACAGCCGCTCGTTCGGCCCGAACACCCGGTAGATCAGGCTGAAGAGGAAGGGCAACGCGTTCGGCTGCTTGTTGTAGTGCCCCAGGTGAGTCTCCTGGAAGGATGCCTGCGGATGCACGGGGGTGGAATGGATGACGAACCGGCCGAGCCTCCATTCGGCCTCCGTGGGCATGATGGCGCGGCCGTTGGTGGCCATGGAGAGTCCGATGATGCCGTAGATATCCTCGTCGTAGTAGATGCGGTGTACCCGAGGGGCGAGGAGCGCGGCGCTGAGGAATCCGCCAGCGGCGACCAGCGCGAGCCCGAGGCGCGCCCCGCGGGTGAGCGACCGGACCAGCGCCCAGAGGCCGCCGAGGTTGAGCGCGGCGGCGGCGAGGACGATCCCGAGGTTGACCTCGAGCATCGCGGGCCCGATCCTCGAGATGGCCAGAACCGCGTCCCGGCTCGGCGTGGTGTCCAGCCATATCACCAGAAGCAGGAAATACGCCGCGGCGATCAGGAGCGTCCAGAATGCCAGAAGTCCGTTCAGCGGCGGAGGGTGCAGGACCTCCCGGCGGTCCCACAAGGGTGGGCCGGCGTCCGTCGGATTCTTGCCGGTCGCGGCGGTCAGTTCATCCATGCGCGAGGGTGTTGCCCAGAACCAGGTAATCCGCCCGAGTCTCACGGAACGTGCGGAGCGAGTCCGCCGGGGAACAGACGAGCGGCTCGCCGTGCAAATTAAAGCTCGTGTTGAGGATCACGGCCAACCCGGTCCTCCGGCCCACCTCTTCGAGCAGCTCCCGGTAGAGGTGCGGAGCGGGCTGTGCCGGGCCCAGAATCTGCGGCCGGCACGTGCCATCGATGTGGATCACCCCGCGCAGGCGGTCGCGATACGCCTCTTTCACCTTGTAGGCGTTGGTCATGAAGGGGTCGAGCTGGCCGCGGAAATCCTCGAAAATCTCGGCCGCGGCCGACTCGAGCATGCTCGGGCAGAAGGGCTGATACCAGACGCGCCGCTTGAGCCTCAGGTTCAACTCGTCCTTCGCCTTCTCCGAACCGGGATGAGCGATGATGCTGCGGGCCCCGAGCGCCCTCGGGCCATATTCCATCCGGCCCTGAAACCAGAGCCCGATCTTCCCGGCCAGCAGGAGGTCAGCCACCCGGCCCGGCAGCTCGGCGTCGCTGACACGCTCGGAGGGCACGCCGGCCTCGGCCAGGGCGGCTTGCATCTCCTCGTCCGTGTAGTCCGTGCCGAAGAAAACATCCTGGAACGGGTAGCTCGTCACGCCGCATCGCCGGGCGTTCAGGGACATCGCGGCCCCCAGCGCCAGGCCCCCGTCCCCCATGTGGGGAAATACAAAGCAGGATTCCACTTCGGGCGAAAGCCGGATCAGCCGGTTGACCAGGATGTTGGCGAAAATTCCGCCAGCCAGGGCCACGCGCCGGACCCCGAGGTCCTTCACCACCTTGCGGACGAACTCGACGGCCTTGACCTCGAGGGTTCTTTGGGCCATATAAGCGAACTGTTCCGAGGGATACTGCCAGAGCAAGTCCCGCAGCCTCGCATAGGTCTCGTGCGCGCCGTAACGCGCATGGACCGTCAGGCCGTCCACCTGAAACCAGGAAAGCATCGGGTTCTTCTCGTCCGGGACAGGATAAGCATAGGTGGCCAGCGCCATCACTTTCCCTTCGTCCTCCAGTTCCCGCATGTTCAAGAGGTTCGTCACGTGCTCGAAGAAAATTCCCAGAGACTCCCGGCCCGAGAGCGTGCTCCGGCGTTCGAGCTGGCCCCTGCGCCAGAGGTTGACGGTGCCCGACAGGGCGTCTCCGATCCCGTCGATCGTGATGACCGCGGCCTCATCGAATCCCGAACAGGCCGCGGCAGCCACCGCATGGCACTCGTGGTGGTCCACCGTTTCCAGCTCGAAGTCCCGGAATCCCAGGCGCTCGAGCTCCCGGCCCACCACCCGCAACGTGATGCGCCGCGTCAGGCCGCTCGGCGGCCATTCCGTCAGCGTGTACTTCGCCCGTTTCTTCAGCGAGGTGAGCACCCCGGGCCGCTTCTTCCTGCGCCGGATTAGGTAATATTCCTCCTTCATGGACGGGAAGAGACGCGTCAGCGTCTTTGCGAAGTCGAAGGTGGAGACCGCCACGTGTTTCACGCTGGCCGGGCTGAGGTCCAGCCGCCGGAGGATCAGCTCGATGGAACGCTTCGGGAAGCCCACTTCGAGCTTGCGGCGCGACAGCCGTTCCTCATTGATCGCGTAAAGAATCTGGCCGCCTCGGACCATGGCCGCGCCCGAATCGTGTCCGTCCCAGATGCCCAGGATGTATTCATCTTGACTCACAGGGACTTCTATTCTTCGTCCGTGTTTCGAGGCAGAAATGCCTCCAAAAAATAGGAACAACGTAACTTCTTAATAAGTTCGGGGAGGTGGACCCGGCCGATTTCATCATCGATGATGATTCAGCACTTCACGAGTTTTCGTAGCGAAGCGCTCCCACCGGGACATTCGAGTAAGCACTTCGGCGAAGCCCGGAATCGAGGGTCCCTCCCAGGGGGATAAATTTGGGAGGGCTTCGCCTACGTTCGCCGGGTGTCGGGCCTGAATTCCTTTCCTAAATCACGCTTCAGATATTTCCACCTCGATACACCAGCGTATCACAAAGGCCGCATGAACCCAACCTGCCCGAATCGGTGCGCCAAGCCCGTTCTTTTGACGTGGGGAATATGACACAAGTTCCCGAATTCCATGAAGATACATTCACAGGGCCGGTCTAGCCCGGATTTCTACCCAATCGCAACAGCGCGGGAAAATCACGGTCACGATGCGGGCCCAGCAACGCATGCCGGGGCGCACAGGCCGCAATCAGGCAATATCCGTGATGCTCAGGCGCGTTACTGCGTACTCCATTGACGCGGGCACTGATTCTCGCGAAACTGTCTTTCCATGAAGCCTCTTTTTCGGAGTCGAACGAGTGCGCGTTGATGCCATTCAGTCCTGCCTCGTTGACCTTCATCTTGATGGCTGGCTGCTCTACGATTTCCAGGGGAGCAATACGATAGCCCGGCGAGTCGCCGGCCTCGAGAAGGCGCTGATTACGCGGCGTTGGTTCTGCCTGATCCCGGCCAAAGGCCGTGTTCGTTGGCTTTGCCACCGCATCGAACGTTCCATTTTTGAAAGCCAGGGGGGCGACCTGGCTGTCTACACGAACTGGACAGAGTTGGGGGAGAAGCTCAGGGAGATGCTCGCTGGACGGTCCCGAGTGGCCATGGAGTACTCTCCCCAGGGAGAGATTCCGTATCTCGCCCGAGTGGACGCGGGCACGATCGAGCGTATCCGGACGATGGGCGCGGACGTGGTCTCTTCAGCGGAACTGGTGCAGGTCATGGAGGCTCGCTGGACCCCGGAGGCCCTGTCCTGCCACCGCCGGGCTGCCGCGGCGCTCTACGAGGTCACTCAGCGGGCCCTGGCGTTCCTGTCCGAGAACCTGGCTTCAGGACGCGAGGTCACCGAATTCGATGTCCAACAGGAGATGGTGAGGCATTTCGAGCAGAAAGGCTTGACCAGCAACAGTCCGCCCATCGTGGCGGTCAACGAGAGGACCGCGGAGCCGCACTATCTGCCCTCCGAGTCCTGCCACCAGCGTATCCGGCTTGGGGACTTTCTTCTGCTGGACCTCTGGGCGAAGGACCCGTCGCCTGGGTCGGTCTACGCGGACATCACCTGGGTGGCCTTTCTGGGTGAGAGACCGACCCGGCGGCACTGCGAGATTTTCGATGTCGTGCGCGCCGCCCGGGACCGTGGCTTCGAGTGGATTGAACGGTGCTGGCGGGAGGGACGGCGTCTCCGGGGCTTCGAGGTGGACGAC
This sequence comes from Planctomycetota bacterium, assembly GCA_016179685.1. GTDB lineage: Bacteria > Planctomycetota > PUPC01 > JACPCR01 > JACPCR01 > JACPCR01. The sequence goes on along the minus strand of JACPCR010000051.1, from coordinate 98,920 downwards.
GAGGTCCGGCGCGTGATCCGGGACGCCGGCTACGCTGATTATTTCACGCACCGTACGGGTCACAGCCTCGGCCAGGAAGACCACGGCAACGGGGTCAATCTGGACAATCTCGAGACTCACGATACGCGTCCGCTGATCCCTGGCCTCGCATTCAGTATCGAGCCGGGCATCTATTTGCCCGAATTCGGCATTCGCAGCGAGATCAACGTCTATCTGACGGAACGGGGTCCGGAGGTGACCACCCAGCCCGTGCAGCAGGCCATCGTCTGCGTGCCCAGTCTTCACCATGGGTCGAAACCGTGATATCGGTTACTCGCTATGGCCTGCGTGGCGGGGGACACGGCTCTACATGATCGCGGTATCGGTCCATCTGGATTATGCCCCGGTCTGCCGGATCGGCCTTCTCGAGGTTGAAGAGGTGGCCGCGGGTCCGAGCGGGGAAGGCCTCCTCCGCGAGATCGAAGAATTCTGCCGGCGGAGACGCCAGTTTTTTGGGGGAGGAGAGGTGGCCGGGGTGCCCGGCGTCGTTCAGGCCCGAAGCCTCTTCCGGCGCCTGGGAGTCGATCCCTCCGAGGTCCGGCCCTGCTCGGAGGTGTTTCTGCGCCACATCCTGCGCGGCGCAGCTTTCCCCCGAATCTGCAATCTCGTAGACTTGAATAACACCGTATCCGCCGAGGCGGCCGCACCCGTGTGCGTGTACGACCTGGACAAGGTTCAGCCGCCGCTGGAATTCCGGCCGGGCCTGGAGGGCGAAAGCTGGGAATCGATGCGAGGGAACGACGTCCCTGTGCGAGGCCTGCCCGTGATGGCCGACAGCCAGGGACCTTTCGGGGGGCCCTTCTCGGATTCCCGGCGGACGCGGATCACGGAGGCGACCCGCCGGGCGCTGGTCGTTTGGTTGTTCTCGGTGGAAACACCGGAGTCGGCCTTGAGGGCGGACCTCTTGACGCTGGCGGAACGTCTTGCCCGGCACGGGGTGGGCCGGCCGGGTCATCCGTGGTGGCTACCGGAGTGACATGTTTCAGACCATTGTTCACTGGAAGGGCGGATGGCGTGATGCGGAGCATGGCGAAAGTGGGATGAGTCCCACGCTGATGGCCCTGTTTCAGCCCATAGCGTCCCCCGGGCACTACGCCATCGATCTCGGGTGCGGGACGGGCGACTTCACCTTTCGTGTAGCCCCCCAGCTCGCGCACGTGATCGGCATCGATCGCGACGCGGAGGCGGTCGAGTCGGCGCAAGAGGACACGGCGAAACGAGGAATGGACAACGTCACCTTCTTCGTGGCGGACGCGGAACGGGTGGACTATCGGGAGTTCTTGACTTCAGAGCCCTATGACCTGGTGACGGCGCACTTGTGCCTTTCGCCCGCCATGGTCGAGAAGTCGTGTGCGGCGCTTCGGCCGGGAGGGCGCTTTCTGTTCTGCGCGCTGGAGTCCGGCCAGTGGCAGGAGACGGGCGCGCCTTCACGCTATGCGTTCCAGGCCCAGGAACTGCGCCGTCTGCTGGAGCAGGCCGGTTTCGACGTGGAATATCTGGGCATCGAGACGGATATTCTGGAGTATGCCTCTCCGGAGGAACTAGCCCGGGACTGGCTCGAGCGGCTTCCGAGGCCGCGGTGGATGAACGAGGCGCGGTCCCGGGGCCTCAGCGAGCACGTGGGCCGTGGCGGCCAGCGGATCACGGCGCGCAGTCATCTGATCGGGCGCGCCCAGAAGAGGAGGCCCGCTTGAGCCAGCCAGAAGTTGCCGGGCCTGACCGGTTTGCGGAAATGGAGGCGATCCGGAAGACGCTGGAGGCCGAGGGTTTCGTGCCGACCTGGTGGGACGCGCCGCCTGGCACGATCTATCCCGGAACGGTGCATGCCCGGGATGAGGTTCTTTGGATTGTTTCCGGCCGCGCGCGGGTAGCGATAGGTGCGGGACAGAGGGAGCTGGGCCCGGGCGATCGAGTGGACATCCCCGCTGGTGTGCGGCACGGCCTGGAGGTGCTGGGCGGGGAGGTGCTGGTCTTCTATGCCGCCTTGCAGTCCCGGATTTCTGATCGCGCCCTAACCTTTCGATAAGTTCGGGTCAACCGCTGGCCCATTTGATTTATTGCTACTTACAGATACGACCGCCTCAACTTGCCTGAATTTTATTGAGAAGTGACGCCCAGGGAGGAGGTCGTCGAATCCCAATACTGTGCGCGGGCATAGCCGAAAGGCCCGGGGTTAGAACACGCCTCCCAACCCGGCCCGGGCCTGACCGCCGCACGGAACGCCTCCTCGAAACTCACCCGCCCGTCCTCGTCCAGGTCGCATTCTGGGTCGTTTAACGCACCCCAGAAGTGAAGCCCGAACTGGTAGCCAGCAACCTCCGCGAAACCATCCGTCGAGGTCGCTACAACTATGTCCCTGCCTGCCTTTCTTGCGGTTTGCCACAGGACTCGGCCGAAACCGCCGGAATAACACGAGTTGATGACCGCCAGAATCCGGCGTGCTGGAATCCGGAGAACTTCCCGGCTGAACGCAGCCGCCGAGATGTGAAAGGTCTCCGTTACCTGCACGGAATATTCACCCTTCTTGCGCCCGCCATGCGTAATCACATAGATCAATAAATGGTCGTTCTCGCCGATTCGGTCGCTCAGACACTTCAAAGCGCGCTGCAGCTCGCCCAGTCTCGATTCGAAGTGGAGGCCCTGGTGAAGGTGCTCGTTGGAACGAGGATCGATAGGCGATACGATCATCACGCGGTTCGGATCATAGCCGTATCGCAGGAGCGCATCGTACGCCAAGTCTATAGAGTTGTGAAAGATTTTTTCGAAGAAACACCCAGTCACCAGCAGGGCCCATTCCTGCCCCGCGTAGGCCAGGCCCGGCGTGATGGCCCCGCTCACAGGATTCCTGGATACACCGGGCGAGGAGGCCGCCAGAGCCAGTAGCGCTTTGCTCTCCTCGGCAGGCAGCCCGCAGAGCAGAAGGAAAATGAGGAAAACAGCGGCCACCAGTCGCTCGGGATGGAAATACCTTGGCGCACTCCCACCTGGAATGAACGGATGATCATGTTTCTTGTATCGACGTAGTACATTCCTTGGCATGATGAAAACTACTTGGCAAACTCTATGCCATGTTCTTCTGCCAGTGGGCATTCCCGCTTTTGGGACACGTATTTCACGCGTGTTGTCGCTGATGCGGCTTTCTGTTTCAATGAACCCCGTTCGATGTTGAACGGCCAGGCCTGAACCCTGGTAGAGGAGCTCGCAAGTGCGGATGCACCTGCGAGCTCCTCTACTCGCATGCCATGAAGCGCAATGGTTCTCATCCACTCCACCTGTCTTCGCCCGCCCGGGCCACCGCCATTGAAGTCCTTGCCGAGATGCGGGAACAGGGCACATGGGCCAGGGAGGCTCTCGACCAGGCGCTGAATCGCCGTGAGCTGTCGTCCCGAGACCGCCGACTGGCCACCGAGCTGGCCTATGGCGTCGTCCGGCAACGGATCACGCTGGACCATCTTCTCGAAAGCGCCAGCGGCCGGCGCTGTGGTCATATCCAGCCCCCTGTCCTGGACGTTCTCCGCCTTGGACTCTACCAGGTTCTTTACCTTGAGCGTGTTCCACCGGCCGCCGCGGTTCATGAAACCGTCAGCCTCGCCCGCTCCCTGGCGGGAAAGAAGGCCGCCGGATTCGCCAATGCCGTCCTCCGATCCCTCCTGCGAATGGTCGTCATACCCGAACAGAATGAACCGATGCCTGGTGACCCTCGTTTCATTCTGCCCTGCCCGGCAGGACGTTGTGTCCGCTTCAACCGGCCGCTCTTCCCCTCGCCCGACGAGGACTCTGCGGGCCACCTGGCCCTGACTCAAGGGCATCCGCGCTGGCTCGTGGAGCGATGGATTCAGCGATTCGGCCGGGACGTCGCCGAGCACATCTGCCGGTCGAACAACGAAACGCCCCCCCTTTGCATACGCTGGCGTGGCAGCCAGGATATACCTCCCTCCTTCCAACCGGTCCCCGACTTGCCCGGCATGTTCATCATTCCCCATGCTGGCAGAGTCACCGATCTGCCCGGCTTCGCCGAAGGTCGGCTCGTCGTTCAGGGCCCGGCGTCCGCACGGTCGGTCCAGGCCCTTCAAGTACGCCCGGGCATGGAAATCCTTGATGTTTGCGCCGCGCCGGGCGTCAAGACAGTGCATCTGGCCGATCTGACCGGTCCCACGGGTCGAGTCGTCGGAGTGGATAACTCCTTCCAGCGCTTGGGAAAACTGAAGGAAAACATGACACGGCTTCGTATAATGAATGTATCGAGCTTGGTAGCCGACGCCACGCAGCTCGGAAGCTGGCTGCGCCGGCGGTTTTCCAGGATTCTGGTCGATGTCCCGTGTTCAAATTCCGGGGAGTTGACCAGGCGTGTGGAGGCGCGCCACCGTCTGAGGCCAGGTGACCTGGAGGCTCTGATGGGATTGCAGTCACGCGTACTGGAATCTGCATCTCAACTTCTTATGCCATCCGGTGTTATGGTCTATTCCACCTGTTCCATCGAAGAGGAGGAATGTCCAGGAATCGTCCAATCCTTTCTCGCTAGAAATCCTGCTTTTGACTTGGACGGCGAACAGTGGTTCTTTCCCCATGACCATGCAGGCGTGGGAGGTTATGCAGCGCGGATCGTTCGTAAGACAGGAGGCAAGCCATGACGAGCAAAAAATATTCACTGAGCCGAGCGGCATGGGCCATGCTCTTGGCCTCCTTGTTCCATCCCGGGCAGGCTCCCAAGGCCCAAGAGGAAACGGCCCAGGTCAGATCACCGGAAGAGGAGACCAAGATCGAGCGGGCCAAGCAACTTCTCAACCAGCTTGCCCAGCAGGAGCAAGTCCGGCGCAAGGAACGGGAGTTCATGGCCCAGCATTTCTATGAAAATGGCCAGAAGTTTTTCAACGAAAGGCTTTACAAAGAGGCCCTTCAATCGTTTCGCAAAGCGCTCGACTTGGACCCCAAGCATGAAGAAGCGCGGAAGATGGCGCGCGAGGCCCGAAGGCTTGCCGGAATGGAAGCTTCGATGGACCCCGAGAGCATCCTGGAACGGATGATGGCTGAGAAAAAGATTACGGAGGAGATGACGAAGGACGAGTTGGACCGCATCCTGGTTCAGGGCAGGGAGCTTCTCGACCAGGGTAAGACTCTAGAAGCGGCGGATGCCTTCGACGAGGCGATTTCACTGGCCCGGTGGATTCCGAAGGTGGCCGGGGTGGAGGCCCTGGCGAAGGAGGCCAGCGAGTCCCTGGCTCGGTGCCGCCAGGCTCTACAGGAGCAAGAGATCAGACGGGATAAGGAGGCCTCGGAACAGGCCCGGGCGGTGCTCTCGGAAGAGACTCGCCGCCAGCGCAGCCTGGTGGAGACCCGTACGAGGATGATGCTCAATCGCGCCCGGGCGGCCATGGAATCGGAGAATTACATCTTGGCGATGAACTTGATCGATGAGCTTCTCGCGGTGGACCCGCTCAATGCGGAGGTCCGGGAGCTTAAGGGCCAGCTCCAGCGTATCCGGTCGAACGAGCGCCAGGAGAGGGCTACGTCCGAGACGAAAACGGGAGGTGATGAATTGATGACGAGCGTGACGGAGGCCTCGAAGCCGGAAAACCAGCTTGCCCAGTTCCCGGCGAACTGGGGCGATATCGCCCAGAAACGCCCGACCAGCGTGGCCCCGCCGGAGGAGGTCTCGGAATGGAAAAAAGGCATCCTCCAGCAGATGGAAAAGAGAGTCTCCTTCGATTTTGTCGACACGCCGCTCCAGGACGTCATGGCCTTCCTGCAGAATCTCACGGGCGTCAACATCGTGTTGGACCCGCAGGCGACCGGTGGAGGAGACGCTTCGGTGACCCTGCGGGTGAACGACATGCGCCTGTCCGCCGCGATGGAGTGGATTCTGCGCCTGGTAAACCTGAAGTATGTGCTCCGGGACGAAGCGATTTATATCTCCACCTCGGACCGCCTGGAGGAGGCGGGTGTGATGCGCATCTATGACGTGCGTGACCTCCTGGCGCAGATTCCGGACTTCCAGGGCACGGGCCTGCCGACCATTTCAGAGGGTGGTGGTGGCGGCGGCGGCGGCGGAGATGGCGGCCTCTTCGGGGACGAGGGCGGGGGCGAGGAGGGGATCACCGGCGACGACCTGGTGGAATTCATCCGCGAGACGGTGGCCCCCAACTCGTGGGGTGACGGGGAAGGTGGGCCATAGAGTCTCAGGGCGTATTCTCTCCGCGCCGCGCGGAAATATGGAAAGGTGTCAGGTGTCAGGTGTTTCCTGACACCTGACACCTTTCCGAGCCTTGTTGGGTCGCGGGCTTCGCCCGCCTTGAGTGACGAGTTCGTCACTGCACCTGCACTTCTGGACAGGGATACTCGGCGTGCTCTGAAATCCGCGGTGTCTGGAGGGCGCAGCGGATTGCATTGCGGTTTTTCTCGGTCATTCATTGACAAACCCGGACTTCAGCATGGACTTCATGATCGCGATCGCGGCGCTGATCCTCGCCGGGCCGGCGAGCGCCCAGGACCTGGTGACCCTGCTCAACGGCAATCAGGTCGAGGGCCGCATCGCCGCGGAAAATGAGGAAGGCGTCGAGGTCCTCGTCCCGTCCGGCCGCCTCCGACTTCGCCGCGACGACATTCAAAAGACGGATGCCTCGCGTCCCTTCGAACGCTACGTCGGCTACGGATGGGCCTTGCTGAAGAAAAAGGACTTCAGCCAGGCCGAAACGGTCTACCGGGAGGGCATCGAGAAATTCGACCAGGACCCCGAGAAGAAAAAGCTTCTGGAGCTTGGGCTTCTCGAGGCCGGCCAGGGCCTGCTGGGCCAGCGCCGATTCGGGGACGCCCGCCGCGTCTTCGATGCCCTCCTCGAGGCCGACCCGGAACATCCCGAGGGCCGGCGGCTTGCCGAGGAAACGAACCGCGCGTGCCGGCGAATCGGACGAGAGATCGAAGGTTACCGCAAGGCGATCGAGGCCGACCCGGACAACGACCATGCCCGTTACCAGCTCGGGCTGCGTCAGGAAAGCCTGGGACGTGTCGAGGAAGCCCGGGAACAGTACCTGGCCATTGTGAGCCGATACCCCCAAGTCCAGCCCGAACAGTTCAATGGCCGGCTGGACCTGCTCCGCGGTTTCATCCAGAAGCACATGGTCGTCACGGGCCCGGGCGCGGAAGCTGCCGAATCCGATTCCCGCTACAAACCAGCAATGCCGGGCGGCTGGGAACGCCATTCTTCGAGCCGGGTAGTTATCTTGCACCACCAGGCGGATTTGGCCCGTGAAGCGGCCGCGGTGGCCGAGAATCTTCTGCCGCGTCTGGAGACGGAGTACGGACTTCCCGAGGACTCTGAGCCTTATACGATCTGGATTTACCGTGACGAGGCGGAATATGTTCAGGCCACGGGCCGGGCCGGCACCCTGGGCTTCTGTGAGGAGGCAAGAAAGGTCCTCCTCTACCAGACCGCGCCGCGTCTGCTGCGTTCCGTGCTGCCCCACGAGTTGGCGCATGCAACACTCTACCGCCGATACCGCCGTATCCCGTCCTGGCTCGATGAGGGCCTGGCCGTGCGCCAGGAATGGGGTTGCGAATTATATTACGACCGGACTCGCGAGTGGATCGATAGAGGCGCCGCCTTCTCCCTCGTGGAACTTTTCCGAAAGAACGCAGTGCAGATTCCCAAGGAGCAGCGCGAGATTTTCTACGGCCAGGCCTTCACCCTCGTGGATTATCTCGATCACGAGCAGGGAGGCCGCGAGCGTCTTCTTCAGCTCCTTGAAGCCCTCTCTTCCGGAAAGGAGCTGGCCCCCTCGCTCCAGACCCTCTACCGCATCCCGACTCTCCTGGAGCTGGAGAAGCTCTGGAAGCGCTACGTGGAGTTGTAAGCCGTGCCCAGTGATCCGGCAATCCGCACGCCGCCGCACTCGAACGGACGGGAACGCAAGGCCGAAAGCGCACCTTGCGGCCCTCACCTGCCCAGCCTGCGGCAGAGGTTTCGACAGTTTCTGCCCGGGGCGTTGTTCAGCCTCTCCCTCCTCACTCACGGGCTGGTCTTCTTGCTCTTCATGAACGTGGTGTGGTGGAAGCGGCTGCCTCCCGTGCAGGACCTGATCGTCTACCTCAGAATTCGGGAGGAGGAGAAGCCGCCGCCGCCGCCGCCGATCCCCGAGTCGCCCCTGGAGGAAATCCGAGACATCGTTGTTCCGGAGAGGAACGAAGAGACCGTGCCCGAGCCGAAGCCGGAGGAGAAGCCCGAGCCGAAGCCGGAGGAGAAGCCTCAGCCGCCAGCGAAATTTTCGAAGGAGGACCCGGTGGTGCTGGCCCAGTTTGGCATTCTGGAGACGCCAGCCGCAACGGAGGTGATCGGGCTCAAGCCACAGGCGTCAGGCGGCCAGGAGACGCCGAAGTTCAATTTGTTCCAGGGTCGGTCCGGAGAAGGCAAGCGGTCGGCCCTGCAGCGCGGCGGCGGCTCCGAGGCCTCGGAGAATGCCGTGTCCCTGGGCCTGGCCTGGCTGGCAAGGCATCAGAACCGTGCGGGGGCCTGGAGCACGTGGCTTTTCGAGGAACAGTGCCCCGCGGGCGATCGGTGCAGCGGGGTCGGCACGAACACCCGCAATTTCGATCCCGCGATGACCGGCCTGGCCTTGCTCTGCTTCCTCGGCGGGAATCACACCCACCAGGAGGGTGACTACCGGGACACGGTGTATCGCGGCCTGCAGTTTCTTCTGGCGTCCCAGAAGGAAGACGGCGGCTTCGGCCAGAAGCACAGCCACGTGATGTACAACCACGGGATCGCTGCTCTGGCGCTCGCGGAGGCCTATGCGATGACGCGGGACGAGGCGCTGAAGGAGCCCCTGCGCCGGGCCATCCTGTTCATCCACACGAGCCAGCAGGCCAGCGGCGGCTGGGACTACACGACGGCCAGCACGGGCCGCAGCGACACCTCGATCACCGGCTGGATGGTCATGACCCTGAAGTCCGCGGCGGCGGCGGACATCGCCATTCCCTGGGTGACGCTCTTTGGCGCCATCCAGCACTTCGACCAGATGACTCAAAGCTCGGGCGAGGTGATCTACGCCAACCGCGACCTCGGGCAGGGCCGTAAAGGCGTGGGCATGGTCGCCGTCGGCATGCTCTGCCGCGAGTTCCTCGGCTGGCCTCGCACGGACCCGGTCTTCGAGCGCCAGGCCCGCCTCATTCTCCAGGAACTCCCCTCCTGGAAGGCGCTCTCCACCATGTCGTTCAACACCATGTACTACTGGTACTACGCCACCCTCGCCCTCTACCAGCACGGCGGAGACGCCTGGAAGGTCTGGAACGCCAATTTGCGCGATATGCTCTGCGAGCGCCAGCGGCGCGGCGGACACGCCCACGGGAGCTGGGACCCGGACGATCGCTGGTTCGGCGCCGTCGGCGGCCGCGTCTACTCGACGACCCTGGCAATACTCAACCTCGAGGTCTATTACCGATACCTCCCCATCTACCAGGAAGGTGGCGGCGGCTTCCATACGGATGAGATTCTCCTCGAGGCCTTCCGGCATGGCAATACGCAAGATCGCCTCCAGGCGATCAAGCTGCTCACCCAGTTCGGAGCGGACGCCCTCTCGAATGTTCTGCGCGATGCCCTCGAGGACGAGGACGTCTTCATCCGGGCGTTCGCCGCGGAGGAGCTCCTGCGGCAGGGCGACCAAGCTGGCGTGCCGGCGCTCACCGCCATGCTGGAACACCCCAACGGATTCATCCGTTCCAAGGCCATCGGTTTGCTCTCGCAGGTCAGGGACCCCTGGCTCGTTCCGGGCCTGGCCAAGGCGCTCCAGGACGATCAGGTTTTCGTATCGGAGAAGGCCGCCTCGTTGCTGGTGAAGATCACGGGACAGGACTTCAACTTTCTGGCCGCGGAGTCCCCGGCCCGCAAACAGGAGATCGTGGAGCGATACCTCGAATGGGCGAGCCAGCACGTCCCGAACGCGGCCTTCCCGGGCGCCGCGCGGCCTGCGCCGAGCGACGCCCGGTCCCTCCAGGGTAAGGTGCTCGCCGTCAAGCCCGACGTCAGGCTCGTCATGCTGGACCTCGGGCGCAAGCACGGATTGCGCAAGAAGACCCAGTTCTATGTTTACCGGCGTGGCGAGTTCGTCGGCGCCGTCGAGGTCACCAAAATCCTCGACGCTGAAATGTCCTCCGCTCGCGTCCTCGAAGCCTTCACCGTCCGCGAAATCCTCGAAGGCGACGAGGTCGTCAGCCGCCTGGAGTAGTCCATCCGCGCTCGGCACATTTTCAGAAATGCTGGTGCACTTCTGAACTGGGAAATTAGGGGCACATCTCCCGGGCCGTGGCGAGTAGCGCAGCCTTGAGGCCCGCCAGCGTCTTCTCCCTGAATGCCTGCTCGATGCGGCGAATCCAGGAACGGCCGGGACCTCGGCCGCAGTCTTCCGCAAGCTGAAGCCCACGAGCCGAGGCCGTCCGCTCGGGCCCGATGCGATAGACCCGGGTCTGGAGCGACTCGGCCGCGCGGGCGAAATTTTCCACGCGCTTCTCGCGCTCGCGGAGAGCCCGGGCGACCTCCTGGGCCGATCGGAGCATGCCCGCCCGGGTGCGGGCCCGAGCGGCCCTGCGCAGTCGGCTGGCCGCTTGGGCAAAATCCTCGGCCGAGAAGCCGATCCCGGCCAGCAGCGTGTCCAACTCCACCCGCGCGGCAAAGACCCGCCACCGCCATTGCTCGCGGACCGGAGCGAGCAGCCTCTTCTGCGCCTGCGTCAGGGCTTTGACCTCGCGGGCCAGGCCCGCCTCGCTCAGATGAGCCGCGTTCTCCTCGAGGCGGGACACCAGCTCGTACCCCGGGTCCGTGTCCCTGTCGAAATGCCACCGCCAATAGTCTCGGACAACCTCTTCGGGCCGCTCTCCGAGCCGCGAGCTCCATTGCGCATAGGCCACTTTCGTCAGGTCGTCCCCGACAGTCTCGCTCTGGGGGGCTACTCCCGACAGAAACGGCGCGAGATGAGTGATCTGCCGATGCATGCCCCGGATGCGGGGGCTCGCGCCCAGGCGGCCGCGCTCGAAGCACATCCGATCACCCGCCTGGAACGGGGACAGCGAAATATCCGGACTGAAGAGGATGGGGCATTTCTCAGAGAACCGCGCGGCCAGCCGCTTCAGGTCCGCCACATTCCGGAAGTGCCGCTTCAGGTCCGCTTCGTCCAGAACGATCCCGTCCAGCCAGTCGGGCTCCGTGGCCAGATATTCCTCCAGAATGTCGAACTCGCCGGGCAGAAACCACCGCGTGGCGACGTACGCCTTCGCTTTCGAATGATATCGCTTCATCGTCCGCGCAATCTCCTGCGACAGCCCCAGAAAGGTCTTCACCCAGGGCTGACACCGCTCGCACCAGCAACCGCCGGGGTCCAGCGGCCATAACCACAGCAAGTCCAGCGCCTCCATCTCCTGGAAAACTTCTTCCCGATCCTGCAGCAGAAACGCCCGGCCCTCGTGGGCCGAGGGACACAAGAGCGCCGGACTGCCTCCCCGGCGGGGGTCCGTCCGGCTATCGTGCGCCCGAAGGTTGACCATGACGCGGTCGAGATAGGCATTGTTCGCCACGGTCACGAGCCCGAATTTCATTCCGAGGTCCCGGGCCATCCGGGCCATCGCCTGGTGACGCCGCAGCAGTTGACTGCCAGATCCCTCCGGGTCCGATCGGAAATCGCTCCGGAAGGCGTGCATGTCGTAGCGGGTCAGGATCGTGTTGATGCCCCAGAAGGCCCAATCCTCGAACAGGGCGCGCAGTTCCGCGTCCGGCCACACGGCGTACTCGCCGCCGGGTGGAAGCGCGAGGATGACGCCCCGTACCGCCTTCTCGGGCTGAAAGGCCCGCGGGGGCAACGCGACGATCCGGGCCTCCTGGCGGCCGAACTCGATGCCCCGCAGGAGCTGGCCCATCGCCATGATCATGCACCCGACGCTCGGCGCCGAGAGCACCACCCCGACATCCTTCCCGACCCGCGCCACGTCCGCCGCGAAACCGTCCGCTGGAATCGTCTGCCGTCCCTGCATGCCCGGCGTGTTCCAAGCTTTGTCCCCTGGCCCGTCCACGCTCGAGAGGGACAGGCTGACCTGCAAGCACCGCGTGATGTCGTCGAATCCCACCGCGCGCCTCAGTTCCAGCTTGACCCCGGACTTCTCCTGGAACTTCCGGATGAAAAATTGGGCAGCTTGCACGGCCGGCTCACCGCCCAGGTGCACCGTGACGAATGCCCTCGCTTCACCGCCCTTGATCAGGTCCATCAACGCTCGCTACACCGAGATTGGAGGAGCTTCTCGACCCGAAATCCCCCTTGGACATCCCGAACGAGTATCCCGGTTCAGAAGTGCGCCCGCATTGTGAAGGAAAGCCAGGAATCTTGTCAAGCGAGGTTCGAGGAACGGAAGCGCACCTGCACTTCCGTGTATATCCGAGACGGGTCCGAGCCCTGGACTCGGCCGCCTATTCCCACAGCATTCGGTTGACCCAGCCGGACCACCATTCAGGGAGCAGGAACAGTTCTTGGGGGAAGAGGAGGAAGAGCCCCGCGGCGAGCGAAAGAAAGGGCCCGAAGGGCATCCGGGACTGGCGGGTCCGGATCAGAACGGCGACGCCGCCGACGGCCCCGAACACGGCGCCGAGGAGGAGCGTGCCGATGGCCACCTTCCAGCCGAGGAGGGCCCCGATCATGGCATTGAACTTGACGTCGCCGAAGCCCATGGCCTCCTTGCGGAACAGCCACTTGCCCAGGAATCCGGTGATCCAGACCGAAGCGGAGCCCACGGCTGCGCCCAGCAGCGAGCTCAACAGGCCCCGGGCATGCGGAGACCATTCGCTGCCGATCCAGTCCAGCGCCGCCCTCAGGCCGGCCAGCCAGCCCAGCCCCGGAATCCGGCCGGCGAGCAGCACGTCATCGAGAAGGACGTCGGCGGGCCGATGCCACCAGGGGAACAGGGCGCTGAGGATCAGCGCCGCGGCGAGACCCCCGAGCGTGATGCTGTCGGGAATGATCTGGTATTCCAGGTCAATGAAGGTCGCCACGACCAGCGCCGCCAGGAAAAAGCAGCCAATCACGCAGGCCGAGACCGCGTCCGGATGCCGGAACCAGAAGCGGACCACAAAATCCGGGTCCGTGATCGGCGGGTAGCCGGGCGCGGCCGCGACGATTCGCAGGTAACAGAGGACGAAGAGCGCGGCGACGAGAAATTCGACGAAAGGATAACGGAAGGAGATGAAGCTCTGGCAGGAGCGGCACTTGCCGCGGAGCGCCAGGAAGCTCAGCAGAGGAATGTTGTCGTACCAGACGATCGGCTGACCGCAGAAGGAGCAACGGGATCGGGGCTGATAGAGGGAAATGTCGCGGGGCAAGCGATAGATGCAGACATTCGCAAAGCTTCCCACCACGGCCCCGAAAAGAAAAGCAAAAAGATATTCCATTAAAAGTAGCTTTCGATCCCTCGGAGGAGGGCCTGGGCGAGCTGCTCCCGATAGGCGTCCGTCTTCATCTGGCTTTCCGTGGCTGCATGAGAGAGAAACCCCAGCTCGACCAGCACGGCCGGGGCCTGAGACCAGCGCACGACATACCAACGGCCCGGCTTCACGCCGCGATCCAGCCGGGCGGACAACGATGAAGACAACGACGCCTGGATCGCACGGGCCAGCCTTTCACCCTCGGCCTGAAACTCGGCAAAAGTAAGAGAGTAAAGAAACTCCCGGTCCTCCTTGGAGAGTCGGGCACAGGCATCCCCCAGACGCCGGTCCAGGTCGCCCATCTTCGGGGCCGAGTCCCCGTCGGCACCCAGAACCAGGCGCGCCGCGCTGAAATAGGTCTCAAAGCCCGCCGCAGAACGATTCGGGCTCGAATTGATGTGAATCGAGACAAAAAGATCCGGCTGCTCCCGCTGGCAGAGCTCCACCCGCTCCTTCAGGGTCAAATAGTGATCGCGGGAACGCGTCAGGATGACACGGTGTCCCCGCGCCTCCAGCATGCGGCCGAGCCGCTCCACCACGCCCAGAGTGACTTCTTTTTCCTGAAGTCCCCTGCTGCTGATGGCGCCAGGGTCCTTCCCTCCGTGCCCCGCGTCGATCACCACGACCCGTTGGATTCTTGGCTCGGGCGCGAAAGCCTGGGGCCGGGGCAGGGTCGGCACGCTCGGCTTGGCCGGCGCCATACGACCCCGCATGAGGCGCGCCAGTTCCCCAGGCACCAGCGTCTTCCCATCGACACAGAGGACCGGCATCGGCAGCCGCTGAAGAGTCTGGTCCACCAGGATGTGCGCCATCCCCGGACACAAAGAGACCTCCATGAGGCCGCTCCGCAACCGATGGACCCTCGTGACCGGGTCCACCTCGAGGTCCAGGCTGAATGCCGCCTGGACCTCGTCCAGCAGGATGTAGTCCGGCTGGACGGGGGACGAAGGTGCTGTCCCCGTGCCCCCCGCCGGGAGGAGCTTCCCAGCCTCACGTTCGGACCCGGACGCGGGTGTCCACGCGCCGGCGAGCACTGCGCCTCCAAGTGCAACGATGACCAGGAGCAGGCCCGGAAGCGGCTTCCGGCAACAGAAGACGCACGACCACTTTCGACAGAATGATTGTTCCATGAAAAAAAGTCGTGGGAATAAGGATGAGGGGAGACGATTCGAGTCCACATTATAGGAACTTCCCGTACCGAGGTGGAAAAATTTGGGGCACGAAAGCACGTTGAATCGGGAACAACGCTTGACGGTTTGAGGCAGGTGCTTCGCGCCTTATAATACGTCCTACCATGGCCATGTTGATTACTTGCCGCTGCGGCAAGAAACTTCCCATCCACGCAGGTCTGCTGGGTAAGAAGGTGCGCTGCGGCCAGTGTGGAGCCACTCTCCAGATTCCCGCGTCGCTGCCGCGCGGCCCCGCGGCTGACACCGCGGCCGGAAAGGGACCGGGCTCGCCGGCCCCGGCCGCGGGAACGGGAGCGCCGGAGGCCGCTCCCCAGCCGCCGCCGGGCCTCGAGGAGCCTTCCCTCGATGTGCCGCCGGGCCTCGAGGAGCCTTCCCTCGATGCGCCGCCCCTCGAAGAGGCGCCCCTCGAAGGCGCCTCGCTCGAACTGCCTCCGCCCGAACACGCTCCCGGCGGAGACCCCGCTCCGGATGCCGTCGTGGATGCGGCCTCCGCATCGGCCGCGTTGAGCCAGAAGCTGGATAACCTGAGTCTTCAGCTCGAGGGGGATTCGAAGCCCGCAGCCCCCGACTCCTCGGCGACGGCGGGACAAGGATCCGGGGGACCCTGCCCGCAGCACCCTGAAAGCCCGGCCACGGAGAAGTGCCCGCAATGCCAGCGCTCCTTCTGCAAGGCCTGCCTCCAGGATATGCCCGGCACCGGCGTCCTGTGCTCCCAGTGCCGTGCGATCATGGCCTCAGCCCTGGGACAGAAAAAGATAAAAAGGCGAAAACTCATCCTGCTGGCTTCTGCTTCTGCCGCCCTCTTGCTTGGCCTCGGCGGGCTCGGCCTCTGGTTCTTCCTCTTTTCCTCGAAGGCCGGGACCGAGACGCCGCCAGCCGCCTCCGGGACGGCTGCGGACCCCGGCACGGGAACGACGGCCTCGGTAGGCAGCACCTCGACCACCACCAGCGTGCAGCCGGAGGACCCTGCGCCCGATGAGTGGCCACCCTCGATCGCCATCGAGAATCTCGAGCCTCCCCCGGACGAGTTGCCGCCCCCGGTGGCCGCCGAAATCGCCGCGCCGCCCCCGCCTGCCCAGCGCGACGAGGAGGAACTGGCCCGGACGGCGCAGGCCGGAGCGGAGTTTCGCCGGCAGATACTCAGCGCCCTGGAACAAAAGCTCACGGGCCTGCGCCAGCAGCTCAAGAACAAGAATCTGACGACGCGCAAACGAGCGGTCCAGGACCTGGTCAAGCTGGAGCACCGGCTCTGCCTCGATCCGCTCCGCGAAGCGCTCAAGGACGAGAATGAGGAGGTGCGGCTGTGGGCGGCCACGCAGTTGGGCCGACTCGGCAGCGCCCGGTCCGTCCAGGCCCTGGCCGAAAGCCTCCAGCAGGACTCTTCCGCCAAGGTCCGCGCCGCGGCAGCCGCCTCGATCGGCCGATGCGGCGATGAATCGGCCATCCCGGCCCTCATCCTCGGCCTCGCGCACGCCGACGCCGCCGTGCGTGAGGCCTCCGACCGTGCCCTCAGGCAGCTCAGCACGGAAAATATCGCCTTCGATCCCCGAAGGCCCCCTGAAGAGCAGGCCGATGCGGTCGGCCTCTGGAGAATGTGGTTCTACAAGAGCCGCAATAAGGTGATCCGGGGCGACGAATATCGGATGCGTACCGCCATTGGCCAGAGCTTCGCCACCCGTCAACTGGGTGGCGAAGGCACGTTGGCCGCGGCCGCCGACGCCCACCAGTGGCTGGCCATGGCTCAGGAGCCCGCCGGGTTCTGGGACCCGGCAAAGCACGCCGCACCCGGAACGAAGCCGGCCGGAACGGCTTCGAACCACGCCCTGGGCGTCACGAGCCTCGCCCTCCTCTCCTTCCTTGCCTCTGGAAACACGCCGGAGGCCGGCCAGCATGCGGCCGTGGCGTCTCGGGCCGTAGAGTGGCTGCTCAAGAACCAGCGCGAGGATGGCCGGTTCGAGTTCCAGGGATCGTCGATGGACGACCATGGCGTTTCCACCCTGGCCCTGTGCGAGATTTACGGGATGACGGGCAACTCATCGGTTCGGGCACCGGCCGAACGGGCCGTACGCTGCATCGTGGAAAACCAGGGCGAGCAAGGCGGCTTCTCCGCCACGGGGCCCGGCTGCGATACCTGGACGAGCGCCTGGCAGTTCCTGGCGCTCTCCGCCGCGGCCGAAGCGGGCCTCGAGGTCCCGGAGGCCACCCTCCGGCGGGCCGATTACTTCCTGCGTTATCTCTACCGAGTGGATGGAGGCACCGCCTCGGGCGTCGACCTCGAAAAAAATGAGCTCACCGCCGCGTCACCGGCCACCACCGCCCTGGGCGTCCTTTGCCGGCAGTTCTTCTCCTACCCGAAGGATGACCGTGAAATCCAGCGCTCCCTGCACGAGCACTTGCTCAAGTGGGAACCCGATTTCAAGAATCTTTCCGCCGTTCATCACGTTACCCTCGTCCTCTTCCAGGTGGGCGGAAAAGAATGGACCGATTGGAACGCCCGGTTCAAGGAGCGGTTGCTCGCCCTGCAGGAACGGGAAGGCAGCCTCCGGGGAAGCTGGCCGGCGGACGCGGCCGGCGAGGGCACCTTCAGCGGCCGTGTCGCTTCCACGGCGTTCGCCACGCTCTGCTTGCAGACCTACTACCGCTACGCGCCCGTCTATAAGTAAACGGGTGCGGAAGTGTTTTTTTCACTTTCGACGAACGAGTTTCCAGGTTCAAAGTCTCCACGGGAGACTGAAAGGCGCCGGGAGAGGGCCGTATCCCCTTACAAACTCCGGCTTTGCGAAGCAGAGCCTTTTGGCGAAGCGCTTGCCGCATCTTATTTCGGTTCTGATCGTTCACACCACACGGTTCGGTTTGAGGCGGCGCTTCGCTAAGCGTCCGTATCCTCGCCGCCCAGCCGGCCCGCCAGAGCATCGGGGAGACCCGCCGCCAGAATCTTCGCCCGCGTCGGGGCCGAATCATAGGCCACGCGCCGAAATTCGATCAGCGAGGCCTCCGTGTCGTAAATCACGTAACATGCCCTCAAGTCCTGACCCCGCGGCTGGCCCACAGACCCCACGTTCACCAGATACAGCTTTCCCGCCAGGTCCAGTTCTACCTTCTCCCGATACGTCGGCTTCGGCTCCGTCATCACGATCACGCTGTCTCCGTAGCTCATCCGTTCCTCCGCCGGCAATACCCACGTCACGGGCACATGCGTGTGCCCGTGAAAACAAATTTGGACTCCATTCATCTCCTGCGACTCCAAACACTTCTGAGCAATCTCCCCGTTCCGGACATATTCGAATATCATGTCCCGGGGCGAGGCATGCACCGTGATCACGCCCGGCATCACCTCGATCCGGCTCTCGAGACGCGTCTCCAGGAACGACCGGGTACCCTCCCGAAGCTGCTGAATCGTCCAGACCATCGCCCGGTGAGCGTCCGGCTTGACCGGGACATACTTTCGGGTCTCCGGGTTGCGATAGGCCTTCAGGATGTCTTTTTGGCCCGGGAAGCCGCCGGCCTTGCAGACCCGTTCCAGCTCGGCCGGGTCGTGGAGGTCGACGAACTCATAGCGTCCGATGGCTGCGGCGTCATGATTGCCGATGTTGCACCGCAACGAGTAACCCTGGTCAGGCAAGGCCTGCACCCGCTCGACCACCTCGTTGGGGCTCGGGCCGTAGCCGACGAAATCGCCTAGGCAGTAGAGCTGGCGGATATCCTCCTGGCCCCGGATTTCGCCCAGTACCGCTTCCAGGGCATCCAGGTTGCCGTGCAATTCGGAGAAAAAGGCGATTCGCGACATAAGGAAAGCCAGGGATGCGCCAGACGCGGGGGCGCGGCATCGTTTATTCGGGGCCCTGGGCGGGCGATGCCTTCCCGCGGGCTTCGTCAAACGAACGGGGAAAGCCCATCCCGCCCGCTCGTATCCGGTCGATCGCTCGAGCCTCCAGGAGGTCCTGCACCAGCGTGCTGAGGTCCTGGACGCTGCCCGTGGCGCACAGGGACTCCAAACGAGCACGGGGAAGCTGGAGGCCCTCCGCCGAGAAACGACCTTCGAGCAGCCGTTTCAGGCGAAGCTGCCCATCTCGCCCCTCGTAGCCCAGTTCCTGGATCAACGCACGCGGGCTGATGCGGGACTCCGGACCGGATTTCAGCGCTTCCTTCACAGTATAGTCCAGTCCGGCCTTGTAAGCGACCAGCGCGGCTGCACCCGTATGGTGGGCGATGACGGTGTCGGGGCCGCCCAGGACCCTTTCGAAATCGGCCAGGGAGAGGTTGAGGATTTCCTCCACGCGTCGGCCCTGAAGCAGCCCACAGGCGATGTCGCCCGCGATCATGATCCAGGGATCGCCCATGTGGCAGAGCCACCGCGCCTCCGCAATCACCGACTCCTTCACGTGGAGATATAGATAGATGTGGTCCGTGCTCCGGCCCGGACAGGCCAGGACGTGCGCCGCGGCGTTGAACGTTTCCGGACGGCCGATGTGACGCCGCTCCTCCATCATCTTTTCATAATACTGGACCGCCAGCGGCGAATGAGAAAGGGGCGGCTCATCCCTGTCCATGACTGCGCCTCATCATAACCCCTCGTGCCGGAAAGAAATAACGAGAACGACTCCGTTACGGAAGACGCCGGGCCAGGATCGGGCGAAATACGTCGAGAGCAGTGCGACACTCGTCCGGGGTGTTGTAGAGATACAGCGAAAAACGTATCCGGGCAATCCGCTCGCCCCGAACGTGCCGGCAATAGGGTGAAACGCAGAAGTCTCCGGTCCGGAACATCAGATTCCGTTCGTCGGTCCGGCTCAATACCTCTTCTCGAAGAAACCGCCCCATGTCCTCCTGCTCGTCCCGGGGATGCACCTCGATGGTGCAGATGGAGCCGCGCTTCGCCGGGTCCAGCGGCCCCAAAATCGTGATCACCTCCTTCTCATGATAGGGCATGAAGCCCTCGGTCAAAATTCGATTCAGCTCCAGCTCGCGATCGGACAAGGCCACCATCTTGTCCTTCAGATAATCGGCCGCAACGCCGGCGCCAAGAATGCCGGACCAGTGCTGCAGTCCCGCTTCATACTTCTGAGGCGACCGGAGATAGATGGGTGCGCGGCCGTCGTCGAACGTGTTCGCCACCGTCCCGCCTCCCGTAATCAGAGAACGCTCCAGAAGATCGGGGTCCTTCATGTAACACACGCCCAGACCCGTCGGGCCACACATCTTGTGGACCGAGAAAGCCAGAAAATCTACGTCCAGGTCCTGTACGTCCACCGCCTGATGAGGGACCGTCTGGGCCGCATCCAACATGACGTAAAAATCCTTCAAATCCCTCCGCAAGACCTCCGAGTGAGCATACGCCGTGACCCTCCTGATCGCTTCCGACGGAATCGTGTACCCGTCCAGGTTCGAGGTCAGCGCCAGGCTGACCAGCTTCACCCTCGGCGTCTCCGCCAACTCCCCGAGAAAATAATTCACGTCAAATTCGGACCCGGGGTCATGGGTCCCATCCCGCCGGATGACTTTTCGACGAATACCGGTCTCCCGACCCAGGTCCTCCCAGCAGCATCGGTTCGAATTGTGCTCCCGATCGCCGGTCACCACGACGTCGCCTTT
The DNA here is from genome assembly GCA_016179685.1 of Planctomycetota bacterium. Taxonomy (GTDB): domain Bacteria; phylum Planctomycetota; class PUPC01; order JACPCR01; family JACPCR01; genus JACPCR01. The sequence goes on along the minus strand of JACPCR010000051.1, from coordinate 78,652 downwards.
CTCCCAATGGAGTCCCCGGCCCACCAGGTTCAAGCCCTCCGTGGAATTCTTCACAAAAATGATCTGGGTAGGGTCCTTCGCATGAATGAACTCGGCAATCGCACGCCGAGCCCGTGCGACCTCTTCATCCACCTTCCGGCCCCAGTAGTGCAGGCTGCGCTCGCCGCAGGCGGGGTAGTTCAGGCAGTAATCGTTAAGCGAATCGATCACTGCTTGACAAGGTATGGTGCTGCACGCATTGTCCAGGAAGATGGGCGGACGATCGTTCCGCGACCGGAACAACGCGGGGAAGTCATGGCGTATGGCATCCCAGTCCAACGGGTTGCGAGGGTTCATCGTACCAGTCAAAGGTAATCCTCAGAGCGCCACACTACTATCGAAGTCTCTTCTCTACAATTTGCTATATTTTAAATGAAAATCTTTAAAATCCCAAAGAAAAATTATAACACCCATGAGCCGTGCCCGCTATGACTGAGGTTTTCAACGCTCCCTCTCTGGAGCGTATATTGAAAGGCGGCTGGCGGCGCTTATAATCAGATCCTCAAGGAATGATTTCAAAGTTATGAAGGGGGCCGGGTGACTGATAACGGGTCACTTCACGCTTAACGCGGCCTGACTCCTACCCGCGGGACTCTCCCATAGTCCCAACGTCCCCACCTTGTCCCTGTGGGAGTGATCCCTTGGGGAGGATCCTTCCGGGAGGACAAGTTTGCGAGGTCGCAACCAGAGTTGGAGTGACGGCTTTAGCTGAACATCTCCTCCCCTCACATCCGGACTTTTTGACCATGGCGCAATTGACCAACGAAGAGATTTATCGTTATAGCCGGCATCTGATCATGCCGGAAGTGGGGCTGGGCGGCCAGCAGAAGCTTAGGAATTCCAGCATTCTGTTGATCGGGGCGGGCGGATTGGGCTCGCCCCTGGGACTGTACTTGACCGCGGCGGGCGTGGGCCGTATCGGCATCGTGGATTTCGACGTGGTCGATTTCACGAACCTCCAGCGTCAGGTCCTTCACACGACCCAGGACGTGGGCCGGCCGAAGCTCCAGTCCGCCAAGGATCACCTGAAGGCCATCAACCCCTCGGTGGAAATCGTCGGTTACGAGAGCCGGCTCACCTCCGAGAACGCCATGGAGATCGCCAAGGACTACGACATCATCATTGACGGCACCGACAATTTTCCGACGCGGTATCTGGTGAATGACGTCTGCGTTCTTCTGGGCAAGCCCAACGTGTATGGCAGCATTTTTCGTTTCGAGGGTCAGGCCAGCGTTTTTGACGCCCGCCGCGGGCCGTGCTACCGATGCCTGTATCCAGAGCCTCCGCCGCCCGGTATGGTGCCGAGCTGCGCCGAAGGCGGAGTTCTCGGCGTCCTACCGGGCATCATCGGGATCATCCAGGCGACGGAAGCCGTGAAGCTCATCCTGGGCACGGGCGATCCCCTGGTCGGCCGACTGCTGCTTTATGACGCCCTGGCGATGACGTTCACGGAGTTGAAGCTTGCCAAAGACCCGAAGTGCCCGATCTGCGGGGAAAAGCCGACCCTCACCGCATTGGTGGACTACGAGCAGTTCTGCGGCGTGCACGGGGCAGCCCAGCCTCAGACGCCGGAGGAGTTTCTGATCACTCCGGAGGAGCTGAAGGCGAAACTCGATCGCGGCGACGATTTCCTCTTGGTGGACGTCCGCGAGCCTCACGAATTCCAGATTTGCAGCATTTCCGGGGCCAAACTGATGCCTCTGAGCCGGTTCACCTCCTCCATCAACCAGCTCAACAGCGCCCAGGAGATTATCCTGCATTGCCACCGGGGCATCCGCAGTATGCGAGCCCTCCAGTTCCTGCGGCAGGCAGGTTTCCGCAAGCTCAAGAACCTGGCCGGTGGCATCGATGCCTGGGCCCAGCGCATCGACCCGAAAATGCCCCGGTACGCCACATGAAAGCCGGTTGCGCCCGCGTCGATATCACTCCTCCGATAGGTGTGGACATGACGGGCTTTGCAGCCCGTCCGGGGCCATCCCGGGGCGTTCGGGACCCGCTCCACGCGCGAGCCCTCGTACTCGAAGAGGGGTCCGAGCGGATCGGGATCGTCACGATGGACCTGCTCAGCCTGGATTTCGGGATCGTGGACTGGATTCGGCGGGAGGTCCAGCGGCGGACCGGGATGGCGGGCGACCACCTTCTGCTCAGCGCCTCGCACACCCACTCCGGTCCCGCCACCATCTCCCTGCGCGGGCTGGGATCGCTTGATTCACACTACCTGGACGTTCTCCGTCGGCAAGTCGCCGGGGTCGTGCAGATGGCCGCAGAACGCCTCGAGCCGGCCGAACTGGGGTTCGGGAACGGCCAGCTCCGCCTGGGCCTGAACCGCCGGCATCCCCGGAAGCCGCAGGCGCCCCGATCCGATGGGGTCGATGTCCTGCGCGTGGACCGCGCCGGCACCGGGCATCCGCTCGCCATCCTGTTCTCCTGCGCCGTCCATCCGGTCATCCTGGGCCCCTCCAACCTCCAACTCTCCCGGGATTATCCCGGGGCCGCTGTGGACGCCATCGAGAGGGCCTTCCCGGGCGCGCTCGGCCTCTTCGCTCAAGGTTGTTGCGGAGACATCAACCCCGAGGTGGGCATCGGCAATGACTTCGGCGTCTCGGACCGTGCCGGGAACAGCCTGGGCGCGGAAGCGGCCCGCGTCGCCGCCTCCATCCAGGTCCAGCCTTCCGCCACCCTCCGCGCCGCTTCCCGGACCGTCCTGCTTCCGCAGTTCGATCCCCCGCCCCTGGCCGAGGCCCGGGAGACGCTCAAGCAGAAGGAATCTGTTGACGAGAAAACGCGGTCGGAATCGAAGAACCGCGGTTACCTCCTTTTCTATGCCGGACTTGTCGAGTGGGCCCGGGCCGTTTGCGAGCTTTCACAGGCGGGCCTGACCGGCTTCTCCCAGCCCATCGAGATTCAGTGCCTCCGGATGGGCGACGGTCTGATCTCCGCCCTATCCGGGGAGATGCTGGTCCGGTACGATCTCCGATGGCGCGGGCTCTCCCCTTTCCCCTACAACTTCATCCTCGCCTACTCCAATGGCTGCCTCGGTTACGTGCCCCCGGCCGAGGAATATCCCTTTGGAGGCTACGAGGTCGATATGGCCTACCAGTTCTACGGCACCCTGATGGTCCGTCCCGAGTCCGAAGAGCTCATCTTCAACGCTCTCACGGACCTCGCCCGGTCCCTTTCCGCGTCGTGACAGCTCATGAATTCCACTCCGCCCTTCGGGCTCCATCGGGGTGCAGCCCCACGAGCTCAGTCCACGGGCGAAGGACTCGTGTGCTCACGGGTGCTCCACCCGACTCGTCTGAGGATTGGGTGGGATTCTGCGCCGAAGGAACACGACTGGCCTCCCGTAATTTGCCCCACTCAGTTCGTCCACATCTTGGTGTTTAATGTCCTCCAACTTGCCAAGCTGCTTGTCCAGCTTCCGTCCCGAAGTGGCCGAGCAGCATGTGCAGGCGACCGATCGTCCCTGCCGAAAATTGCCACCTTCTCCCACCCTCCTTTCAGGCCAGGGTTTTGGCACTCTTCGAATCCGAGATGCTTGAACGCCTCGGCACACGCCTCCAAGCGTTCGCTGATGTTGAAAAAGTTTACGAAAATCTGATTTCGCCGCGGGGCGTAAGCCGAGTTTGCGATATCATTTGGAAAACCTCCGATAATCCGACCGGCTCCATGAATAAAAGGCCTGGAAGAGCCAGGGACACCACCTCAGCACCGCCAGCACGGACTCGGCGCCTTCCCGCGAGGCCATCGCGCACCGCAGCAGGCCCAGCAGACGCATCTTCCAGGCGAAAGTCCGCCGGTAGAGCGTCAGATACCTCGCCCGCAGGGCCTCACCATCTCCCAGAAGCTCCGGCTCGCGCCGCAGCAGCGCGGCCAGCAGCAGGGCGCTCTTGATGGCCATCCCCATCCCTTCCCCCGCAAATTGCTCGGTGACCGCCAGCGCGTCACCGACGGGGATGACCCTCGGGCCGAATCGCCGGCGCATGCCGTACTCGATCGGTCCCGTGGACCACCAGCGGGAGAGCCTTCGGGCAGGCCCGATGCGCTCGGCGGCCACCGGGTTCGAGAGGACGCCCTGCGCGAAGATCGCCTCTTCCTGGCCGCCCAGACTCCTAACGAGGCCTTCAGAGACCAGGAACGTGCCGTTGACCGTTTCGGCATCCACGGGGGAGAACCCGCCGTATCCCTGCGGGGTGAAGTACATCTCGATCTCGCTGGCCGGAAGCGAGAGGTTGCCCCAATAGGCCTTGAAACCGAAGAGCCTCTGGCCGGACCTCTGCGGGGCGGCCGCTTCGGCGAAACGGGAACGAAGTCCATCCGCCGCGATGACGAGTGAGGCCCGAATCTCTTCACCGGCCGCCAGTTTTAAGACCACCGCCGAGTCCGTGGCCTCGTGTCCCGTCACCCGGCAGCCCTGCCGCGTTTGTGCGCCCGAAGCCGCCGCATTCTCGAAAAGTATCCAGTCCAGATCGTAGCGCCGGATGGAGAGGGCCTTCTGCTCGGGCCGAAGCTCGATGGATGCCCTCCGGCCCGATGGCGAGAAGAAGCTGACCCGATCGAGCCAGACACCCGCCCTCTCGATGACGGGCCTGGCCACGCCCACGACTTCCAGCAGGGAGAGGCTCTCGCCGGACAGATACTCGCCGCACACCTTGTGGCGCGGCATCTCCTCTCTTTCCAGGAGGGTGACCGGGATGCCCTGGCGTGCCAGGAGAGCTGCCGCACACGAGCCGGCCACTCCTCCACCGACCACAACGAGGGGGGCATCAGTATCCTTGAACACAGGATTTACGGTGCGGCAGACCAGGTAGAAAGGGCCACGGTTTGATGCGGCGCTACGCTCCGGACCGAGGCGTGAAACGACGCCGCACCTTCCGCCTCAAGCACTACCGCAGCATATCGGGATTGGGGAGGAAGGGCACAACGTAGCCGCGGAGGGTCAGATCCTCGATGAGCTTGGTACGATGCTCGGCGAAACGTTGGGACTGGAGCTTCTGGCGGATGGTCGCCTGGGCCTCTTCGAAGGGCTGGACCCTGCCATCGACCGACGCCTCGACCTTCAGGATGAAGCAGCCCGCACGCGTCGCGATCACGTCAGAGACCTGCCCCACGGCAAGGCGGAAGGCCGTCTCGCGCAGGGCATCCAGCATGCCCGACGGCTGCTGCCAGCCCCAGTCCCCTCCCGCGGCGGCGCCCGGGCCGATCGAATGCGTCCGGGCCAGCGCCGCAAATTCGACCGGATTCTGCCGCAGCCGCTTCACCAGGGAACGCGCCAAGGCCTCGCCCTCTTCGCCGCTCTCCAGTTTCACCGGGACCTGGATAATGGACAGCTTGCGCTTCTCGTTCATCGTGAAATCGGAGAGATGTTCCTCGTAATAGGACACCAGCTCCTTCGTGCTCACGGAATTGTCGAACTGGATGCGCCTCTGAATGATCGCCCGGGCCATCAGGTCCTCCTTCACCTGTTCCTGGAAGTCCCCCAGAGTCATGTTCATCCCCTTCAAGTACTCGAGAAAGTCCTTCTTCTGCCCGAAGCTCCGCTGCCAGCGCTGCTCCACCGCCTCGTCCATCTCGTCTGGCAACAACTCGATCTGGGCCAGCTTCGCCTCTTGGTACAACAGCTTGCGCTCGATGAGGCCCTTCAGGCGGTCCTTGAAGACCTGGAATCGGATCTTCAGCCACTCCTCGTCATCGACCCCCTGCGGCCGCACGGGCATCGTCTGCAAGACGTCCAGCATGGTGATGACCTCCGAATTCACGATGGCCACCACTTGGTTCTGACTGGCGATGACTTCCGAGCCCGCGGATTCGGCCTCGCCCGTGCGGATCGGCACGAGGGCGATCAGGACGCACGTCAGCCTTTGAAAACAAGATAAGCGCCTAATGAAATCCGCTGCGCCCTTCGGGCTCGCGGATTTCAGAGCCAGGTTTGGCCCGGCTTCGCCGGCCCAAACCTGGCGGGTAAGCAAAATCTCTAACTCCAATTTCCAACTTTTCAATTTATCCTGGATCATCTCGATTGAGCGCGCGTGGCAATCGGGGTCGAAAAAGTTCCTATACCTCTTGAAGGGTCGCCCAAACTTAAAAAGCCTTTTCAAATTTGACGCCCCAAGCGCCTACACCTTCAGACTCTCAACACCCTCTTCCCCCTCAGTCTCGGAAATGCAATCCGGTCCATCTCGTGAAGTGCGAGGATTTGAAATTGAAAGTTCGTCTCCGCGCACCCGCATGGTGATTCTAGCGGCGGTCACCCCACCGTTCAACGCGGCCGCCAGCAGCCGTAGCGCCCGATCGTGAGCAGAATCTTCACTCCGGCCCGCAGGCTGCCGACCACCGTTCCGCTGATCTTCGATCTCCCGGTCCTCCGCCGATAGCTCACCGGGACCTCCAGGATGCGCAAGCCGGCTCGGGCGGCCTTGATCTGCATCTCGGCCGTCCAGCCAAAGTCGGGGTCTTCCATTCTGAGGGACTCCAGGCTCGAACTCCGGATCGCCCGAAAGGGGCCCAGGTCCGTGTACCCGTAGCCGGTCAGCTTGCGGATCAAGAACGTCGCCAGCCGGTTGCCCCAAGCCGCGTGCAGAGGGAGCGCACCCGCTTCACACCGGCCGAGAATCCGGGACCCCAGGACCAGATCGGCCCGGTCCTGCACGATCGGCTCGAGCAACTGCCGCATCTCCCTGGGGCAATCGCTGTGATCCCCGTCCAGGAACACCAGAATCTCGGGCCGGGCGGCGGAGGCGATGCCCCGGAGGCAGGCCGAGCCGTATCCTCGGCGCGGCTCGAACACCACCTGCGCGCCCTGAGCGCGGGCGGCAGCGGCCGTTCCGTCCGACGATCCGTTGTCCACGACGATGACCTCGCCGACGAGGTCCCGCGGGACCTCCTCCAGCACGAGGCCGATCGAGGACTCCTCATTGAGGGCCGGGATCACCACGGTGACCGACGGCGACGGCCGCGATGCGCTTCTCTCTTCGGTTGCGGTCACTCGAGCCACACGGGCGGGTTGAATGCGGCGCTTCGCTAACCTTCCAGGGGCTCCAATCCCACCAGCTCCAGGATGCCCCAGCTCCTGAACGTCTCCCTCAGATTCCGCTCCACCTCCGCGGTCGTGTCGAGCCGGAGCAGGCTCGAGGCCAGGGCACCTGCCTTCTGGGTGTCCATGTTCCGGATGGCCCGCTTGACGAACGGGATCGAGTTCGGGCTCATGCTCAGGCAGTCCACGCCCATGCCTGCCAGCAGAATGGCCGTGGCCGCGGAGCCGGCCATCTCACCGCAGACGGACACGGAGATGCCCGCGTTTTTACCCGCACGGATAGTCTGATCGAGAGCCGCCAGCACGGCCGGATGCAGCTCCTGATACCGGTCCGACACCTTGGGATTGCTCCGATCGACCGCCAGAATGTATTGGACCAGATCATTCGTCCCGATGCTGAAAAAATCCACCTCCCGGGCCAACCGGTCCGCGGTGCCCACCGCGGCTGGCACCTCGATCATGATTCCAATCTCCAGTCGCGGCTTGCACCCCAGCTCGTCCACCACGCTCCGCAACAACGCCTTTGCCGCTCGAAGCTCCTCCAACCCGGAAACCATCGGAAACATCACCCGCACCGGGTCATCCCCCGATGCCCTCACGATCGCTCGAAGCTGCGTCCGGAAAATCTCCGGCTCGTCCAGGGTCAGCCTCACCGACCGCCACCCGAGGAGAGGGTTTTGCTGCTGGGGCATCGGAAAATAGCTCAACGTCTTCTCGCCCCCCATGTCCAGGGTCCGAACCGTCAGGCGAAGGCCATGAAGCGCCTCCTTCGCCCGCTTCAGGATCGTGTACTGCTCCTCCTCCGTCGGAAAATTGGACCGGGAGAGGAACGGAAACTCGGTCCGGTAGAGCCCGATCCCTTCCGCACCCTGTTCCAGGCACAGCGGGATTTCGCTGTGCAGCCCGATATTCGCCTCGATCCGCACCTTCTTCCCATCCAGCGTCGCCGCAGGCAGGTCCCGGTACTCTTTCAACTCCTCGACCAGCGTCTGGTAATCCGCCTGCAGCCGCACGTACTCGCTGATCACCGTCTCGTCCGGGTTGATGTACACCGCTCCCGAGTTCCCATCCACGATCACGAAATCCCCGGGCGACACCTCCTTCAGCACCTCGGTCACCCCCACCACGGTCGGAAGCTCCAGCGACTTGGCCAGGATCGAGACGTGGGACGTGACCCCGCCCTTCGCCAGAACCACCCCCATGAGCTTGGGCGATTCCAGGTAGATGAGCTCCGAGGGCGAGAGGTCGTCCGCCACCACGATGCACTCCTCATCGAATTCCCGCTCCTCCCGCTCGATGCCCAGCAAGTTGCGCAGCAGCCGCCGCTCGACGTCCTCCACGTCGATGACGCGTTCCTTCAGGTAAACGTCGTCGAACTTTCCGAGCCGTTCCTTGTAGAGCTCCGCTACGACCTCCACGGCCAGCTCGGCCCGGCGGCCCTCGTTGATCACCTCTTCGATCCGCTGCCGGAATCCCTTGTCTTCGAGCATCAGGAGATGCCCGTGGAAGATCGTCGAGTCCTCCTCGCCCAGGATGTTGGTCACCTGGCTCTTCAACTGGCTCACCTCTTCGATCGACTTATCGAAGGCCTGGGACAGCCGCTCCTTCTCCCGGCCCGTGTCTTCTGCATACTCGGCGAAGCCGGACCCGATGTGGAATTCGTGCTGGTGGAGGTGCACGTAACCCATCTGGAAGCCCGGCGCCGCCGCGTGACCCCGCAGCACCTTGGACTTCTTCCGATCCTCCTTCTTCACTTCCGCCTGGGTCGCAGGCTCCCGGCGATACTTGCTCAACTCCGCCTCCAGGGCCTTCTGGTGCTTCGCATTCGCCTCCAGCAGGCCCAACGTCCTCGTCGTCGTGATCAGACCCGTCACCTGGCTCGCTATCGTCTCCAGCATCCGGATTTCGTCGCGGTTGAACTGCCGGGAATCGACCGTCTGGACCGTGAGCACACCCAGCGGATTCCGCCGTTCCACCAGCGGAACCCCGAGGTACGAGTGAACCTTCTCTTCGTGGGTCTCAGGGAAAAATTTGTACCGGGGATGCTCCTTCGCTTCTTTCACCGCTACCGGCTTCCCCTCCTCGACCACCAGACCGGTCAGGCCTTCGCTGACCAGCATCTCGACCTTCCCGATCGAGGTGGGGTCCAGCCCGACCGTCGCCCGCAGGGTCAGCTTCTGCTTCCCCTCGTCGAGCAGGTAGATGGAGCAGACCTCCACGCCCATGCGCTCCGCCACCACCGTCACGATGTTGTTCAGCGTCTCCTGCAGATCGTGCGAGTGGCTGACGATCCGGCTGATATCCGCCAGGATGCTCAGTTTTTGGCTCTCGGACTTGGCCATAGTAATGCGAACAGGCGTTCACGGCTCGTCGCTCGGTCTCCAGCGCGGGTCCGATGGGAACGCGGCCTGAAAAAATCCCGGTGAACTGGCGATTATAGCTACGGCCCTTCAGGCTGCCAAGGCGATCCCCGCCTTCGGGCGGCAGCGCTTTCAAAATTCGGAAACCAGGGGACCGGCGTAGCCCGTCATCTCCACGTAACCGAGGCCCTTCACCGACCGGCCGCTGGACTCGCACTCCACCCGGACGCTGCCCTCCCAGTAGGTCACCTGCGTGCTCTGATGCGTCACCAGCTCCTGGTCCAGCAACGCGGGGGCGAGCCCCAGGTCGAGGCCTGCCTGGGGCACCCGGACCCGCCAACCCATGGGATAAACCGCCTTCGACTTCGGGCTCATCCACTTGCCCGTCTCCTCGATCTCGAAATCCGCGTGAGCGAGATGACGGGAAGCGCCGTCGGGGAGGACCCACGTGCCGCTGCTGTGGAGGTCTTTCCGGCCGTCCCTCCGCCGCATCCGATAGAGCATCAGCTCGTTCCCGTCTTCGATCTGGACGGAGAACCAGTCCCATCCAACCTGTTCCGGGCTCATCCAGTTGCTGCCGAATTCGTGGTCCATCCAGGACAGGCCGGTGACGGTGTATTTTCTTCCGCGGATTTCGACTTCCCCGGAGGTCTCCATCCGTGTCAGAGAGTAGTAATGGGTCGCCTGTCCAGGCCCGTCCGACTTTTGACTGACGCCTTCGAGGCCGTGTACCACGATCGGCTTGCGCGGCTCGAGGTCGAGGCGCACGGCTAGGCCGCCCTCCTCAGCGGCCAGGCGGAAGCCCTTCCCCCTGGCCTCGAGCGACCAGCCCCCGATCCAGAATCGGAACGGGTCCGCGACGACCCCAGCGACGCCGACGCCGGTGCGAGCGCGTTCCTCGAAATAATGGAAAGCCGAGCCCGCTTCGTCCGTGACCGCGAAATGGGCAAAATACAGGTCCCCCGGTGACCACTGGGACGGGTTGGGCGCGGCGTTCCGGTCCCGAAGTCCCATGCGAAAAAACGTCAGTTCGTAACCATAGGCCCGGCGGTCTCCGGTCATCAGGTGGCCGGTGAAATACCACCATTCGGTTCGGAAATTTTCATGGGGCCCGTGGTCGCGGGGGAATTCGAACTCGAAACCGGGCAGGGCAAGCTGGTATCGAAATTCGTTCCCGCCGGCGGATGCCGAAACGCCGAGGGCCAGAAAGAGCCCGGTCCCAGCCGCGGCGCGGAAGATGGGGGAGCGCATGATCGGGCCGCGAAAATGCCGCTGGACTGGAGACAGCATGACCGATTTCCAATCTTTCCGCAGGATGCCAGGGAATTGGGAAGAACGGAGTGAACCTTCCCTGTTCATTGTCTCAGAAGAGCCCCGAAGCGGGCGAAATGAAACAGCCCTGGGATGACAGACGAATGTCTCCATAAAGCCCTGTATCGAAAATCCCTCCCGCGTCCCAACGGGATCCCTATGGGAGGATCCCTCCCGATGGGACAGGTCCGGGAGGCATAAGTCTGGGAAGGGCGGCAGAGGGATGTTCGCTAAGCATGCGGCTTGCCGAGCGCATGCGGGTCCATTTGGCCCCAACCCATACCATGGTCGTAAGTCGATAGGTTTTCCGGGTGAATGGAGAAGCTACCGTAACACAACCTCCTGAGGATGGAAGCCGGGCGCAGATGCCAGCTCGCCCACGCCAGCGGAGAGTCGCCGTTCATGTCTTTGGCGTCTCGGACTGCGCCGGCATCCAGGAGGAGCTGAATGCATCTTTCGCTCCCGAATGCGGCCGCACGATGCAGGGGCGTCTCGGCTTTTGTTCGACAGTCCCGCATGAATCCGCCGGTCGGAACGGAGGGCTTGGTCACGCCATGGGGGCTGGCGCCGTTGGCGAGGAGAATTTCGACGACGTGATCGTAGACGGGGCGATTGGCCTTGCATAACGCCGCGTGCAGGGGCGTTTCGCCGGTGTCCGGAAGCGGATGATTCACGTCCGCGCCCCTCTCGATGAGAAACTGGCAGAGCTGCCAATGCCCGTGGAAAGCTGCGCCGCTGAGACCGAAGTTCGCTCCCAGCGCTTCCAGGGACTCCCCGTTGGCGAGCAGGAAGCGAATCGCGCTGACATCGCCGTGGTAGGCGCACCACACCATCAGGGGCCGTCCTTGCCGGTCGGTCGAGGTCGCTGCGTGACCCGCGGCCAGGTGGTCGAAAATCAGGTCCGTTCGCCCGTCCAGGATTCTCTGAAGCAGGATTTCTTCACGCTCGCTCAATGTCGGCCCCTCTTTAGGCTTCACGGCATCGGCATGAGAACATCCAGTATGCGGGTGAAGGCGGTTTCTGTCGAGCCTTGAAGTCACGACTTGGCGAAACCCTGATGGATCGGGTAAGGGAGAGGCTGGGGTGACCAGCCTCTCCCTTGAGCGCTTCGGACGCGGCGACTCGCCGGTCTCACTCCGTTCCTATGTTATTCCGCGCGGAGCGCCTCCGAGGCGTTGACGCGGCAGGCCAGGGAGGCGGGATAAATCCCCGCAACGACGGCGGCCAGCAGCACGAGTGCGGAAGTGAAGCCGACGTACAGCGCGGGAAAATGGGCCTGGATGGTCCAGCCAAAGGACTGCTTGTTGATGACGAAGATCAGGACGGCGGCGAGAGCGATGCCGGCAGCCGTCCCGAGGACCACGCCCACGAGGCCGAGGATGCCCGCCTCGAGCATCACGATCCTGCGGACCTGACGCGTCGCCGCGCCCAGGTAGCGCAAGATGGCAATCTCGCGCTTGCGCTCGAAGACCAGCGCCACCTGGGTGTTCACGATGCCGAGCACGGCCACGATGATGGCGATCACCTGAAGGCCGCGCGTCACCGCAAAAGTCCGATCGAAAATCCGCAAAATCTCCTCCCTCAGGGCCGCCGTGGTTCGGACGATCAGAGGAGTTTCCTGGCCGACCTCCCGCAAGATGCGCTCGCGGACCTCGAAGATATCCTCGCCAGGATCGAGGTAGAGGGAAACCACGTTGGCCGTCGGATCCTGATAATGATCGAGAAAGGTCCGCCAATCGATGAGCACGTAGCCACGCTCGTTGGAATATTCGTAATAGACCGCCGCGATCGTCAAAGAGAGGGGGCCGCTGGGCGTCGCCAGCGTGAGCGCGTCGCCCATGCGGAGCTGAAAGCGAGTGGAGAAGCTCTCGGATACGATGCACGCGCCGCGCTGCTGGCCCCGCCGGAGCGCTTCAGCAGAAGTCCCCCCCTCCTGGATCGGCAGATTCGAGTGCCGGGCCGCGATCTCGAATCGGCCCGACCCGAGGATGATGGGCTCGCCACGGTAGGTCGTGAAAAGCTCCCGGTAAGGGTCGATCTCCCTGACGCCTTGCACGCGTGCGATCTTTTCGATCGTTTCGGGGTAAATCCGGCCCTCGAGGCGCTGCGACGACCCCGCCTTGATCCAGAGGTCGCACCTCACGGTCTGGTCCACCCACGTCCCGACGGTGCGGCGGAAACTGTCGATCAGAATGCCCATGCCGACGGTCATGGCGAGTCCGATCGTCAGGGCGGCGACCGTGACGGAGGTTCGGCCCAGGGAGCTGGGAAGGCCCGCCGTGGCGATGCAGCCGGAGAAGCCGAACCAGCGGGAGAAGGGCCCCTGGAGAAACCCGGCGGCGGCCTGGATGGCCAGAGGAGCGAGAAGGGAGAAACCGAGAATGACCAGGAAGGCGGAGAGGAATCCGAAGACGGGCTTGCGCCCCAGGGGGGGCTGGCAGGCGGCCCATGCGGCCAAGAGGAGGAATGCGAGGCCGGCGAGGGCATAGGGCCGCGCCCGGCCGCGCCGCCGGAACTCGAGCGATCCGGTCCGCAAGGCCTCGGCGGGCGAAACGCTGGCGGCCTCACGGACCGGTACGAAGCCGGCGAGGAGGGCGAGGCCCAGCCCGGTGACGAGGCCGAGGACCGCGGTCTCCGCATCGAGGCCGGGCGGTTCGACCACGACGCGCTCGTAAAAAGAGGAAGCGGTCCGCGCGGCGGCCCGGACGGAGCCCAGGGCGAGCAGCCAGCCCAGGACACTGCCCAGGGCGGCGCCGAGGAGGCCGAAGGCCGCCGCCTCGAAGGCGAAGGCCAGCACCACAAGACCGCGCGGCGCCCCCAGCGCCCGGATGATCCCGATTTCCCTGCGGCGGCGCAGCACCGCGATCGAGACCGTGTTGTACACGAGAAAAATCCCAACGAACAGCGCAATCCAGCTCAACGCCGTCAGGTTGAGCTGATATGCGCTGATCATGCTCTCCACCTGCCGCGTCCGCATGGAGGGATGCCCGACTCGCACGGCGGCGGGCATCTCCGCCTGAAGCCGCTCCGCAATCGCGTTCACTCGCCGGGGATCGCGGACCACCAGGTCCACTCGGTCCACCTGGCCGAATTTCCTGAAAAGCCACTGGGCCGACGCGATGTCCATCAGCGCTAGGTTGCCCGACATCGCCCGGCCGAGCCCCTCGTCCGCCAGAAGGTCCATCACGTGCAGGCGCACACCGCGGTCGTCGACCAGCACCTCGATGAAATCACCCGGGGAAACACCGATCCGCCGGGCCAGCGACTCCGCCAGCAGAAGGCCGTCGCGCTCCGTCAGAAGACGCAGGAGATGCTCGACTCGACCCTCTTTCTCCCCGGTGGCCGCCGGCCGCAGCAACCGGTAGTCCCGGGCGCGCCCGTCCCGCAGCAAATCCACGCCGAGAATTTCGAGCACCTCTTGCGGCCGGTCGCGAAGCGTGACCGTGCCCGTGACGGCCGGGGCGATCTCCGCGAGAGGCAGAAGCCATTCGAGCTGTTCGAGGATGCGCTCGTCGAACGGGAAGCCGTCGCCCGCAATCTGCAGGTTCGCCCGACCGGCAACGCGGTCCACCGAGTCCCGGAACGATTCCAGCACGCTGCGATTCGCCAGACGGATGGCCACGACGACGGAGACGCCCAGAGCCACGCCGAGCAGCGTGACGCCCACGCGGACCCCATCCTGCCGCTGATACCGCCAGACCAGGGAGTCGAAGATGAGCCGGAAGGTCCTCATCTCGGGCCTACTCCCCGACCCGTCCATCATGAAGCCGGACCGTGCGGCCGGCGAAGGCGGCGGCCTCCCGGCTGTGCGTGGCCATGAGCACGGTCACGCCGCGCCGCCGGCAAAGACCCTTCAAGAGCCCCAGAACACGCTCGCCGTTCCCGCTGTCCAGATTGCCCGTCGGCTCGTCCGCCAGGATGATTTCCGGGTGGTGCACCAAGGCGCGGGCGATGGCGACGCGCTGCATCTCGCCGCCCGAAAGCTGGTAGGGATGATGCAAGAATCTCGAAGCCAGGCCCACCTCCTCCAGCGCCTCCCGGGCCCGGGCCGAAACGGACCCGTCGTGCCCGTTCCCCAGCAGTAACGGCAGCTCCACGTTTTCCTGCACGTTGAGGGCCGTCAACAGATTGAAAAACTGGAATACGAATCCAACGCGGTCGCGTCGGAAGCTGGTGAGCTGGGCGTCCGAATAGAGGTGGATCGCCTCGCCGCCTACCCGAACCTCGCCGGCGCTCGGACGGTCCATCCCGCCGATCAGATTCAGCAAGGTCGTCTTGCCGCATCCGCTGGGGCCCATCAGGGCGACAAACTCCCCGGGCTCGACAACGAGGCTCAGGTCGTGCAAGGCCTCGACGCGCGAAGCACCCATCTCATAGGTGCGGCAGACGTGGACCAGTTCAATTCTTGACGGCATTCCTGCACCCGCACCTTCGCCAAGGCGAAAGCCATCCCGTAATTCTATCGCTCCAGGCTATCTTATAGCCTCGACCCATGAGAGTCTAAAGTCTGTCATCCCAGGGCGGCTTCGCCTCCAGCCTCCAGCCTCATCTTTACCCACAGTTGACACCCTGGCTGTTATGCATGGTGGCAATGGTCTTGCCGCTGCCACCTTTGCATAACCCGTTGGATGTGAACGATCTATGTTCAGCATACATAACTATTTCACGCCGCCCACTTCGGGGACCTTCTGAGTTAGTGAACAAAAAAGGTCCCCTAAGTTCCTACGGCACCCATTGGACACCCGCTGGGCGCCTGCCGGACGCCAGCGGAGACTTCTTGAAAGTGAAAATCTGTGGACATCCTTTTTGTGGCCGGGCGGTCGGGATATACTGAAGCAACCGCAAAATGGGCTGGGATGTAACCGCTGACCCCTGTAGAGGCACTAGCAGGCGAGTCAGCAAGCGCGGATGTGCTTGCTGACTCGCCTGCTATACGAAGCCGGGCCAATCCTGGCTCTGAAATCCGCGAGACCGAAGGGCGCAGCGGATTTCGTTAGGCTTCTTGATGGCCCCTGAACCCTGGAGGTTTCACGTGAGCACCCGCTGTCGTCGTCTCTGGTCCCTGTGGGCTGTTCTGCCGTCGCTTGGAATCCTGGTCATACTGGCCGCTCCTACTGAGGCGGAAATCCCGAAGCCCGGCGGGGCAGGCGGGGCGGGCGGAGCCGGCCGCAAGCCCAACGTGAAGGTCGCCCCAGGCCAGGCGGACACCAGCGAGACGGAGGGAGAGTCTTCCGAGCCCAGCACACCCGACTCGTTCATCCTGGACCGGAAGGGCAATGGAGTCGACTTGGGCGGTTCGACCGTCACGTCTCTTCTGACCGGCAAGGCAGCGAAGTACTACTGGGTCCAGAAGGATTCGGACGATTTTTTCCTGGTCATGGATACGACCTCCCTCCGACAACTGGGATATGACGTCCGGAAGACGGATGGCAACGAAATCAAGGGCAAGGTTCTGGTCCGCGGCGGCATCCTGATCAAGACGCCGGATGGGGCCAGCCAGGATGCTTCCGATGCCTGGGCCGCCCTGACCATCCTGGATATGAATGAAGATGGGAAGCTCAACTCGCTCGACAAGACCTGGACCCACCTTCGGGCCTATTCGGAGTCGAAGAAGGATGGCACCATGGACGGGCAGGAGCTGCACGGCCTCTCGGAATGGGGGGTGAAGGAGATTGAGCTACCGGGAGAAGCGGGTGGACTCGGCGCGACGACGGACGAGCACGGGAACACGCTGGTTCGGGGCGCGTTCCTGAGAGCGGACGGGAAAAAGAGCATGGCCTTTGCGGTGACGCTGGCGCTGGTGCCGGCGGGCTCGTCGGAGACGACCACGGCGACCCAGCCGACGGCGACAAAGCCGCCGGCCTCGACGCAGACGGCGAAGCCGCCGACGACGTCCACAAAGCCTTCGTCAGCGCCCAAGGGCGGCAGCAAGGGCGGCGGCGGACACCGGTGATCGATGGAATCTATCGCTGCTCCCGTTACGCCACCATCACGAGAGACTGTTAACCGGGCCAGAGGAGGGATTCCGCCAGGCCCAGCAGGTAAGTGAAAATATGCGCCGGAATCCAAAGTATCTTGACCTGTGCTTCCGGAAATTCCTGAAGGTCGAAATCCTCCTCTCGCCGAGTCACCCAGCAGCCGCGGTCAATTTTCTCCTGAGCGCAATAATATATGAATTATATTTTATGGGATGAATTTGCCATTTCTCGTTAACCCATTTCTTCAAGCGCCTCGGGCGTGCCTGCGACCAGGCGGCCACGGCCTTTCTCGAAGGCGGCTTCAGCAAAATCCACACGATGCTTGAGCCTCAGAACTGCCTGACCGGCCTTGAGATAAGTGCCTTGGCACAGGGCCATGAGGACGGCCTGTCCAGAGGCGTCCAGGCGGACCATCCCCAGTGCAGCATCCGTTTCGATTGACCAGTCCTTTTGAGCGAAGACAGGTGGCGACGCCCGGCAAGGCTGCATGCCGGCCGGGACTTGAGGGTCGGCGGCGAGCAGGAGGTCGCGTCCGCCGTTGGTGAAAGCAACCTCCAGCGCCACAGGGCCATCGTTGCAGGATGAGCTAGCGGGATTTTCGACCGGGAGGCGCCGTGTACGGGCGATGAGCGGCACGCGCTCGTAAGGCTCGATCAGGCCCACGAAGGTGGATTCGAGAGGGAGTTGCGACGCCCGGCGGCGTACCATCACCCGCGGAATCCAGGCCTCCTGATTCGCATTGTAATCTCCCACGGCGACCCATCCTTCCGCTGTCAAGGCCTCCGCACCGGCGGTCCAGTCCGTATACCGCAGGTGAATCTCCGCACCCTTCGGGAGCAGCCCGTAGCGGTCCTCGATGAGCCAATCGGCGCTCCAGCCCGGTTGTGGCGACGGGTCGCCGAGGAACTGGCGCATCTGCCAATGGTCACCGAAGGGAGCGATGGGCTCGAGGCGCATTCCGCGGGTTTCGATGCGGCCGAAATGGCTGTGCAGAAGCTTCAGGTGCTCGCTTCCACCCTTGACACGGAACAGATCGAAGACGTAAAAATCCCGGTCGGACACGTCGATCAGGGCCACCGTGCGTTCGTATCGGCTGCCGAGGTTCAGATCGGGCGCTTCGGCCCGCACGGCACGAAACTGGCCCCCATCGGCCCAGAGGGTCGTCCGCCCCCCCACGGCTGACCGCCAGGGGGCCGGGAGGTCCCGGCCGTCGACGATCACCGTATGATGGGCGGCGGACATGCGATACCAGCGGGCTCGGGGCGCGTCCCACCCGCCATAATTCACGGGCGGATATCCGAAATCCGGCAGGAGGTCGAGCCCGCGGGCGAATAGCCCCACGTTCAGCCCGTCGGCGTGCCCGTGTCCCCCGCCGGAATCGTAGTCCAACCAGAGCGCTCGGGCGTCGGGGCCACGGCCGGACCGCAGGATGGCGATACACCACTGCTCCTTGTTGCAGCTTCCGGCCCGGGGCAAAGGTCCCTCGACCGCGACGGCCTCACGCACCTGGTTCTGAAAACCCTCGGGGTCGGTGGCAAAAAGATCGTGAGGAAGGCCCTCCACGCCGCCCCCGTTCGCATCGCAGACCACCTGGAGGAACGAACGGTCACCGGTCACGGCGGCCAAATCGACCAGGAAGGTAAACAGGGAGGGGTTGAGGCCCGGCGACTTCGAGAAGACCACGCCAGCGTACTCGCCCATGGGCTTGGCGAAGAGCCCCGTATCGCCCGAAAGCGGGTAATACCGGTGGAGACACCAGGTGTCGATGTGAAACCGGTAGGTCTGATGCAGCCTGGGATGGCGGCGGACAAGTCGCGACAGGAAGCCAGGCTCGGCTCGATTCCAGAGCGCCAGGAAGGCTGCCAGGCCCTGGATGACGTAGGCCGAGTAGCCCGCCAGGCCCTTCTCGCCCGTCACGCCGTCCACCGCCGTCGAGGCCTCGATCATCGCGCCCAGCATGCGTTCGACCTCGCGCTCGTTCTCGGTGCCCCCGAGCACGGAGCGGATGACGGCGAGGGCGATTTCTGTGCGAGGGTAATTCGAGTGAATCCGATTTCGGTGTCGGATGGCGTCGCGCAGGAGGCGCTCCTCGATGTTGCGGCGGACGTCGTCCGCGGAGGCCTTCGGGTTCTCGAGACCGAAGCGCCTGGCCTTTCCGGACAGGAAGTCGATGAGGGCCGCGTCGCCCCCGATCGCCTCGCGGACCTGGTCATAAGACAGAACCATCTCCCGCGTCTCTTCGCAGGCGTCGTGCCAGGTGGAGACGTAGCCCGCGTCGCCCTTGCGCTCGTACACCGATCCTTGCAGTCCGAAATCGAACGTCGGGTAGAGGTCCGCCACGCGGTCGAGCAGGATGGCCGCGCGGTGGGCGTAGCCGCGGTCGCCCGTGACGACGTGTGCCGCGGCCAGGCGCGTGATGCCGCCGACGATCGCCTGTTTCCACTGCCCGTAGATCAGGTAGGCGCCGATGAAACGCCATCGCTTGCCGCCCTCCACGTAGCCCTCGCCGTCATCGACGCCAAATAGATGGAGCGGGTCCGCCGCGTCCGGGTGCTCCAGGGAGCGCAGCAGGCCACGGTCCGCTCGCTTCGGATCGAACACACCATGCTCGTCCAGGCCCGAACGGTAGAACCGCTGGAAGTCGTTCTTGGGAAAGAAGGCGGAGCAATGGGGGCACTGGACCTTCCAGGGCCGTTCGATCGCGTCCATTTTCCAGGTGTACATGGGCACCCCCGCTCGGCAGGAGGGGCAGTGGCCATTGGACCACACCATCCAGGACCGGGTGATCGTGTTGCCGAACACGAGGCCCCAGAGGTCGTCATCGGAGAACCGCATCCAGGGCCGGGCTGCCTCGACGATGGAATCGCGGATTTCAGCGGCCCAGGGGTATTTGAGGACGTTGGCCCGGGCGCGCTCGATGAGAAAGTTGGGGTGGAACATGGAACTCCTTCGAATAGAAAACTTGACCCGCTCGCCACGGTTTGTGAATGTTCTGGAAAGTCCGTGAAGCGAAAAGCGACGGGGCAAGGAGAACCCTTGCATCCCGGTTCAGAAGTGCGGGAGCACTTCTGAACCGGGATGCAAGCCTGAAACTCCTCCCGGACCCGTGCCTTTGGAGTAAGGTTGGGAGGGGTTTCCAAAGCAGACGAGTTCGCCAGTGTGTGGGGCACTGACGAGCTCGTCTGCTACCGAGCCCCATCGGCCCGGACAGTCAACTTCCCCTGGGGCACATCAGTAGGGGCCGGAATTTCCCAGATATTGACGTGTCCAAAATGGGTGGTGTAAAGGTGGCGGCCGTAGCCGTCGACGGAGGTGCAGTAGGAGCTGCAGGACCAGGGCAGGGAAGGGTCCTTGACCGCGGCCAGGTGTTTCCACTGCTTCCTCCGGGGGAGATCCGTGATGTCCAGGACGTGGATGCCGGTCCAGTAGTCTCCGAGGTAGAGGGTGTTGCCGGAGACGTAGAAGGACTGGGGACAGGCGATGGAGTTGGTGGAGATGTCGGCGGGCACGTGATGCAGCAGCGCGTGCATCCGGGGGTGGAGCGGGTCGCGCACATCGAGCACGCGAATGCCCGGGAAATTGCCCCAGCCCTGGCCGCAAAGGTTGCTGCCGGCGAACCACCCGGGCAGGTAGAAGAATCCGTCCCTGAAATAGACGTCGGGGGATTCCATGCCCCCGGTGTCCGTCGGGGCCGTGTGGGTAGCGACGAGCCGAGCCCGGGACGGATCGGTGACGTCGAAAACATGCAGGTATCTCTGGGGCTTCGGGTCGCCACGGACCAGGCCGAAACCGAAAACGTGATTTTCATGGATTTCGACGTGGGTGAGGGGACCCTCGACGGGGTATCGGGCAAGAAGGGCGGCCGAGCCTGCCGGGTTGACGATATAGACATCCATGGAGTTTCCGCTGGCGGTATAAAGGTAGGGGCCGACCCAGCGGCCGTGCCCGACGGGAGGCGGGTTGGTCTGAAGCACCTTCGGATGGGCCGGGTCCTCGGCCAGGACGGCCCGATGCCAGCCGCCGCTTCGGGCGAAGAGGACCTTTCGAGGGTTGTAATCCGGGAAGGGATTGAGGACGACAGAGTGGCCGAACATCCAACTGTTCGTGAAGGCCCAGCCGAGAAGCCGGGCCTCTTCCGCCGGGTAGGGCTCGATGACGTAGACGCCATTGGACACGGCGTAAATCTTGTCGCCGAGAAGCCGCGCCCACTCCACCTCGCCCATGTTGGAGAGGCGGCCGAGGAACTGCGGACTGGCCGGCTGCGCAAGGTTGAAAGCGAGCACGCCGATGAGGCGTGAGCCGAGGAACAGGACGCCGTCCCCGACGGCCACGTCCGTGATCGCATCGTGCCCGATGAGGTCGTCGTCGAGGTGGGCGGCGAGTTTCAATCTCGCGGGGTCCGAGAAGTCGTAGATGCGCAGCCCGCCGGTGTAACTCTTGCCCTGGCCCACCTGGTCCTTGCGGTCGAGAACCTGGCTCTTGAAGTCGGCGTGGTCGGCATAGAGGCCGGTGGTCCTGGGGTTGACCGGCCCGCCGCGGCTGCACCCGGCGGCGACGTAGAGGAAGTTGCCGAGGATGTCCATCTCGTGGCCGCCGGGCCCCTTGTCGTAATACTCGCCGACGGGAGCGAGGTCCGGAATGGCGGCAACGATGGCGGGCCGGTCCGGCTTGCGGCAATCCACGGCCTCGAGGCCGCGGCTGTTCAGAAGAAAAAGGATGCCCGAGTCGGAGAGCCGGCTGCGCGTCGTCCCGGTCCCCACCTCGCACTCCCCGAGCAGGCGGAAGCTGTGAGCGTCCTCCGCCAGTTCCAGGATGCGGAGCATGCTGAGGGTCTCTGGTGCGGGCGGCTTGCCGCCTTCGGCCGTCTGGCCGGCCGGCGATGCCACACGCTGCACGCTGGCGACGCCGTAGAAAAGGCGTCCACGGACCTGGAAAGCCGCGTGGGGAAGGCCCTCGAGGGCGTCGATCAGGACGGGATCGTCCTCGTCAGAGATGTCATAAATGAACAGTTGACCCTTGACGGACTGATAGAGCCGGCGCGTCGTGAGATCGACGTGGAGCGTCCAGGGGTAGCCGCTGCCGCCATTGAAGAAGGTCTTGACGTAGCGGCACTGGTGGGGATTCTCGATGTTGTGAATGCTGAGGAGTCCGTTGCCGCCCGCATAGAGATGTTTTTCACCGAGCGCGAGTCCCTTCGGGTATCCGCCCATCGACGAGTATCCCGCGTAGCGGAACTGGGCGGGATCGGAGGCGTCATATGCCTGGAAGGCGTGGGTCTCCTCCTCCTGGGACGTGTAAGCGAACTTGCCGCGGGCCACAAGCTGCCACATGGTGATGTTGCCGAGCACGATCTGCTTGCGGTGGACCAGACGGCGGGGATCGTCTACCGCATGGGCTGAGGCGAACTGAAACCGGCCGGTGGCGGGATCGACGGCGAGCCAGCCGTTCTCCACCCGCGTGGATTCCCAATGAGAAAGGTCCTGGTGTCGAGGCTGCAGGCGCGGCTGGTCGCCGCCGAAGCCGAGCTTCCAGGCATAGGCCACGCTGCAGACATCGACGCCGTCGGAATGAACGGCGTAATGCCGGCCGTAATCGGTGCGGACATTCTCGGGCTTGAGAGGCTTGCCGGAGGCGTCCAGCAGTGGCGTCACGCGGCTGTCCAGATAAAAACTGAAAGTGGTCGGGTCGGAGTCGCCTCCATCTCCCGGCCGATCAGCTTGCCCGGCGAGGAGAGGCACGGCCGCAAGGGCGGCAAGGAGCATCCGTGATGATGACGATGACATACCGGAAAGGAAGCGAGGAGTCGGTTGAGGCAGCGTTTCGCCAGAGTCCCAGACCAAAAAAAGCAATGCCCGGGGGTTTCCTGCAGTGCTCCTTCTCACTCGAAAAAAGTCTCGCCGGGCTTGCTGTATTCTCGTGCGGCGTCTTCGTTCAACTCGAGGCCGAGGCCCGGGGCCTCGGTGAGGCGGATGCGGCCCCTCTCGATCAGCGGACCCTTCGCATCCGGCCGCGTCACGAGGTCGTTCCAGAAGGGGACGTCGGACCCGTGGAACTCGAGAGCAACGAAGTTGGGAAGCGTCGCGCAGACGTGCGCGCTCGCCATCGTGCCGAGCGGCGAGGCGATGTTGTGCGGGGCAAAGCGGATGCCTTGCAGCTCCGCCAGCTCCCCGATGCGCTTCGCTTCGAGCATGCCCCCGCACTTTTGCACGTCCGGGGCCACCAGGTCCACCGACCGGTTCGCGATCAGGTCCCAGAAGCCGTGCCGGCGGTTGAGGTTCTCGCCGGTGAGGATGGGGCAACCGCCCTGGGCGCGGATTTCGGCGATATCGCGCCAGTTCTCCGGCGGACAGGGGTCCTCGAGCCAGAGGAGATGGTGGGGAGCAAGGGCGCGGCTGATGCGGATGGCCTCGGACGGAGCGAAGCGCCAGTGGCAATCGACGGCGAGGTCGACACCCGGGCCAGCGCCCTGCCGGGCGGCGTCCACGCACTCGATCATCTTCTCGATCTCCCGGTCTCGGAGCGGGCGGTTCAGCTCCTCTCCGGTGAGGACGACGATAGAGTCGATGTCGAACTTGAGGGCGTCGAAGCCAGCCCGGACCATCTGCCGGGCGCGCCGCCGGTATTGGGCAGGCTCGTAACGTTCCTCGCGAGTTTTTTTCCCGGCGAGGGCCTTCTGCAGCCATGCGGGCTGTCGAGGCGTGAGCATGGCGGCCCAGCTCTCGATGTTGTCGCCCGCGTGGCAATCGGCGTAAATGCGGACTTCGTCCTGCACCTTGCCGCCAAGGAACTGGTAGGCCGGCACGCCCGTGCTCTTGCCCACAAGGTCCCACAAGGCCGTCTCGATCCCGCTGACGGCATTGAACAGGTAGCCGGCGACGGCCCCGGCGCCCGAGCCTTTGCGCCAGAGATGGCGGCCGAGGCGGTCGACCTCCCGCGGGTCCCGGCCCAGGATGAGGGGAAACATCTCGCGGAGCGCCGCGGTGAGACCCGGCGCCATGAAGCATTCGCCGGTGCCGAAGACGCCGTTGTCGGCATGGATGCGGACGTAGGTGTAGTCGTAGTTGGCCTCGACGACGGCCGTCGTGCAGCGGGTGATCTTCATGAGGGGACGCTTCGCCGTGGATGGACTGCGAGAGGAGAGAACGATATGTTAGGTGTATGAGCCGGGTTATCAAGTCAGGAGCGTGATATAGGAAACCTGCGGACGGGCTTCGTTGCGGCAGATAGAAACAATGGGCTCGGCCGCGCGTTGGGAAGACGGTTCCTCAGCGCTCTGGGAGCCCTGCCACGCCGAAGGCTCCCCCACGCGTGGGGAAGACGGGTAGGCTGTAGGCCGGAACAACGAGCGCGCGGGGACATGGGGAAAGTGTTCAATCATAAGTCTCCAGTGATCGGAACCTTCAGCCTCCCACCGGGATTCCTCCGGGATTCAACCTCCCATGGGGACAAGTTCAGCCTATCTGGAACCCGTCATTCGTGAGGCTCAGAATGCCCTTGAAAAGCTCAAAACCGAGAAAGTCGTAACACCCTCGTTTGCTGAGACTTAGCGGGGTTGTTTCTCAGGATTCTGGATTACCTCTCCCTAGAGCTTTTCCTCGGAATCTCAAGATGGCTTCCAGAAAATCGACGGATTCCGAACGGCGGGGACCGGACGGCATGGGGCCCGCAATGGGGACTCGGAGGCCCTCTCTGCCCCTGTGGGTGCATTTTCTCGCCCCGGTGGCGGCCGCGCTGCTGCTTCTCTACCTCTTTGCCTGGAGTCCCTTTCGGTCACGAGCAAACGAGGGGACCAGCCCGGAGTCGGAAGAGCAGGAAACATTCTAATGAAATCCGCTGCGCCCTTCGGGCTCGTGGATTTCAGAACCAGGACTGCCCCGGCTTCGTCGTCCCAACCCTGGCGGATAACCAGAAGTCTCCAACCCGCATTTTTTACACGCCCCGGCCGTGCTGAGGGCGGTAGAAAAATGCGGGTTAATGATGGCCACGCGATAGCCATCTAACGGTTCATGCCCACTGTGGAGGGTTACGAGTCTGGCCGTTCCGACTCGACCTCTTGATTTTCACCACCAACCAACAACCACGAACGAACAACCGCTCCGGAGCTTGCCAGCAAGATTCTGGCGCTCCGAGTAGCGGCCATCGCTCGTTCCCACTCAGTTTCTTGCTCTTCACCACCAACCAACAACCACGAACCACCAACCGATTCGGCAGGCGGCCCTCGCACACTCCCAACGCCCGGGAACGCCCGGGAACGCCGCCATCCTTGGCGGCAGGATCCCTCCCACAGTCCCAACGGGCTCCTTCGGGAGGACAGGTCCGGGAGGTCTGGCCCGGTCGTCGCGCCCCACCCTCCTGAGCCAAGCTGTTCGAAGGATTTTGGGTTCGGCGGTCCAGAGGGGGCCTTTAGGCTGGGGCAAGCTATAGGAAAGGAGTGTCACCGCCGGTGGGGCCGGCCCCACCGGCGGTGACAACCTCGCCCCCGATCCGTCCCCAGGAGGCTTCTGCGGGACGCCCACGTGCTCGCCGCTTCTTGACACAGGCTGCTCGAGTCCGTAGCTTAAGGCGCGCGAAGCCCGCAACTCAGCTCAGGGTGCAAAAGGTGTCAGGGTTCAGGAATCAACGGACACCCGGCCTGCCTCCCACTGGGGCAAGTCTGGCGGGACATCTTTCAACTTCTCCGCCGGATGCCCGCGCTTGCGGGCGCGGAGAAGTGACACTCTAGGGCTCTAACGCATGCGGGCGAAGACTCCTCGAATCGGCGGTCCCAAGAAGCCATGAGGGAATGCCCTTCCTTTCAACGAACGCGCGCACTCGGTCGTTTTCAACCCCTTTGCGTCCTTGCGCTCAACCTCTTCGTTCTGACGCTGGCGGGCACGCCCGCTCGCGCCCAGGCTCTCTCCGGCATCGCCGGAGTCGAGCTCACCGCCGACCGGTTCGAGGTCAGCGAGGGTGGGAAGGTCCTGATTGCCCAAGGCAACGTGCGGGCCTCGAAGGCGCAGACGGAAGTCCAGGCCGACAACGTGGTGGTCTGGCCTGAAGAATCGGAGATGTATGCCGAGGGAAACGTGCTCCTCAAGGAGAAAAACGTCCTGAGCCGGGCGGAACGGCTGCTCTACGACTGGAAGGACGAACGTGCGCTGATTCTGAATTCGGAGCTGCACTGGGTGCGTCCCGACCGGGAGATCAACTGGCATTTGAAGTCTCCGGAGGTGGAGAGGCGGGGTCCGGACGTGGCAGAGGTGCGGCGTGCCCGGGTCACCACGTGCAATTTTTCATCGCCTCACCAGCATTTCAGCGCGAGCAAGGTTGTTTTCCGTTCCCAGGACAGCGTGGTTCTGCATCATGCCTTGTTCCACGTGCATGAGATACCGATTTTTTATCTTCCCTATTATTACCGGGACTTGAAGTATCCATGGCCCTGGTTTCGGATGGGCGCGGGCAGCTCCTCCCAGTTCGGCCAGTTCGTTCAGACGGACCTCGGCTTCGAGGTCTATCCGGGCGTGGACGTTTTTTTCGACGCGGACTACTACTCGGAACGCGGCCCCGCGGGCGGCGTGGACGTCGAGTATGAGAGCGACCGGAGAATCGGATACCTCGAGACCTATTTCATCCGGGACGACGGGGAGGATTTCGAGAACGTTCCGCTGGAGCAGGAGGACCGATACCGGCTGAAATTTCTGCACCGGGAACTGATTCTGGACGGGGACGTCGAGGGTTCGAATGCGGGCCGGTGGACGGCGGACATGGAGTACCATCAATTTTCGGACCGGGGGATATTCCAGGAGTATTTCGAGGGCGAATTTGTGGAGGACAAGGAGCCGGAGAACCGCGTCTTCGTCAAGGGAGACTGGGAGAACACATCGTTGAGCGTGCTGGGCCAGACTCAGGTGAACCAATTTTTCGACCAGTCGCAGAACCAGCAGCGAGGTTCGAGCCAGTCCCCGGCCCAGACGGAATACCTCCCCCGCGTCAGTCTGGACCTGCTGTCGCAGCCCCTGTGGGACAATCGGCTGTTATTGACCTTCGGGACGGAGTATTCGCAGGTGGACCGGCGCTTCTCGGAGCTGTTTCCCCTGGCCGCCGTGGATTCGCTTTCGAAGAATCGGGAAATCCAGCGCCTCGACTTCCAGAGCGAACTGTCCGCTCCATTCCGGGCGTGGTGGCTGCATCTCGAGCCGTTCGTGTTCAACCGGGAGACGTTTTACGATGAGCTGCTGGCGGAGGAGGAAGGCTCGTGGCGGACCGTGCTGGGCGGCGGCGTGCGCCTGAGCACCGAGTTCTGGCGGACTTACGGCTACCGCAACGAACGCTGGTCCATCGATCAGTTGCACCACGTCATCACGCCCGAGGTGACCTTCCTGTCGGGTCAGGAGGTGACCATCGATCCGAACGAGCTGGTTTTTTTCGACGAGATGGACACGGAGCAGGAGCTGGACCGGGTGAACCTGAACCTGCGGAACCTGGTGCAGACGCGGCGCGGCGGAACGACGATCAACTGGGCCGAGTTCGAGGTGCAGTCCGCGTATTTTCCGGCGGAGAACCGCGACCATGCGGGCAAGAGCTGGAGCAACGTGGAGACGGACCTGAGGTGGTATCCGCATCCGAAGTATTATTTTTTCAATGACAACGAGATCGACACGGACCCGGTGGAGTTCGACGTCGTCAACATCGGCGGGTCGTATCTTCCCCGGCCCGGAGTGACGCTGACGCTGCAGCAGCGCTACTCGCGCGACGACAGCAACCGGACGATCGTGGCGGCCTGGGTCCAGCTCACGGAGAAGTGGGGGCTTCTCTACCAGCAGGACTACGAATGGAACGATCACGAGTTGTTTGACCAGCGGGTGGTTTTCCGGCGCTCGTTCCACGACTGGGACGTGGAACTGGGGTATGACGTGGACCAGGGCCAGGACGAGCGGGTATTTTATTTCTTCATCGGGCCTCGCACGGGGGCGCTCATGGGGCCGAACCGGCAGCGCGGGTCCTCGCGGATGTTCGGCCGGAATGCGGACGAGTATGGCGGAGGCGTGGTCTCGCCGCAGCCCGTGAAGGAGTCTCCATGAGTCATGCGATCTATCCGGGCAGCTTCGATCCGCTGACGCGGGGCCACCTGGACCTGATTCACCGCGGGGCGCGGGTCTTTGCCCGGCTGATCGTCGCCGTGGCCCGGAACACGGGCAAGGCGCCGATCTTCACGCCCGTGGAGCGCGTCGCGATGGTCCGTGAGCTGACCCGCGGTCTTCCGAACGTCGAGGTCGTCCAGTTCGACGGGATGACGGTCGATTTCGCCCGCAGGCACGGCTGCACGGTCATCCTGAGGGGCATTCGGACCATGGCGGACTTCGAATACGAGTCGCAGCTCGCTTTCACGAACCGGGCTCTGTCGCCCGAGATGGAGACGGTCCTCATGCTTTCGAGCCAGGAATACGCCTTCATCAGCTCGAGATGGATCAAGGAGGCGACCATCTTCGGGGGCGACCTGAAGGCTTTCGTGCCCCCACCGGTCGAAAAAGCGCTGCGGAAGAAGCTGGGGAAACGAAGGCGGACGCGCCGGATGGCGTAGATGCAGGGTCTGAGCAGACCACTTCACAAGTTCGTCCGGAGTTTTCCCTCACCCCGGCCCTCTCCCAGAGCGAGAGGGAGCGAGCGTGCTGTTGTGCGTGAGCGCCATGGCCCCCCGGCCCTCTCCCAGGGCGCTGACCTTTGCCCACAGTTGACACCGTGGGTTGAACAGCCGGCTAAAGCCCGGCTAAGAAGAAAGCAGACCCACCGTGTCACCAGTGTCTAAGTGACAGCCCTGTGGGAGAGGGTCGTAGACGCTAGAAACCGGCTACGAACTTGCAAACCGATGCACGACGCGTGTACGAACTCTGCCTTCGGCGTGCCGCCAGGATTTACCGATTTGTCCAGGCGACGGGCTCGAGGTCGTCGGCGCGGAGATGAATCCAGGTGACCTGGGGCACACGGCGGGCGTACCGCGCGAAATAGGGGTCCACCCAGCCTCGGGCGGCGGCCTCCTGGGCGGCGAGTCCATTGGGGAGCGGAACGGACTTGAGGAGGACGAGCTCTGAGGCGCCGGCAGACTCGGCCACGCGCGCCGCGATGGAGTCGCTGGTCAGCGTCCATTCATGGGGCAGCGGATCGTTCGAGGCGCGTTCCTGTTCCTTGAGGAACTCGAAGGTGTCGAGGATGGGGAGAAGGCCTCGATCCCAGGCTTCGGGACAGCAGTCGAGAGCGGGCACCACCGTTGTCCCGGGGAGTAAACTGGCGACAAGGTGGCTGCTGAGAACGAGACCGCGCACCGCGAGCCAGTGGCCGCTCTCCTCGCCGAAGTGGTGGATGTGATCCATCTGGCGGATGAAATCGGCGACGGGGCCGCCGCCGGCGACGAGTATCCGGTGGGAGGTGCGCCGCAGGGCCAGAGCGTCAACGACCCGGCGCGGCAGGCCAGGCAGGTCGAGAAGGCTGCCTCCGAGCTTGAAGACGACGGGAGGACGCATGGGATTAAGGGTAAAGCGTGAGTGCTGAAGGGTAAAGCGCGATGGACGAGCGGACTCGTGGACGAGGTAAGTTCTCAATACGTTCGGGGAGGACGATCAGGTCAAGTCTATGAGGTATGAATTCCGTAGCGGAACGCGTCAGCATTCCGTCCGAGCGATGAGATGTGAGGGCTCAGACGAAGCGCTGGCGCGCTGCGCTGCGAAAACTTGTGAAGTGCTGAATCATGATCGATGATGAAATCGGGCGGGTCCATCTCCCCGAACTTATTGAGAAGTTGCCCAAGACACATCTCACGGTTCATGGCCCATGGACAGGACAACTCTTTCGATCGCGATCCCGACCCCGATCCCGGCGCGCGCACGCCTGCGAAGAGCCCAGATTCTTGGCCATTCCTCGGCATCTGGGACCTCCTGTTTCTCTCTGTCACAACGAAGCGAGTCCGCAAGCTTCGTTAACCGCGCTCCTGAGAAACTTGTCAAACTGTCACCGCAGCGAAGCGCTGCCGTATCCTCTTTCGGTTCTGGTTGCTCGAGTCACACGGGTCGATTTGAGGCAGCGTTTCGCTACATTCTGCGGACGGCCGATCCGGACCGCAGAAACTGGCGGACGGCGCGAGCCAGGCCCTCGGCGTCGAGGCCGAGCATCTTCACGAGGCCTTTACGCCCGCCGTGCTCGATGAAGCGGTCCGGGATGCCCACGCGGCGAATCCGGCCCGCATCAAGGCCCAGGTCCGACGCGGCTTCCAGGACGGCTGAGCCGAACCCGCCGTGCAGGGCGTGGTCCTCGAGAGCCACCAGGAGAGGCGTCCGTTCAAGCCATTCGGCGAGGAGGCGGCGATCGAGCGGCTTCACGAACCTGGCATTGATGATGGCGCAGGAGATGCCTTCGGCCTGGAGCAGGCGCGACGCGGAGCGGGCCTCCTCCACCATGCAGCCCAGCGCCCAGAGCACCACGTCCCTGCCCTCCTGGACCACCTCCGCCCTGCCCAGCTCGATGGGGGCCGGGACGTCGTCCGGATTTTCCACCGGGATGGTGTCGCGCGGAAAGCGAATGGCCACGGGTTCCCCGTGCTCGAAGGCGAACCGGAGCATGAGCTTCAACTCCGTGGCGTTGCGAGGGGCCAGCAGAGCGATCTGCGGCAGCGTCCGAAGATAAGCGATATCGAAGTTGCCCTGGGCCGTCGCGCCGTCCCCGCCCGTGATCCCCGCCCGGTCCAGCGCGAAAACGACGGGCAGGTTCTGCAAGCAGACCTCGTGGAAGACCTGATCGTAGGCTCTTTGAAGGAAGGTGGAATAAATGGCGGCGACGGGCCGCAGCCCGCTGGCGGCAAGACCCGCCGAAAAGGCCACCGCATGCTGCTCGGCAATTCCCACGTCGAAGAAACGGTCCGGAAACTTCTTCCCGAACTCGACCAGGCCGGTCCCTTCCGCCATGGCCGCCGTGACCGCAACGATCCGCGGGTCCCTGTCCGCCAACTCGATCATCGCATCCGTGAAAACTTTCGAATAGGTCGGCCGCTCACCCGACTTCTTGTGTATCTCGCCTTTCTCCCGATCGAACGCCGTCGGGCTGTGATACGTCACGGGATCACGCGCCGTATAATCAAACCCGTAGCCTTTTTTCGTCACCAGGTGAAGCAGGATCGGCCCTTCCATGTTCTTCAGCCGGCCCAGCGTCTCCAACAGGTCCTTCATGTGGTGGCCATCGACGGGCCCGAAATACTTCAGCCCATATTCCTCGAAGATCGTCCCGGCGGGCAGCAGCCCGTGCCGGACGGCGTCCTTCATCCTCGAGACGGTCATTTCGAGGTCCTTGCCGAAGGACGGAACGAGAGCGGCGAGGTGGCCCAGCTCCTTCTTCATTTCCCGGTAAAACTGCCCCGTGCGCACCCGGTCCAGGTAATGAGAAAGGGCGCCGACATTCGGCGAGATCGACATCTGGTTGTGGTTGAGGATGATCAGAAGGTCCCGCTGCAGCGCACCGGCGTTGTTGAGGGCCTCCATGGAGACCCCCGAGGTCATCGCCCCGTCGCCGATCACGCAGACAATCTTTCCCCGACGTCTCATCAGACTGTTCCCGGCGGACAGTCCCAGCCCCGTCGAGACCGACGTGCCGGCATGGCTCGTCAGGAAGGGGTCATACGGGCTCTCCTTCGGATCAGGAAAACCCGCCAGCCCCCCCTGCTGCCTCACGGTCTTGATCCGATCCTTCCGGCCCGTGAGCACCTTGTGCGGGTAGCACTGATGCCCCACGTCCCAGATCAACCGGTCCACCTGGAAATCGAACGTGTAATGGAGCGCGACCGCCAGGTCCGCAGCCCCGAGGTTGGAAGCCAGATGGCCGCCCTTCTCCGAAACCGCTTCGAGGATCAGCTCCCGCACCTCGTGGGCCACCTGGCTGAGCTGGTCCACCGTCAACCCCCGGAGGTCCTGGGGGCCCTGGATGCCGTCCAGAAGTTTTCCCATGTTTCCTGACGCCACACGAAGGAATAATATGGGTAACATTTAACAGAAGCGGCATACGCCCGCAAGGAGAAAAGTTGTCTCAAGTGTTACGATCGAGAGCCTGGATGGAAGACGGCTGGTCTTGAATTTCTATGTCTGATCTGTTTCTTTTCGCCGATGTGGAAAGCGAAGGCGTGGCACGGCGGGACGCCGTCGTCAGCGCAGCCATCGATTTCCGATCGTTCTTTTGGCACGCTGCCCGCCAGGTGGGCGGCTTCGCGCCCTGGTCCCTGGCCGTCCACGAGGTGGACTCCCAAGGCCAATCCACAGGCCTTGTCCCCCACCAGTGGGACGGCGAGCGGCTGCACTGGAAGCTGCCTGGCGACACTCCGGCAGGCTGCCGACGCCGCTTCCAGATCGCCTGCGCTTCTTCCCCGGGCCCCCGGCCCGCCAAGAACGATTTCACGGACCGGGTGGTTCCGACCGATTTGGGCCAAGAAATTCTTTTTTCGTGCAACGAGCAGGAACTCTGCCGATACCGATATCGAGACCCTTTCAAGCCTTATTTTTTTCCGGTGTACGGGCCTCACGGCAACGTGGTCCGTGACCGTGTGGAGGATGAGGAAGGCCACTCCTTCCACCACGGGCTCTGGATCGCTTACGGCTCGATCGATCAGAACAGCGCCAATCTCTGGTGCGAAAGCGACTCCGTGCGGCCTCGACGGGGCCCCACGGGCCGCATGCAACACGAAAGCTTCGAGGCCTTCTCGTTCGGCTGGGTCTTCGGATGGCTTCGGGAGCGCCTGGCCTATCAGAAGCCAGGCGGACACGTTTTTGCAAGGGAGTGGCGGACCGTGCGCGTCACCAAGCCGAACCGGGATTCTCTGATCCTGGACCTCGAAATCCGCCTCCAGGAGCCGGACGACACGGGCCCGAGAAACACCATGTTCAGCGCCCGCGTCGCGCCCACCATGCGGCTCGTCGATGCCTCTCGCGGTTGGACCCGAAAACAGCCCCTGGATCGACCCGGCAAGATTGAGAAGGGCGAGGCCTGGACCGATTACTCCGGGCCCGTGGGAGACGGATGGGACGGAGTGGCCCTGTTCGACCATCCGGCCAACCCGGACTTCTCTCGGCCTCCAACGGCTACGGATTACGGCCTGATCAGTCTGAGCCGGACGTATCCGCCCGGCGACGGATACCGCGGCTCGACTGTCACCTACCGTTACCGTGCCTATGTGCACCACGGTGACGCGGAGGACGGCCGGGTTCGGGAGGCCTGGCTGGACTATGCCTTTCCCTGCTGGGTGACGATCACGACCAAATCCGTTCCGAAGTAGTTTGGCACTCGATCTGAGCGGATGTGCTGGAAGAGGTTTCAAGAATGCCCAAACTCCGATATGCCCTGATCGGATGCGGCCGCCGCGGCGCCTTCCACCTTCAGACCGTTTCAGAGATGAAGGACACCTTCGATGTCGCCGCCGTCTGCGACGCGAATCCCGAGTCCGCTCGGCGCGCGGGCGACAGCCTCGGCGTCCAGGCCTACACGAATCTCAGCGAGATGGTCATGAAGGAAAAGTTAGACGTCTGCGATATCGTGGTGCCTAACGAGCTTCATCACGCCGTCTCCATGGTCGTCTCCGCGCACGGCATCCACCAGAATGTCGAGACGCCCCTCGCGCCCACCCTCGGGCTCATGGACGCCATGATCGCCACGGCTGCCCGGCACGGCGTGAAGCTGCAAACCTCGGAGAATTTCCCCTTCATGCCGGTTGAACAGTTCGTGGTCAAGCTCCTTCGCGCTGGCGTCATCGGCCGTGTCCATAAGTGTTACCGCCTCTTCTCCACCACCGGTTACCATGGCCTGGCCGCCATCTGTTGCCGCATGGGCGCGAGGCCAGTCGCCGTCAGCAGCCTCGCTCATTCCATGCCTGTCGTCCCCTATGTCGATCCCGCTGGACGGGACTTCCGGTCCGAAGAGCTTGAATTCTATGCCGTGGACTTCGAGGGGGGAGGCATCGCCGTCGCCGTTTGCGGTAACAAGAACGGCTGCCTGGGCCGAAATCAGCTCGTCGGGTTCGAAACCTGCGGCGAGCGCGGAACGATCGTGACCAACGGCAACCAG
This sequence comes from Planctomycetota bacterium, assembly GCA_016179685.1. Classification (GTDB taxonomy): domain Bacteria; phylum Planctomycetota; class PUPC01; order JACPCR01; family JACPCR01; genus JACPCR01. The sequence continues at coordinate 44,864 of JACPCR010000051.1, read as the reverse complement.
AGCGCGTCCGGCGGCGAGACGGTGAACGTCTGCACGGACGAGGACATCGCCCGCCGGGCGGGCCGCGCGGCCACCTACGAGTTCCACCGGGAATTCACGAGCGGGAACACCCTCCGTCGCCTCTGGGTCGAACTACCCGATTCCCTTGGCGGAAACAGGGAATGGACCAACCCCTACGCCCACACCCGCCTGAGCGAGGTGCACCTCTCCGTGGCCTTCATGCTCGATGGACTGGCCCGCGCCGTCCGGGAGGACGGCCCCCTCCCGTGGCCCGGCGAGAAAGGCCGTGCCGACCAGGAAATGTGCCTTGCTGCACGGCGGTCCATCCAGAGGAGCCGCCAGCCTGTGCCGCTTCCCCTTGCGCCGGACCCGGCCGAAGAGGAAGCCTTTGCCCGCCAGTTCGAAGAACGCTTCGGAATTCACCCGCTGGACGAGCCGGAGAATGTCGTTCGGGTGAGCTTCAAGGCCCGCTGAGTCTTAGGGTATAGCCTCTCTGCGCCACGCGGTGATGTTGAAAGGTGTCAGGTTTCGGGTTTCAGTTGATTCCTGACACCTGACACCCGACTCCTTTGCGAACCTTGTCGGGTTGCGGGTATCACCCGCCTTAAGAAACGAATTCGGAAATGCGGGTGCACTTCTGGACTCGTCACCTCACCGGAGTGGGTGGTCCCCAGCAGGCTGGATGGAAGCGGCCGATCTCCCATTCGAGGCCTCTCCACGGACCAGTGCGGCGAGGGCCCGCACGGCCTCCGCCTGGATGTCGCCTTGGCGATCACCGGCTGCGCAGGCTGCGCCCCGCACGGCAAAGACGTCGGGCCGGAGGGGCATCAATCTCCGAATGGCCAGGGCATCCAGCGAGCCGGCGAGCGCCACGCTCAACCCCTGGGTCCCGCAGCGTTCACACAAGCGCTGGAGCCTGGTGAAGGCGATCCAGGTCTCGAGCGTCCGGCCATCCTTGATGCACGTATCGAGGAGCACGCCGGCCCAGCCGAAGTCGCCTGCGGCCTCCGCCACGTCCTCAGCCGCCGGGGCCAGAGCCCGGGCCCTGTCCACGTATACAGCGGGGATGAAGGCTTCGCGCGGAACGTCCAAGCGGCGTCGAAGAGTCTCCAGCGCCCGCGCCCAGCCGGACCGGCCCGCAAGGCCGGCCAACCCGACTTTGACGTAGCTCAGGCCGGCAGGCAGGACGGGCGGCGTCCGGCCCTCCCAGTCCCGCATCTCCCCCAGAGCCGCGCTCACCATCCGGTCCGGTCCCGCTACCTCCTGGACCCCTTCCATCGTCTCCAGGTCCGCCATTCCCAGAGAACCCCGGGAAGGCTCCTTCACGTCCAGTATCCCGGCCCCACCCTCGAGGGCCTTCGAGGCTTCGCCCACGGACCTCACGCTGACCAACAACTCTGACATCGGCAAGCGCCTCGTCAAATTCCGATCATCCTCGATTCCAGCTCCTGAAGGGTCACGACCCCGGTGTAAGAACAGCATACCACCTCGCGGCCCAGCGAGTCTTTGAAAACAATGCGGAGACCCTTCGCATCTCCGGCGTAAACCGGCCCGTAGAAGAGGAGAAGAAGGCACAGCAAGAAACAGCTTTGCCTCAACGGGCCGGGTAGGCCACCATGCCTACGCAAGACGACACAGTCAGTCATCATGGTGCGGATGCACTTCCGAAATCAAATACGAGTATCCCGGTTCAGAAGGGCGGGAGCACTTCTGAACCGGGATACCAAAGTATTAGCCAGCTCCCAGAGCCGCGGTGATCGGGATGGCCCATATATTCTTTGACATGCGGGCCCCTTTTGTTCCGGTGTGGAGCAGAATTCCGTGTGGTGCTTGTCCGCCGTATTCGTTCAGAAACGAATGCAAAGAGCTCGCGTCGGAGGCCGTCGGCCGACTGCCGGCCTTGACCTCGATCGGCACGAGGGTATCACCGCTTTCTATGACAAAGTCCACCTCCTCGCCAGAGACCGTCCTCCAATAGAGGATCTCCGGCCTCGGCGTGCGAGTCTCCCGCCAAGCCACCAGTTCCATGAGCACCAGGGTCTCCAAGAGCGGCCCCGTGAGCCCGCTTCGCTCCACGTCGGTTTCCGTTTCCACCCCTGCGAGGAAAGAGGCCAGGCCCGAATCCGAGAGGAAAAGGCGGGGGGACTTGATCAGGCGTTTGGTTCGATTTACCGCATAAGCTGGAAGCCGATGCAGGAGATACGATGCTTCCAGGAGATTCAGATACCGATAGGCTGTGGACTGCGCCAGGCCCGCGTCCCGTGCCATCTCGGTTTGGTTCATCATCTTGCCTGAACGGAGGGCGGCGATCCGCATGAGCCGGCGGAAATCCACGAGATTCCCAATGGTTGAAAGACCCTGGAGGTCTCGTTCCAGGTAGGTTTTCACGTAGCCGTCGAACCAGTCGCGGCGCGCAGACATAGAGGGTGACAGAAAGGCGCCCGGAAATCCGCCCGCCCGTTCCCTCTCAACCCAGGAGCCCATCGCCTCGAATTCACCCTCCAATCCGGAGGGATCGGTCATTATCTCGGCCCACCGACCGCCCTCGCCGCCGCCTCGCTGCTCCGACCAGGTGAAGGGTGATAGGGTTCGATACACGGCTCTTCCCGCGAGGGTCTCGGATATCTTGCCCAAGAGAGCCAGGTTGGCAGAACCTGTCAGAAGGAATTGGCCTGGCCGGCGTTCCCTGTCAACGGCGCGCTTGATCGCCAGCAGAAGCTCGGGACTTCGCTGGATTTCATCGAGCGTCAGCGGCCGGCCCGAAGATAAGAGCGTGTCGGGTTCCCTGCGAGCCAGGTCCAGCCAATCCAGGTCGTCCAGCGTCCGATAGTCCCGGGCCGGTCCGGCCAGGAGTTGCTTCACCAGTGTGCTCTTCCCGGTCTGGCGCGCACCTGTCAGGACGACTATCGGGAAGCACTGCAAGGCGCGTTCGATCCCTGGAGTAAGCCAGCGCGGGAGCGGTCTTGTATTTTCTTCCATGCTGGAAATGATAATCATTCATAGCGTGAAATCCAGGCAGGAGTGACACCCATAAAGCTAAAAGAACCCCTCACCTGTGTTGTAGGCGTAGTCGGTGTGATGCCAGACTCCGTCCTTCAGATACGACAGCCGCACGTAGAGGGTCCGGCCGTCCTGCGGCAGGCCCGATACGGTGGCCGACCGGCCGAGGGCCATCTCGCGCTCGAAATAGTCCGTTCCGCCGGGCGTACTCCCTATGCGGAAGGCACTGGCCTCCACGCCGTTTCCAGCGCTCCATTCAAAGGTGACCGAGGCGGCGTCGAGGGCCGATCCAGGTGCAGGCCAGACCATCTCGGGCCGGACCAGAGGAACCCGCGCGGCGGTCACCATCGAATCCGAGGGGGTCCAGTCGCTCCCACGCAGTGACCAGAGCCGCACACAAAGAGCCCTGCCGTCAGAGGGCAGACCCGTCACGGCGGCGGAGCGGTTCAGTCCGGCGTCGGCGTTGTAGAACTCCGTGGTCTGGAAGCTGTTCCCCACCGCCAGCCGGTATGCGCTGACGCCGCTTCCGGCGCTCCATTGGAAGGTGACGCTGGACGAGTTGAGGGCCGAGCCGAGCGCGGGCGCAGTGATCTCGGCCCGAGAGAACGAAGCCCGTGCCGCCGCGAAGGCATAATCGGCCGAGGACCAGACGCCATTATGCTTCGACCAGAGGCGGACATAGACCGTTCGGCCGTCAGCGGGCAGACCCGTCACCGTGGCGGACCGTGCTGTTCCGAGATTTTGGTTGAAGAAATCGACGCCGTTGAGGGTGCTTCCGGCGTTGAGGTAGTAGGCGCTGACGCCGCTTCCGGCGCTCCACTCGAAGGCTACTGTGGGCGAGTTAAGGGCCGAGCCAGGCGCGGGCGACGTGATTTGGGCCCCCTGGAACGGCGCCGTCCCGCTCGTGTAGAGGCAATCGGCCGAGGACCAGACGCCATTGTGCTTCGACCAGAGGCGGACATAGACCGTTCGGCCGTCAGCGGGCAGGCCGGTCACCGTGGCCGACCGTGCCGTTCCGAGGTTCTGGTTGAAGAATTCGACGCCGTTGAGGGTGCTTCCCACGTTGAGGTAGTAGGCGCTGACGCCGTTTCCGGCGCTCCACTCGAAGGTGACGGTGGGCGAGTTGAGGGCCGAGCCCGGGGCGGGCGCGGTGATCTCGGCCCTCGTGAAGGAAGCGCGTGCGGCGCTGAAGGCGTAATCCGCGGCAGACCAGACTCCGTCGTGTTGCGACCAGAGCCGCGCGTGGATCGTCCGGCCGTCAGCGGGCAGGCCGGTCACCGTGGCGGACCGTGCTGTTCCGAGATTCCGGTTGAGGAATTCGACGCCGTTGAGGGTGCTTCCCACGTTGAGGTAGTAGGCGTTGACGCGGCTTCCCGGAGACCATTCGAAGGTTGCCGTGTCGCCAGGGAGGCTCGTGCCCGGCGCGGGCGAGGTCAACTCGGCCGGGACGAACGCGACGTTGGCGGCGAGGAGGGTGGTGCTGGCGGCGTGCCAGGCGCCTCCGATGCGGCTGCCGAGCTGCACGGTGACCACGCTGCCGTCCTGGGGCAGGTTGGAAATGGCTGCGGAGCGTCCCGTCCCGGTAGAGGCATTGAAGAATTCGCCTCCGCCGGGCGTGCGGCCGACCTTGAGAGAGTATTCGGACACCTCGCTGCCCGGCGTCCATTCGAAGGCGACCGTGCCGGAGGTCAGGGTCGAGCCGGGCGTCGGCACGATCAGCTCGGCCAGGGCCTGAATCGTCCTCGTCGCGCCGAAGGTGTAGTCCGCGTAGTCCCACGCCGTGCCGTGCTTGGACCAGAGCCGTGCGTAGAGCATGCGCCCGTCGGTGGGCAGGCCGGAGACCGTGGCGGAGCGGACGCCGCCCATGTTGCGATTGAAATAATCGATGCCATTGAGGGTGTTGCCGACGTTCAGGTAATAGGCTTCAACCCCCGTGCCGGCGCTCCACTCGAACGTCACTTCCGTCGAGGAGAGACCGTTGCCCGGCTGCGGTCGGGTCAACTCGGCTCTGGCGAACGGCGACGCCTGAGCGGCGTAGACGTAATCGGCCCAGGCCCACTCTCCAGCAAGGTGCGACTTCAGCCGGACGTAGACAGGCGATCCATCCGCGGGCAGGCCGGAGACCGTGGCGGAGCGGACGCCGCCCAGGCTAGTAGAGTTGAACAGGTCGATCCCAGCGGGCGTCCGGCCCACGGAGAGGGCATATTCGGAGGCCTGGCTGCCTTCGGTCCACTGGAACGTGACGGTCGGGCCGGGCAGGGCCGTGCCGGGCTGCGGGCTCGTGATCTCCGCCCGGGCCAGGGTAATTCGGGCCGAGGCGAAGGTGTAATCCACCGCGGACCAGAGGACATCCGACCGCGACCAGAGCCGCACATAGACCGTACGGCCGTCGGCGGGCAGGCCCGAGACCGTAGCGGACTGTTCGATGCCCAGGTTGCGGTTGAAGTAGTCCACGCCATTGAGGCCGCTGCCGACGTTGAGGTAGTAGGCCGTCGCGCGGTTGCCCGCGGACCAGCGGAACGTGACGGTCGGGCCCGGCAGGGCCGTGCCGGCCGCCGGGTTGATCAGCCGGGCCGGGGCGAAGGGCATCGAGGCCGCGAGGTAGGTGTAATCCGCGACGTGCCACTCGCCGCCGATGCGGCTGCCCAGCCGCACGTAGAGGGTCCGGCCGTCGGCGGGCAGACCGGAAACCACGGCGGACCGGCCAGTGAGGCCCGAGGCGGAATAAAGCTCCGACCCGTGAATCCGGCTGCTGACCTCGAGGGAGTACTCCGAGACGCCGACGCCCGGGGTCCATTCGAAGGTCACGCCGGTCGCGCCCAGCTCGCTGCCGGTCGCAGGGCTGCTCATGCGGGCCAGAGCGGTTCCGAGCGGCAACACCCGCTCGTTGTTGCTTTCCAGGCTTTCCAAGACCGCGTCGCTCTCGTCTGCCCGGGCCAAGAGGGCGTGCGGGTTGGGCCTCAGCGGCAGATCGGCGATCTCGTGGGACAAGACACTCGATGTCTCGCCCGGACCCAGCGCCTCTACCGGGAACGAGCCCAGAGGACGGCCGTCCAGGTAGAGCCCAGCCAGGGAACTGCCCGCCGGAGCGTCCCCCTGATTTTTTACGGTGAACCGGACCGTCGCCGGGCTGTGGAGGCCTACCGGCTCGGGTTCGGCCTCGAGGGTTTCGATGACGAGGTCGGGTCCCGCGAGGACGTCGATGGGCAGCGTGTAACGGTTGTTATTCTCATCCGATTCCTGGATTGCGCCGCCAGAGTCCAGGAAGGCCTCGACGACGTGAGGGTCCGGCGTCGCGGGCAGGTGCGTCAGCGTGTAGCTGAACTGGTTCGTCTGCCCGGCGGCGAGCGCGCCGAACCGGAAGGACACGGACGCGGCGTCGAATTTCATGGTGACGTCGCAGGGGTTGGCGACCGCGTTGCCAGCGTTCCGGACCGTTATCGTGACGATGGTGGTTTCGCCAGCAAGGACCGCCGGTGGAGTGGCGACAATGGAAAGAACCGCCAGGTCCGGCGCATCGTCGTCCACCAGGGTGACGCGGTGGGCCGCTGGGTCGCCAAACGTCACGTGCGCCGGATCGGCCAGGCGAATCTCCACGGTCTCGTTTGGCTCGTCCAGGTGGTCATCGAGGACGTCCACGAAGATTCGTTTGCGGGTCTCGCCCGGCTGGAAATCGATCCTTTCCAAAGGAAGAGCAAAGTCCGTGTCGGGAGTGGCTGTGCCGGCCTCGCTGGCGAGGAGGCCGGCCGAAACGGGCCGGCCGGAGGCCGAGGAGAGCACGACCTCGATTTCGAGGGGCCCCGCGGCCTCCGGGAGGATGGACGCCTCGGTGGCGAAGTGGATGGAGGGCGGCTCGTCATTGTCCAGAATCGTATAAAAGTGAGTCGGTGTCGCACCCAGGGATGCCCGACTCGGCCCGGAGAGATTGACGACCACCACCTCGTCCTCTTCGTCGAGCGCGTCCTCGGCGATTTGCAGCGTGATCTCCTTGCGAGTTTCGCCCGGTTGAAAGGTCAGCGTGCCCGGCGCCAGGGCGTAATCCACGCCGAAGCCGGATGCGAAGCCCCCCGTCACGGCGTAGGAGACCGTGACGGTCTTGGCCGAGGCGGCGCTCAGAGCGACCGCGAGGGCGGCAGTGGAGGCGTCCTCTGTCCCGGCCGAGGACGCCGAGGCGAAGGAGACGGTCTGGAAATCGTCGTCCTGGATCGTATGAATATGGACTCCATGGGAACTGAGGGCGGCATTGAGCGGCTGGAACAGGCCGACCTGGAAAGTCTCATCCGCCTCATCGAGCTGGTCATCGAGAATCTCCGCCCGGATGGTCTTCCGCGTCTCGCCGGGCGCGAACGTCAGGGCGCCGCCGACGAGCGTGTAATCGACCGCATTGCCGGTGGCCGTGCCGCCATTGACGAAGTAGAGCACCGTGACGGTCTTCGCGGAGGGCGCCGAGAGAAGCACGTCCATCTCGACCGGCCCGGTGTTTTCTCCCGCGCTCGAGGCATTTGCGGCAAACAATACGCTCGGAGCGGGATCGTTGTCGCGGAGGGTCGCGACGTGCCTCGACCGGCCGCCGAGCACGGCACGCACGGGACCGGACAGCGTCACCTCGAGGGTTTCGTCCTCCTCATCGAGCGCGTCGTTGACGATCGACACGCTGATCCCCTTGAGCGTCTCGCCCGGCTGGAAGATCAGCGTGCCTTCCGCCAGCGTGTAATCCACGCCCTGGCCGGACGCGCTCCCGCCCGTCACCGCGTAGGACACGGAGACCACCTTGGCCGAGGGAGCGGTCAGGGACACCGCCAGGCCGGCGCTTCCGTCCGCTTCCGACCAGCTCGAGGCCTCCTGCGAAAACGCCACAGCCTGGAAGTCATTGTCCGCCAGGGTCAGCAGGAAGCGCTCCGGCGACCCTGCTGCCGCGTTCTGAGGATGAGACAGGGCGATCTCGACCGTCTCATCCCCCTCGTCCAGAGGGTCGTCCACGAGGTCCACCTCGATCCATTTCCGGGTCTGGCCCGGCTGGAACACGAGGGTGCCGGCTGCGAGCGAGTAGTCCTCTCCTTCGCCGAGGGCGCTCCCGCCGGCGGCCGCGAAATCGACGCGGATGGTCCGGCCGGAGGGGCTGGAGAGGACCACGGCGACCTCGGCAGAACCGGCATTCTCCGCTGCGGCGTCCGCGGCCGACTCGAAGGCCACCGAGGGGGCCGCATCGTCGTCTCGGATGGTGTAGGACGCCGCCAGTCTCGCTCCGAAAACCGTGTTCACCGGGCGCGAGAGGGCGACCTCCACGGTCTCGTCTTCCTCATCGAGCGCGTCGTCGACGAGGTTCACGCGGACCTCCTTCCGGGTCTCCTCCGGCTCGAACACGAGGGTGCCTGCGGCCAGGCTGTAATCGATGCCGCTGCCGGAGGCCGTTCCGCCGGACACCCCGTAATCGATGCTGGCGCGCTTGGGCGAAGCGGCGCTCAAGAGGACCTCGAGGACGGCCTCCCCCGCCGATTCGGCGCCGCCGGACGAGGACACGGCGAACGTCACGCTCTGGAAATCGTCGTCGAGGATCGTGTGAACGTGCACAGAATCCGTTCCCAGGGTCGCGTGAACCGGTCCGGACAGCTCCACCTCGATCGTCTCGTCGACCTCGTCCTCGGCGTCGTTCACCACGACGCATCGGACCGGCCGGCTGGTCTCGCCGGGCTCGAACGTGAGCGTCCCGGCTGTAAGGGTGAAATCGCGGCCGCCGCCGGTGGCGTTTCCGCCCCGCACGGCATAGTTCACTGAAGTCGTGCGGCCCGAGGCCGCAGACAGCATGACATGGAACTCGACCGCCCCGGCGGCTTCGGAGGCGGCCGAGGCGGCCGAGGCGAAACCCACCTCCGGCTCGGCATCGTTGTCGCGAATCGTATGCGTGTGGAAGGTGTGCGCACCCTCGAGGGCCTGCGTGAGACCGGAGAGGCCGATCATGACGGTCTCGTCATCCTCGTCCAGCCCATCGTCGGCGAGATGCAGCGTGATCGTCCGGCGCGTTTCACCCGCCTCGAAGGTCAGCTTGCCCGCGGACAGGACGAAATCCACGCCGCCGCCCGCCGCCGTCCCGCCTGACACGGCATAATCGACGGAGACGGTCTTGGCGGATGCGGCGCTCAGCACGACGGCGATGTCCGCCGTACCGTCGCCTTCATTTCCGGCGGATAGCTCCTGCTCGAACGTGAGGGTCTGATAATCGTTGTCCAAGAGGGTAAGGGTGTGGCCGATTACACCGCCCATGTCGGCGTTCTGCGGACCGGACAGCGCGACCTCGAGGGTCTCGTCCGGCTCGTCCTCGCCGTCGTCGGTGATGGACACCCGGATCGACTGCCGTGTCTCTCCGGGCCCAAATTCGAGGATGCCGGCTTCGAGGTGGTAGTCCGTTCCGCCGCCGGAGGCCGAGCCTCCCGCCACGGCGTAGTGGACTCGAACGGGCCGGCCCGAGGGAGCAGAGAGGGCGACCTCGAGGTCCGAGTCGCCGGCGTCTTCCGCGGCGCTGGAGGCGGCGGAGAGCAACGACACCGAGGGCGACGCATCGTCGTCCCGGATCGACACCGTGTGGGCCGACCGCACGCCCAGGACGGCCTTCACGGGATTAGAAAGACTAACAACGACCGTCTCATCGTCCTCGTCGAGCGCGTCGTCCGCGACTTGCAGTGCAATCGTCTGGCGGGTCTCCCCAGGCGCGAGGGTCAACGTGCCCTCGGCCAGGATGAAATCCACGCCGCCGCCCGACGCCGTCCCCCCGGATACGGCATAATCGACGGAGACGGTCTTGGCGGAGGCGGCGCTGAGAACGACGGCGACGTCCGCCGTGCCGTCGCCTTCGCCCGCGGCGGAGGCCTCCGCCTCGAACGCGACGGTCTGGAAATCGTTGTCCAGCAGGGTGAGGGTGTGTGTGGCTACGCCGCCCAGGCTGGCGTTCTGCGGGTCGGACAGTGTAATGTGCAAAGCCTCGTCCAGCTCGTCCTTGCCGTCGTCGGTGATGTGCACGCGGACCGGCTGGCGCGTCTCCCCAGGCGCGAATTCGAGGATGCCGGCTTCAAGGGTATAGTCCGTTCCGCCGCCGGAGGCCGAGCCTCCGGTAACGGCGTAGTGGACCCGAACGGGCCGGCCCGAGGGAGCGGAGATGGCGACCTCGAGGCCGGCGATGCCAGCGTCCTCCGGCGACATGGACGCGGCTGCAAGGAACGACACGGAGGGCGACGCATCGTCGTCACGAATCGTGCGGGTGTGCTGCATGTGCGCGCCGGCGAGGGCTTGAGCGACCTGGGATAGGCCAAGCACCACCGTCTCGTCCTCTTCGTCCAGCTCGTCGCCGGCGACTTGGAGGGTGATGGTGTGGCGCGTTTCGCCCGGCTCGAAGGTCAACGCGCCCGCCGCCAGGGTGTAGTCCACGCCCGAGCCGGAGGCGCTGCCGCCCGTGGCGGCGACCTCCACGGTGACGCGCTTGGCCGAGGCCCCGCTCAGGGTCACCGCAATCGAAGCACCACCCTCGGACTCCGGCCCCTCCGACGACCCGGCGTCGAACGAGACGGTCTGATAGTCATCATCCAGGATCGTGTGCGTATGGGCCACCGGATCGACCAGGTCCGCGTTGTGCGGCCGGAGCAGGACCACCTCGAAGGTCTCATCCGCCTCGTCGCGCCCGTCCCCGGCGATGGCGGCCTGGATTCGAGCGGAGGTCTCGCCCGGGGCGAAGGTCACCCGGCCGCTGGCCAGGGTGAAGTCCGCCTCGTTTCCGTCACTGGCCGCGGTCCCACCCCGAACCTCGTAGTCGACGGTCACGTCCTTGTCCCGGACGCGGGACATGGTCAACTCGAACTCGACCATGCCCGAGTCCTCCCCGGCTCGCGACTCGGCCTCGGCGAAGCGCACGACGGGCGGTGGCCCCTTCTCGATGATCGTGTAGGTATGCGTGCGGCGGCTACCCAACACCGCAGCGGACGGGTTCGACAGCGCCAGGCGGATGGTCTCGTCGTCCTCGACCACGTCGTCGAGAATGACGGTGAACGCAATCAGCTTTTCCGTTTCGCCGGGCTCGAACGTGAGCGTGCCCGCGGACAGGGCGTAATCGACTCCGCCGCCCTCAGCCGTCCCGTCGGTCACCCGGTAATCGACCCGGGCGGTCTTGACGGAGGCGGATTCCAGGACGACCAGGATGGTGACCGGCCCGTTGGCCTCGACGGCCCGGGACGAGTCCAGAGCGAAGGCGACGGCCCGGAAGTCATTGTCGGTGATGGTGTGGACATGAACCGTTCGGGTCCCGAGTGCGGCGTTGGTCGGGTTGGAGAGTTCGACCTCTAAGGCTTCGTCCAACTCGTCGAGGGCGTCGTCAAGCACTTCCGCCCGGACCACCCCGCGGGTCTCCCCGGGCTCGAACGTGAGGCTGCCCGCGGCCAGGGTGTAATCTTCCGCGCCGCCGGCGGCCGTCCCGCCGGTCACGGCATAGTCCACTCGGATACGCTTGCCCGAGGCGGAGGAGAGAGAGACCGCCATCTCGGCCGTGCCGCCGGACTCGGAGTCGCTCGAGCCGTCGGCTTCGAAGGACACGGTGGGCGCGTCGTCATCGTCCCGGATCGTGCGCGTGTGCGCGGTCACGTCGCCCAGGACCGCCCGGACCGGGCTCGACAGGCCGATGACGACCGACTCGTCTTCCTCGTCCAGCGCATCCCCAACGATCTGGAGGTGGAGGGTCTTGCGGATTTCTCCGGGCTCGAAGGTGAGCGAGCCTGCGGCCAGAGTGTAATCCACGCCCGAGCCCGAGGCCGTGCCGCCCGTGGCGGCGTAGGACACGGTGACGCGCTTGGCGGAGACGCCGCCCAGGGAGACGCCCAGGTCGACGACGGATTCCGACTCGGGCCCCTCGGACGCCTCTTCGTCGAACGCGATGGACTGGAAGTCATTGTCCGCAAGGGTCAACTCAAGAGTATCCGGCGTCCCGAGAGAGGAGTTCGACGGGCCGGAAAGAGCGAGCACCACCGTCTCGTCCTCCTCATCCAGGGCATCGTCCACCACGGCCACCTCGATGCTCTTGCGGGTCTCGCCCGGCTCGAACAGCAGCTCGCCGGAGGCGAGGGTGTAGTCGGCCCCGCCGCCCGAGGCGCTGCCGCCCGAGGCGGCGAAATGCACCCGGACCCGCTTGCCCGAGGCGGCGGCCAGCACGACGGCGACCTCGACCGCGCCGGCATCTTCCGATACGCTCGAACTGGCCGTCTCGAACGCCGCCGACGTCTCCGGGTCATCGTCCCGGACCGTGCGGGTATGCAGCGTCTGCGCGCCCGCGAGGGCATTCGTGAGGCTGGAAAGCCTGATCTCGACCGTCTCGTCGTCCTCGTCGAGCGCGTCGTCGGCGACCTCCAAGACGATCTCTTTGCGGTTCTCACCGGGCTCGAAGGTCAAGGTCCCCGCGGCCAGGGTGAAGTCCACGCCCGAACCCGAGGCGGTCCCGCCCGTCACGGCGTAATCGACCGAGACGGTCTTGGCGGACGCGTTGGACAGCGACACGGCCAGCTCGGCCGCGCCCTCCGATTCGTCCCCGGCCGAGGCATCCAGCTCGAAGGCCAGGGTCTGGAAATCGTCGTCGATGATGGTGTGGGTATGGAGGCTCACGCCGCCGAGGCCGGCGTTAACGGGTGCGGAAAGGCGGACCTCCGCCGTCTCGTCCGTCTCGTCTTCCGCGTCTTCCAGGACCTCGGCGCGGAGAACCTGACGGGTCTCCCCGGGCTCGAAGACGAGCGTGCCGGCTGGCAGGGCATAATCGACTCCGCCGTCCGTGGCGCTGCCGCCCGCGGCGGCGTATTCGACCTGGATGCGGCGTCCGGATGCCGCAGAGAGGGCCACTTCGAATTCCACCGCGCCCGAGCCTTCGTCCGCGCTCGAATGCGACGCCGCGAAGGCCACCGAGGGCTGCGGATCATCGTCGCGGACCGTCAGGGTATGGGCTTCTATTGCGCCGGCCTTCACGCGGACGCGGTTCGACAGTTCCACGACGACCGTCTCGTCCGCCTCGTCGAGCGAGTCGGACACGATGTCGACAGCGATGACCTGGCGCGTCTCGCCCGGCTCAAAGGTCAGCGTCCCTGCGGCCAGGGTGAAGTCCACGCCCGAACCCGAGGCCGTCCCGCCCGTCACGGCGTAATCGACCGAGACCGACTTGGCGGAGGCGGCGCTGAGAACGACGGCGAGATCGACCGTGCCGCCGCCTTCGCCCGCGTCGGACGCCTCCGCCTCGAACGCAACGGTCTGGTAGTCGTTGTCCACGATGGTGAGAACGTGGCCGATCACGCCGCCCAGGTCGGCATTCTCCGGGTCGGACAGCCCGACCTCCAGGGTCTCGTCCTCCTCGTCCTCCACGTCGTCGGTGATGTCCACCCGGATCGGCTTCCGCGTCTCCCCAGGCTCGAATTCGAGCGTACCGGCCCCGAGACCATAGTCCGTTCCGCCGCCGGTCGCTGAGCCGCCGGCCGCGTCGTAACGGACCCGGACGAGCCGGCCCGAGGCAGCGGAAAGGACGGCTTCGAGGCCCGTGTGGCCAGCGTCCTCCGCGGCGTCGGAAGCGGCGGAAACGAACGACACCGTGGGCGAAGCATCCTCATCCCGGATCGAGACCGTGTGGACCGATCGCTCACCCAGCCCGGCCTTCACAGGATTCGAAAGGCTGACGATGACCGTCTCGTCCTCCTCGTCCAGGTCGTCCTGGCGAAGCGCCAGGTGGATCACCCGGCGCGTCTCACCCGGCTCGAAGGTCAGCGTGCCCGCGGCCAGGGTGTAATCCACGCCCGACCCGGACGCCGTCCCGCCGCTGGCGGCGTAATCGACGGAGACGGTCTTGAAGGACGCGGCGTCCAGGACGACGGCGACCTCCAGGACGCCGTCGGCTTCGCCCGCGTCGGAAGCTTCCAGCTCGAACCCGACGGCCTGATAATCGTTGTCCAGCAGGCTGGCGGTGTGCGCGGCCACGCCGCCGAGGACGGCGTTCTCAGGGTCGGACAGCGCGACCTCGAGGGTCTCGTCCGGCTCGTCCTCCTCGTCATCGGTGATGTCCACTCGAACAGACTTCCGCGTCTCTCCGGGTGCGAATTCAAGGTTGCCCGCCTCGAGCGCGTAGTCCGCCCCACCGCCGGAGGCCGAGCCGCCGGACACCGCATAGTGGACCCGGATGGTCCGGCCCGAGGCAGCGGAGAGAGCGACCTCCATGTCGGCTATACCAGCGTCCTCGCCGGTCTCCGAGGCGGCGGAAAGGAACGCCACCGAGGGTGCGGCATCCTCGTCGCGGACCGTCCACGTATGAGCGCTGGGCTCGCCCAGGCTGGCCCTCGAGGCGTTCGACAGGCTGACCACCACCGTCTCGTCCTCTTCATCGAGATCGTCATCGTGGATCTCCAGGTGGATGACTTGGCGCGTCTCGCCCGGCTCGAAGGTGAGCGAGCCTGCGGCCAGAGTGTAATCCACGCCCGAGCCCGAAGCGCTCCCACCCGCGGCAGCATAATGCACCGTCACCCGCTTGGCCGAGGCGGCGCTCAACGTCACAGCCAGGCCGGCCGTCGCGTCGGCTTCCGCGCCGCCAGCCGATTCCGTCTCGAAGGCCAGGGTCTGGAATTCGTTGTCCGCAAGGGTCAGGGTATGGGTATCGACGCTGCCGAGAAGGGCCCCGGAAGGATGGGACAACCCGATCACGACGGTCTCGTCGTCCTCATCGAGCGCGTCATCGGCGAGGGCTACCTGGAGGGTCCTTTGCGTCTCACCCGGCTGGAAGGTGAGGCTGCCCGCGGCCAGGGTGTAATCCACGCCTGAGCCCGAGGCGCTGCCCCCAGTCACGGCGTAATCCACCGTGGCGGCCTTGCCGGAAGCGGGTGCGAGGGTGACGGCCAGATCGACGCTGCCGGCGTCTTCGTCCGCGCGGGAGGCGGATACGGCGAATGCCAGCGCGGGCGTGACGTCGTTGTCGGCGATCGTGTAGGTATGAGTAGAAGGCGTGCCGAGCTGCGCCCCGGCGGGGCTGGACAGGCTGACGAGCACGGTCTCGTTATCCTCGTCGAGGCCGTCTTCGTGGACGGTGAGAGAAATCTCGTGCCGGGTCTCCCCGGGCAGGAAGGTGAGGAGGCCGGAGGCGAGGGTGTAATCGAGGCCTCCGCCGGAGGCCGATCCGCCGGTGGCGGCGTAGTTGACGGTGGCGGTCTTGGCGGAGGCAGCGCTGAGGGTGACGGCGAGGCGGCCCGGACTTTCGGATTCGGAGCCGGAAGAGGACTCAGCGGCAAAAGCGACGGTCTGGAAGTCGTCGTCCACGATGGTGCGGGTGTGCACAGAGGGTGCGCCGAGGGAGGCGTTGGCGGGGCTGGAGAGGGTCACGCGGAAGGTCTCGTCAGGCTCGTCCACGGCGTCGGCGGTGATCGAGGCGCGAAGGGCTTTGCGGGTCTCGCCGGCCGCGAAAGTCAAAACGCCGGAGGCGAGGGTGTAATCGAGGCCTCCGCCGGAGGCCGATCCGCCGCCTGCAGCGTACTGCACGGTGACGACTCGGCCGGAGGCCGCCGAGAGGGCGACGTCGAGGTCCGCGGGGCCCGCCCCTTCGGAGTCGCCGGAGGCGGCGTCCTGGAACGCCACGGACGGCATCTCGTCGTTGTCCCGAATCGTGTAGGTGTGCGCGGACCGGTTGCCCAGCTTCGCCTTGACCGGGCTGGACAGGCCGATCACGATCGTCTCGTCGTCCTCATCCAGGTCGTCCTCGGAGACGCGAAGGGAAATGTTCTTGCGGGTCTCGCCCGGATTGAAGGTCAGGCTGCCGGAGGCCAGGGTGAAATCGACGCCGCCCGCGGCGGCCGTGCCGCCCGTCACGGAGTAAGAAACCGTGACGGTCTTCAAAGTGGAGACGAGGGAGACGGCGACGGTGACGTCGGCCGCGGACTCGATGCCGCTCGAGGATTCATCGACGAATTCGATGGTCTGGAACTCGTCGTCTTCGATGGTGTAGGTGTGCACGGTCTTTGAGCCGAGGGAGGCGTTGCTGGGGTTGGAAAGCGTGACCTTCAAGGTCTCGTCCGGCTCATCCAGGTTGTCATCGACGATTACGGCGCTGAGGGTCTTGCTCGTCTCGCCGGCAAGGAAAGTGAGCGTGCCGCCGTAGAAGATGAAGTCGGACGCGCTGACGGCGCTGCCGCCTCCGACGGTGTAATCCACCAGCACCTTCCGGCCCGAGGGGGCGGAAAGAAAGACTTCCATCTCCGCCGGGCTCAGGTGCTCCTGGGCGCTCGATGCGCTCGTGCGGAAGGAGACCGTGGGCGTCGGATCGTCGTCCAGGATGGTAAAGGTATGCGACGAGATGCCGCCCATGTCGGCGTAGGACGGGTTCGACAGGTTCACGGCAATCGTTTCGTCGGCCTCATCGAGCACGTCCTGGACCACTTCGATGGGCAGACTCCGGGCCGTCTCGCCGGGCTGGAACGTCAGAGTGCCGTCCGCCAGGGTGTAGTCCACGCCCTGTCCGCTGGCCGATCCGCCCATGACGCGGTAGTCCACGGTAATGGTTCGGCCGGATGCGCGGGAAAGGGTGACCTGGATGGAAGGGGAGGCGTCGCTCTCGGAGGCGCTGGAGAAGCCGGACTGGAAAGCAAGGGTTGGCGGGTCGTCATTGTCCGTGATGGTATGGAGATGAGATTTCCGGTAGCCGAGGCTGGCGTGGCCGGGCCGCAGCAGCTCGATGACGACGCTTTCGTCCGGCTCGTCGAGGGCATCATCGTGGACCGTGAGGCGGATGGTCTTGCGCGTCTCGCCCGGCTCGAACGTGAGGGTGCCCGGGTCGAGGGTGAAATCGGCCCCCGCGGCGGCCTCGCCGCCGGTGACCGCGTAATCGACGGTGACGGCCTGGTTCGAGGGCTCGGACAGGAGGACGGTGTAATCGAACGAAGCGGAAAGCTCGGGGAAGCCGGAGGTCTCGGAGGACTGGGAAGCGAGGAGGACGGGCACGGGCACGGTGGTGCTGGCGAATCCGAGTCCGAGCTGACCGGCGCGGTTATAGCCCCAGGTGAGGAGCGTGCCTTCCTGGGTCTGGGCGAGGCAATGGTCCCATCCGACGATGATCTGGCGGATGCGGGCGAGGGATGGGACGGAGGCGGGCGAATTGTGCCAGGCGCGGTCACCGATGCCGAGCTGGTTGACGCCGTTAAGGCCCCAGGCCATGACGTTTCCGTTTTCGAGGATGGCAAAGGAGATGGCGCCTCCGGCGACGATCTGGCGGACGCCCGTGAGGCCCGGCACGGGCTGGGGCACATCGTAGTCCTCGTCATTGCCGAGTCCGAGCTGGCCGGCCCAGCCCGAGCCCCAGACGCGGACCGTGCCGTCGTTCAAGAGGGCCATGGAGTGCCAGATGCCCGCGGCAAGCTGCTGGACGCCCGTGAGGCCCGGCACCGGCGTCGGCGAGTAACGGTGCACCGTGTCGCCGAGTCCGAGCTGGCCGTAGCCGTTCCAGCCCCAGGCCTGGACCGTGCCGTCGGACATGAGCGCCATGGTGTGGGCGTAGCCGGCGACGATCTGGCGGGCGTTGTAGAGGCCGGGGATGGGCGTCGGGTATCCGCGGTTCTCCGTGTCGCCGAGTCCGAGCTGGCCGACGATGTTCCAGCCCCAGGAATGGACCGAGCCATCGGAGAAGACGAGGAGGGCGTGGTAGCCGCCCATGATGAGGTCCTGGATGCTGCTGATTCCGACCGCGTGGCCGGGGCTGCTGAGGCTGTAGCCGCCCCAGAGCCAGAGGGTGGTATCCTCGGCGAGGGCCAGGCTCTGCTGGGGCCCGGCCACGAACTTTTTCATCGCCGGAAGGCCGGAAATGGTCGTCGGGACATGGCGGTCCGTCGTGTCGCCGACGCCGAGCTGTCCCGCGGCGTTGGCCCCCCAGGCCCGGGAAATGCCGTCTTCCATCAGCGAAAGGGTGTGGTCGTTGCCCGCCGCCATGGCTCGTCCCATCGTCGGCGTCGAGGTCTCGAAATAAACCAGCGGAGTATCGTCGTCGTCCTCGATGATGCCCAAGGCGCTCTGGTCCTCCGTGACCGCGGCCGAGCTGGTCGCCGCCAGCGTCAGGATGAACGTCTCGTTCGACTCGTCCACGCCGTCGTCCAGGGCGGTAAAGCTGGCCGACGCCCGCGTGCTGCCCGCCGGTATCGTCAAGACCAGGCTCGAAATCGTGAAGTCCTCGTCTCGAACGGCCGTTCCGCCCAGGGTCAGGCGAACGGTCTCGGGCACGGCGAGCGGCTGGGAAATGCCGGCCTTGATGGTGGCCTGGCCGCCGTTCTCGGACACCCGGGGCCCCCCTTGCAAGGCGATGAAAGCCGCGGGACCCGGCCGGGTGTCCGTCAGGGCCTTGTACAAATTCAAGCGGCCGCCACTGGCCGTCCGGAAGAACAAGTCCGCCTTGTCGTCCACGGTGTCCAGAATCCGCTGTTTGATGCCGAGGTGTCCGAGTCCGCCGTTGTAGGCCTGCAAGAGGGCGCAGGCCCCCGTCACGTGGGGGCAGGCCATCGACGTGCCGGTCTGCTTTTCATAGGCGTTGCCCGGCACGGTGCTGAGGATGGCGTAGCCGGGCGCGGCCAGGTGCACCGTGCTTTCGCCGAAGTTGGAGAACCACGCGAGGCTGTCGCGGTTGTCCGAGGCAGCGACGGCGATGACGTTCGGGAGGTCGTAGCCGGAGGGATAATGGCCTCCGGCGTCGTTGTCTTCCGCGTCGTTGCCCGCGGCGGCGACGAAGAGGACCCCCTGCTCGTGGGCTGCCTGGATGGCGTCGTAGAGGGTCTGGGAGAAGCCGCCGCCACCCCAACTGTTGTTGAGCACCTTGGCCCCGTGGGACACGGCATAGTCGATGCACAGGACCGCATCGGTCGTCGATCCGCCGTCCTCTCCGAGGAACTTCATGGCCATGAGCTGGACGCTCCAGCAGACGCCGGCGACGCCGATGCCGTTGTTGCCTGCGGCGCCGATGATGCCGGCCACGTGCGTGCCGTGTCCTACCTCGTCCGAGGGGTCACCGTCGCCGTTCATGAAGTCGTAGCCGTGAACGTCGTCCACCAGCCCGTTGCCGTCATCATCCACGGCGTTCCCGGCGATTTCGCCCGAGTTGGTCCACAGGTTCGCCGAGAGGTCCTCGTGCTGGCCATCCACGCCCGTATCGATGATGGCGACGATCACGGACGAGGCGTCGTGCTGCAGGTCCCAGGCCTCCGTCGAGTCGATGTCCGCATCCTCGAGCCCGCCGGAATCACCGCTGTTCTGGTGGCTGTACTGCTCGGCGAACTGGGCGTCGTCCGGGACGGTCGTCAGTGCCCGGACGCGGTAGTTGGGCTCCTGGAACTCGAGGTCCGGTACGCGGCGGCAACGGCGCAGGGCCTCCCGCAGGCTCAGGCCCTCGGGCAGGCGCACGCGGGCGACTCGGCCGCGGCCGATGGAAGCGATCGGGATGAAGCCCAGGTCGCGGAGCACTTCAGCCTGGCGGTCCGGCCGGATACCGGCCCGGAACTTGACGAGCAGCTCGCCCGGCATCACCTCGTGTCCGCCAAGACGGTGGCTCGCCTCTTCCTGCCGGGTCTCCTCCTCGGGAGCGGAGTCCAGGAGAGCGTAGAAGAGGTTGAGCCGGCCGGAGGCGGTGCGGCCGCGCAGTCCTTCGGGCCGGTCCGCCGAGTCCATGAGCCGGCGTCGAAGCTCGGCGGGGGACTGGACGCCAGCGGCCTGAAGGAGGGCGGCGGCGCCTGCGGCCTGAGCCGCCGCAAGGGCGCTGCCCGTGGCCTGGACATAGGCGCTGCCTGGGCCGGTGGTGACCACCTCTGCGCCGGGCGCCGCCAGGGCTACGGATGCGGCCCCGAAATTAGAAGCGCCTCCCAAACGGTCGTCACGATCTGATGCCGCGACGATTACCGCATTCTCCGCGGGTCCGAAAGCCCCTTCCGGACGCGCTTCCAGGTCTTGACGCCGGTCGCCCGCCGGCGCGACCAGCAGCACCCTGTCCCGAAGCGTGCGCGAGACCAGGCGGACGAGCCCTTTCGAGGATGGAAGGCTCCAGCCGGCGTAAAGGATGGAAGCCCCCTGGCTGGCCGCATAGTCGATGGCCCGCAAAGCGTCCGAAAGCGTGCCGGCGCCCTCCGCGCCCAGCATTTTGACCGGCAGGAGACGCACCTTCCAGCAGACGCCGTCGATGCCGATGCGGTTGTGGCCGACGGCCCCGATCAGGCCCGCTGACCAGGTGCCGTGGCCGGCATCGTCCGACGCCTCCGCGTCCCCGTTCACAAAGTCGTAACCGTGCACATCATCGATGTACCCGTTGCGGTCATCGTCGATGCCGTTATCCGGAATCTCGCCGCGGTTCGTCCAGAGGTTGGCTTGGAGGTCTTCGTGGGCGAGGTCCATTCCTGTATCGAGCACCGCCACGGTGACTTCCGAGGCGTCGGCCCGCAGATTCCACGCGTCCGTCGAGTCCATGTCGGCATCCGCGAGGCCTCCGCCAGCGCCCGTGTTGAGATGCCACCAGGAATGGGTTGGTGGACCAGCGGGCCGAGCAGACACGGGGGCAGCCTGCAGCGGCTGGTCCGCCTCGACGAACTCGAGCTCGGCGAGAGCCTCGCCCGCACGCAGAACCTCGGCTGCGGCCCGGACACCTTCGGGCCGGACCAGATACAGACCGTTACCCAGGTTGGCAGACACTTGAACGCCAAGCTGGGCAAATACCACAGGTTTGCGTTCTTCCGGGCAGTCATCCTTGAACTGGATGACGAGCTCCTGCGGCTGAAATCCGCCTTCCGCCAGAAGATTTGTTGCCGAGGTGGCCAGAAGCGAAAGGAACAACCAGAGCCACTGGATGTTGCAAAACGAGAAAGTTCGAGGCGTACCCCGAGCGCACCGCACGAAAGGGCCGTCGAGCGGAACAACTAATTCAGGGACGAAATTCTTGACCCACAGGCAGTTGGAAGCGCTCAAGGTCCATCTCCACTGCCATCGCGAAATTCTGGTCAAGTTTGGGGTTGTCCTTTGACCGTGAACTTGAAGATCGTAACACGAAATGCTCAACGGTCAAAGTTGCGGCAATAATGTAAGACTTTAAGAGTAATAATAAAATTAGTTTCATCACGAAGCGAGTCAGTTGATTGTTGACACCTGACTCGTCTTCCTTACTTGTCCCTCCCGGACCCGTCCCGTCGGGAAGGGTCCCGTTGGGACCTGCTGACCTTTGCCCACAGTTGACAACGCGGGTTGAGCAGCCGGGCTTTAGCCGGCTCCCCTCTTGCCACCACCTTCAGGCGGATGTGGCGGGACACTTTCCAGGGCCTTGCTGGGTTGGGGGAAGGGCGAGGGTCCCTTGGTAGTGGGCAGCAACACTTTCCAGGGCCTTGTTGAGTTGGGGGTATCACCCGCCTTGAGTCTTGCAAATTGAAGATTCGCTAAGCCATCGGGCGCGCCAGCAGATAAATCGTCCCATCCTGCACTTCGATGCTGAGTTTCTTCAGCCATCTTCCCGCGCAGGGGCCGCCGACGCACTCGCCGGTCTCCGGGACGTATACCGCGCCGTGAGTCTTGCAGATCAGGAGTTTGCCGTCCCCGGTGAAGAAATCGCTGTCGTTCATGTCCAAGGATAGCGCCATGTGGGCGCAGACGTTCTCGAAGGCGTAGAAACAGCCATCGCGCTGGAAGACGAAGCCCTCGGTTCGGCCGTCTGGCGTCGAATAGAAGAACTTGATGGCGACACCGCGAGCGAGGTCGGCCACCGAAGCTACAGGCATTCGCTCCAACAACTCCTTGGCGGCCGGAGCTTCCTGGGCGGGCGAACGGGACGGCGCGGGCGCGGCAGCCGGGCGTGGAGCATCCGGTGCAAGGTTCGCGGCGGAAACTGCCCGGCCCGGCTCTCCGGCCGGAGCAGCGGCCTCGGTAGCTGCGTCCGGCTGCTCCGGCGATGCGGGAACGCCAGTCTCCGCACGAGACGACTGGGCTACTCGGACGGCTGCCGGGCTTGATGGGGAGGCCTCGGTTTCGGGCCGCGCTGCTGCTGAGACCCTGGTAGCGGCCTTTTTCTTCTTTTTCTTCTTTCGTTTGCGGCGTGGAACGCGCTTGCCCGATGCAGCCGCACCGGCGTCAGCGGAAGCCGCATCGGGCTGACCGATAGGAACGGCGGCCTGCGCCGCGGCAGGATGGCCGACCGCGACGGGCGGCTGCGGCAGTTTGTTGCCAGCGCGTCGAATGACCTCCTCGGTGAGGGCCTGGTAATCCTGCGCGCCGGGACAGGAGGGATCATATTCGAAGACGGTCTTCCCGTGGCTGGGCGCCTCGCTCAAGCGGACGTTTTTGCGGATCATGGACTGGAAAAGGAGGCCGCCGAAGTATTTCTGGACTTCATCGAGGACTTCACGGGTGAGCTTGACCCGTGAATCATAGAGGCAGCAGACGATGCCGAGAATCTCGAGGCAGGGGTTGAGCCTGCGCTGGATGAGCTTGACGATGTCCAGCAGCTTGGTCATTCCCTGGAGGGCGAAGTATTCCGCCTGCAGGGTGATCAGGACATGGTCTGCCGCGGTCAGGGCATTGATCGAAAGAAGGCCGAGAGAGGGGGGGCAATCGATGATGACCAGGTCATATTTCGGGGCAGAGGGCCCGGCCTGGTGCTGGTTCAGGGCATCCCGGAGAATGATTTCGCGGCCGACCGCGGAGGCAAGCTCCACCTCCGCCCCGGAAAGGTCGATGTTCGAAGGAAGGATATCCAGGCCGGGGACCGCGGTGGTCTGAATGACCTCGGCGAGATTTTTCTCACCGAGGAGGACGTCATAAATGGACTGGGGAACATGGTAGATATCGACGTTGACGTGGAGACTGAGGTGGGCCTGCGGATCGATGTCCACCAGGAGGACCCGCAAGCCGCTTCGGGCGAGGCCCGCCCCGAGGTTCGCCGCGGTGGTCGTCTTCCCTACTCCGCCCTTCTGGTTGATGATGGCGATCCGCATGGATGGTCTTTGGCCGGTGAAGGCAACGTTAGAGAAACTTCAGGACTTCCTCGGCGGCGCGGGCGCTGGCCCCGGGCCCGCCGAGGTGTTTCCGGACCTCCGCGAGCTCGGCCGATATGGTCGCAAGCTTGCCGCTGCGGATCAAGTCCAGGGCGGCCGCGGCGACTTTCGCCGGCGTGCAGTTCCATTGCATGAGCTCGGGCACGACCCTTCGGCCGCACAGGATATTCGGCATGGCATAGGTGTCGATGCACTTCAGCATGGCGAACAGGGCGAGGCTCAGGAGCCCGAGCTTGTAGATGACGACCATCGGTGTCTGGAGAATGCCGGCCTCCAGGCACGCCGTGCCGGAGGTCACCAGGACCAACTCGGACTGGCGCATCACATCGTGGGCGCGGCCGTGCTCGATATGGAGGGGGACGGGGCATCGCTGGTGCAGGGACTGGACGAGGGACTCGGGGATGTGTGGGGCGCAGCCGAGGGTGAATTCGGTGCAGCTTTCCTCACGCGCAATGACTTGAGCCGCCCCCAGCATGACGGGAAAGTGCTTCTGGAACTCGCCCACGCGGCTGCCGGGCAGCAGGCCGACGCGCCAGAGGCCCCGGGGGCCCCGATCTCCTCGCTCGCGGGCTGGCCCGGCGGGGTCCAGGACGTCGCAGAGCGGGTGGCCGACAAAGGCGACATCGACGCCCTGGTCTCGGTAGAGCGGCTCCTCGAAGTCGAAGAGGACGAGCATCTTGTCCACGCGCCGGGCGATGGTCTTGATCCGGCTTCGACGCCACGCCCAAACCTGGGGGCTCACGTAATAGACCACGGGAATCTGGAGGCGGCGGACTTCCAGGGCCAGCCGCATGTTGAACTCGATGTAGTCGATGGGAACGATGACGTCCGGCCGCTGCTCCTGGATGGCCCGGAGCAGGTCCTTGAAGATGCGGGCGAGGGCCCGGATGTGCGCGATGGCCTCGGAGGCCCCGATGACGGCATGGCGGGTGAGGTCCACGTGGAGGCGCACGCCCGCCTCCGCCATCTGCGGCCCGCCGGCCCCCGTGATGGACAAGTCCGGCCGACGCCGGAAAAGCTCCTGGGCCAGTCGGGCGCCGTAAAAGTCACCTGAGCTTTCCCCCGCAATGAGGAAGACACCAGCCATGTCGTCGTTTTCCCGTCGAGCCCCGGACCATTCACCTCTCGTGGACGAGCTCGTCTACGAGAGGTGAAGCCGTTTCGCGGACTCCGCGATCGCGAGTTGAATCCGATGGGCCACCCGGATGGCTCGAAGGCCGTCCTCGGCGCTCACCGCGGAAGGCGTGCCGTCTCGAACCGCCTGGACAAACGCGGCAATCTCCAGCGCCAGAGGCTCCTCGCTTCCCATCTGGACCTCCTCCACTTCGATCAGATCACCGAAAACGAAGGCCTTCGGGTCCGGCAAGCTGCGGGGGTCCACCGCCTCCGGGTTCAGCCCCGCCCGTTTCATCTTCTCCGATTTTCGGTAAATGAGCGCCCGCCGGGCCTGGTAGTCCATCGAGATGTAGGCGTCCTCCTGGAAGATACGGATTTTGCGCTCGGTCTTCATGGAAACGCGACTGGCGGTGAGATTGGCGACGCAGCCGCTCGAGAAGACGAGCCGTGCATTGGCAACGTCCTCGCTGCGGGCCAGGACACTGACGCCTACCGCCTCCACGCGCTCGACCTCCGATCGCGTCAGGTGAAGGAGGATGTCGATGTCGTGGATCATGAGGTCCAGGACGACTCCGATGTCCACGGAACGGAAGCTGAAGGGGCTGATCCGGTCCGCCTCGATGTAACAGGGCCGGACGGCGATTTTCTGGATTTCCACCACGGCGGGATTGAAGCGTTCCACGTGTCCCACCTGGACGAGGACCTTTCGAGCGGAGGCCAGGCGCACCAGTTCCTCCGCCTCGGCGAGGTTGGCCGTCATCGGCTTTTCGATGAGAACAGGCACTCCGGCCTCGATGAGGTCCCGGGCCACGCTGAAATGAAAGCGCGTGGGAACGGCCAGGCTCACCAGGTCCACCCCGGGCAGCAGCTCGCGGTAATGTGGAAACCAGGAGCAGCCGCAGCGTTCGGCCACCTCGCGGCCCCGGGCTTCATCGACGTCCACGACGCCAGCGAGGCGGACGCCTTCGGTCTGTGAAAAAATACGGGCGTGATGTTGTCCGAGGTGGCCGGTGCCGACCACGGCGGCGCGCAGGGCGGACATCGGTTTTTCCCCGGCTGGTGAGGGCGATAAAACTCGCGCCAAGATCATCATTGTAACAAGATTCTGGCGCTGGCCCATCGGCACTTGCGAACTCGTCAACCCGCGTTGCAGAAAGATGATGTTAAGCAGAAAAAATGTTTTCGAAACATATTTTCTGGGTGACTCTTGAAGCTGCCCCTTCTTGACCGACTTGACGAATGGGCCCGACTCCGACGTCTCCTTCAATGGCCAGAAGGCTCCCTCGGCGTACTCTATGGACGCCGCCGGTGTGGAAAGTCCAGACTTCTCCAGGAGGCATTGGCAGGCAGACCGACGGTCTACTGCCACGCCGACGAGCGCGAAAGCACCCTTAGGGAATGGAAACCAGCATCGGCGTGGTGGGGCGGTGGCCTGGACAGGAGTCCCCTCGAGATCGATGTGGCCAGTGAAAGTGTTGGCGGGAGCGCGCTTCTGCTGGGCGAGGTGGAATGGGCCGAACGGAGCGACCCCCAACGACTGGCTCTGGAACTGTCGGGAAAATCCGAGAAATTTCCGCTCTCGAGGGGACGAAACGTGTATCTGTCGCTGTGGATCAAGAAGCGGGGCAGTCGACAAGTCCGGGAAGCGGTCGTACAGGGTCCGGCGGAAGTGCTTCCAGTTCTTTGATGACTCACTTCTCCCGGCCCGCGTAGGACTTCCGGATGATGGCCGCCGTCTCCTCCGGATCGTCCGTCACCTGCATCAGGTCCGCGTCCGCCGGCCCAGTGCACCCCTGAGGCTGCATCACCGTCCTGAGCCATCGAATCAGGCCCTTCCAATAGGCCTTGCCCATCAGGATCACGGGAAAGGGCAGGATGCGTTGCGTCTGGATGAGCGTCAGGGACTCGAACAGTTCATCCAGGGTGCCGAACCCGCCGGGCAGGATGACGAAGGCGATCGAGTATTTGACGAACATCACCTTGCGGCAGAAGAAGTAGCGGAACTCGATCCCATGGGTCACGTACGGATTGAGCTTCTGCTCCTGAGGCAGATTGATGTTGAGCCCGATCGAGCTTCCCCCGGCCCTCTTGGCACCCAGGTTCGCCGCCTCCATGAGGCCGGGGCCGCCGCCCGTGATGACGCTGAAGCCTGCACGGGCCACGCGCTCACCGACCTCGATTCCCAGCTTGTAGTAGGGATGGCCGGGCGGAATCCGGGCCGACCCGAACACGGAGACGCCCGGATAATACTGCTTCATCTCGTCGAACCCCTCGACGAATTCCGACATGATGCGGAACACCCTCCAGGTATCCTCCGCCGTGACGCCCTCAAAAAACTGCACTTCCTTGGTCGGAATCCTCTTCGAGCGTCCAGCCGCCTGAAGTCCGGCCTGGGTCGCAGCGCCGGAAGCTCCACGACGGCGTCTGAAACCCTCGCCGCCTCCGCTGTCCTTGTTCGAGTTTCCCATTCTTCGATCTCCTGATGAATCCCCTTTCGGCGTCCTCATTCGCCCATCGAGGCGGCCTATGATAAAATCAATATACTCGAAAGTCACCGATGTGATTCGGCCGTTCTTCCTCCGAAAAAAGCATGAAAACGTTCCAGGTCATCACCCTGGGCTGCAAGGCGAACCAGTACGACTCCGAGGGCATCGCAAGCGCCCTCGAAGAGGCCGGACTGGTCCGTGTCGAGGTCGGCGTGCCCGCGGACCTTTGCCTGATCAACACCTGCACCGTGACGCACGAGGCCGATCGCAAGTCGCGGCAGCAGATTCGGCGGGCCGTGAAGGCGAACCCGGGCGCTCAGGTTCTGGCCACCGGGTGCGCTGCGGAGCTGCATCCCGAGAAGCTGGCCGCGCTCACGGGCGTCAGCCTGGTGGCCGGTAACCGCGCGAAGGGCCGCATTCCGGAGCTGCTTGGCCTGGTGCAGGGCAGTCGGCCCTGGAACATCCGGCATTTCGGCCGACACACCCGCGCCTTTCTCAAAATCCAGGACGGGTGCGAGTGCTTCTGCACCTATTGCATCATCCCCTTCGTGCGCGGGCGCGTTGTCAGTCGGACGCCGGAGGACCTCGAGACCGAGGCCCGCCGCCTCGCCGCGTCCGGCCACCAAGAGATCGTCCTCACCGGCATCCATATCGGCTCCTACGGGACGGACCTCGAGCCGCGGCGCACCTTGTCGGAGGTCCTGGACCGGCTGGTCCCCATCGAGGGCCTCCGCCGCATCCGCATCAGCTCCATCGAGGCCCGGGAATTCTCCGAGCGGCTGCTCGACCAAATCCACCGCTTCCCCAAGCTCTGTCCGCACTTTCATATCCCCCTCCAGAGCGGATCGGACCGAATCCTCACCTGGATGAAGCGGCGATACCGCGCCGCGGACCTGCTGCGGACGGTGGACCGTCTCAACGGCATGCTTTCCGAGGTGTCCTATACCACGGACGTCATCGTGGGATTCCCGGGCGAGACCGATGAGGACTTCGAGGCCACGTTGGACACCGCCCGGCGCATCGGATTCAGCAAGGTGCACGTCTTTCCCTACAGTGATCGTGAGGGGACGCCCGCGGCCCGGCTGCCGCGCAAGTGCAGTCCCCGCGTGATCGCCGAACGCTGCGATCGGCTCGAAGCCCTGGCCCGAGACCTGGCGCTCGCCTACAAGGCGCGCTTCCTCGGCCGCGAGGTCGAAGTCCTCACCGAAAACGAGCGAGACCCCGAGACCGGGCGACTGCCGGGTTACACGGACCGCTACGTGCGCGTGCTGATCGACGCGCCGGGCGGGCTGTTCAACCGTTTCCTCAAGGTGCGTATCCGGGCCGTCGAACCGGAGGCGGCCCTGGGCGAGAGCGCGGGTGCATCTCCGGCCGCGCGCCGGGCAGCGATGTCCCTGCCGGTGCTCGCCGCGCCGAGCGTTGCCGAGGATTTGCCCTGCCAGTGCACGGCCGCAGAATAACTGTGAAAGTTTGCGCGTCGCGCGGAGATGTTGGAGTCACGTCTTCCGGACCTGTCTTCCGGACCTGTCCCGCTGGGAGCTCTGTGCCAAGCTCGCCGACTCGCATCGTTGTGACAGAGAGAAACAACACCGGGGTTACGAAATCGGGCGTGGCCGTCTCCCCGAACTTGATGAGAAGCCACCAACTTAAGATGTAAGTGTTTGCGCAGAGGGCTCTTATCCGGTTGTCTCGTAACCTCTCAGCGTCGGAGTGAGCGCTTCAGCGCTTGTGCCACGCCGAAAGCCGCCACTCCAACGACTGACGCCAAAATGGTGCGCTGTCGTGATACAGTTGAGGATCATGGACCGGATGCTCCTGGTTCTGCTGCTCTGGCTGCCGGGCTGTTTTCTCCGGAACTACCGGCCCGAGAATGCCACACGCATCATTCGATCTGCAGACACGCCAGGTGTCGAGCCCTTCACGGGCTTGACGGAACTGGAAAGCGACGTCCTCCCCGGCGGTTCGCCCCATTACTGGACCCTCGAACTGCGGTTTCACTCGGAGGTCCATACCGTTCCGGCGAACGACTGGATTCGAGGAACCTGCTACTTCCCGAGAAACCAGGCTTCACCCGCCCCGGCCATTCTTGTCTTTCCGATCTTGCGCGGGGGAGAATCTCTTTCCACGGACCTGGCCTGTTCGCTGGCCAAGAGGGGGATGGTGGCTTTCGTATTTGAGGCGAAGGCGGAGATGTTCCATGGGCGGGAATTTGACCTTGCCTTCACGGACGCCGTGTTGCGGCAAGCCGTCCTGGACGCAAGGAAAGTGGTATCGTGGCTTCAGGGGCGTCCGGAGGTGAATCCTGCGTGCATCGGGTGCGTGGGCATCAGCTTGGGCGGCATACTGGCCTGCCTGGTGGATGCGCTGGAGCCGCGGATCACCGCCAGCGCGTGGTTGCTGGCGGGCGGAGACCTCGTTGCTCTGCTGGCCTACTCGAGGGAGCGATCGATGCGCCGGGCTCGAAGGGAATACCTGGCGAGAGCTGGCCTCACGCCGGAGGAATTTGTGAAAAGGCATCAGGGGCAATTATTGGAGCCCCTGGAACACATGGATCGAATCGATCCGTCCAGGGTCTTGATGATCACCGCCTCCTGGGACCGAGTCGTGCCCCGGCGCAACTGGAAGCGTCTGTGGGAGGCCGCAGGACAGCCCGAGCTTCGGACCGTCCCTCTCGGTCATTTCTCCTCGATTCTCGTCTTTCCCCTCGCGAGGACCTGGGTCGGCCATTTCTTTCTGCGGCAGTTTCAGCGGCAGCGCTTCGCTTCCGCAACCGATGTCCTCTGTCCCTCCCGGTAGGTCCGGATGAGCCAGACCACCACGAGCACGGAGGCGGCGGCCAGAGCCGCGCCCAGCAGAAAGAGGGCGAAGACGCCGAGCAGGCGGCCGAACATCAGGGAGAGGAGCGTCACGACGCCGAACCAGAAGAGAAGGGTCAGAATGAGATGAGGCCGGCTCATCTCCCATTCCGCTCCATGCCATTCCGTATCGATGCCGCCCCGGCTGAACTGGGAACTGAGGGACAGGGTGACCACTTCGACCTCGATATTGAGCCAGCGGTGAAGGACGAAGACGAGCCCGGCCAGAACCGTGACGACGACGGAAGGATAAAAAGCGCCCACGAAGACGAGCGGCAGGCTTCCCACGAGGACGACCCCGATCGTGATCCAGAGGAGCTTGGTGGTCTTGAGCAGGAACAGGATGCCGCATCGGAGGAAGGCGCGGCCGAGCGCCGCGAGGAAGTCGTCGGATCGCATGCCGCCTTCCATTCCGGCGAGGACCGCCATGGGAGCAAAGGTTTCCAGAAGAATGAGGATGAAGGGAATGAGGATCAGCGGCTCGGGCCCCACCGCGGCCTGAAGGACGGGCAGAGCGAGGACGGGGAGGGCGGACAGGAGAATCCCGCGGTATTTCCCCTCGACCACCTCGCGGGCGCTGAGCCGCGAGAGGAGGACGAGATCGAGGTCGCCCTGCCGGCGTTCCCGCACCAGGCTCGCTGTGCTGGCAAAGAGGGCAAAAAGCACTGCGGCCACGCCGAGTCCCAGCACGCCGGCCGCATGTGCGCCCGGATTTTGCAGCGTGTTCCAGAGCAGCAGGTCGAGAACTGCGGCGGTGAGGTAGAGGGCGAGCACGAGGCCGAGGGGTATCATCGAGCAGTCTGGCGCCTTGCCGCGCAGCTCCCGCCAGGCCATGAGCCATCCCTGGGGAGTCCGCAGCGGACGCCAGGGAAAGGGCTTCGGCGTCTCGCTCCGGGCGCGCCGGGCCCGGGGTGTCCTGGTGACCACTTCACGAAGAAGAGCGGTGCGGGCCAGGACAACGAGGAGGACGGCCAGAGCCGTCCACAAAACGAGGATCAGACCCGGCCCGGCCGGAAGGTTGCCCGCCGTGGCGTCGTTGAGCAGTACCGGAATCATCCCGAGGGGGCTGAGAAGCTGCCAGGCGGGCGGCCAGATTCGGCTGAGGGCGAGCGGAATGACCCCGATCAGGAGTCCGAGAAGGGCATAGGACCCGACCAGGGCCGTGAAAAAACTCGGGAAAAGGGCGCCGCACAGGGCGCCAGCGCACCCGGCCAGCAGTCCGAGCCCGAGGATGACGGCAAAGCCCCAGAGAAGCTGTTCCGGAGCGACTCCTCCGAGGAACAGTCCGAGCATGAGGACGGGCAGCCCGCTGGCGAGGACAACGCCAAGATTCACGATGCGGCAGAAACATTTGGTGGCGACGATTGAGCCTGCGCCCAGGGGCGAGAGCATCAGCAGGTCCAGGCTGCGCTGCTCCTTCTCCGAGGTCAGCGCGGCGGCGACCAGCGGCGGAGGCAGCAGCAGCGCCAGCCCGGCCTGTATCCAGAGGGCCAGGAGCAGGAATGCCTGTCCGCTGCCTTGCATCTCCATGGAATCGATCTTCCCGCCCCTGGGCCAGATGACGAGGAAGAGGAGGCTCAGGAGGCTGGCGTAAAGAAGCTGATAGACCCAGAGGCGTCTCCGCCGGGCCAGGTCCAGCATCTCCCGCCAGAGGATGGGATAGGCGAACATGGGAGAAGCAGTGAACGGGAAGCAGGAAGCAGGAAGCTAGCAGAAGGGGGGACGGAGGACAAGCAGCCCGCAGTCCTCCGCGCCTCGTCGGCTCTTGCACCCGCTCGCCGTATCTGCTGGTCGCCGTGTCACCGGGTCCCTGCGTCGCTCCGTCACCGGGCCACCTTTCCACTCCCAAACTCCCGCTTCGCTTCGGGGCAAGCTCCCCCACACCCGCCTCATGCTTCCTTCTTGACCGTTGTCCGTTGCCCATGGTCCATCGTCCCCTTTTCACCAGGACAGTTCGGTCTCATCGACAATCCTCGGCTCAGTGAAGGCTCGGTCCCGGATATCCAGGTCTTCAAGGAATGACGGAGGCGCGAGGAAATAGAGCAGTTCGATGCGACACGCCCGGGCTTCGGGTGGGAGGCGGATTTCGAGGGTTCGGTTCTCGCCGGGCAGGAGGCGGCTATCTCGCAAGGTACGCTGGGCGCGCCAGAAGGGGACGGGCCGGCCACCCTCGTCCGCCAGCACGCGGGCGCAGGCGGCCTCGGGCGCCTCGAGAAGCGGATCGGATGTCCAGTTTCTCCAAACGGTCTGGCCCCGAGCATCCTGGGCATGGACTTGCACGGCCACGAGGCGGAAAGGCGGTCCCGCGGGAAAGGGGTGCGCCAGGAAGCCGCTGCGGAGGGTCACCCGCAGGGTGGAGTCTCGGACCTCGGCCTGGAGTGAAGCCGCCTGGCGGAGCATCTCGCGGTCTCTGGACCCGCCCCATCGATGCTGGAAAACGTCGTCGCGCTCGCGGATTCCCCGAGTCGTGCAGACCTTTCGCCTGGCGGCGGGCATATGGCAGCGCTGGCAGGAGATGGAGTCGTCATGGATCGGCGTGTCCGCGCCGGAGACGCAACCCAGGGGGGCAGGCCCCGCCAGCATGTCCCGGTGGCACTCGAGGCAAAAGCGGGACCGGGTATGCAGCTCCGAATATTCGGCCTGATGACCCCGTGGATTGGCGTCCCCATAGGGTCCGCGTTTGATGTTGTCGGACCGGATCATGAAGCCGGGAAAGTGGAGAGAAGCCTGCATCCCCGTCACGGAGTGGCAGAAGTCGCAGGAAATGCCCCATCGGCTGATTCTCTCCTCGAAGTCCCAGTCCTCGAGAGCCGCGGCCACGGGCGCATGGCAGGAGAGGCAGTCCCTGGCGGCCTGGCTTCCACTTTCATCCGACACGCGTCGGCGCACGGCTTCAAAAAAGGGATTGGCGGCCGGGGCGGAGAGGGAATGGCGCGACGTGACCCATTCGTTGAAGATTTCCGGATGGCACTGGCCGCAGGTCCGCGGTTGCTTGAAGAAATAGGCGCCTCGGCCGCTCGAAGCCCGCGCTGGCTGCCGCCGTGAGAAGAGAAGCAACCCGACTCCGGCCAAGAGGGCGATGCCGAGGACCGATGCGTGGATGAGCCAGGTTTTTCTCATAAGGAGACAACGGTGGCAGAAGCGTGGAGACACTCTTGCCGCCGCCGTCTCATGAAGCTTCAAATCTCCGACGATCTGCGGATGATGCGACTCACCAGTCCGAAGTCCCGGGCTTCTTCCGGGGAAAGCCAGCGATCCCGCTTGATGTCCTCCTCCACCTTCTCATAGGTCTGCCCGCACTCGGTGGCGATGAGCTGGATGACGCGTTGCTTGAGCTTGAGGATTTCCTCGGCATGAATCTTGATGTCCGAGGCCACCCCGAACATGCCGCTCGAAGGCTGGTGGATCAGAAACCGCGAATTGGGCAGGGTCAAACGCTGTTCCTTGGGTGCGGCGAGCAAGATGATCACGCCCGCGCTCGCCGTGAGGCCGTTCGAGATGGTCAGCACGGGCGATTCGACGAAACGGACCATGTCCAAAATGGCGAAGCCCGCGTCGGCGTCCCCGCCCGGCGAGTCGACGAAGAGCTTGATGGGAGCGTGCGATTCCGAATCGAGGACGAGGAGGTAGGTGGTGACCTTCTCGGCCAGTTTCTTGTCAATCTCGCCTGAAAGGACGACGGTGCGGGCCTTCATCAGGCCCCGCAACAGAGAGGCCTCGGCCTCTTGAGGCTTCTGGACCGGGCTTTCTTCCTCTTCCTCCTCCTCTTCCCCTTCGTCCGGGTCCTCGGCCCGGATGTCCTTCCCGATTTCGGACCCCATAGCTTGCTCCTTGGTGGACGTGCCCGATGGTCAGACGGCGGGCGTATTATAAGGAACAGCAGGAGCATCGCAATGAGTGAGCGCGCTCACTCGTGGCGATAGACCCGGCGCGGGTGTCAGCAAGATGCTGGCGCTCCCGCCGCCATGAGTGAGCGCGCTCACTCATGGCGATAGACCTCCTGCATGGGGGCCCACCATTCGCCGGGCTTCGCCTCGGACACCGGCTTCTGGAAGGTCCGCATCAGAGCATCCCACTCCTGGCACTTCGGGGGCCGGAGATAATCTTCGAAAGCCTGTTCCACCGGCTTGTGTCCATGGTATTCCGTGTAAAGGAACAGGCGGTGTCCCAGCAAGAAGATGGACATGGGATAGAAACCGTTCTCGCGGAGCGATTTCTGCACCTCGGGCCAGACGTGCCGGTGGTGCTCGATGTACTTGGAGACCGTCTCCGGCTTCAGCTCCAGCGTGAAAGCGAGTCGGGCAGCCATGAGATCCTCCTTTGCGGAAGCGAAGATTTTCCGCTGAAGTTTGGCACTTTCTCGCCTGCGTTTCCAGGCCTTTCGACAACGAAAACGGCCAGAACTCCCGCGGCGGCGCCCAGGAGATGGGCGAGCGGAAGGGGAGTCATGCCGGCCGCGGCGCTATCGAC
The DNA here is from genome assembly GCA_016179685.1 of Planctomycetota bacterium. Taxonomy (GTDB): domain Bacteria; phylum Planctomycetota; class PUPC01; order JACPCR01; family JACPCR01; genus JACPCR01. Next base: position 10,895 of record JACPCR010000051.1, on the reverse strand, counting down.
GAAAAGGGTCTGGCCCGTGAGCATCTCGAAGAGGACCTTTCCGGCGAAGGCGAGGCCGAGCGCGGCGACGGCTGCGGCGTCGAGCCGCCGCCTCTCACGCCACTTTTCGGCGAGAACCTCGCAGGCCAGCCCGGCGAAAAGGGCGGAATCGATGCCGGAAAGGCCACGGTAGGACTGGATGTCCGGCAGGCCCACGGCGATGCCCGCAGGGATCAGGAGAGCGGAGAGCGCGAGGCCGAGCCAGAAACGGAATCCACTTCGCATCTCCCAGAGGCTGCCCAGGACCACCAGAGCGAGGGCGTCCCAGAGCAGGTGATCCCAGGAGAAGTGGGTCCAATGACAGGTGACGACCCGCCAGATTTCGTGCTCGGCGACGGCCTCGCGCCGAAACTCGAGGAGCGGCGGGGCGGCCGGGCAGAGGTGGATGGCCACGGCAAGAAGGGTGAGAAGCGGGGAGGCGCAGGGGATGCGCCTCCCCGCGGGGCGAAGGGAAGGGAGAAGTGGCAGCCTCATGAGCGGCTCGAATTCTTTCTGGCGGCCGCGAGAGCGGCCAGTCCCAGTGCGGCCAGCGCCGTCAGGGGGTCCAGGGCCCCTCCGCCGAATCCGCCCCCGCTGGGGAGGTCCAGATTCCAGCTCCGGGACCGCGAAGGGTTCGGCGCGGCTGTGGGCGAGGTCGAGGCCTGGGGCGACGCCGAGGGCCGGGCAGGCAGCGCCGCAGGCAGCGTCTTCATCTCCTCGGGCACGGGGCCCAGGTCCGCCAGGGCCTTCGACCGGATCGCCTCGAGGTCACTCCGGACCTTTTCCTGCGCACGGCGGTCCCGTTCGAGCCGCAGGGCATTGCGCCGATCGATGCGCCATCGTTGGTACTCGGAATCGTTCTCGAGCACGATGAAGGAGGTATGTTCGGAAGCGATGGAATAGGCCTCGCCCAACCGTACCACCTCGGCCACGACGCTTGCCCCGGAATCCGTCCGGTCCGCTTCCTTCAAGAGGCGGTCCATTCGATGCCAGGCCCACATTCTTTCGATCTCCGGATTGCCCGCTTCTTCCGCTGGCAGCTCCACGGTGAATTCCTTGCGGAAGGACTGCCCGTCCAGGTTGCCCGAAAGGGCGACCGTAGCGCGCCCGGCGTCGCGGTAGCGGCCGTAGATGCGCAGAGGCATGCCGTGATAGAGGTTCGCGAGCGTCTTCGGCTCCGTGTCGTAGATGCCCAGACCGGTGAAACCGACCTCGAGGTCGGTGGCCACGGCGCGGGCCAGCTTGCGGCGAAAGGCCTTCGCCTGCCGCTGAAAATCGTCTCCCGCGGAGATGAAGGCCGCGAGTCCACCGGAGTCCTGGGCCAGTTGTTCCAGCAACGGGCGGTTCACCTCGTTGCCGACCCCGATGCAGAAGACGCGGGCATGGGCGGGCCTCGAGCGGATGAGGTCCAAGAGGCGGGCGCGCTCCGCCTGCTCCGTCATTCCGTCACTCAAGATGACGACGTTCAAGGTGCGCGGCGACTCCCCGTAACGGTAAGCCGCCGTGATCGCGGGGTGCAGGAGGGTCCCGCCCCGGGGCGACTGCGAAGCCAGGAAATCCAGGGCGGCGGACTTGGCCGACTCGTCGGCGGGCCGAAGATGCCGGAACAGCGCATGGGACTGAACGTTGAACGTGAGCACCTCCAGCCGGTCCGGCGTCCCCAGCTCGCGGATGAAGGCGCCCACGGAGTCCCGGGCAAGCGGGTACCTCCCCTGCTCCGCCATGCTGCCCGATATGTCCAGAATGAACACGTAATCCATGCCCGCCTCCACGGCGGCCAGGTCCTCGCCTGCCATCAGGGTCATCAGGAAATACCCGTCCTCGCTCGAAACGCGGGAACAAACCATGTCCATGCCCGTCCGGGGACGAGACAGGCGGTAACAGAGGACCACGTCTCGGTTCAGGTCCCAGCCCGAGGCCTCGAGACTGGCCTGTTGGTAGGACTCGCTGTGGCGAGCCACGGCGAAGGCCTTGTCGTGGCTGGGGCTCGACAGCTCCGCGATCGGGATTTCCGACTTCACGTCGAGATTCAGAGCGAACTTGCCCTGGGTCTGCGATTTCAAGCCTTCCTTGCTCACCGTCGCCAGGGGATAAACATAAGTCGCCCAGTCCGAGTCCACCTCGAGTTCCTGGTAATATCGGATTTGGACTTTCTGCTCTGCACCCGGACCGATGGGAAAGATGCGCAGCTCGAATGTCTTGTAGTCCTTCTGCTCGAGGAGACCCGGGTCCTGACGTCTCTGCTTGTAACTGGTGTAAATCTGGCGCGCCTTCTCCTTTTCGAGCACCTCGCCCACCATCTCCTTCCCGTTGATCCACATGCTGAAGCTGGCCACGGAGGCCCCGCGCGGCACGGGAAAGACATAAAGCGCCTCGACCTGACGATTCTCCGTGTTTCGGAAGACCTGGGTCACTTCGGTGACCGCCACGCCGTTGTTGATGGTGACGCTGGCAGTGTGCTCCCGGATATCCAGGAGTCCGCCGAAGCCGCCGTCTGCGATGAGCAGTCCGGCCGCATCCAGTCCTTCTGCTGCATTGAAGACAATGGCTGCGGCAAGGATGACCACTCCAACGATTCCATGCGCTAATCTTTTCTGTCTGGAATGACTCGAAGCAATCTGTCTTCGCATGGCAATTACCTCCTGAAAACTGATTCCGTTTCTCTCCGTCACAACGAAGCGAGTCCACAAGCTTCGTAAATCAACATCTCAAGCAAAAGCTAGCAGCGATCCGCACCGATACATTTTCTTAAGTTGTTTAAACAAAACATGCTACGATGAAGTCGTGGATTGTTTTTCAAGACGACAAGTCTGCGCGCCTATCAATTTCAGCCCATCCGCCATACAATATTTGAATGACGCGCGCATCATGAGTAGACGAGTTTGGAGTTCCACTTTTCAAAGTTTTCTGCTCCCTTGCCAGGGTTTGGCCGGCGAAGCCTGGGCAACCCTGGCTTTGAAATCCGAGAGCCTGGAGGGCGCAGCGGATTTCAATATGGAGGAATCAATATGGGGTTGATGACCGATTCGGAACGTGTGGTGGCGAACGGGGTTTCCAACCTCGTCTATTGCAATCCATTCCTGCCGGAGCGAATCGATGGGGAGCGGCAGGCCCTCGGGGAGGATTTCAGCGAATCGGAGGCGGTCTGGAATCTTCGGCTGGACCGGGAGGCGGAGAGGCCGAACATCGAGAGAATCCGGCAGCACGTCGAGCCGTTGGCTGCGGACTTGCTTGAACGGCTAGGCCGTGGTCATGCGGCGAGTAAGGACGAGATGACGCTCTACATGGACGTGGTGATCTATCTGCTGTATCACCGGTATCGGGACCGACTCGAGGGGCTGGTGTCCGCCGGTGCTTCTTCCCGGGCGAGCCGGTCTAAGGTCGATTTTTATGACGCCTTTCTGGCCGACGTGGAGCACTTCTATTCGATTCCAAGGGTCGTTCTACCGGACTCTTATGATCCGGCGCATCTTTTCGCTTGCTTCTTCCAGATTCGCCGGGCATTTTTTTACATTTTCAGCCACATTGCAGGTGGGTCCATGCCCGCGGCCCGACTCCGTGCCGCCGTCTGGCAATCCATCTTCACCCACGACATGCGACGGTACAAACGCGTGACTTACCGGTCCATGGGTGACATTACGACGTTGATCCTGGGCGCTTCGGGCACGGGAAAGGAGTTGGTGGCCCGAGCGATCGGCCTATCCCGCTACATTCCTTTTGAGGCCAGCACGCGCACCTTTTCCGAGGATTTTGCCGGGTCTTTCCACGCCCTGAGCATTTCGGCGCTGTCCCCCACCCTCATCGAATCGGAGCTTTTCGGACACCGGCGCGGGGCCTTCACCGGCGCTCTTGAAGACCGGGCAGGCTGGCTCGAGACCTGCCGTCCCCTGGGCACGGTCTTCCTCGACGAGGTCGGCGACGTCGATCCCCCGATTCAGGTCAAGCTCCTCCGAGTATTGCAGACGCGCGCCTTTCAAAGGTTGGGTGACACCCAGCCGCGAAAATTTCAGGGGAAGATCATCGCCGCGACGAACCGGGACCTGGCCGCCGAAATCCGTGCGGGCCGGTTTCGTGAAGATTTCTATTATCGGCTATGTTCGGACCTGATTACGACGCCGACGCTGCACGAGCAACTCGAGGCCTCGCCCGGCGAGCTGCGCAACCTGTTGCTCTTCATCACCCAGCGAGTGCTTGATGAGAAGTCCGAGGATTTTGCTGCGGAGGTGGAGACCTGGATCGCGGGGCATCTTGGCCGAGATTACCCGTGGCCGGGCAACTTCCGGGAGCTGGAGCAGTGCGTGCGCAACGTGTTGATACGCAAAGAGTACCGGCCCCTTCCCCGGATGATTCCCAGCACACCCCTGGACCAGCTCTGTGATGCGGTGCGGTCACGCAGCCTGTCCGCGGATGACCTCCTTCGCCGGTACTGCACCCTGGTCTACCTCGAGGCAGGCAGTTACGAGGCCGCTGCGCGGAGGCTCGGACTCGACCGCCGAACGGTCAAGAGCCACGTCGATCCCGCTTTTCTCGAAGCATGAAACAACGCCGATACGAGGGCTTGGAACAGCAAGCTCAAGAACCTTTTGACACCTCTACTCGAGCAGAGATAATCTCCGTAGGGTCTACCTGCATTGCCGCCGACGGAAAGGCTGGAATGAACGCTCTCTTCGTGGCTGCCAAAGAGGTCGGGGATTTCATGCGGGCGCCCAAGTGGCAGTTCTGCCTGATTGGAGGGTTGGCGGTGCAGCGATGGGGAGAGCCCCGCACAACGCAGGATGTGGGCCTAACGCTGTTAACCGGTTTGGGAAACGAGGAAGCGTTCGCTTCGCCGCTTCTCGAGCGTTTCCAGGGGCGTGTTGCTGACGCCTTGAATTTTGCTTTAAGAAACCGGGTGCTGCTGATTCGGGCCTCAAACGGCAGGGATGTGGACATCTCCTTCGGCGCCCTGGAATTCGAGGAGACCATGATGGCGCGTGCCGAGCCTTTCGAGCTCGCCCCTGGCCTCATTCTTCCAATCTGTTCCGCGGAGGACTTGTTTGTCCTGAAAGCGTTCGCCGCACGGCCTCGCGACCGGATTGACGCGCAGGGCGTCGTGGTGCGGCAGAAGGGGCACCTGGACGAAGGCTACATCCTGCATCACCTGACCGTGCTCTGTGACCTGAAAGAGGAACCGGAAATCGTCATGCGAGCGCGGCGACTGCTGGAGACCAAGCAATGGCAACCTTGACCAGGGTCCAGATGAAACAGGTGGTCCAGCAATGGAAACGTGCCGGTCCCGAACTCGAGCGAATCCGGCGGGAGGCGCTCGAACGCTTGGAATACGACTGGGAATCGGTGGACGACCTGCTGGACATGGCTGACAAGTTCAGCCGGCCCCGCTCCACCACCGGCATGGTGGAAATGCAGAAGTGGTTCATGAAGGCGCGGCGCGGCAGGGGCGTAAGAACTGAGTGAAAACGGCGAGACGCCCCTTCCCTGTCCCCAGGGACGAAAGGCAAAAGGTAAATGGCAAAGGACGACCAGCGTCCCAGAGGGCGTGAGACCCGAACTCCGAAGCCTGGGTCCAAAGGGGCGAAATAAGGGTTTCGCCCAGTAGTTACGATTTTCGATCCGGCGAACGAGTGCCCGGACAAGAATCATCGATAAGGAGAAGCCGGATGATCGCTTCAGACAAATTCCTGGGGATGGACCCGGAGGACCCGACGATCTACGAGGTGGAGACGAAGGCTTCCGGGCCTGTCGGTGTGCTCCCCCTGACGGAAGCGATGCTGAGGGAGCTGCCGAGCGGCAACCTGTTCGGCCTGTCATTGGACGTGGGGATGGGGTGGAAGGCGTCGGACCTCGGTCGTAAGGAATTCCTGATTCTGGGCACGCAAGGCGGAATCCGGGCAGCGGATGGGACGCCGATTGCTCTGGGATACCACACGGGTCACTGGGAGATCGGACTCCTGATGGCGGCCGCGGCGGAGGAGCTCCGAGTGCTGGGGTGTATCCCTTTCGCCGGATTCTGTTCGGACCCCTGTGACGGCCGCACGCAGGGGACGGCGGGAATGATGGACAGCCTGGCGTACCGGAACGATGCGGCCATCGTGTTCAGGCGGCTGATCCGTTCGTTGCCGACGCGTCGGGGTGTGTTGGGCGTGGCCACGTGCGACAAGGGCCTTCCGGCGATGATGATGGCGCTGGCGGCGATGCGGGAACTCCCCTGCGTGCTCGTTCCGGGCGGCGTGACGCTGCCGCCTCGAGAGGGCGAGGACGCCGGGACGGTGCAGACCATCGGGGCGCGGTTCGCCCACGGGTTGATCACGCTCGAGGAGGCGGCCGCCTCCGGATGTCGGGCCTGCGCGAGTCCCGGCGGCGGATGCCAGTTCCTCGGCACCGCCGCCACGGCCCAGGTCGTCGGCGAAGCCCTGGGGCTGTCCCTGCCGCACACGGCGCTCGCGCCCTCAGGCCAGCCGGTATGGACGGAGACGGCCCGGAGGTCGGCCCGCGCGCTGGTGGAGCTGGAACGCCGGGGGATCACGACGAAGGACATCCTGACGACGGGGGCCATCGGCAATGCCATGGCCGTGCACGCCGCCTTCGGCGGCTCGACCAACCTGCTGCTCCACGTCCCGGCCATCGCCCATGCGGCCCGGTTGCCGCGGCCCACGGTCCGGGACTGGACCGAGGTCAATCGCCGGACACCGAGGCTCGTCAGCGTGTTGCCCAATGGCCCCGTCCACCACCCTACCGTGAGGGTCTTCCTGGCCGGCGGGGTTCCGGAGGTCATGCTGCACCTGCGGCATCTGGGCCTGCTGGATATGGACTGTCTCACTGCTTCGGGAGAGCCCCTGGGCCGGGTGCTGGAGGCCTGGGAACGCTCCGGGCGGCGTCGCCGATTCCGGGAAATCCTGAAGGAACGGGACGGGGTGGACCCGGACGACGTGATCCTGGACCCGGACCGGGCGAGAGCGGCGGGTCTGACAAGCACGGTCGTGTTTCCCGTGGGCAATCTGGCTCCCGAGGGCTCAGTGATCAAAAGCACGGCAATCGATCCGGGGGTGATCGATGCGGACGGAGTGTACCGGAAGCTGGGGCCGGCGCGGGTGTTCACGTCGGAACGCGCCGCGGTCGCGGCGATCAAGTCGAGGGGTCCCGACGCCATCCGGGCGGGCGACGTTCTTACGCTGGCGGGCCGGGGCCCCCTGGGCGCGGGGATGGAGGAGACCTATCAGGTGACATCCGCCCTCAAGCATCTCCCCTTCGGCAAGCACGTGGCGGTGGTGACGGACGCGCGGTTCTCGGGCGTGTCCACCGGCGCGTGCATCGGACACGTGGGGCCCGAGGCCCTGGCCGGCGGCCCCATCGGAAAAGTGCTCGATGGGGACCGCATCCAGATTCGGATCGATCGCAACCGGTTGGAGGGGAGCGTGGACCTGGTGGGGCGTGGGGAAGCGATTTTCGGGGTGGAAGAGGGGACACGGGAGCTGGCCCGGCGTTCCCCGAGGCCCGACCTGGCCCCGGACGTGGAGCTTCCGGACGACACGCGTCTTTGGGCGGCGCTGCAGCAGGTCGGGGGCGGTACATGGGCCGGGTGCGTCTACGACGTGGAAGCGATCCTGGAAGCTTTGCAGGCGGGCCATAAGGCGCGGCGAAGAGGATAGAGAGGCGCTGCCTCAAACCAACCCGTGTTCCTCGAGTGACCGGAACCGAAATAGGGTAACTGCTGAGTGAAAAAGCTGTGTCATCCGCGGATTTCTGTCAGCAGGTCCGAAAAGGTAAGTGCCGCTGGAGACAGAATCGGGGTTCGCAGGGACTACGATGAACAAATGGCCAAGTGCGATCACTAAGCAGTTACGAAAGATGCGCCTCCGGAGCAGCATCCCCGGGCGACATCCTCTTCCGTCAACCGTCTCCTGGTCGAACCTTCAGCCCCCTCCGGACGCCCCTTCTTCTTGGGCGTCTCCTCCTGGTCTTTACCTTCTCGCTTCTTCCTCGAGTGGTCGAAGAGCATCGACGATTTCAGCCGCTTCAGGGACGCCGCAGCGGCAAAACAGGCCGGCTGGCGCGGCGGAAAGCTCGTCCCGCAGCTCCTGCAAATCGTCCGAGCCGGGCCCCGCACCCTCGACGCGCCGTTTCTCTGAAAGGAATTTATGAGTACAGACCCAAAGACGGAATCGAGTTCATCGGTTAATTTCATCATACCGGATCGCGCGACATTCCTGCGATGCCTGGACCTGGCTCGGCCGGAGTTGAGCGCGGTGAAACAGGCCTTGGATCGTGGGGACGTGGCTGCGGCTTCGCGCGAGTTCGTCCGTCATTTCCGCGGCAAAGAGATCGTGTCAGCGGTTCTCCAGGACTGGCCGAAGATTCCCCGCAATCCGGGGCATCGCGACGAGCTCACCCAACACGCCGAACGCGCTCTGGAAGGCCATCTCCACGACGGGTACACCGTCTATGACGTGCCCTCGACCGGGGTGGACTGGCACGAGGCGCCGCTCTCCTGTCTGACCCGGTTCCCGATTTTGTCGAGGATGGTGCCCACCTTCCACCACACGGGAGACCCGCGGTATGTGCGATACATGGTGAATCATTGTTTCGAGTATATGAAAGAGTGGCCGATCCAGACCTTCATCGGCCACAACACCCATGAAGGCTGGCGGACGCACTACGTGGTGGCATCGCCGTGGTACTGGTGCATGTTGCCGGTCCGGCTGGACGTGTGGGCTGCTGCCGTCCACCTGATCCGTCGAAGGCCCGAAGTCACGGACGAGGAATTGTTGACGATGCTGCATCGAATCCTGGAGGAGACGCGGTTTCTGGTTCCCCAGATCCAGGAGCACATGAATCATAACGCGGGCGCGTTCATGATCCGGGTGTTGGGCGTGCTTTGCGCCGTGCTGGATGATTTTGCGGAAGCGAAAGCCTGGCGGGTTTACGACGCCAAGTTGCTGGCGCAACACCTGGAAACCGGGTTCTATCCCGATGGATTGTACAAGGAACTGACCATGGCCTACTCGTCTTCGGTCGTGCTGCAGATTTCGCAGATCGCCTGCGCGTTGTTGGATCAGCCGGCGATTCAGGCCAAGCGGGAATGGTTTGATGCGATGTTGACGGCGCTCATCGCTCTCGTGAAGCCCAATGGCGATCTTCCTTCCTTCGGCGATTTGTTCGCGACGAAAGTGGGGGAATGCCTGTTCCCACCCATGGTGCGCTGGCTGGACCTGGCCTGCGCGAGACCGTTTTTGGGCGAGACCGGGCCGAAGCCGGCGTTCACGGCGTGGCCGACCGTCGGACAACCCGCGTACGGCGGCTACTACATGATGCGAAGCGACTGGTCGCCGCAGGCGCTCTACATGGTGGTGGACGGCGGCCCGTGGGGCAGGGGGCATCAACATTGCGACAAGCTGAGTTTCGTGCTGAGCGCGTTCGGAGAGGATTTCATCACGGATCCGTGCACCACGACCTATGCGAGCAACGAACCGGGCGCATGGATTTCGATGCTGAACGCCGGATTTCTTCACAACACGATCACGGTGGACGGCGTGGATGAGTTCTTCCACCTGACCGGTTTCTTGGAGACGGAAAAGCCGTTGGACAACGTTTGGGAACACACCGCCGAATACACGTTGTTTGCCGGCGAGTTTGATTTTCGGCCGCTCAAGCCGGTTCGATGGAAGCGTCGGATCCTGTTTGTGCCAACGTTTGGATGGCTGTTACAGGATGTGTTGACGGGTGAACTGGAAACAGCGCAAATCGAGCAGAATTTTCAGTTCGACGACAAGATCCAGGTCGCGCTCGATGGGGCCATCGCCGTGGCGACCGCTCCGAGTGGCGCGCGGCTCTTGGTGCAGCCGTTGGAAGGTTCGCTCGCGCCTCAGATCACCATGGGAGATAAAACATCCCGTCCCACTCGTTCCACCACGCACAGCACTCTTCGATCGGTAGACTTCGGGCATGGACGGGGGTGGATCGCCCGCTGCGGAAATCACCCGATTCCAGCGCCAGCGGTCACGTATGGCGGACAGGTCCGGTTGCCGGCCATTTTCACGATGGCGCTGATCCCGCTGGCGCCGGGCGTTTCCGAGGGCGCAATCCCCGAAATTCGTCGCGAAGTTTCCGGGGGAATCACCCGTTGGCATCTGCGCTCTTCAGGCGGAGTCCGCGTCCTAGCAACCTCGACGGAACGCTTCGACGTCGTCGGAGACCCCAGGCCATAACCCCTGCCGTGATCGTCTATCGCGCGGTCGCAGGGCCTGCGACCCTCCCAAAAAAGGGGAAAGGGTGGGGGTGAGCGAGGGATAGGACAAAAAAAATGAACCGCACAGCGCGCTCAAAAAAGAAGGAGAACGGGATCACCGGGCATGCCGGCCAGACCTCCCTTTGGGCAGGAGCGGCGGCGCATGAATGGGCGAACGCCTCGAAGGCCATTTTGCGCACCGACATGACGTAAGGTTCGCCTGCCGCCGCTTCATTTTCCGTTTTGAAAAAGGGGCATTGGAAGGAGGAAACGCTTTGGCGAATACAACACCTCAAAGACGTCAGGCCGCCACGGAAGCATATTCTATTTCACCGGCTGGGCGAAAATAGTGGTGATGGACGGTTCGGTCCGTACTGGGGCGGATAAGGAAAAAGGGGATGATCGCGATTCAGCGATCTTGGTCCTTGAAAAAAAAGGCGGACATCTGGAAGCTCTTGGCTCTTCGCGTTCCAACGCCCGTCGGGATCGGGATCGCATGAGCCGTTGGATGTCGCTCGGGGGGCCATCGAGCAGGATCGTTGCCACGCTGACCAATCTAGCCCAAGTTGAACAGTCGGAGGTCGATATTGCAATTTTGGGGCGATTGGAGGGCATTTTAGTCGAAAGTCTTCACTACATGGGTATCAAAGTTCTT
>JACPCR010000083.1 GCA_016179685.1 Planctomycetota bacterium | reverse complement strand
TTGGGGTTTAAGGCCTTATTCTTAAGTGGTTATATACAAACGTGTTATCCATTTGTTTCTCAGGAGTGAGCAGCGAGCAGTGACTCGTCACCACCAACCACCAATCCTCTTCCGCCTTCCGCCTTCATCACTCAGGCTTCGCCACCGCCACCACCAACCACCAACCCTCTTCAGCCTTCAGCCTTCAGCCTTCAGCCTTCAGCCTTCAGCCTGGAACTACCGAGACGCTTTGAAGGTCTTCCAGACTCCCAAGACTCCCACCTTGCAGCCCCCCAGCCGCCCAACACGAGCTGACCGCGCGCTCTCCACCCCACCCCATCCCAACTTAAGGCAGGCGATGCCCGCACAACCGCAGGGTCATAGTATGATGGTTGGTGGTTGGTGGTTGCCAAGCCCAGAACCTCGAATGGAGAACCCAGAACCGCGTCTCAAGATCTCCGACGCCACGCGGAGAAGTGACAGCCTAAGACTCTAAAGCGCAGCGGCCGAGACCCACGCCACCCACCCACATCCCGTCCGGCCGCTACGCCAGCCGCCAAGTCCCAGGCCTCCTTACGGCCGCACCGAACATCCCCCGGCTGGCTGCGTCATCCCCTTCCGAACATCCGTTCTCCCGCCTCCCGCCTCGGGTTTTTCCACCTGAGATATCGAATTCTTCAAGCTGAAACTCTATGCACTCCATCGCTCACGGGTCGAACTCGTCGGTTAACGCACCCCCAATACCCCAATACCACGCGCGCATAAACGCGAAGAGCCATATTTGTTGGATTAATGGGCGGATAACGGTCTGACTTGCATACTCACACAAGTTTGTACCGCACAATAAGTTGCGAATCGGAGAGACGTTTCTGGAGACTCCATCTGCCGAGGACTTGGACTTCGTTTTCGATAAAGCTGATGACCCTCCTCCCCGAGTCCGGGAAAATCTATCGCGATTCGGTCGCTTCTGGGCTCGCGTACCACGGCCGTCCAAGCCGACTTGTCTCGCAGGAGGTCTGGAAGTTTCTCCTCAACGCCGTCCGTGACAACACGTGGTTGTCCTGGACTATCAACGCATTCCCGAGGACCCGATCGAGAAGAGAACGGTCGAACCGGTCCATCACGCCTGGAATTGGGACGATTCGAGCCGGGAAGGACGGCTCGGTGACGCTCTCCTTCCCGGCCCCCAATCTGGAGGAAGTGAAGCGCTGGGTCCTCCAATGGGGCGCCGGCGCCGAGGTCATAAAACCTCATGAGCTCCGGAAAGCGGTCCGTCTCGAGGCCCTCAGGCTCGCGCGTTCACATGCGTGAAGAAACGATGGCCCGTGAGTGATTTGAGCCTTCCGCCTTGATTACTCTGAACTCGCCACCACCAACCACCTTCAGCCTTCAGCCTTCAGCCTTCAGCCTTCAGCCTTCAGCCTTCAGCCTTCAGCCTTCAGCCTTCAGCCTTGCCCTCAGCCTTCAGCACTCAGCCTTCAGCCCTCAGCCTTCAGCACTCAGCCTTCAGCACTCAGCCTTCAGCACTCAGCCTTCAGCACTCAGCCTTCAGCACTCAGCCTTCAGCACTCAGCACTCAGCACTCGCACCACCAACCACCAACCACCAACCCTCCTCCGCCTTCCGCCTTCATCACTCAGGCTTCGCCACCACCAACCACCAACCACCAACCCTCCTCCGCCTTCCGCCTTCATCACTCAGGCTTCGCCACCACCAACCACCAACCACCAACCACCAACCCTCTTCCGCCTTCCGCCTTCCGCCTTGATCACTCAGGACTCGTCACCACCGACCACCAACCGTCTTCCGTCTCTGACAGGCTTGCATTCGTTATTTGAATTCTTATAATTCTCGGTGTGAATGATATCAATTCAGATAAAGAATGGGTCCTGCCTAGATGGCTCTCCTGCATTCTCGCTGACGTCGTCTCGATCCATCCGGTGACTGTCCTCACCGGGGCGCGCCAGGTTGGAAAGACTACCCTCCTCCGGCACGCGAGACCAACCCAAGGATGGGCCTACCACACCATGGACGATTACGACGTGCTCACGGAGGTGGAACGGAATCCCGCGGCTCTCTGGCACGGAACCAACCAAATTGTCCTCGATGAAATCCAGCGGGTACCTTCGGCGCTTTCCGCCATCAAGCGCGCGGTGGACGAAAGACCCGGGCAGCGGCGATTCGTCCTTTCTGGCTCGGCGAATCTGCTCCTGATGCGTGAGGTGAGTGAAACGCTGGCGGGGAGAGCCGTTTACCTCAGCCTTCTTCCGCTGACCCTGGGCGAAGAATATCGGGCCGGGCCTCCGGACCTGCTTCACCGTCTTTTTGAAGGCAACTTCGAAGGGATGACGACGTCCGGAGAAACATTCCAGGCGGACCCCATCCATCGGGTTGTCCGTGGCTTCATGCCTCCTCTCCTTCAACTCCCTGATGCAGCCGCAGTCCTGCGCTGGTGGGAAGGTTACGTGGCCACTTACCTGGAGAGGGACCTTCGGAGCCTCAGCCAGGTCTCGTCGCTCCCCGATTTTCGTCGTTTCATGGCCGCGCTGGCTTTCCGTACCGGCCAGCTCCTCAACCAAACCGAGATAGCTCGGGACACCGGGATTTCACAGCCCAGCATCCATCGCTATCTCAACCTGCTTGAGGCGAGTTGCGTGGGGGAGCGACTGCAGCCCTATGCGGTCAATCGGACGAAACGGCTGATAAAGATGCCGAAGTTTTACTGGATGGACCCCGGGCTGGGGGCCTATCTCGCGGGACACCATGACGCGGAGGCGCTGAGGGGCGCCCGGGAAGCGGGTGCTCTGCTTGAGAACCTCGTGTTGTTGCACCTTCGCGCGCTGGCGCAACCGCTCGTGCCACGGCCCAATATTTATTTCTGGTCCACGTCGTCCGGCATGGACGTAGATTTTATCATCGAGTGGGGCCGGCGGCTGATCGCCTTCGAAGTGAAGCTCTCCAGCGCGCCTCAGTACAGCGACCTAAAAGCATTGCGAACGTTTCTGGCTGAATATCCTGAAGCCTCTTGCGGCGTGCTGCTTCACACGGGCCGCGAGCGACGGATGATGGATGCGAAGATCGTCGCGCTGCCTTGGGAAGACCTGGCGATGGGGTGAGACGCTGATGCGGCGGCCTGGCAAGCCGAGGCCGAGGAAGAGTCATCAGTCATCAGCAGGGGTACGAAGCTCGCGAGCTCGCTTCGTTGTGACACAGAGAAACAGAGGAAGTGAATATCTGTAATCGGATGTCACTGATGGAGTTACGCCTCAAACAGGTGACTTCGCAATAAATTCGTGGAGACCGCTCCGCCCGATTTCGTGACCGATGATGATTCAGCGCTTCGCGGATTCTTGTAGCGATGCGCTCCCACCGGGATCTTCGAGGCAGCGCTTCGTCTGGGCCCTCAAATCTCATCTCTCGGACGGGACGCTGGCGCGTTCCGCTACGGAATTCATACTTCTTGGACTTGACCTGATCGTCTTCCCCGAACCTGGTCGAAGGCCCGCGCCCCGCGCTCGATGGTCCGATACCACTCCTCGTTCGTCCTAAACCGCATTTCTGACAAACTTTCGGCCGAAAGTTTGTCAGACGATGAACGGATTCTCCACACGCACCCCGTCATACTGCTGCCTGGCGTTCAGGTCCTCCGAGTAGACCACCGGACAATCCGCCAGACGCGCCGAGGCGAGAATCAGAGCATCATAGTAATGAATACGAAAACGACCGCCGAGCTCCAAGGCAAGATCAACATGGGATGCGGTAATCGGGTGAACCTTGTGGCGTTTCCAGAACTGAACCCATGCCAACGCCTCCTCGTGGGTGAGTGGCGTCTGGCGGCGCGAACTCACAGCCGCACAGTAGAATTCGCCCAGGACCTGGGTTGAAAGATTCACATCCGCACGCCGAACCAGCTCGAGTGCCGCGTGAGACTTTGCGGGATTGGGCCCGATGACCTCGATCGCGTAGACCAGAACGTTCGTGTCCAGAAAGACATTACCGCTCATTCATCTCTTCGCGAGTTGGCCTGGGGCCAACCTTGAAATGAGCTGTAGACTGAAGCAATGATTCCATGAGCCGGTTTCGCTCGGCGATCTCCGCTTCTCGGGCCGGATCAGTGCCGTGGCTTCGGGCGATTCGCTCCGCCAGAGCGTCCTCGATGAAACGCGTCAGCGTGCAACCCAGTCGGGCGGCCTCCGCCTTGGCCTCGCGGTAGATGCGATTATCAATTCGCAGTGTTGTTTGCATAATGAACCTAGCCCCAATACTGTTCACTTAAGCGCCGGGATCCGTCTGCGGCAGGGTTGGAGTGACGGCTTTAGCCGTTGTCTGAGAAGACCACGCCTGAATCCCGGCGGGATCCCGCTGGGACGCTGGGAAGCGTCTCGTTTTTCAAATTTGGTCATCGTCGGCTCGCGATTGAAATTCCGAGGCAGCTAGTATACTCAAATCTGTCTTTTATGTCAAATCTGTCTTCCACCTTTCGTAGGCGGGTGGCAAGGCGATTATGGGCTTCTCGATTCTTTCCGCCTTGCCCCTGGTTTCCTCTCGCGATAGAACACGTTAACCGTGGAAAGAAAATTTCTTCCGTTCCTCGCCCTGCAATCGTTTCGTCAGGCCTTTCGTGCCTTCCGGCCGCGTGTCCGATACGCCCTCGGCTTCGGGCTCGCCGCCGCGCTCGTGCTCGTCGCCTGGTACGCTTGGTCCTCCATCCGGCTGCCCATCCCCCGCGCCCACCTCGAGGCCGTCCTCGAGGCCCACAACCGGGGCGTCGGCCTCATGGACCAGTACCGTTACAAGGATGCTGTTCCCGCCTTCGAAACGGTCGTCCGCCTAGCGCCCCGCTGGCCGGTGGGGCATATCAACCTCGGCCTTGCACTTCTGAACGAGCAGAAGGATTTCGACCGCGCTCGACTGCAATTCCAGGAAGCGGCCCGGCTCGCTCCTACCGACCCGCGCCCGGTCTACGGCCTCGCCATGCTGGCCATTCATCTATTCCAGGATGACGAGGCCCTCGGTCTGCTCCAGCAGGTGCTGCAACTCGACCCCGAGGACTCCGATTCGCTCCTCTGGATTGGCCAGATTTACTTCCGGCGTCAGGCCTTCGCCGAGGCCCGCCCCTACTACGAAGCCGCCCTCGCCCGAAACGCCTCCCTCGTCGCCGCACATCAAAACCTCAGCATCTGCCTCCGCCTGCTGCACGATCCGGAGAAGGGCGCCGCAAATCTGTCCGCCGCCATCCGACTCAAGGAGGCCGGACAGGGCACCGAGGTCCTCCGGGCCATCGAATACCCGCTCATGGGCAAGTACGCCGAGACCGTCCGAATCGGCGTCCCGGGCCCCCAACGGCGGCCGCACACCCGGCCCGAGGCCTCGCCCCGATTCTCCGACGCCACGGCCGAGTCCGGAATCGAGTTCACTCACGATGGTGAAACACTGGCTCTGACACCGCCGGGCCCCGGCGAGGCCTCGCGCTCCCTTGGCGCGGCCGCCGCCTGTGCCGATTTCGACGGCGACGGCCACCTCGACGTCTTCCTCTGCGGCGGCCGGCCCGCCTCCGCCTCCAGCCGCCTTTTCCTCAACGATGGGCGCGGACGCTTCAGAGACGCTATCTCTGAATCCGGCCTCCCACCCGCGCTCGCGGGCATCGGGGCCGCACCGGGCGATTACGACAATGATGGCCGCATCGACCTTTTTGTCACGGGCGAGGGACGCTCCTACCTCTTCCACCAGACCGCGCCCGGCCGATTCACGGACGTCTCAGAGGAAACTCGAACCTCCTGCACGGGCCTCATCTCCACCGCCGCTTCCTTCGCCGACATGGATAACGACGGCGATTTGGACCTCCTGGTGGCACACGCCGCTCCGGCCCCCGATCAGCCGCCCCTCTCCTGCCTCGTCAACCGCCAGGACGGCCGCTTTCAGCCCCACGAAAAACCCTTCGCTCGACCAGGGCCCGGACGCCTCGCCCTGGGCTGCCTCCTCTCCGATCTGGACAACGACGGCGACGCGGACGCCCTGCTCTTCGACCCATCCGTGCCTTCGCGTTACCTGGTCAACCGACGGCTCGACGGCATGGTCGAGTCGGACGGCGGCGTCCTCGTCCGGGAAGCCCGGACAGTCCTCTCCGGCTGCGCTGCCGACCTGGACGGCGACGAGGCGATGGACCTGGTTCTTTTCCGAGGCCCCGGCCAGCCCGTGCTCATGCTGCGGAACTTCCCGCCAGGCACCTTCACCGAACCATTCGAGTCCACGCAGGCCCGGGCGACCTCGGGCGCCTGTTTTGACGCCGATAACGACGGAGACGAAGACCTGTTCCTTCTCGACGCGCCGGGCGGAAGCGGACCCTCCCTCGCCCTGCTCGCCAACGATGGCAACGGTCATTTCGCCGACGTGTCCTCCGCCGCCGGGCTCGATTCCATCGGCGTCCACAACCCTCGCAGCGCACTCTACGCGGACTTCGACGAGGACGGCGACGTCGATGTCCTCATCCTCAACAGCGCCCGGCCCGCCACCTTCCTTCGTAACAATACACCTACAGCCCACCGCTTCGTCCGCTTCGTCCTCACGGGCAGCCGCATGGGCGAGCAGACGCGGTCCAGCTCCTTTCCTCTCGGCGTCCAGGTCTTTGTCCAGGCCGGCGCTCATCACCAGAAAAAGGAACTTTTCCTCGCTGCCGGATACCTCTCCCAGCTTTCGCCCCAGGTCACCTTCGGCCTCGGCGCGGCCGCCAAGGTCGATGTCGCCCGCTTCGTCTGGCCTGACGGCATCATCCAGTCCGAGATGGAACTCGCCGCCGGCCAGGCCTATGCCGTCGCCGAAACGCTTCGCAAGACCGGAAGCTGCCCCGTGCTCTTTGCCTGGAACGGCGAACGATTCGATTTCGTGACCGATTTCCTCGGCGGCGGCGGACTCGGCTTCCTCGTCGCACCCGGCAGCTATGCCCTCCCACAGCCCATCGAACGAGTCCGCATGAGCCCCGCACAACTCAAGCCCAGCCGGTCCGGTTACGAGATTCGCATCGTCGAACCGCTCGAAGAGGCCGTCTACCTGGACCACCTCCAGCTCATCGCCGCCGACCATCCCGCTGGCATCGAAGTCTTCCCGGACGAGCGCTTCGAGACCGGTCCGCCCCCGCGGCGTGAACAGCTCTGGACCCTGCAGCGCCGGATACCGCCCATTCGAGCAGCGACCGGCCATTCACCCGACGTTCTTGGCGTTTTGATCCACATGGACCGGCGCACCGTGTCGGATTTCCGCACGGACCCGCGTTTTCTCGGCCTGGCCGAAACTCATACGCTGGAAATGGACTTCGGAGACGCCTTCACCGCGCTCCCCAGCGGCGTCCGCGTCGTCCTCTGCCTCTACGGCTGGGTCGAATACCCATATTCCCAGTCCCTCTTCGCAGCTTCCCAGGCCGGAGCGCGCCTCGAGCCGCCGAGCCTCCAGATTCCCGGCGACCACGATTCCTGGCGCACCGTCCTGCCCGAGACCGGCTACCCAGCGGGCCTCCCTAAAATGATGACCCTGGACGTCACTCCCTGGGCGGCCGAGAGCCGCGGCCGATTCCGGCTCGTCACCAACATGCAAATCTACTGGGACGCCGTCTTCGCCGCCGCCGATTCCGGATCGCCGCTCCGATGCACCGCTCTGGACCCCACCCGCGCCACGCTCCGGCGTCTCGGCTTCCCCAGGGAATTCTCGCCCGACGGGCGACTCCCGACCCTGCTCGATTATCACCTCATCGATCCGAACCCCGGCTTCAAGCTCATGGCGGGCCGCTACACCCGCTACGGCGACGTCCGCGCCCTGCTGGCCGATCCCGACGACTGCTTCGCCATCTTCGGCCGCGGCGAGGAAATCGCCCTGACGTTTGAACCCGACGCCCTGCCTGACCTGCCCGACGGATGGGCCCGCACCTTCATCCTCCATGCCGACGGTTATTGCAAGGACATGGACCCTTACACCGCCTGCGGCCAGACCGTCGAGCCCCTCCCCTTCCATGGCATGTCCGCATATCCCTATCCGGGGAACGAGTCGTACCCGGACGACCCTCTTCACCGGGCCTATCAGGGCACGTATAACACCCGTGTCGTTCCCCCATGAAAACCATGCGTTACTCCGCCGCCTGCTGCCAGACCGACCTGCCCAATCCGCCGAACCGATCAGGCATCGCTCCAAAGGTCAGCCGCATGCTCGAGATGATCGACGGGGCCGTGCAGGGCTACGGCGCGTTCCTGCCCGTGCGGCTCGTGGTCTTCCCCGAGTTCGCCCATGCTGCCCCCATCTATCCCACGGCCGAGGAGCTGCTTGAAAAGCTGGCTGTCCCCATCCCCAACGAGCACACCGAACGCTACGAGAAAAAAGCCAGAGACTTGGGAATCTACATCCAGACCGGCAGCTTCATCGAGTCGGATGACCGATACCGCGGCCGCGCCTTCAACACCACGTGCCTCATCGGGCCCGAGGGCATCCTCACACGTTACCGCAAGACGCACCCCTGGATACCCTGGGAGGTTCATGCCAGCCCCCACGATATTCCAGGCTACGCGGACGAGATATTCCCCGTCGCCCGGACGCCCATCGGCAACCTGGGTGTCGCCACCTGCTATGACTGGCTCTTTCCAGAGGTCACGCGGCAGCTCGCCGTTGGCGGGGCCGAGGTGCTCATCCGCATCAGCGCCTACATGGACCCCTGGGGCTCGACTCCACCCATGGATTGGTGGACGGTATTGAACCGCGCCCGGGCCATCGAAAACCTCTGTTTCGTCGTCGCCTGCAATCAGGGCGCATCCCTGCGCCACTACCCGCCCTTCAGTTGGGACGGCGGCAGCATGGTCGTCGATTTCAATGGCCGCGTGCTGGCACAGACCGGACCGGGCGAGAGAATCCTCGTCGGCGACTTGGACATCGATGCCCTCCGTCACGAACGCTCCGCCCGAATGGGACACCAGCCCCTCGCCCATCTTCGCTCGGAACTCTATACGCTCTATCGCAATACGTTCTACGCCCCGGGCTCGGCCAGCGACGAATCGCCGACCCTCGAGCGCAACGACCGGCTCATCCGCGAATCAGCGCTTCGTCTGGGCCCTCAAATCTCATCTCTCGGACGGAACGCTGACGCGTTCCGCTACGGAATTCATACTTCATGGACTTGACCTGATCGTCTTCCCAGAACTTATTGAGATGAAACCTCCCAGCGTCCCAACTCTATCCCCTTGAACGGGCTCCCTACGGGAGGGAGGGATTTCCTAAAGTAGACAAGTTAGCAAGTGTGGGTGCACTTGCTAACTCGTCTACTAGGACAGGTCCGGGAGGCTTACGTCGCTAAAGGTCCAATCTCGTGGGTGTCGTAAGAAGGTCTTGACTATTTTACGATCCAAACGATAATGGTCCATATGGCCGCCAAGCATCGCCTCTACGACGCCCTGCTCGCCGAGCATCTGAATAGCTGCCGGCAGATGGCCTTTGTCAGCGGCCCACGCCAGGTCGGCAAGACCACGACCTGCCGCAATCACGCGGACAGCTATGCCAACTGGGACAACCTTGACGACCGCGAGCAGATATTGGGCGGCCCCGCAAAGCTTGTCGATCGGCTAAACCTGAACCGCCTGACCGATCGGCTTCCCGCGGTGATGTTCGACGAGCTGCATAAGTACCCTCGCTGGAAACAGTTCCTGAAAGGATTCTTCGACACGTATGCCGATCAGGTCAGCATCATCGTGACGGGCTCGAGCCGCATGGACACCTATCGGCGCGGTGACGACAGCCTGATGGGCCGCTACTTCATCTACCGGATGCACCCTTTCTCCGTGGCCGAAACGCTCTATCAGGACGTGCCCGATCCGCAACGCGTCGTCCGCCCGCCCAAGAAGATGACGTCTGGGGATTTCGATGCCCTCTGGAATCACGGAGGATACCCGGAGCCCTTCCTCAAGCGCGACCATCGCTTCACGAATCGCTGGCAGTCCACGCGCCTGGAACAACTCCTGCGGGGGGACGTCCGCGACCTCACGCAGATTCAGCAGATCGATCAGTTGGAAATGCTGGTGAAGCTGCTGGCCGACCGTTCGTCCCGCCAGCTCGTCTACAGCAATCTCGCCCGGGACGTCCGGGTATCCATCGACACCGTCAAGCGCTGGGTCGATGCGCTTGGCAGTCTGCACCACGGCTTCCTCATCAAGCCGTGGTTTCAGAACGTCTCACGCTCCCTGCGCAAAGAGCCCAAGTGGTTTCTGCGGGATTGGGGAGGAATCGAGGACGAGGGCAACAAGGCCGAAACGTTCATCGGATGTCACCTCTTGAAGGCCGTCGAAGGGTGGACCGACATGGGATTCGGGCAGTTTCAGTTGGCGTACCTGCGGGACAAACGCCAGCGGGAGGTGGACTTCGTCGTCGTCCGCGACGGGAATCCCTGGTTTCTGGTCGAGGTGAAGCAACGCGATGAATCCATCGGCAACGCGCTACGGCACTACCAGGCCCAGATCAAGGCCCCCTTCGCCTTCCAGGTCGTGCTCGACGCCGATTTCGTGGACGCGGACTGCTTTGCCGAGACGCGCACCCCGATGACGGTGCCCGCCCAGACATTCCTGTCGCAATTGCTGTGAGACAGCGCCTGGCTAACCGCTGAGCAGGCTCAACCCGTGCCGAAATCGATCCTCCATGCCGATATGGATGCCTTCTACGCATCCGTGGAGCAGAGGGACCACCCGGACCTCCGAGGCAAGCCGGTCATCGTCGGCGGCTCGCCGGAGTCCCGCGGCGTCGTCTCCGCCGCGTCTTATGAGGCCCGGCGCTTCGGCGTCCACAGCGCCATGCCCGCCGCTCATGCCAAAAGGCTTTGCCCCCACGCCGTCTTCCTCCCCGTCCGCATGCAACGCTACCAGGAGGTCTCCGCCCGAATCCGGAGCATCTTCGAATCCTTCACCCCGCTCGTCGAGCCGCTTTCCCTCGATGAGGCCTTCCTCGATGTCACCGGCTCGATCCGCCTGTTCGGGCCCGCCGCCGAGATCGGCCGGCAGATCAAGGAAATGGTCCGCCAGCAGACGGACCTGACGGTCTCTATCGGGATCGGGCCCAACATGTTCCTGGCCAAGCTCGCCTCGGGCTACCAGAAACCGGACGGCTTCCTCGAAATCCGGGAAGAAGAAAAACTCGCTTTCCTGGAGCCTCTCGACGTCACCCGGCTCTGGGGCGTGGGCGAAGCCACCGCCCAGGTCCTTCACGAGAGCGGCGTCCGCACCATTGGCCACCTCCGCAACGTGCCCCTCTCCGTGCTGCGCTCCAAATTGGGCAAAACGGCCGATTTCCTGCTCGAACTGGCTCATGGAGAGGACGCCCGCGAGGTCGTCCCGGACGCGGAGGCCAAGTCTCTGGGTAGCGAGTCCACCTACCCCGAGGACGTATCGGACATCGAATCCCTCGAGACTACGGCTCTCGAGCACGCCGAACAGGTCGCCTTCCGCGTGCGCTCCGCCCGACTCCAGGCCCGTACGGTCACCCTCAAGCTCAAGTTCGCCGATTTCAGCCTCAGCACGCGCAGCCGAACGCTGGCGGACGCAACGGACCGGACGGACGTCATCGCCGGGACGGCCCTGGCCCTGCTGCGCCGGCACGATGCGGCCCGAAGCCGGCCCGTGCGCCTCGTGGGCGTCAGCGTCTCGCAGCTCTCCGCCGCCTCCGAGCGTCAGGCCTCCCTCTTTGGACGCGAGGAGGAGGAACGGCGTCGCAGCCTCGATCGCGCCGTAGATGAAATCCGCTCCAAGATGGGCGAGGACTCCATCAAGCGCGGACGGCTTCTTTAGCCCGGATTTCTCATCACGCCGGAATGAGAAATGCAGGCTAGTACGGCAGCGCTATATTTTGGCGTAAGTCGTTGGAGCGACGGCTTTAGCCGTTGTCCGAGTAGCGCCACGCCTAAGGCGTAACTCCAGCCCGGATTAGTCCTTTTTGATTGCGTAGCCTGACGCTATACAATTATTGTCACATGCCATAGTGCACCAATCACCGCAGGGTCTGGACATGGCTAAAATTCATTCGAGCAGCCCTCCGAAGCGGATTCGGACCGCCAGCCCGCTGATGGTTCGCCTGGACCCCGAAAGCAAGTCCTATCTTTCCCAAGCCGCAGAGCTTCGTCGGGTCAGTGTGAGCGCCTATGAACGGGAAGTCACGGTCGCTCAGGCACGGCGGGAAGTGGTCGCGGCCCGCGGGCAGGCCGTCTCCTTGACCCCCGAAGAACAACTCCTGTTCCGGACCGCCCTCCATGAGGCGCCCCAACCGACCCAGGCACAGCGGGCGTTGGGGCGGTGACGCGTGGTGAGTGAGGTTCTGCTTACATTCACCGGTTTCCACGACCCCTACGTGAAGGGGCTCGTCGGGCAAGACGAGCAACCCGGTCCCATTCTGTCGCTCGCCAAGGCCAGCACCTTCGACCACATCATCCTGTTCTCGACGCCGAGCACAGCCGAACTGACGCAGGAGACGATGGCCGCGCTCAAGACGGTCAGTTCAGCGAGCACGGTGGAGATCCGCGAAGTGCCGCTCGATGATCCCACGGACTACTTCGCCATCCTCCGAGGGCTGCGCAAGCACATCCGCGAAATCGCGGAGGCATTCAAGGGGGCCGCATTCTTCGTCGCTGTCGCATCGGGAACCCCCCAAATGCATGCGTGCTGGGTTCTGCTTGCCGCAGGCGGCGAGATTCCGGCTCGCCTTCTTCACGTGCGCCCGCCGAAGTTCGTCACCAAGGAGCGGCCACTCGTCAGCGAAGTAGACCTCAGCGCCAAGGAATTTCCCGCCGTCCGAGCGAAGATCGGAGTTGTCGAAACGCCTTTGTGCGGCACGGCCGACCTGGAGATGGCCGTCCAGCAGCTCGGCATCGTGGGCGACCACCCCAGCATGAAGAAGGCGTTGGAAACAGTGGGGGCGTTGGCCGCGTCGGACGTGCCCATTTTGATTCGTGGCGAGACGGGCACGGGCAAGGAACTCATCGCCCGCCTTATCCATCGGTTGAGCGGTCGGCCTGCCGAATGCTTCGTGGCCCTGAATTGTGCCGCGATTCCCGAAGACCTTGTGGAGAGCATTCTCTTCGGCCACAGGAAAGGTGCGTTTACAGGCGCAGTATCCGACCAGCAGGGGAAGTTTGACCTGGCCGACAAGGGAACGCTGTTCCTCGACGAGCTGGCGGAACTGCCGCCTCCGACACAAGCTAAACTGCTGCGTGTCCTGCAGGACGGACTGATCGAAGCGGTTGGCGACAAGAAGCCGCACAAGGTCAATGTCCGTGTTGTCGCAGCCACGAACAGAAACGTCGCCAAGGCCATCAAGCAGGACAAGTTCAGGGAAGACCTCTACTACCGCCTGAACGTCGGCGAAATCGTGTTGCCGCAGCTTCGTGACCGTCGAAGCGACATCCCGAAGATCGCGCTATACATACTGGATCGCATCAACGCGACCATGAAGTTGCCCAGGCGGCTGTCGCAAGCGGCCTTGGCGCGTCTTCAGACCCACGACTGGCCGGGCAACGTCCGGGACTTGCAGAACGTCATCGAACGTTCCGCACGGCTGACGAGAAACGAGGTACTCGATGCAGACGATCTGCTCATCACCGAGCCCGTGACTTACGCGGACCCCCTTGAAGCTCTGCCAGACCCGCGTCCAGGATTTTCTTTGGAGGGCTTTCTCGGCAGCGCCAGGAAGCAGTTGATTCTGCGCGCCCTGGAGATCGCCAAGGGCAATCAGAGTGAGGCGGCGCGCCTGCTTGGAGTCACCCCTCAGGCAGTGCACAAGTTTCTGCACATCAAAGGCGCTGATTTCAACCGGAGTTGAAGATGTTTCAACCCAGGTTGCAGTGCGAGGTCACGAAGAATACCGGTGGCTGTGGCGTATTGCCTTGCAAAACAAGGGGTTGTCGTTCTGGCATAAACATGGCACGCAGGTTGCTCTACTTGTCACGCAGGTACGAGACCAGTGGCTTGATGACAAGAAAGGAGCGACCATGGCAGAGTTCAAAGTTACATCAGTCGTTGACGGAGATACGTTCGATGTTTCCCCAGAATGGAAGTGGGAAGGCCAGAGCGGTTCCCGCGTTCGCCCGACGGGTTACGACGCGCCGGAGATTCACGCCTCGGGCGGGCCAGCTGCCAAGGCCAAACTGGAGGGGCTCATCCTTGGCAAGCAGGTTGAACTGCGTGCCGCCGTCAAGGTGGACCGTGGACGTCTGGTCTGCGATGTCTATCTCAACGGGAAGAACCTCGCGGACTTCTTCCCCGAGTACTAGTGACCGCGCTTGTGCGGAGGAGTGCCAGTGAAAGACTTCTCGTCTGAAGCCGACGCCAGAATCATCATCGACGACCTGTTGAAACAGGCGGGGTGGGACCCCTCCGACAAGTCGCAGGTAATGACCGAAGTTCCAATCCATATCGGCACATTTGAACAGAAAGACCCCCCATTACCCTACGGAGAAACACCTAGTGTAGAGACCGCGGATGGGGATGAGATTCCGACCGGGCGCGCCGATTATGTCTTGCTCGACCAGCGTGGCCGTTCTCTGGCCCTCATCGAGGCCAAACGGTCAGCGATTCAGCCCTACGCGGCCAAGCAGCAGGCGTTACCTTACGCCAAGAAGATCGGCGCACCGTTTATTTTCCTCTCCAACGGGGAACTCATCTACTTCTGGGACTACGGCAATGACGACGCACACATGGTGAACTCCTTCTTCTCGCGCCGCGACCTCGAACGTCTCGTTGAGATGCGTGCCATCCGGAAAGCCCTGGCGACCGTCGAGATTCCCGAACACTACCTCCGCCAGGGCGAAACTCGGATCGTGCGTCCGTACCAGTGCGAGGCCATGAAGGCCCTCGACCAGACGGTCGAACTGGGCAAGCGGCGGTTCCTCATGGAACTGCCTACTGGGACAGGCAAGACGGACCTTGTCAGCCTCTACCTCAAACGGCTCATCAAGGCCGGGCGGGCGGAACGCATCCTCTTCCTGGTGGACCGCGACCAGCTCGCCAAGCAGGCGTTGGAGGCGCTCCAGGACATCCTGACCGAGCACGGCAGTTACTGGCTCCGACCCGGCATGGCCCGCCAGGAGCAGCAGATTACGGTCTGCCTGCTTCAGACCATGATCGGACGCTATACCGAGTTCACCAGTGGCTACTTCGACGCCGTCATCGCGGACGAGTGCCACCGTTCGATTTACGGCGCATGGCAGACGGCGCTCACGCACTTCGACGCCCTGCACATCGGCCTCACGGCCACACCGGCGGCGTTCATCGAACGGAACACCTTCCAGTTCTACCAGTGCCGGGACGGCCAGCCGGATTTTGCGTTCCCCATTCTGCAAGCGTTCAAGGACGGTTTCCTCGTCCCCTACAAGTTCGCCACGGGCATCACGGTCGTCCTTGCCGAAGGGGCCGAGGTGGCCGGCGAGTCGTATGACCCCGCCGAGTTCGAGCGGAAATGGACCAACGAGGACACCAACAAGAAGATGATGGCCGAGTTCGACCGGTTGGCGTGGCAGACCTACAAGGCCCTTGCCCCCGGCCAGAAGATCGGGCCGGGCAAGACCATCGTCTTCGCCATCACCAAGCATCATGCGGCCCGCCTTGCCTCCTATCTCAACGAACTGCACCCGGAATGCCAGGGCTGCTACGCCGAAGTCATCACGAGCGACGTGTCCAACGCCGACGACCTCATCCGCAAGTTCAAGCGCGAGGAATACCCTCAGGTCGCGGTCAGCGTCGGCATGCTGGACACCGGCTTCGACTGCCGCGAGGTGTTTCATCTCGTCATGTGCCGCCGGGTCCGCAGCCCCATCCTCTACCAGCAGATGCGCGGGCGCGGGACGCGGACGGCCCCACACATTCAGAAAGAGAAGTTCGTCATCTACGACTTCTTCGGCAACCACGATTATTTCAACGATAGCGACACCGATATCTTCACCGGCACGGGAAGCGGACACGCCTCCGACGGCGAGCGCAAGCTGACTCGGCCGCCCGGCGACCTCGTCGAGCTGGGTCTGCAGGACGAATGGCTCCACGCCGTGACCTACGTCGAGGTCGGGCCGGAAGGCGAGCGCGTGGACAAGCGCGACTACGTGACCAACTGGGAAAAGACCATTCGGACCGCGACGACGGACGACGCCATTCTCCAGAAAGTGCGCAATGGCGAGGAACTCACCGCCAACGAAGAAAAGGCACTCGCCGACCGTCTCAATAACCCGCGCTACTTCTTCAACGAGGACAACCTTCGGCGCGCCTACCGGCAGCCGGGCGGGAGCCTGATTGACTTCATCCGGCATGCGCTGGGAAGTTTCAAGATCAAGAGCCGCGAGGAGGAACTCACCGAGAACTTCCAAGCGTGGCTCGTGACGAAGTCGGTCACGCCCCAGCAGGCGCAATACCTGTCGCTCCTGAAGAACCGGGGCATCGCCAAGGGCAAGATCGAACTGGAAGACCTCTTCAATCCGCCGCTCTCCATCCTCAACGCGGCCGGGTTGGGCGTCGAGCTCTTCGGCGAGAAGGGCTTGCGGGCCATCATTGACGACATGAACGCTTCAGTGTTCCCAAAGGCATCGTAGAACGATGATTGACGATTGATGATTCGGAGCAACTGATGGACCAGGAAGAATTGAAGCAAAGAACAAAGATATTTGCCTTGTGCGTAATACGGCTTGTTGAAGCACTGTCCCAAACTGTCACAGCGAAGGCATTGCAAACCAATTGATACGCTCTGGAACCGCCGTGGCCGCGAATTACCGGGCGGCTTGCCGCGCGCGAAGCAAAGCCGAGTTTATAGCGAAGATTGGCGTGGTCGTGGAAGAGGCGGACGAGAGCGCCTTTTGGTTGGAGATGATCGTAGACGCGGGCGTGCTTCACAAGGACAAGGTCACGCCGCTACGGATCGAGGCGAACGAACTTACGGCCATCTTCGTATCCTCCCGCAAAACCGCGGGTCGCTCTTCAATCAGCAATCGGCAATCATCAATCGGAAATTCCCCGTGAACCAGGACTTGCGCAGAAAACTCAACCGGATCACCGACATCCTCTGGGCCGGGAGCGTCACGAATCCGGTCACCTACATCGAGCAGATTTCATACCTCATCTACCTCAAGCTGCTCGACGAGGAGGAGTCCAGCCGTGAACTCGAAGCTCGGATGCTCGGCGACAAAGCCAACAAGGCCAACGGCAACAGGAAACTGCTCTTCTCGAAGCAGGCCGAGCGCTACCGCTGGTCCAAGTGGCGGTTCAAGAGCGGCGCGGAACTGCGCGACTTCGTCCGGGATGAGGTCTTCCCCTACATGGCCTCTCTCGTCAAGGAGGAGCCGCAGATCGCCGAGTACTTCCGCGACGCGGTGCTCGAAATCGTGGACCCCAACGTCCTCAAACAGGTGGTGGACGAAATTGACGCCATCGACTTCGGCAAACTGGGCACGGACGTCAAGGGCGACATCTTCGAGTACCTCCTCACCCATCTCGGCCAGTCAGCGCTGAACGGCCAGTTCCGCACGCCCCGCCAGATTCGCACCATGATGGTCGAGATGGTGGACCCGGACTTGGGAGACAGCATCTACGACCCGGCCGCGGGCACCGGCGGTTTCCTCATTGACGCCATCGAGCACATCCTCGCCAAGTACTCCGGCGAGCCGCAGGAGGTGCCCATCTACGGCGAGGAATGGCTGGAGAGCCGGGGGCAAACGCTCGACGAAGCCCGGAAGGACATCCCCGCGCTCCAGACCTATCGCAAGGGGCCGGGCGAGAAGATTCCCGACTGGAAGCTCCTGGAACGCTCCATCTACGGGATTGACGTGTCGCGCCAGATGATGCGCATCGCCATGATGAACCTCGTGCTCCACGGCATCCGCCACGCCGCCGTGAAGCGTGCCAACACGCTCTCCGACATGGGCGGCCTAACCGAGGACGACCTGGCCCGCAAGTACAAGGTCATCCTGTCCAATCCGCCGTTCGCGGGCGTGCTGCCCAAGGAGTCCATCCGCAAGGACCTACCCACGAACTCGAAGAAGAGCGAACTCCTCTTCCTCGGCGTGATGATGGAGGCGCTCGCCCCCGGCGGGCGTTGCGCCGTGGTCGTACCCGAGGGACTGCTTTTCGGGTCCACCTCCGCCCACGTGGAGCTGCGGCGAAAGCTCGTCGAAGACTACGACCTCCTGGCCGTGGTCTCGCTCCCGGCGGGCGTCTTCAAACCCTACGCGGGCGTCAAGACCGGCGTTCTCGTATTCCGCCGTCCCGATGGCAAAATCATCAATCGAAGATCATCAATCGTCAATCGGAAAGTCTGGTTCTACGAGGTCAGGAACGACGGCTTCGATCCCGACAAGATTTCCGGCGGCGGGCGACCCGAAACGCCGGAGAAGAATGACATCCCCGACCTCCTGGCGCGGTGGACGGAATACAAGAAGTCCGATTTCAAGAAGGCCCCCGGCGTCGAGGCCGGGACGCTTCTCAAGGCGGGGAGCGAAGATCCGCGCTCTTGGTGGGCCACGGTCAAGGCCATCGTCGAAAACGACTACAACCTCGCAGCGGGACGCTACAAGCCGCAGGTCGCGGAAAAGGCCCCGGAGGAAGACCCGGCGGAGCTCATCCGGGATGTGCTCCAGACTGAGCGGGAAATCGAGAGGGGGCTTGAGAATCTGCTCAAGGAAGTTGAGGCGGAAGGATGAGTAGAAAGAAAACGATACAGACGGCGGCGACCGTCGCGGATGGACCAGAGGCCGAACGCGGCTCTGCGTCGCTCCGTGACGACATCACCCGCCTGTTGGACACGGCCAGTCGCGCTTCCGCCCGTGCGGTTAATGCCGTCATGACGGCCGCCTATTGGGAGTTCGGCCGCCGTATCGTCGAATTCGAGCAAGGGGGAAGAGCCCGCGCTGAATACGGCAAAGGGCTTTTGAGAACCTTTGCCGCCGATCTGACAAGCCGCTACGGGCGGGGCCTTGCGGTCGACAATCTCCAGCGCTTCCGCCCCAACAAAGTCCTTGCCTCGGAGTACCGAACCGCCCTGCCGGACGAGAAGCTGATTGCCAAGGAACTGGCCAAGACCCGCCTCCTCCTCAGTGAACGGCCGGCCAACAGAAGACACAAAGCGGAGGCCGCGCAATGAAGTGGCCGATATTCCAACTCCAGCAAATCGCCACCGACCTGCAGCCAGGATTTGCCAGACAACCATCCCTGGAAGGGGATGGTGTTGCCCACCTCAGGACGAACAATGTCTCGAAAGATGGCCATCTGGACCTCTCGTCCATCAAGAACGTAGTTCCGTCAGAGGGTGAAAGGAAAACCTACTCCTTGCTGCCTGGGGACATCCTCTTCAACAATACCAACAGTCCTGCCCTTGTCGGTAAGAGTGCCCTTTTCACGACGGAAGGGGAATACCTCTTCTCGAACCACATGACCCGCATACGTGTTTCGGACAAGCTTGCCCATTCCCGGTTCATCGCCAGGTGCCTGCACTGGGTATGGAAAACTGGCCGGTTCCGGACCATGGTGACCCAGTGGGTCAATCAGGCGGCCATCAACCGTTCGCAGGTTGCTCGCTTGACGCTCGGTCTCCCCGCCCTTTCCGAGCAGCGGCGGATTGTGGAGATATTGGACCAGGCGGACGCGCTGCGAAAGAAGCGCGCCGAGGCCGACGCCAAGGCCGCCCGCATCCTCCCGGCCCTGTTCTACAAGATGTTCGGCGATCCGGCCACGAACTCAAAAGGGTGGCCGACCAAACGACTTAGCGACCCTCAGGTAGCAACGATCAACCCCAGGTTCTCCGGTCACAACGTTTCTGCTGACACAGAGCTCTCTTTCGTGCCGATGGCCGATGTTGACGAAATATGGGGGCGCATCGTTGGCAGTCAAGTGCGCACCTACTCCGATGTCATGCGGGGGTTCACTCCCTTCCAAGACGACGATGTGCTGTTCGCAAAGATCACGCCCTGCATGCAGAACGGGAAGGCAGCAATCGCTCGCAATCTGGTCAATGGTCGTGGGTTCGGTTCCACGGAATTCCATGTCTTACGTGCGGGCCCTATTGCCACGCCGGAATGGCTTTATATTCTTGTCCGACTGGCGTGGTTCAGAAGACAAGCCGAGTCGAGCTTCACAGGGACGGCAGGCCAGCAGCGGGTTCCGGCGGACTTTCTTGCGCGCTACGAAATCGGTTGCCCGCCGATTGACTTGCAACGGAAGTTTGCGAAGGCCGTTGTGCAGATTCAGGAATGGGTACATCAGAAAGATCGAAGCCGGCAAGGCGTGGAAGCCCTTTTCGCCGTTCTCCTTCACCGCGCCTTCACCGGCGACCTCACGGCCAAGTGGCGCGAGGCGCACATGAAGAAACTCTTGGCCGAGATGGAGGTACAGGCCAGAATGTTGGAGAGTGAACGATGAGGGACAAACCGCTCATAGCCGAGGTGGCCAGGATCACGCCGGAGGCCGCGGACCTTCAGGAAATCGGAAAGGGCGGTTTCAAGGTGGTCTACCGGGCCCAAGTTAAGGGCGTAACCGAAGCCGTGAAACTCGTGCGTATCCCGAGCGACAGCAGCGACCCGAACGTCCGCGCGGGGAACCTCCGCCGAATCCAACGCGAGATCGCGATTCTCCGAGCCTGCCAAACCCCTCACCTTGTGAAGCTCGGAAGCATCCGGCCCCGGGAGGCCATCATTGGGCAGGAAGCCTACGTCCTATATTCGGAGGAATATATCGCCGGCCAATCCTTGCGCGACCTGATCAATGCCAGCCACAGACCGAGCATCCAGGAACTGGCGGAAGTCGGGGCCTGCCTCCTTCGCGCCATCGACGAGCTGGCCGGAAAGAGAGTCATCCACCGCGACATCAAGCCCGATAACATCATGAAGACGAAGGTGGCCAAGCGGCTCTACGTACTCCTGGATCTCGGCATCGCGTTCCAGATAGGCGGGACGCCGATCACGCGGGACTCGGCCGAGATTCCGGGAACGCTCTACTATATCGCCCCGGAGATGCTTGACGCCGGATTCCGCCAGAACCTGGACCATAGGGCCGACCTCTACACGGTTGGGCTGACACTGTACGAGTACGCGTCGGGCAACAATCCGTTCAAAATTCCGTCCGATCCGCAGTACACCACGCTCTACCGCATCAAGACTGTGACGCCGCCTCCGCTTTTCGCACTTCGGGCCGACTTGCCGGCGGAGTTCTGCAGGCTGGTGGACCAACTCATGAAGAAGATACCCTCGCTCCGGCCGGCGAACATTCAGGTTCTGCTCAGGAGAATGGAGGGCTTTCAATGAAACTTTACGCCCAGATCGGCCATGGCCTCGGGGACAAGCTGAACGTCGGGCTCGCCGAGAAGCTAATCGATGGCGCAGTGTTCAGCCCCAAGGACATGCCGCGGGACGCCATGAAGGACAAAATCGCCGATGTCCGCAAGTCCTTCCCGAAGGCGGACGTCCTGGTCGATCCTCAGTTCTACGTCAGCCTGTTCGCCGACGCCCCGAACGCCAATGTGGGTCGGCTCGAGGAATGGAAGCAGTACTTCCGGAGCTATCGCAAAAGCGAACTGGAACTCTCCAAGACCGTCCGGAAGGTCCTTCACGGATGTTTCCAGAGCGTCACGGAATGGGAAGTGACCGCGATTATCACGCCCAACATCTACATCGCCGAATCCCTCGACTCGCGCGAGGCGGTGATCGCAAAGAGCTTCATCCGTGAAGCCCGAGACGTTTTTGAAAAGACGGGCGACGACCGACCCCTGTACGCCAGCCTGGTAGTCTGCCGCGAGGCTCTGCAGGACCGTCGGGAGTTCGAGGAGTTCCTCAACGACATCACCCTGCTGGAAAGCCCGCCGGACGGGATCTACCTGATCGTCGCGGGGCGCTCCTCCGAGGCGAGGTCGGATTTTTTCCACACGGATGTCCTGGCCAACTGGTTGCTCCTGAACCTCTCCCTGTCGATCAACGGCATGCAGGTCATCAACGGCTACTCCGACATCCTAACTCCGTTCCTGGGTGTGGCCGGCGGAACAGCCGGCGCCACGGGTTGGTGGTCGAACCTGCGCATGTTCTCCATGGGCCGATTTTGCCCCTCGGGAAGCGGAGGCCGGCAGCCGATCACCCGTTATCTAAGCGAACTCCTCCTGAACCGCATCACCTTTGCGGAGAAGGAGGCGATCGCCCCTTTCGTGCCAGGAATCATCAACAGGCTGCCGCATGACGCGGACTATGACCCGGAAGCGGAGCGTACCCAGGAAGCGCTCCAATCCTGGGAGGCGCTGCGGTCCCTCACGGATCGGATCGTCACGGAAGACATTCTAGCAGGCATCGGGAACTGCCGGCAGGCCATCGAACTGTCCCGGCAAGCCTACGCGGCCATCGCGGCAACCGGGATATCCCTGGACATGAAGTCAAGGGACGACCACATCGAACCATTGGATGAGGCCCTCAAACAATTCAAGGAGCGCGCGGAGCTAAAGTGACGCGGCCTGCCCCGCGGCTGCAAGCGCCAAGTCTCCATACTTGCGAACACCCGGGCTCTTGGGGCGAGGCGTATAGATGCTCGTGATCGTCTCGGTTTCGCGGTCGAAACCCCAGAGGCCGACGCGCAGGGTCTGGAAGAGATCTAGATGGGATTCGACGTTCTTCAACTTGCTCTTGGGCACGACCAGGATGGCCACATGCGCGAAATACCGGTAACGATGCGCCTGCATCAATCCGCCGCTCCAGTCCGAGAGTTTGGCCTCGAAGGCACGCACGGTGGGCTTCAGTTGGGCAAGATCGGTCGCCTTCTTACCATGCGTCTGGCGACGATCCCAGCTCAAGGCCAGCAGGTCGGCGATACCGTTGCCGTGGACTGGAACTTCTCGCACGAAGAGGGTCGCCCGTTTGGTCGTTCTGGAATGAACCTGGCCGAAGCGCTTGAGATAGGCGCGGGCAAACCGGTCGACAAACTCCGCCTCGGGGCTGCCCCGTTGCCGGTTGGAACCTCTGAGGTTCTCCTTTGGGTGACGGAAGTCGTACGTGTGGATCGTCGCCGTGTCCAGCATGAGCGGCCGTCCGGGCCTGGTGTTTATTTCGCTTTTCAACATTATAAGGGCCGTCGGTGGCCGCCGCAATGCAGCGATTTTTGCGATCTCCGGTTCGGCGTCCTTGGCAGCCCTCTTGCCAGTCACAGGATAGAGTAACCGCCATGCTTACTGCCCTTCACATCGGCAACTTCAAGGCCTTCGCGGATACGCAGCGCATCCCGCTACGCCCGCTCACGCTTATCTACGGCGCGAACAGCGCCGGCAAGTCGACCATCATCCACAGCCTCCTGCTCGTCCGGCACGCCCTGGAAACCGGCGACCTCGACATGCATGGCACGACGATCGGGGGTGACTCCGTGGACCTCGGCGGCTTCCGCCAGTACGTGAACGAGCTGGAATCCAGCCACCGCGTGGAGTGGGCCGTCGACCTCGACGCCAGCAACTTCAAAGGGCGGCTGGCCGAGTTTTTCGCGCCGGTGCGCACGGTGACCATGGCGGTCAGCGTCGGCTTCGCGATCGACGACCAGGGCTTCCCCATACCGGACGCGATCCCGGAGGTGCTTACCTACGAGATCAAGGCGGACGGGCACGGCATTTTGCGCATGAGTCGGCGGCGCGATGGCAAACTACAACTCGACAGCCTGGACCATGAGCATCCCGTGTTCCGGGAAGCCATAAAGGCTATGGTTCTCCTCTCCACCACGACCGAGGATCTGCGCCCGGAGGACTACACGGGTCTGGAGGAGACGATAGCGGCCTTGGTGCCCCAAGTGGTGGCCACCGGCGTTCGGTTTCTGCCCGACGGCCTGGCCAAGTCCGAGGTCTTCGCCCCCGGAAGCCAGACGACGCTCTTCCCCATCAGCAAGGGCCGGAGACGCGAGGACCTCGCGGCGGCCGTGCGGTCCTGCTTGCCCCGGAAAATAGACGAACTTCTCAAGGGTATAAACGAGGTCGTGGCCGGGGAGATGGCGCGGCTTCAGTACCTGGGGCCCCTGCGATCGTTTCCGCCCCGGCATCTGGCGTTCTCGCAGCACCACGACCCGAACTGGTACGCGGGCGGCGGCTACGCGTGGGACGTGGTCCGCCGAGACGCTCGCGTGCGCGCCTTGGTGAACGAGTGGCTCAACTCCAAGGAGCGGTTGCAGACTCCTTACGAACTCGTCATCCGCAAGCTTGTCGACCTGGATGAACTGGTGGGGTTTCTCTGGGGGGGTGGAATGGAATACGTGAACGAGGCCATCTCGGCCATCGACCCGATTTTATCTCCCCCTCTCCAGTACCGGAAGGAAAGAAACAAGGTCGTGACCGAGACCATTTTGCACTTCGTCCTTGGGAAGCTCGACGAATTGATTCTCATGGATCGCCGCTCTAACACGGTGGTGAGCCACCGGGACGTGGGCATCGGCATAAGCCAGGTGCTCCCCGTGCTCGTGAGCGCCTATGCCGCCAAGAACCGCATCCTGGCCATCGAGCAGCCGGAGATTCACCTGCATCCGGCGCTCCAGGCCGACCTCGGCGACGTCTTCATCCAGGCGGCCATCGGAGAAGCCCGGAACCACTGCATCATCGAGACGCACAGCGAACACCTTCTTCTCCGCATTATGCGAAGGATGCGGGAAACCGCGCAAGGCAAGAAAACCGGGCTTCCAGCCGTGAGGCCTTCGGATGTCTCCGTTCTATTCGTTCAGCGTGAAGGGGAGCGCTCCGTCGCGCTCGAACTCCGGTTGGACGAGGAAGGCATGCTCATTGACCCATGGCCCGGCGGTTTCTTTGAAGAAGGATTCCGCGAACGGTTCGGCGAGCCTGGAGAATAGCGGCATGCTCTACGAGTTCGCCCTCACCGTTGGTGCTTTCGAACGGTTCTCTCCGGCGGTGGAACCGGCCACGAACCAATCCCTGGTGCAGGTGCTGCACGGGATTCGGGAGAACGGCATTCTGGCGAGTCTTTACAACGGAAGCTGGTGGGCGGAGGTGCAGAAGAAACGGGGCGCGATCCCCGACCGCATTCGCCCCCTCACGCTGGACCTCCTGTCCAAGCTCTTCGACCGCGGACTCGTTGTTCCGCGTCCGAAAGAGGGCGGTTGCTGTCCGAAAAGCGATGTCGAATGGCTTGACGAGGCGCTTGCCTCTCATGGTCGCGCTACCTTCCAAGGCATCATCGCCCGCAAGGACTCCATCAACGCCCGCACCGGTCTACCCTCGTGCGCGATGTCGCTTGAGGACGTATTGCTCTCTCCTGCCTGGAACGACCGGAAACAGAGCCGCCGCGTTCCACGAAAGGCGGCAGACTTCGAGGCTGCATTGACTCCGGTGCTATACACCGCACGTTCGATAGTGCTCATCGACCCTTACATCGCTATTCGTGTCTTCCGGGGCAACCGTGAGTTCCTGAGAACGCTTTCGATCGTGGATAAGTGCGCATTGCCGAACGGACGGCGGTGTCCGCTTCACACCTTGGAAATCCATACTCAAGTCCATGATGAAATCCCGAACGACAGTTACGCGGAGGTCGTTCGCTCCATCAGGGATGCCATGCCAAGGAGCCTGGCGTCGGCCAAGCAACGGCTGTTCCGTGCATGGCGGCCCAAGCCGAACGGCAAGCCGTTTCATAACCGCCGCATCGTGACGAACCAGACGGCCGTCTCCTGTCCCTGGGGCCTTGATATCCACGAACACCCGGGCCATACGCCGGGTGATGACGAGTGGTCCCTCCTCGACGACGACGTGCGCACGGCGATCTGGCGCGACTTCCAGCCCAACACGTCGCCATACGATTTGCATCAGGACATCCGATGGTGAGGGAAGAAGAATCCCCGTTGCTTGCGCCGCCTCCGCCACGAATCAGTGGTCGTATCCTTCGTGCGTCGGTTTGAGGTTCTGGGAAATCACGTCCATCAAGCCCAGCCCTTGCATCCCGTCGCCGGGCCCGGGATACTCTCTCCTTTGCAATGCCCCAGACCCACCCCCCGCGGTCCCATGTACCTCCAACTCGCCAGGCGACTCCTGCTGGAAACCGACAAGCGGCTGCTCTGGAAGCTGGCCTATAACATGGGCTACAAAGGGATGAGGTCCGTCCAGAAGCACAAGCAGCGCCTCCGCCGCGGCGAGGTCTTCCCCCCCTTCCTCCACGTCTCCGTGATCAATTCGTGCAATCTCCGCTGCCAGGGATGCTGGGTCGACGTCTCAGCCAAGCAGAGCCGGATCGATGCGGCCAGCATGCATCGCTTGATCACCGAGGCCAAAGAGATGGGCAACAGCTTCTTCGGGATACTCGGAGGCGAGCCCTTCCTCCATCCCGAGTTGATCGAGATTCTCGGGCAACACCCCGACTGCTACTTCCAGGTCTTCACCAACGGCCATTTCATCACGGAAGAAATCGCCCGGGACCTGCGCCGGCTGGGAAACGTCACTCCGCTGATCAGCATCGAGGGCAACGAGGTCGTCAGCGACGTGCGCCGCGGTCGGCCCCAGGTCTTCAGCCGTTCCATGGCCGGCCTCCGGAATTGCCTCCGTGAAAAGATTTTCACCGGGGTCTGCACCAGCCTCTGCCAGACGAACATCGACGACCTGCTCCACGAGGCCTGGGTCGATCGGCTGATCGACCTGGGAGTGATGTACCTCTGGTATCACGCTTACCGGCCAGCGGGGCCCGAGATGTGTCCCGAGCTGGCGCTCACCCGGGACCAGCAAATCCGGGCGCGCCGATTCGTCGTCGAAATGCGGGTGCGCAAGCCCATCCTCATCATCGATGCCTACTACGACGGCGAGGGCCGCGCCCTATGCCCCGCGGCCACCGGCATGAGCCACCACATCAGCCCGTCGGGCGATATCGAGCCCTGCCCCGTCATCCAGTTCGCCCGCGAGTCCATCCACGGTCACCGCACCCTGCGCCAGCAGTTTCTGGAATCCGAATTCCTCCAAGACTTCCGCCGGACCGCCGCGTCCGCGACGCGCGGCTGCATCATTCTCGAACGGCCCGATCTCCTCAAGGCGCTGGTGGACCGGCACGGGGCGCGCGACACCACGGCCCGAGGCGGCGCCCGCGCCGAGCTCGATGCCATGCGGCCCAGCCCGTCCCAGTTCAACCCGGGACACGAAATCCCTGAAAAGTCGTGGGCCTACCGATGGGTCAAGAAATTCTGGTTCAACGACTTCGGCGCCTATGCCCGATTCGATCCCCCGGGCCGAATCCAGGGCCCCGAAAAAGAATCCGGCCATCACGCCCCGCGGCCGGAAGCCGCCCCTCCTGCCGCCGCAGTGAATCCGAGCGTCCCCACCGTATCGTGAGGTTTCGACCATGCCCCGATTCGCTTCGATGTACACCTATCCCTGGGACCTCCACGACGAGGGGATCGAGCCTGCGCTGGACCGGATCGCGGGCGACGCCGGGGCCAACAGCGTCTCCCTCGCCGTCAGCTACCACGTGGCCACCTACTTCCTTCCCCATAATCCGCGTCGCAAACTCTATTACGGCGAGGACGGCGCCATCTATTTCCAGCCCGACCTGGCCCTGTACGCTCGGACCGGCATCCGGCCCCGCGTCAGTTCGACCGTCACGGGGCCCGATTATCTCCCACGCCTTGTCGACGCCATCCGCCAGCGCGGCCTCGATTTCACCGCCTGGATCGTCTACGCCTACAACCATGACCTGCCGGCCCGATTCCCCGATTCCGCCAAGCAGGACGTCTTCGGCAACCCCTACCCGGCCCAGCTCTGCCCCGCCTCGCCCGATTTCCGTGAATACGCCCTCGCCCTCACCCGGGATGTCGTCTCCCAGTGCAAGCCGGATGGCATCCATTCCGAATCCC
Source organism: Planctomycetota bacterium (assembly GCA_016179685.1). Lineage (GTDB taxonomy): Bacteria > Planctomycetota > PUPC01 > JACPCR01 > JACPCR01 > JACPCR01. The sequence goes on along the minus strand of JACPCR010000083.1, from coordinate 92,933 downwards.
TCAGTTACCTCTCCTTCTCCTACGGTTTCCGCAATCCCAAGGTTCTGGTCCCCATCGCGCCCTTCCACGAGCTCCTCCTCGGCCTCTGCTTCTGCCGGCATTGCGTCTCCGCCGCCGGCCGGACCGGCCTGGACGCCCCATCCTTCAAGGCCGAGATCGCCGGCTACCTCGAACGAAAGCTCGCAGCGCAGCCCGTGCCCCGTGACCTCCGGCCCGTCGATGAAAGCGAGGCACGGAACGCATTCGGCGGCCGCCTCGGCCGCTATCTCGATGCCCGGACCGAAACCGCCACGTCCCTGCTCCTCGCCGTGCTTCAGATCGCCCGTGACGCAGGCGCCCGCACCAGCCACCATCGTCTCGGCAGCTCGCTCTATAGCGGCCTCGATCCGGCCCGCATCGCACCAGGCATCAACCAGGTCACTGTCTCCCTCGCTGGAAACGAGGAAAATCTGCCGGAGTGCATCCGGTCCATCAAGTGCTCCCTCCGGTCCGATGTCCAGGCCCTGGCCTCCCTTCAACCCGCAACCTGGAAATCGCCGGACGAGGGCGTCGCTCTCATCCGGCGTCTCGCCGAGGCCGGCATCGATGGCTTTACCTTCTACAATTACGGGCTCATCCGCGGGCACCATCTCCAGTGGATCGGGGCCGCCCGGTCCTGTTGGTGATCCTCCAGGTGTCAGGTGTCAGGTGTCAGGTGTCAGGAAATACTCCCATCCTACACCTGACACCTGACACCTGACACCTGACACCTGACACCTGACACCTATCATGAACCTCTGCCTTTCCGGACGAATCATCGAGACCGCCCAGGGGCCCGCGATGGGACTCCGCGATTTCTTCTTCCTGGCTCGTGAAACCGGCTACTCGGGCGTGGACTTGCGCTACTCGCAGCTCGGGAGTCCACCGCCCGGCGAAAAACTCGCCGAAACGGAAAAGGCGGCGAGTGAATCCGGAGTGAGCATTCGACTCCTGAATGCCGCCGGCCTGCGTGACGCGGCATCCCTCGAGGCCCTGATGGCCCTCGCCGGGGCCGCTCAGCGGCTTCGATGCTCCACCCTCCGCGTCTCGGGCCCCGTGGAGCTCTGCCGCGAGGCCGCCGACCTCGTCCAGCCCCTCGGCATCCGCCTCTGTACCCAGATTCACACCGGGGGCGACTACGAAACGGCCGCGCTGGCCCGCGGCGTCCTCGACCGTGTGGGGCGGACGAACTACGGCGTCCTCGTCGAGCCGGCCAACCTCATGATGGCCCGTGCACCCTACGACCGCGCGGCGATGACCGTGCTGGGCCGGGCGATCTTCGGCGTCAATCTCCAGAGCATCATCATCGTTCCCCGGGGTCAGGGATCGTCCCTCACCCTGCGAGACGGCGACACCGTCCACTACGACCGTGTGCCGCTCGGCGAGAATCGCCAGCTCCTTCTCCGGCCGTTCATCGAAGCCCTCCGCGATGCCTCCTTCGATGGATTCATCAATGTCCTCGAGCCGGTCCCCGCCAAGGGGCACCCGGCCGAGCTGGCCCGGCACACCGCCCGAGCGCTCAGGGGCGTCCTGCAAGAGCTCCGACTCGAGGAGGCGCATTAGCGTGCGATTCCGACTCCTCGGCTCTTCCGCTGGCAAAACCGTGCCTCGGCCCTTCTGCGCCTGCCGCGTCTGCGAGCACGCCAAACGCTGCGGCGGACGCGACCGGCGCACGCGTACGGGGATGCACCTGTTCGCACCCGGCGAAGAGGGCGCGGAACCGCAATTGGCCGTCGACCTCCCGCCGGATACGGGCCACCACATGATGCGCGGCGGCTTCAACCTCAGCCGCCTCGAGCATCTCCTCTTCACCCATTCCCACGAGGACCACTTTGATTTGACCTGCCTGGGCCACCGGGCCAAGCTCATGAGCGACTCGGACCAGATGCCCCTCCTTCAGCTCTACGGAAGCGCCGACACCGCTCGCGCCTTCGACCAGCGCCAGCTCGACGCCGAACGTCTCAAGCTGCAATTCCACGTGGTTCAGCCTGGTCAAGCCTTCGCCGCAGGAGAATTCAGAGTCATACCCCTCGATGGACACCACTCGCCCGGCACCCTCCACTACGTCATCCAGCATGCTGGCCGGTCCGCCCTCCTCGCCTGGGACACCGGCTATTACCTCGACGACCAGTGGAAAGCCTTGTCCGCCTTCCGGTTCGACGCGGTCTTCCTCGAATGCACGACGCTGCGCATGACGGACGTCTTCAAGGAGGGGCCCGGCCACCTGAATTTCTATACCTTCCTCAAGATGCGGGAGCGGATGCTGGAGATCGGCTGCCTCCGGCCCTCGACGCCTCTGATCGCCACGCACATCGGCGACAACGGCCTGCTCACCCACTCGGAATGCGAGGGTCTCGCCGGTCCTTACGGTGTTACCGTGGGCTACGACGGACTCGAACTCGAGCTTTAGAGTCTTAGGGTGTCACTTCTCCGCGCCCCGCGCCGCGCCCACTGCGTGGGCATCCGGCGGAGAAGTTGAAAGGTGTCCCGCCAGACTTCGCCCGGTGGGAGGCGGGTCGGGTGTCCGTTAATCCTGAACCCTGAACCCTGACACCTTTTCCAGCCTTGTTGGGCTGCGGGCTTCGCCCGCCTTAAGCTTTCCTTTGCCCGCCGGCAGATTCGATGAGATTCACCGCTTGCTTCACCCATTCCAGGTTGCCGGGAGGCATGATGCCGTAGTTGTAGAAGGAGAAGTGCCGCACCCCCTCCTCTTGCGCAGCACGCACGTTGGCCAGCAGCGTACCAGCGTCCGGGGTGAAAGGCGCATAGACCGAGTAGCCCACGACCAGCTTCCCCGGCCCGCCGATCTTCGTTTGAGTCGCGCCCACCATCTCCCGTACCCGCTGGGACGACGGGGTATAGGCCAGAATCTCCACCTGGTCCGCGATCGCCGCGATCGCCGCGAGATCGAGCCCGGCGCTCCATTCGTCGCCCATGGCAATGAAATTCAACTGAATCCGGACCGCGTGGCGAACCTCTCGCAGCAGCGACGTGACCGTCTCCTGCCTCGCTCGGAAATACCCGCGCAGGCCATCCACACCATCCAGGTATTCCTCGAACTTTCGTCCAGCCTTTCCTCCGGCCATCACGCGGTCCAGCTCCCGTCTTACCTCAGCGGCCAGGCGTTGAGCTTCGACTCCTGCCTTCTCGCCCCGGGCCCGGCAATGCGGGCAGAAGCAGAGGTCGAAAAGCGGCCTCGCGCCCCCGAAGTCCACTCCGAACTTGCTGTGGTGATGCGCATGGCCGAAGCCGTGGAAGTGCATCGACTCGAATTCCAGAATCTCGATCCCCTGGGATTCGAGGTCCCGGCACAGGGCCAAGGCATAGGCCCTGGCTTCAGGATTCGACGGGCACAACGCGTAAGGCAACGCATCCCCGTACACGCTGCGTTCAGCGCAGTCGGGATTCCCCCCTGCCAGGAAGCTGTTGTGGAAGAAAACGGTCCAGGACTCGGCCCGCACGCCGTGCTCCCGGCAGGCCGACACGAACGAAGGCAGCACCGGCCGCTCCTGCACCCAGGGCGAGACCCGATGCCGCAGTTTCGTCTCCGCGTAATGGGACAGGTCGGGCTCGAAATAGAGCGCCGCCTGCTCGCTCCGATAGAACTTTCCGCCTGAAGCTCGGGGCCTGAGATGCTCCACCGAGTGGTAGGCGTTGGACAGCGCAACGGCGTTGATCCCGATGTCACCGCCAAGCTGCGCCACCACGGCCCCCACCCCTTCGTCCGCCAGGTCCCACGGATAGGCCCACATCGCCTTGTGAAACATGCTGCTTTTTTCCTCCTGGAAAGTTGATCGCACTCGAACCCTGTGCTTGAATCAGGGTCGATGTCCCCCAGACGAAAAGGGAAAAACCCCATGCGCACCCTGGAAGGGAAGATCGCTCCGCTGGTCTCCGATCTGCTGGCACACCTCGGTGAGGACCCGTCCCGCGAGGGTCTGAAGAAGACCCCTCTGCGGGTGGAAAAAAGCCTGGAGTTCCTCACCAAGGGCTACTTCGAGGACCCCTTCAAGGTGTTGAACGGGGCCGTGTTCACGGAAGAGTATAGCGAAATGGTCGTGCTGAAGAACATCAAGATATTCAGCCTGTGCGAGCACCACCTCCTCCCGTTCGTCGGCGTCGCGCACGTCGCTTACCTGCCGGACAAGAAGATCGTCGGACTCAGCAAGATCGCCCGGCTCGTCGAGGTCTATGCCCGCCGCCTCCAGGTGCAGGAGCGCATGACGATGCAGATCGCGGAGACGATCCAGAAGGTGCTCGATCCCCGGGGCGTCGGAGTCGTCATCAAGGCCGAGCACCTCTGCATGCAGATGCGCGGCATCGAAAAACAGGAGTCCGTCGCCATCACCTCCGCCATGCTCGGCATGTTCCGCACCCGCCTGGAGACCCGGGCGGAGTTCATGAACCTCATTTCGCCTTAAATCGTGCCCCGCACCCTCCGCGAGACCGGCAAGGGGCTGGTCATGGAAAACCAGCACCTCGTCGTCCATTTCGAGCATCGCTCCCCTCGAATCCGGGTGTAAGACCGGCGCGTCGATTTCCACTGGGTCCAGTCCGGCGAGTGCTCGCTCCGCGTCCAGGAATACGTCCGGCAGCGCGACCATGTCGCCGCCCGGATGCGCACCGGGCAGGGACTCGAGATGCTCGTCACCTGGGGGCTCGCCGAGGAGTCCCCCGAGTTGCGCCTCCGCCTTTCCCCGCGGCAGGAGACCGCCTTCGATTCCTTCCGCTACCCGCCTCCCTTCGTCCTGGATTCCGGCTTCCTGGTCATTCCGCATTCCCATGGAATCCTTTTCCCCGCCGACGATCTTCCGCTCCAGCACCTCCTCAAGGGGCAGGTCCTCGAGGCCTGCGCGTCGGACCTCAGCATGCCGTGGTTCGGACTCGTGAGCATGCCCCGGGGACACGGCGTGCTGATGATCCTGGAATCGCCCGAAGATGCCGGCGTGGCTCTCGACCGCGCCGTGTTCCAGGAACAATCCTACCTCACGGCCCAGCATCACCAGGACTCTTACCTCTCGGCGGAAGATAACGGCGCCCGCGCCCTCTTCGACCTCCTCTACGGCAATCCCCCTGCTCTCACCTGACTCACCCGGGCACGATCGAGATTCACGGGGCCCGTATGGCTGTTCTCTGCAAGAGCGTGTCTCTCCTCCACCGGCAGACTTCGGGCAAGGAGCTCGAATCGCACGGCTGGCTCACGCCCGATCGACTCGTGCAGGCCAGCCGCTTCGAGGGCGGCCTTCAGGTCGTGGCCAATTTCTCCCGCGAGCCCTTCATTTTACCCGGCGGCGAGGTCCTCCGGCCAGGCTCCTGCCAGGCGCTCCGCTAACCCGCCTGCGCGGCAAATCGGCCCTCGTGGACGAGCTCGGAGGTGCACCCGCACATGCGAGCCCGTCTACTCGCATCGTTTATCTCTCATGATTTTCTTGCGCAATCTGCTACAATCATCGCCATGAATTGCCTCCAGCTCCCCGAGTTCCTCAAACTGGTCGCCCGCCTCCGTTCGGCTCGATCGCGGTGGAGAACCATCGAGACCATCCAATCCTCCGCCGCCTTCCTCGGCCTCACCGCCGGCCTGCTGCTCGCTGCGCTCCTGCTGGACCGCTGTCTCCATGGCGGCCCGGCGGCGCTCATCGCCACGGAGGCCGCCCTTCTCCTCGCCTGGGTCGCCCTCTTCGCGTGGACCACGGTGCGTCCCCTCCTCCGGCCACTCCGCGACGAAAAGGTCGCCATCCACGTCGAGGAGAGGCTGGGCAACCTCGAAGGCCGGCTCATCAATACGCTCCAGATCGCCCGGGACCGGCAGCTCAGCCAGAATCCCTTCTCGCCCATCGTCGTTCTTGAAAACTGCCGAGCCCTCGAAAAAACCGACTTCACCGTCACCCTGCCCTGGCGGGCCGTCCAGCCCGCCGTCCTCGGCTGCCTGGCCGCCATCGGCCTCGTCGCCCTCTACGGCTACGCCTCGCCCGACCGCTTCCTCAACTCCCTCCAGCGATACCTCGCCCCCACGCGGTCCATCGACGCCATCACCAATACCCGCATCGAGAGCGTCGACCCGGGCAACCTCGTCGTCCTCGGCGGCACCGACGTCACCGTCCGCACCCGGCTCTCCGGCCAACCGCCCGAGCGGCTGCTCCTGCGCGTCGGCGCCCAAGGCAACTGGCGCGATATCGCCCGGGCCCGAACCGGCACGGACGGCCGGTTCGAATGGACCCTGCCGCATCTCACCCGCGCCCTCGATTACCAGGTCCTCGCTGGAGACGACCGCAGTGAAATCTTCCACATCGAGCTGACCGAGAGCCCGACGTTGCAGAGCCTGGACGTGACCCTGGTTTATCCAGAGTACCTGAAACGGGCGACCGAGTCCCTTGAGAATCATGGCGGCAACCTCGAGGTGGTCGAGGGCACATCGGTCCGGATTCGCGCCCACGCCAATAAGCCCCTGCAGTCCGCTGAGCTCCACCGTACTCGACATGAGCCGGCCACGCTTTCGATCGAGAGCGGTCAGGCCGCGGATGATGTGGTCGCGGAGTTCACGGTTACCGAGACGGAGTCCTACTGGTTCACGCTGGTGGACCGGACCGGCAACCCGAGCGTTGCTCCCGTCCAGCATGCCATCGTCGCCGTGAAGGACCAGCCGCCTTCCGTCCAGCTCGTCTCACCCGCCGAGGACATGCCGGTCGCCGCATCCGACGGCGTGGGCCTCCAGTTCGCCGCTACGGACGACTTCGGCCTGGCCCGGGCTGACCTCAAGCTCGATGTCACCCGGGCCTTCGACCGGTCCATGGCCGATCTGCCGGGCCAGTCGCTGCCGCTCGCAGAGCTTCCGCTCCGCCACACCGGTGAGTTCCTCTTGCAGCTTGCGGCCCTGAAGCTGGCCGACGGCGACGTCTTGCGCTGCTGCATCGAGTTGCAGGACTCGCTCGGGCAGCGCAGCGCCTCCGCCACGCGGACGCTCACGGTGGTCCGGCCGTCCCAGGGCTCCCAGGCCGATCGGGCAGCCCAGCTCACGGACCTGGATCAGCTCAAGAGGCTGCTTTCGCGGCAGCAGGCGAATCTGGCCTCCACGGATGGAGTCGCCGCGCTCGTGGGAACGGGGCCCATTCGCGAAGACCTCGACGGCATCACCGCGGAACAGATGGGCATCCGGGACGAGGGCGGCCGCCTGGCCGCTGGCCTCTCCGAGAAGCTGGGGCCGGTCAAGAACTCGCTCCGCCAACTCGCCCAGGAGGAGCTGGCCGACTCGGTCGCCGCGCTCGACGATGCGGGCAGGGCCTCCCAGGCCTCGAGCCAGCGCCGCCACCTCCTCGAAGCCAAGCTCCTCGAAGAGGAGACTGTCAAGAAGCTCGAGCAGATGATCGCCCAGGGGGCCGCGGCCAGCGAAGCCTCGGAAAAAGCGCGCCAGAGCCCCGAGGCCACCAAGCCCGACGCCGAAAAGCTCAAGGACGAAACCAAGGCGCTCGAGGCCTTCAAGGAAAAACTCACCCACTTCTACAAGGAGCAGAAGGCGAACGTCCTCGAGACCCAGAAGCTCCTCGAACTACCGCCGGACTCGGCGGAGGCCGAAGCCCTCGCCCGCAAAATCCTCGAGCGGCAGCGCCTGGCCGAAAAGCTCGCTCGAGAGGCCAAGGACCAGACCAAGGTCCTCGCCGAAGAGAAAATTACCAATGAACACCTCATCGACCTCATGGAAGACGTCTATCGCGCCGTCAGCGACGCCGTCAAGAAGGGCGAAGCCAAGGAATTCCGTAACATGCTCATGAAGGAAGAAATGGCCGTCCTCATGGCCGACAGCATCCCGGACAACGGCGAGGCCTTCCTGACCAACAGCCTGGGCAGCAAGACCAAGTGGGACTTCGAGGATTGGCCCGAGGAGGAACGCCCTGAGACGAAGCTGCCCCCCATTCCGCCGAACATGCACGACACCCTGGGCGACCTGCTGGACGCGCAGGAGGACCTGGCCGAAGACGCAGACGACATGAATTCCCAAATGCACTTCGGCGCCACGGACAACACCGGGCTGATCGGCGGAGACGGCGGACCCGCCTCCAACTGGATGGCCAAAGGCCGCAGCGGCAATACCAAGCCGAAAAATAATGAGGTCGGCGGCCGTAGCGGCTCAGGCCGGACCGGCAAGACTTCCGGCGAATTCGTGGATGCCGCCGACGTCGCGAAAGAGGGGCGTGAAACGGAAGACCGCTACACCAAGGAACAGGCCATGGAAGGCTTCGTCCCCACCAAGGGCGAAAAGAAACGGGCGGGCGGCTCGACCTCCACCGGCGGGAAACGCTCCGATGAGGCCACCGAGTTCGGACTCCGCGGCGATGCCCCCATCAATTGGTCCCACCAGCGCATGAAGCTCAAGGAGAAGCAGGACGACCTCCGACTCAAGACGGAACTCTTCGTCAACAAGCTCAAGGAGATTACCGGCCAGCCCGATTTCGACGCCAATTCCGCCCTGTTGCTCATGCAGGAGGTCCAGTCCGACCTCGATGGCGGCCGGTTCGACCACGCCGTCCGCAAGCAGATCGAGGCCTCGCTTCACCTGAAGAAGCTGCGCCGCCGGCTCGCCGCTTACGTGGGCCAGACCGAGGCCTCCTCCGGCGAACGCTCCGGAAACGCCGCCCCCGCCCAGCACGACGATCCTCTGCTGGAAAAGTATCCGGACGAGTACCGCAAGCTCCTGCAAGAATACTACAAGGTCCTCGCCGAAGGCGCGGGCGAATGACGCCTCCCTTGGGGATCCCTGCTGGACCTCAGGCGAAACCGCGGCTCGCCGACCCAAATCCTTCCGTGTAAACACGGGACTACAAACACTCGGGACCGCGCACCGCGGATGGCGTCGGTGTAACTGCTGAGTGATCGTCACCGGAAGCCTGTTTCTGTGAGTCCCGTAGGGACGTCCGAAATGAGTTACGTATGCTAAACGTAGAGCGTTTACATGCAACGGGTTATGCAAGGTGGCAACGTCAAGGACATTGCCACCTTACATAGCAGCCCGCGGAGGTAGGCGAAGCGCTTCCGGGCTTCGCTGCGTAGCGGAACGCGTCCGCGTTCCGCCCGAGAGATGAGATTAGAGGGCCCAGGCAGCCCGCGGAGGTAGGCGAAGCGCTTCCGGGCTTCGCTCTGCGTAGCGGAACGCGTCCGCGTTCCGTCCGAGAGATGAGATTAGAGGGCCCAGACGAAGCGCTGGCGCGCTTCGCTGCGAAAACTCGTGAAGTGCTGAATCATCATCAGTTATGAAATCAGGCGGGGCCATCTCCCCGAACTTATTGAGAAGCTGCGTTGTTTCTCAGGAGCGCGACCGGCAAAAGTTGTTCTCGCCCATCCCTCAAATCCGCACCACCACGGACTCGTCATAGGGCAGGGCAGGACGGACGAACCGGACGTCACCCGCGACATAATGGAAGGCCGCCGCACGACGCCAGCGCGTCGAACGGTTCGCCGAAGATTGGTGGAACGTGTTCCCGTGATGAAAGGAAACGCCGCCACGAGGGACCGGAGCGGGCGTCATGGCGAATCGGGCCGCAATTTCCGGCGGCAACTGCAGATTGAATGGCTCGCCTGCCGGGGCCACGTGCGGATAGACCTCGCCCCGATTCGTCCCTTCGCCGAAATACAGGCATCCGTTCTCGACCGTCGCCTCGTCCAGCGCCAGCCAGGCCGTGACGACCCCGTCAAGATCGTTCGGCCCGAAGTAAAAGTTGTCCTGATGCACCGGCTTGGGACTGCCGCCCTCCGGCGGCTTCAGAAAAACCTGGCTGAAATACACTATCGGCTTCGGCCCCAAGATCTGCTCCACGCAAGCCAGCAGAACGGGATGACCCGCCATCTTTCGAAACACGGGACGTTGATACACGGGATTGTCCAGCTTGCGTAAGACCTGCGCGTTCGAGACGCCACGGTCCAGATACCAGGCCTTCTGAGCCTCGTTTAACCGCCCGAGGACTTCGTTGCCCCACGCTTCGATGTCCTGGATCGCCGCCTCCATCTCTTCCGCGGAGAAGATACCGGGCACGGTCACGTGCCCCTTCTCCCGGTAGAAAGCCAGCTCATCCGCAGAAAAACCACGCTTGCCCGTCCTCGTCATAAGACCCCTCCTGGTAGGCGGGTACGGAAGTGCTGTTGCGCTTCCGCACCCGCCTGCTGATGATACCCGCTCCAGGATATTTTGAAATCGATGATTCGCACAGAGATGCGCGCAGCCTTCTGATTCTACTGGATACGCTCATCGCTGCGCATGCCCTGTCCCTCGGGGCAACGCTGGTGACCGCCAACGAGGGCGAGTTCCGACGCGTGGACACGCTTGCGATAGAAAACTGGGGCCGCTCGTAGCGGAAGTCCTGCCGAATTCCCGCATGGTCTCAGACACGCGCGATGGGAACGCCCCCGCCGCCCGGCCGGCTCAGGAGCGCGGCCACGGCCTTCGCCATCCCCTCGAGCGCCGAAACGTCGGGGAGCGTGATGGCCAGGCGAAGCCGGCCCTGCTCGTCGCGTTCGAGGCCATCCTCGAGCCGATGCTGCAGCTCCTGCGCTAAACGCCGGGATTCTTCCGTCTCCTTCGCCGAGGGCATGACCTGGCCCAGGAAAGCAAAGGCGGCGCCGACGAGTTGGCCCGCCGCCGCCGATACACGCTCCCGTTGGACCTGCTGAGCCGCCACGATCGTCTCTTTGGCCTTCTGCGTCATGTCTACCGGGGCATCAGGCTTCGCGCCCAGAAGCACCTCGAGACGCCGCTTCAACTCCTCCATTCCGCTCACCATGTCCACGCGGTCCGCCTTCGCCTCCGGGTCCAGCACCTCGAGCGCCAGCTTGTGCTTCGCCGAAAGCGTTGTCAGCAGCTTCTCCTCCAGCGTCTCCTCCGTCACCAGAACGAAGACCTGCACCGGCTGCGTCTGCCCCATCCGGTGGACCCGCGAGATGCGCTGCTCGAGCACCGCCGGATTCCAAGGCAGGTCCACGTTGATCACCGTGTTTGCCGCCTGGAGGTTCAATCCGGTCGAACCGGCATTCGTGGTGATGAAAAGCTTCACGGCGGGGTCCCGCTGGAAAGCGTTCACGAGCGATTGGCGCTGCTTTTGAGGGACAGATCCGTCCATGCGGACGAAGCGCAGCCCGCGCTTCTCGAGCCGTTCTTCGACCAGGTCCAGCATCGTCGTCCACTCGGAAAACAGCACGATCTTTCGGTCCGATTCCTGCGAGAGCTGCTCAAAGAGCCGGTCCAGCTCCTCCAGCTTGCTCGAGTAGCCGGGTGGTTGCTTGTCGACCAGGTAGGTGCCGTTCGCGGCCAGCCGGCACATCAGCAGGGCCTTCTGGAGACGAAGAATGTCCATCTCCGAGATGAACGGCTTGGACACGATCTTGGCCACAATCTGAAGATGAGTGTCGTGAAGGCCCTTCTGTTCATCCGTGGGCGTGATGCGGACCACCTCCGTCGTGCGCGGGGGCAAATCCCGGATCACCCCTTGCCGCGTGCGCCGGAGAAGAATGGGCCGCAGCCTCTCCCTCAGTTCCTCCAGGTTCTTGTAGCCCAGCACCTTCCCCTTCTCGTCCACCAGCCGGTAACGGTGGAAGAACCGGAAGGCGGGCCCCAGCCGCCGATCGTCGATGAACTCCACCACCGAGTAAAGATCATCCAGCCGGTTTTCCAGGGGCGTCCCGGTGAGCACGAGGGCGAAGCGCGACTTCAGAGCCTTGACGATTCGGCTCGTCTTCGTTTCCCAGTTCTTGATGCGCTGGCCCTCGTCCAGAATGATCAGGTCCCAGGGCACTCGCTCGATGGCGAGGATGTCCCTCAAGACCTGCTCGTAATTACAGATGATAAAGAACGAGTCCCCGCTATACCGGGCGGGCCGGTCCTTCGCGCCGCCGAGCACCAGCTCGCAGCTCCGGCCGGAGAACCGCTCGATCTCGTTGCGCCATTGCGCCTTGAGAGTGGCCGGACACACGACCAGCACCCTGCGGATTCCCGCCTCACGCGCCAGCAACTCCGCCACGCCGATGCCCTGGACCGTCTTCCCCAACCCCATGTCGTCCGCCAGGACCGCCCGGCCCGCTCCGACGGCGAAGCCAATCCCGTCAAGTTGGAAGGGCAGGAGTTTGACCCTGAGGAGACCCGTACGGAGCGGATGCGACGAAGGGTCCTTTCGGATTTCCACGGCCTTGGACGCCAGGCGCGCCTGGAGCAGTCGCTGCTCGATGTACTCCTCGGCGTCCGGGTAGATCGTCACTTCCTGTTCCAGGTTCCCCAGGCGCTTCAACCGCTCCAGCAGGTCGGTCAAATCCCCGATCGCTCGATCCGCAATCGGCTGCACAACGCGTGCCGCCTGAGGGGTCAGATTCCCCGGCAGCAGCAACCTCAGTTCAACCTCCCGCCCGTAGGCGAGGTGCAATGAGACGCCCTTTCGCTCGTAGGGTTGTTTCAAGACCTCGGCCCGGAATCGCTTCTTCAATTTATCCAAAGCGTGCAGGATGTGCTTGCAGGTGCCCAGCGTGTTTTTCCGGAAGTCCGGACACGAGCAGTACGACTCCCCGCGCTCCCAGCCGCGGAGCGCCACCCGGTAGGTCTTGCCCGACACCGCGCTACTCACCAGGTAGTCGGTCCAGGGCTCCTCCGGGACCATCGACTCGATGCCCATTTTCTCGACCCGCGCGCGCTCGCGGCGCTCGGAGAGCGCCCATTCCTCCAGCGCCTTCTCGTCGAGCAGCTCCATGGGCAGGTCCTCCGGCGGCGGGGCCGCCAGCCCCAACGCCGTCTTCTCGTCCAGGATCAACGAAAACGCCGCTCCCACGTGCTCGCACGCCCGGTCGCACGCGGTGCAGTTCCACCGAAGCCGGCCCCGTACGCCCGCCATCACCGTCATCGTCACCACGCACCAGGGCAGCCGCAGGCGGAACAAGTCCCCCTGCAACGCAACCTGGGACTCGATGTCCACGGGATGCGCGCCTCCGGCTTGGATCAGCTTCTTCCCGTTAGGGCCCAACAGCCGACACGCCTGGACATACGTCAGCCGGGAAAGAAGGTCCCGCAAAGTCAAATCCTTCCCCGCCTTTACCTCCGCTCGATCTCGTCCCATGCCTGGCCCCCTCTATTTATCACAAACGACAAGTCGGAGTGACGAACCGAACCGCTCTGATTCTGCGGAATCTACCGTATCGCCTCGAATTTCGGAAGGCCCACCGAACCGCCCAAGTCATACGGTCCCAATCCCACAGCACCCCCCCCAGCAGAATCCCGCGTCACAGAACCCCTCCCAAAGGCATTCAGGGAGACGCGCCGGCGTTGAAATCCAGGGGCATGCTGCCACGCGCTTCAAATTTCGTGAATGCTTCGCCCGGCCCTGCGAGTCCATTCACTCGACGGACCTCGCGAGCTCCGCCGAGGCCGCGGCCGTCTTTTCACCTTCGAGCCGGTGTGAGGAACATCGATCACCCTATCCGTTCGAGCTTCACGTCGTCAAACCAGGCCAGCCCCGTCCCATAGAGCGCCATCCGCGGCACAAGATACGCCTCGTCCCCGCTGTCCAGTTCCACGGACAGTAGCGTCCAGTCGTTCGTCGCGCCCAGCATCCTCGAATACGCCCCGTCGATCACGTTGGAATAGGAATACTCGACTGACTGAAGCTCCAGCCGAGCGAACCGCTCAACGTCCTTTGTCCGCACCCAGGCGCTGAATCGGTAGCGGGCCCCCGGATCGATGTTGCAGACCGCGCCACCCGGCGTCAGCACGGTCCAGCCCGTCGGATTTCGCCCCTCGAATTGAAGGCTCCGCGACCCGCTGTGCGCCATGCCGCTGACCCAGCGAATCGGCCGGCCCGCTTCCTCGTCGACCGTCAGGATCGGACACTCCTCCGGCCGCCACGGGTCCACCGCTGACTCGAACGAGTTCACCTCGTCCATCCGGAAGGGCAAAGCGATCCGCCGGTAACGCCACTGTCGCGGGCGCGGCGGATCGGACGCTCGTTCGAGCAGCTCCGCCGCCAGGGCGGCGTCCAGACTCACCAGCTCGGTCGCCAGCTCGAAGTGAAAGTATCCCTCATCCAGGTGCTCCAGACCCGCCTGCTGCCACAGGATGTGTTCGTCGAAAAGCTGCGAACAGGTGGCAAAACGGACCGGCACGGAACTGCGATGGACCAGGACCGCCGGGTTGAACACCGAATCCACCCCGTAGGCGATCCACGCCCCGCGATCCGGCCCGTTCTTGCTGCGCCAGTCCGCCGAGGCATAGTCCGTGCAATCAAACAACGCGTTCGAATGCACCAGACGCCGGAGCTTTCCATCCGCACCCTCCCAGATCGAGTGCGTCCAGCGACGCTTCTCGGACCGGCTGTGCAGGGCACCCGCCATCATCATGTTCCAGGGCTCCATACCCGATGGACTCAGCTTCCACACATCCGCATCAAAAAAGTACCGGTAACGGGCCCACGCGGAATCGTAAATGGCTCGGAAACGAAACTGCGCACGCTGGCCCTGCCCATAAACCCCAGAAAGCATCAGCTCCAACTCAGCCCCTTGCCCCTTCACCCATTCCGGCCGAAGGTGTCCCACCGGGTCCGCTACCCCCTGGACAAGGTCCGATGCCGCGCCCACCGGAATGTTCATCACCGTGTTGTGCAGGGTGTGGATGTCCACGACCTTCCCCGCCATCCTCTCGTTCGCAAAGATTGCAGGATCGTGGGGCGAGAATTTCCAGATATCAAAGAACAGCCAGCCGCAGTCGCCGAAGAACCCGATGGCCTCGGCCCGGTCGTAAATCCGCCAGCCCTTCGCCTCGCGCTCGACGCGAAAACTTGGGGTATACGAGAGCGGAACACGTCCTTCAAAACTCGCCAAAATCCGTTCCTGAATGGATACCATGAGCTTCATTCCTTCTGCAAGTCATGCCCTACAAATGGAAAACTCACTTGCGCCCCGTCGGGAAACTCCACCCGGATGCTGCCCAAGCCTCGATTCGCTCCGCCGTCAACCGAGACGACCACACCACCGGAACGGAACAGCGTCCGAACACGGTCTCCGACCCGGAACGGGCATCCGCTGCCCTGCATGGACCGGGACGTTCTTCGCTTCACCCCAGCAGTGCGTATCGCGCCAAGAAGCCGTCCTACCAGGCCGTGTCGCTGAGCGGTCGGCGCATCCTTCTCCTCCTGGGTCCCGTCCTCCCGATAGCACTCCCCTTCCTCCCCTCGCACCAGCCATCCTCGGCTTCCTGCAAGCCGCACAAAGATTCTAATCTGCTCCTGGGTCGGATTCTTCACACCCACACGCCCGTCGGAGTACCATAACCAGTCAGGGACCTCGTGCCCCTGCTGCAGGTCGGTCCACTCGGCCGTGGAGAACGCGCTGGCCTCGTCATGCCAGCTCCCTTCCTTCACCAGGTAAAGATTGTAGCCCATGGGAATCACGGCCTGGAGGCGGCCGGATGGTCTCCTCCGTTAAAGCCTGCTGCCCGCCTCAGGCATCCCCGCCTGGTCGGATGCGCCCCGCACTATATTGCACGGCACGTTCCCGAACCAGGTCCGAGCCTCCAGAATCCTCAATGAATCGCTTCATCGAAACCGCACGCCCGCTGCACTTCTGCTGAAGCTCCTCATCTTCCGTGATGCAGAAAACAGCGGGATATTTCGCCAACGCCATGTACTGGACATCGTAAACCGTGATCGAATAATTCACGGCTTGCTGGAGAGCGGCTTCTGGTGACGGGCACTGTTCGTTCGGGCTGATTATGCCGATCGCCAGGTCGAGTCAATCGGGATGTCTTTGATAACGAGTCCGGGCATGGCCAATCCTCTAGAAACTTCTGTTTCTCCGCTAGGGCTGGGCCAGCAAAGCCGGGCCAACCCTGGCTCTGGAATCCGCGAGCCCGAAGAACGCAGCGGATTTCTCTAGCGTTCTGCTAGCATAACACTTTCTGCAATAAGGTTTGTCAATGAAAATTAAGCTGCTGCAAGCCCCTTCCAGAAGCTCGGTTGCCCGGCGGACAGCGTGCCGTGTCAACATGCGCCTCGAATCCAAGGAGGGCGGGATTTCAGCAGGAATCTCCAGGCTCGTCTCGGCCATGGCGCGCTCATTCGAAGGGATGCGTGAGCTCTCATCAGTCAGCCGCCCAGGATGTTCGCTTCAAGGGGTCCCGCACGCTCACGTGCAGCGCAGGCCCCAGACCCTCAATCTCCAGACGAAGCCGGTCCCCATCCTGGATCGGCCTCAGGCCCTGATGGTGCGTGCCGGTAGACACCACGTCGCCCGGCTCGAGCGCCATGACCTGTGTGACCTCAGCGATCACCTCCGGGATCAAGCGCCCCATGGAAGCCGTCGAGAAGTCGTGTCGCAGCTCGTCGTTCACCCAGAGCCGAACGCCCAGCTTGTGCGGGTCCGTAACCTCGTCCGCGGTCACCAGGGCCGGGCCCATCGGGCCGAAGGTATGCCAGCTCTTGCCCAGAAAAAAACCGCCGGGCAGGCCCCGCGCGGAGGCATCCAGGAACGGCGTGTAGCCGAAGACGTGCTGCATCGCCTCAGACGCCGGTACGCGCGATGCCTTCTTTCCGATCACCACCGCCAGCTCCGGCTCGAAATGGAAGTACTTCACCGATGCCGGGGGAAGCTCCACCGTCTCCTTCGGACCGATGATGCTCGTCGGAGGCTTGAGGAAGGCGTTGAATGCCCCTCGGTCCGGCCTCGCCGGCTCGAGATAGTTGCCTGCCAGGCAGACAAGCTGGCCCGGCCGCGGCACGGGCGGCCGAAGCCGCACGCTCTCCACCGGCGAGCCTTGCCCGCTCTGCAAAGCCCCCTCGATGCGCGGGCGCAACTTGCCCCATTCCTCCACCACCCTCCTCATCACCTCACCGGGCCGGCCCCGATACATGCGCCCCAGGGCGGACGTCACGTCGATGACCTGCCCGTCCCGGAGCACGCCCAAGCGGTAGTTCCCGTGCAAGACCAGCTTCATCCTTCAGACTCCACGAAGTGTGCCGCCTCCAGCCCGGGCTCCAAACACCAGGCAACCCGCACCAGCCGAAGACCGGGCCCCATCTACTGTACGGACCTGGCCACAGGTTCTCAACCCCATGAATCCGCCCTGGTCGCCCGTGGGCCCGCTTGAAAAAACCGCCCAGTCGGGGAAACTGATTTAGATACTCTTATCAAATGAGCTGGGAATGGATGGAAAAATATATTCGCTGACGCTGCCTCCACCGATGCAAATATCGTAAATTCATTTTCCATACCGTCCTGACTGTCCTGTAGCAATAACGTCACCCCCCCTATGGTCAAAAACACCGAGCGATCCTTTACCCTCGAAACGCTCGTCGATTTCCCCGACGACGCGCTGACCTCCGACTTCCCCGTCACCGAGGCGCATATCGAGGCCATGATGGCCACCCTCGCCCAGGCCGGTATCCGCAGGGTCATCTGGGCCTATTACGGCGACGGGCACGGCGGCTACTTCCTTCCCGCCGGCATCGCCGGCGGCGTCGAGGACCCCTCCCTCGGCTTCGACCAGAACCAGTGGAAGGCCTATGGGCAGACGCTGGACCTCTTGGGCAATCCTCTCCGGGTCGCCGCGGAGGCCGCCCATCGGCACGGTCTTCAGATTTATGCCTATTTTAAACCCTATGAGACCGGCATATCCGGAGTCCTCCCCGAGGGTTGCCCCCAAGCTCGCCAGTGGGGCCGACTCCCCCACATCGGCGGCTTCCTCACCTGGCTCGACCCGTTCGTGCTCCTGAATCCGCACCTGCGCATCCGGCGCCGGACCGATGACCTCACCCCCGGCATCGAGGACGCGACCATTCGTGCCATCCGCTTGATGAAGGGAGACGCCTCTCCCACGCGTATCCGGAAGGAAAATCTCCAAATCTGGACGAGCGAGCGCAACTACCGATATCAACGGATGCCAGGCGATTTTCAGTTTCTCGAAACCATCGAGCCCGCGCCGCGGGACTTTCGCAACATCTACGGCGAACTCCTGGCGGCCAGGGGCGACCCGGTGCGCACCCTGACCCTCCATGGCCTCCGGCTGGACGCCCGATACATCCTGGTCACCACCAACTTCACTTCGGGCCCCGGCGATTTCTCCAACGCCTGGGATGCTCTGATGAGACCCCTGGACGAGCGAGGCCGCGAGATTCCCGGCGTGTTCGCAACGGGCACGAGCATCTGGTTTCAAGAATGGGAAGACTTCGCCCGGGGAGGCCTCTCGTTCGATACCGGCCGAGGGCCAGAAACGACCGTGCTCGATGTGCCCAACGGCATCAGCGCCCTCTCGATCGCTCCCGAGAACGGCTTCGCCGTGGGTCGTCCGCCTGCCGCCCCCAACTCCAGGGGCTACGTCGCCTTCGCACGGGGTCGAAACCGCTTCCTGCCGGGCGCCCTCTGCGAGACCGAGCCGGAGGTCCAGGCCTTCTGGCTCTCCTGTATCCGCGAGATGCTCGACGCCGGCGTCGACGGCATCGAGCTCCGCGTCGAAAATCATTCAACGCATACGGATACGCCGGACGATTATGGCTTCAACGAGACCGTCCTCCGCCAACGTCCAGAGGATGGACAGGACCTCCTGGCCGATGTAACCCGCGTGCGCGGGCGCGCCTACACGGAGTTCCTCCGCAAGGCCAAAACGCTCATCGCCTCCAGGGGAAAACGCATGCGCCTCAACCTCAACCTGGACTGGTTTCGCCCGACGGAGCAGCGGCCCCGCGCACGCCGCCTCGCTTATCCGGCCAATATCGACTTCGAGTGGCAGCGCTGGATTTATGAAGGCCTCCTCGATGAGGCCATGCTCCGTCCCTTCGCCACTCCCTTCGCCGCCGTCTTCGAAGGCGATCCCGTGGCCGAGGAGATGATTCGCGCCTGCAGCACCAGGCAAATCCCCATCTCGGTCAACCGCTACGTCTGGTGCAATCCCGGGCTTGCCCGCGAGTTCCAGCGCGCCCGCCAGGATGGGCGCTTCAACAGCTTCGTGCTTTACGAAACCTGGTCCTACCTCCGCTTTACCCCGCAGGCCGGATGCCGGCTCTACTCCAGCCCCCAAGACCCCTCCTCCCACGAGTCCCTTGCCCTCTGGACACGCAAGGCCGAGACTGCCGAATACGTCCGGGAAGTCCTTCGCCTCTCGGGCTAGTGGGGATTTTTCGAGCCGAAGACTTTTGTGATGCCGTTCGCGTGTCCGGGAAACTCCTGGCTCAAAAATATGACGCGTGCACGGTGTACTCGTGTGCGCCTTTCCGAAATCCGTGTTCTGCCTCGAAAGTAACTGCTTCGTGATCGTCACCGGAATCCTGTTTCTGTGAGTCCCGTAGGGACGTCCGAAATGAGTTGCGTATGCTAAACGTAGATCGTTTATATACAACGGGTTATGTAAGGTGGCAGCGTCAAGGACATTGTCGCCTTACATAGCAGCCAGGGCACAAGTTTGCCGAAGCCCAGCGAAGGCGAACGCAGCCCTGGGAAGGGAAAGCGCATAAGCCACAAGAGTCCCGCAGGGACGACGGAAGTTTTCGCTAAGGAGTTGCCCCCGAAAAATCCGGGCTAGTATCGTGAGGTTGGCGAAGCGCTTTGACCGACCCTTGTGACTCGAGCGACCAGAACCTGAAAATTGCAGCTCAATCTTAAAAAGTCCTTTCAAGTTTGCCGCCCCAAGCGCTCCATAGGCTGCAGCAAGCGCTTCGCTCATAGGGGACTGAGCGGTGGACCGAAATCCCCGCGCACGAGCCTTCGCCGCCACGTTTTGCCCGCGTGCGCCCGCATGGCCCTCTTCTGCGCGGCAGTGAACGCCCCGTGCGCGGCCGAGCCGAACCAGCCGCCTGCCCCTTCCACCGTGCGCCTGGTCGAAACGGCGCGGGGCTTTGTCCTCGAGCGTCAAGGCAAGCCCTTCTTCATCCGAGGCGCCGGTGGCCATGGCAGCCTGGACCTCCTGGCCAAATCCGGCGGCAACTCGATCCGAACCTGGTCTGCCGACCATTTGGAATCACTCCTCGACGAGGCCCATCACCTCGGCCTCACCGTCACCGTCGGGCTCTGGCTCGGACACGAACGGCATGGCTTCAGCTACAACGATGCGGACCAGGTGGCCCAGCAGATCGAAGCTGCCCGCGCTGCCATTTTCCGCTATCGGGATCACCCCGCCCTCCTCCTGTGGGGCATCGGCAACGAGATGGAAGGCTACGGGAACGGCGACAACGCGGCCATCTGGTCCGCCGTCAATAATCTGGCCGCCCTCGCCAAGAAGCTGGACCCCCATCACCCGACAATGACCGTGATCGCGGAGATCGGCGGAGACCGCGTCAGGAACCTCCACCGGCTCTGCCCCGACATCGACATCGTCGGCATCAACAGCTATGGCGGCCTATCATCGCTGCCCGAGCGGTATCGGAAGGCCGGAGGCGTGAAGCCCTTCGTCGTGGCCGAGTTCGGGCCGCCGGGCCGCTGGGAAGTCGAGGCCAATTCCTGGGGCGTCGCACCGGAACCCACCAGCACCGCCAAGGCCGACATCTACCGCGAAGGCTATCAGAAGGGCATCCTCGGCTCCGGCGGCCTCTGCCTGGGCTCCTATGCCTTCTACTGGGGCAATAAACAGGAGGGAACCGCCACCTGGTTCGGCATGCTCCTCCCCGACGGCAGCCGGCTCGCCCCCGTCGATGTCCTGCAAGAGCTGTGGACCGGCCGGCCGCCCCTCAATTTCTGCCCCCGCATCCTCGAGCTGCACCTCGCCGGCCATGACCAGATCAAGCCGGAGACCATCGTCCGGGCTTTCCTGAAAACATCCGATCCCGAAGACGATCCGCTGCGGGTCCAGTGGGTGTTGCAGGGCGAGCCCCTGGTCTATAGCACCGGTGGAGACGAGGAAGAATCGCCACCCACCTACCCCGAAGCCATCCTGAAAAACGGGCCGACCCAATGCGAGGTTCGGCTGCCCAGGAGCGGCGGCGGCTACAGGCTGCACGCCTTCGTGCACGATAACCACGGCGGGGCAGCCTCGGCCAATATCCCTCTCTTCGTCCAGGGACCCGTGATCCTGCCCAGGGGCAGGCCCGCAACGCTGCCCCTGGTGCTGTATGACGAGGCCGGCACTTCCAGTCCTCCCTTTGTTCCTTCAGGATGGATGGGCAACCTGAAGGCGCTGAAATTCCAGACGGATTGCCCGCAGCAGCCGCACAGCGGCAAAACCTGCCTGCGCATCGAGTACACCGCCACGGACGGGTGGGCCGGCATCGTCTGGCAGCACCCGGCCAACGACTGGGGCAACCGCCTCGGCGGCTGGGACCTCGCCGGCGCGAAGCGTCTGACCTTCTGGGCCCGTGGCCAGGTCGGGGGTGAGACCGTCACCTTCGAGCTCGGAATCCTCGGGAAGGAGAAAAAGGTCTTCGATACCGCCCGCGGCAAGCTCGACCAAGTGGTCTTGACCGAAACATGGCGGCGCTATTCCATCGATCTGCGGGCCAAGGACCTCTCACGCATCAAAACGGGCTTCGCCTTCGTGATCAACGGCCAGGAACGTCCCGTCGTGTTTTACCTCGATGACATCCAATACGCGGAGTAAGGGCCGGCCGAATACGACCGACCTCGTCCGCAGGGCCGTGATCGTCAACTTCGGCCGGGACAGCGCCGGCGTTTGAAAAGGCTACAGGCCCATGCCGCGGACTCTCGGCACGGTGACGAAACCGCGGCGGGCCATCCTGTCCAATACATATCCCTCCTTCTGGAAAGAATTTCATTCCCCGGTTGTACCCTCACGACGATTTCGGCGGCAGAGCCTTGAAGACCCGGTAAAGCCACAGGTCATAAGCAATCTTCAGACCACCCGCCACGAAGAAGGGCACGCTCGCCAGAGTAGGCCGAGCGAGAAATACGCCAGCAATCCATGGCGACAGGCTCGCCCCGATCGAGCGAGACACGGCCGTGATGCCCGAAGCGGCTGACCGTTCGTCCGGATCGACCACGGCCATCGTATACGACTGGCGCGTCGGGACATCCATCTGAGAGATGCTGAACCGGAGCAGGAGGACGAGGATGGCCAGCGACAGGTTGGGCATCACCGGCACCAGCATCAGTAAGACGTTGGACGGCAGATGCGTGAAGACCATGGTATTCAAGAGGCCGAAGCGCCTGGCCAGAGACGCCGCCAACAGCGCCGAAGCCGCGGCCAGAAGATTGGCGGCGAAAAAGATGCTGCCCAGAACCGCTGGATTCACCCCGAATCGGACGTGAAACCAATAGGCGAGCATGCTCTGAATGACCAGACCGCCGCCGAAGGCGTCCAGAGCGAACAAGCCCGAAAGCTTCAGAACGACCGGCCGGGAACGGTGCAGGCCCATCCATGTTGTCGGCGGGGGGACTCCACCCGCTCGCGCCTCGATGCCGGGCGACAGCAGCAGGAAGCCGAAGGCCAGCAACAAACCCAAGGCAGCGTAAGCCAGCACCACCGGCCGGTAAATCCCTGGCCCCGCCGCCCCTTCCCTCAAGAACCACTGGCTGAGGCATCCGCTGGCCAGCGCCCCGAGGGCGGTCGCCACGGCGCCGGCCACGTGATACCAGGCGAAAACCTGCGTACGGTCTGCGTCCGACAGCGTCTGGGATAGCGCCGCTTGCTCGATGCTGAGGAAGGGGCCGACCTCGTTTCCGCTGGGGCTGATGACGCCGATGGTCGCGGCCGCCAATAGGTAGTAGAAGTTGCTGGTGGTGGCAAACAAGACGCCCGCCAGCACCATCAGGGCCGCACCGGCTATCAAAGTCCGCCGCCGGCCGAGCCGGTCCGCCGACGTCGTTAGCCACAATGAAATTGCCGTGTCACCCAGCAGCGTGAGCGTGAGCAGCAAGCCGATTTGCTGCTCCGTCAGGCCAACCGCCTTCAGGTAGAGCGCGAGCACGACGGAGAAGAGACCGTAAGCGAACATCCGCCCGCATCGGGTGGCGAAGAGCAGCCGGCCATCCGATGTCAGCGTTCCCAATGCGCGAAACATGAGTGCCGCCACAGATCAGCCTCGGAATCCAATCTGAAACCTCATCTTCGCGCTTCTCGACTGAGATTTCGAGACAGGATTCCGCCGCTATCGCGTCCTCGCCTTCTCCTTCTCCATCTTCAGCGTCCGGGGAAAGAGGACGTTGTTCTCCTTGTGCACGTGCTGGTGCATGTCCTGCTCGAGACGCGCCAGCGATTGCAGCATCGCCCGGTAGGTCTTGCACGCATGCTCCGGCGGCACGTATCCGCCCGTCAGATCGCGGAACTTGTGCAGCGCAGCGCCCGCCTCGTCATGCTCCAGTTCCATTTGCGCAATGGGGGCCGCAAGCGAACCACAGCAGAACGAGGGCGCTGCCGCAGATGCTTCGAGCTGCCGAATCATCGGGAACAAAATGCGCTCCTCCTTCATCATGTGCGCCGCCATCTCCTCCTGCAGTGCCATGAAAGTGCGCCTCACCTCGTGAAGCCGAGGCTCCTCGGCCCCGTGCACGGAGGCCACCTTCGTCGTCCATGCGTCCAAACGCGGCAATTCCTCTTTCAAATAGGCATGATGCGTCCGCTCGATGTGGTCCGCCAGATCCGAAAGCGTCAGGCCCGCAACGTCCACCGCAGTCGATGCACCCTTGCTCGTGGCTTCCATCGCCTCCAACATTACCCTGACCGTCTCTGGGTCCAGCCCGCGCCCCTTGCAGGCATCCGCAAGGCTCTGCTTCCCGCCGCAACAATAGTCAATCCCCACTTTCTCGAATACGAGGGACAAGGCGGGCCGCTCTGCCAGTATTTCTCCAACAGTCTGCTCCACTCGAATCATCGGAGTCTCCTCTTCACAAGGAATTCGAACGGGGGCATTCGAACCGGGTCTAGCAAAATTTGCCGAGTGCAACTAACTCAGCAAACCACTAGCCAAAGTCATTGCACACCTCCTCCTAAGAAGCAACTCCGCTAAGTTCCAGCGAGCGAGGGTATTGCGACTTACTCGGTTTTGAGCTTTTCGAGGGCATTCTGGGCCTCGCGGATGACGTCTTCCAGGAAGGCTGAAGGCTGAATCCCAACGGGAGCCCTCCGGGAGGCTGAAGGCTGTGGAAGAGGGGCGGCATACGTCCGCGGGGCCTGTGGGAACGCCGCCATCTTGGCAGAATACGCTGGCCATCGTGCGCCCTCACTTGGGCGTTGGGGCGTTCGGCTGGGTCTTTCCACCAGCTACGAACCACCAACCACCAACCGATTCCCGAGGGGCCATGACCAACGCGCAGGCGCGCCCCTTGTTTCTCTCTGTCACAACGAAGCGAGACCGTAAGCTTCGTAAAATTTTCGGATGATCGCGATTCAGCGATCTTGGTCCTTGAAAAAGAAGGCGGACATCTGGAAGCTCTTGGTTCTTCGCGTTCCAACGCCAGTCGGGATCGGGATCGGGATCGGGATCGAAGGAATTCTTATGCCATTGGGCCATGAGCAGTTGGATGTCTATCGGGTGGCCATCGAGAACGGGGATACTCTGTTCACGAGGAAGCGGGGTCCTACGTGAGGGTCTGTTTGGGCACGATCCCGGCAGCGGCCGCTGGGTTCACGTGAGCACCAGCATGGGCCTGCCTGACGCTTACGTGCGGGCGGTGGAAATCGGTCCGGACCATCATGTCTGGGTGGGGACATACGGCGGCGGTGTGGCCGAGCTGTTCACACCGTAATGAGCCGCCACCCTCGGGAAAGGCCCCTTGGAAACCACCATCACAAGGTGGGTACGCGGTCAGCCCCATCCGTGACCGACCTCCCTGCCCTGCCTGCGCGGCGCTGTTGCGCAGCGCAGCAGGCAGGCGTACAGCCGCCGCGCTACGCTGCCGGCCGTGGATGCTCCAGCGTGACCAGTGGGATGCCGGCCTCGACGGCCTGGCCGGGGCGGCAAAGGACCTCGGCCACGCGTCCAGCCCGCGGAGCGTCCACCGACATCACCATTTTCATGGATTCGAGGGTGACGAGAGGGTCGCCGCGCTGGACACTCTGGCCCGCTCTCACGTGGATTTCCCGGACGATGCCCGGGATCATGGCCGCGAGGCCCGATGCCTCTTCTGCGGGGCCCGGGCGTCTGGCCGCTGTTTGCATCTCGGCGCTAAAGGTGCGGCCATTCACCCAGAGCATCCGTTGATTCCGCTCCCGAACGCCACGAGCCCGGAAGCGCTGGCCCCGGCTCTCGAGGATCAGGTCGTCATGCCGGCCGGAGACGATCCGGGCTTCGAGCGTCCGGCCTTGCACGGTCACCTGGATGTTGTCGCCGTTGCGGCGGGCTTCCAACTCGATGGCGTTGCCCAGCACCGTGTATTTCAACCTCATGGCAGGTTTCTCCAGCGGCCGAGGCGCGACCACGGATCGAGGTCGTCTGAACCGGCCGGTCTCTCGGTTCGGCCGGAAGGCTGCGGCGACCCGAGAAGCTCGAAAGCTGCCAGGGCGAGAATCTCCTGATCGGAGAGGGCGGGTTCGGGCTTCCACCCGCGAAAATGAAGGTCCAGAAAATCCGTGCGCAGAGCCCCCTGCTGGAAGGCTTGGCTGCGGATCACCTGCCCCAGGAAGTCGATATTGGTCTGCACGCCGAGCACGACGGTCTCGGCCAGGGCGCGGGACATGCGGGCCAGAGCCTCGGCACGCGTGCTCCCGCTGGCGACCAGCTTGAGCAGAAGGGAATCGTAGAGCGGGGTGATCTCTTCGCCGCCGATCACTCCGGAATCGCATCGGATGCCCGGCGACTGGGGGAGATGGAGCTGGCGGATGCGGCCCGTGCAGGGCCAGAAATTCTTTGCAGGGTCCTCTGCACACACCCGGCATTCGATGGCATGTCCCCGCCGTTCGAGGTCCGACTGCTCCAGCGTCAAGGCCTCACCCGCCGCCAGCCGGATTTGCCAGGCCACCAAGTCGATCCGCGTGACGATTTCCGTCACCGGGTGTTCCACCTGGATGCGGGCGTTGATCTCCAGGAAGTAGAAGTGGCCATCGGCATCGACGAGGAACTCGGCGGTGCCTGCCCCGCGGTATCCCGCGGCCAGGGCGATCCGGACGGCCGCATCCGCCATGGACGAGAGAAGCCGGGGATCGAGGCCGGGTGCGGGGCTCTCCTCGATGAGCTTCTGTCTTCTCCTCTGGATGGAACATTCACGCTCGTGGAGGTGGACGACCCGTCCGGCGCCGTCCCCGAGGAACTGAATCTCGACGTGCCGAGCGGGCGAGAGGAGCTTTTCGAGGAAGAGTCGATCGTCCTGGAAGGCGCCGTGCGCCTCGGCCCGGGCCTCGGCCAGTGCCGCGGGCAGGTCTTCGGTCCCGGCGACGGTGCGGATGCCGCGCCCGCCTCCCCCTGCCCGGGCCTTGACGAGGAGGGGGAAGCCCAGGCACTGCGCCGCGGCCTCGAGCACCTGTCCGTTCTTCGCCGACTCGTCAAAACCCGGGACCACGGGAATGGCCAGTGAGCTCGCGAGCCGGCGGGCCTGGGCCTTGTCACCGGCGGCTGCGAGCGTTTCGGGACTCGGACCGATGAAGGCGAAGCCCGCGGACTCGCACGCCCGGGCGAAGCCCGCCTGCTCCGACAGGAAACCGTAGCCGGGATGGATGGCCTGGACGCCGCAGCGCTCGGCTGCGGCCAGCAGGGCCGGGACGTTCAGGTAGGTGCCGGCCGGGCTGCTGCCCTCGAGGCCAATCGCCTGGTCCGCTTCCTGGACGAAGGCCGCCTCGCGGTCAGCCTCCGAATGGACCACCGCGGCACGGATGCCCAGGTCCCGGCAGGCCCGGAGGATGCGCCGGGCGATCTCTCCACGATTGGCGATCAGGATTTTCGTGAACATGAAGCCGCCACCCTAAAAACTGAGTGAACCATCCCTGTTCAATATCTTAAGAGCGCGGTTTACGAAGCTTGGGGACTCGCTTCGTTGTGGCAGAGAGAAACAGAATCGGTGTGAACCACGGAGAACACGGAGAGCACGGAGAAAACCAGCAAAGGTATTCATCAGAATCCCTCCGTGTCCTCCGTGGTTCACCTTGGGTTTGCGTCCTCGCTATGATGAAAGCCCCTGCGCCTTGGTGGCTAATGAATCGTCTCTGTTTGGGGAATTCCAAGCCTATAACCTGGGAAAGTGGACAAAACGTAAGTGTTTGCACAGATGGCTCTTATCCGATTGTTTCGTAACTTCTCAATAAGTTCGGGGAGACGGCCCCGCCCGATTTCGTAACCGATGATGATTCAGGGCTTCGCGGATTTTGTAGCGAAGCGCGTCAGCGCTTCGTCTGAGCCCTCAAGTCGCACCTCTCGGACGGAACGCTGACGCGTTCCGCACCGGAATTCATACCTCATGGACTTGACCTGATCATCCTTCCCGAACTTATTGAGATGACACTTTGTTTCCTAGGAGCGCGACAGAGGAATGTTCGCTAAGAAGTTGCTCGCCACCTGAGTACGCCAGAACGGGATTCCCAAGGTATTTGGGCAGGGAAGTGCAGGTGCACTCCCACATTCGTGCAAGAAGTCTTCACCGCTCATCGGCGTCCTCTGCGGATTTCCTCTGCTGGCCGGATTCCTGGCCCGCTGTGGGCACAGATTCCCGTCGTCGATCGGACCCCCCGGACTGAACGGCCCGGGCATCGCCGGACGCCGGTGACGCGGGCCAGCGTGGGCGTCGTTTCTCGAGGAAGGCTCGAATGCCTTCCTGGCCCTCTTCGGACGCCCGGCGGCGGGCAAGCCAGCGGGCCAGTTCTTCGCGGAGGTCCCCGGGGTTCCTTCCAGCCACCCGCCGGATGAGCGCCTTGGCCTCCGCCTGGGCGTCTGGCGCGGCCTCGAGGAAGGCCTCGACGCGGCGCTGAACCTCGGCGTCGAGTTGGTCCGGCGAGACGACGTGGTGGACGAGGCCGATGGCACGGGCCTGTTCGGCCGTGAACCTCTCGCCGGAGAGAAACAGCTCCCTCGCGTGTCCCGTTCCGATCCGGCGCAGGACATAAGGCGAGATGACGGCGGGGAGGAGGGCGAGCCGGACCTCGGAGAAGCTGAAGAAGGCGTCGGACGCGGCGACGGCGCAGTCGCAACAGGCGAGGAGGCCCAGGCCGCCGCCGAGCGCGGCGCCCTGGACGCGGCCCACGACCACCCGTGGACACTCATCGACCGCCGAGAAAAGATCAGACATGACCAGGGCGTCCGCCACGTTCTCGGCCTCCGTGAATCCGGCCACGCGGCGCATCCACTCCAGGTCGGCCCCGGCGCTGAACGCCGGACCCTCGCCCGCGAGGACGATCACCTGAACCGCGGCCTCCCTGCCGGCCTGGCGGAAAAACCGCGTCAGCTCGGCGCAGAGGGAGGGATCGAGAGCGTTACGAGCCGCGGGCCGGCAGAGCGTCACGCGAGCGACGCGTCCGTTGATTTCCACACGCAGGGGACTGGCGGTCACCTTTTCGCTCATTGGATTCGAAACATTTTAGTATCCTTGTTCAGAAGTGCACCCGCACTTCTGAACAAGGATACCAGCCCGAAATCCCTCCCGCTGGGAGGGGTTTCCTTTGGTAGACGATCGAGCAAGTGCGGGTGCACTTGCTAACTCATCTACTGGACAATAGAGTCTATCCCAATGGAACGCAGCCTGTCGAGTAGACGAGCTCGGAAGTGCGGATGCACTGGCGATCTCCTCTGCTCGGTTTTCAGCCGATCTTTCGCCACCGTAAGGAGTTCCCATGAGGCTTCCCCCCCTCGCCTTTGCAGCGGCGTGCGTCTTTCTGGTGGTTTCCGTTTCCAGCGCCGTGTCCGCGGAAGGTCCGGCCGATGCGCCGGCGGCGGAAACCCTGGATGGTCTTCGGGCCCGATTCGAGGCCCAGGAGCAAGAGGCGCTGAAATTGGTCCGGAGGCAGTATCTTTCGGCCCTCGAGGCGCATCTGGCCAGGCAGGTCGAGGGCGCGGACCGGGAAGAAGCATACCTGGTCCTGCTGCAGACGGCGTTGAACCTCGGGGAACGGGCAAAGGTCTACGCGCTCGGCGACTTGTATTTCAAGGAGTTTCCCAAGGGTGAAGCGGGCACAGAGGTCCTTCGGCTTCAGTTCCTGGCGAAGATTTCTGACCCGCAAGGCCTGAGCGAAGGAGCAGCGATTCTGGAGCGGCTGGAGGAATTTCGGCTGGAGACTGGGGACCTGCTCGCCTACTGGCATTCGCTCGCGGCGGCCCACCTCGAGTTCGATGATATCGAGGGGGCCGGCAAAGTGTACAACACCATCCTGAATTTCAGCTTCGTGAAGGAAAATCGGCAGGCATCGGACTATTTTTCCGACCAGAAGGCGTCCTTGGAGGAGATCGGCAAGCCGTTCGAGGACTTTGATGAAAAATCGCTCGATGGGAAAATGGTGAGCGCGAGCCTCTACCGAGGCAAGGTCGTCCTGATTGATTTCTGGGCGACTTGGTGTCAGCCGTGCATGCAGGAACTGCCGGGGCTGGTGGAGGGCTACAGGAGGTATCAACCGCAGGGCTTCGAGATCATCGGCATCAGCCTTGACCAGGAAGACAGGAAGGGCGACTTGCCCAATTTGCGGCAGGTGATCCGGAGGAAGAAGGTGACGTGGCCTCAAATAGCTGATGGGCAGGGGTGGCAGAGCCAGCTTGCAGAGAAATATAAGATTCGTTCCATTCCGGCGACGTATCTTTTGGACCGGCAGGGCCGAATCTATCGTAAGGGGCTACGTGGAAAGGCGTTATGGGACGCCGTCAACAAGCTTCTGGCGCAGCCTGCGGAGAAGTAGCCCAATGAAATCCGCTGCGCCCTTCGGGCTCGCGGATTTCAGAGCCAGGGTTGGCCCGGCTTCGCCGGCCCATCCCTGGCGGGGCAGCAGAAGTTTTTATTGAAATCCGCCGACAGGCGGATTTCATAAGAAATGCAGACGCCCGAAGGGCGGCGGCATTTCTCCTTCGGGTTCGCGGATTTCAGAGCCAGGGTTGGCCCGGCTTCGCCGGCCCATCCCTGGCGGGGCAGCAGAAGTTTTTGTTGAAATCCGCCGGCAGGCGGATTTCATAAGAAATGCAGACGCCCGAAGGGCGGCGGCATTTCTCCTTCGGGCTCGCGGATTTCAGAGCCAGGGTTGGCCCGGCTTCGCCGGCCCATCCCTGGCGGGGCAGCAGAAGTTTTTGTTGAAATCCGCCGGCAGGTGGATTTCATAAGAAATGCAGACGCCCGAAGGGCGGCGGCATTTCTCCTTCGGGCTCGCGGATTTCAGAGCCAGGATTGGCCCGGCTTCGCCGGCCCATCCCTGGCGGGGCAGCAGGAGTTTTTGTTGAAATCCGCCGACAGGCGGATTTCATAAGAAATGCAGACGCCCGAAGGGCGGCGGCATTTCTCCTTCGGGCTCGCGGATTTTAGAGGAAATGCCGACATGAGTGAACTTGCCCTTCTTGGTGGGCCGAAGACGATCGATGACGCGCACAACCTCAGGTCTTCCTGGGCGCAAAAGGGCCTGGAAAAGGCCCTCTGCGAATACACCGGGGCTCGCTACGCCCGGTGCGTCAGTTCCGGCACGGCGGCCCTGGTATCGAGCCTCTTCGCCGCCGGGTGCGGGCCCGGCGACGAGGTGCTCACCGTGGCTTACACGTGGGTGGCCACCGTCGGGGCCGTCCTCCGCGTCAATGCCGTCCCGGTCTTCGCCGATATCGACCCTCGGACGTTCACGATGGACGTGGAGGATGCGAAGCGCAAGATCACGCCCCAGACGAAGGCGATCCTGCCCGTGGACTTTTACGGGCATCCGGCCGCGATTCCGGAGCTGATGGCCCTGGCGGAGCAGCACGGCATCGTCGTGATAGAAGACGCCTGCCAGGCCTCCACCGCCGAGGTCCGGGGCGTGAAGGTCGGCAACCTCGCGCACATGACGGCCTTTAGCTGGTCCGGTAAGCCCATCTACTCGAGCGCCGGCGGAGGCGCGTACCTGACGAATAATCGCCGCCTCTTCGAACGCGGCCTGCTCGCCGGACAGCACCCGACGGTCATCGCCGGACTGGCGACCGATCCGGAGGTGCTTCAGCACGCTTCGATGGGCGGGACCGGGGACAACATGCGGGCCGTGGGCCTGGATGCCATGGCGCAGCTCCTGGACGCGGACGTCCGCACCGACGCGCGCATCCGAAACTGCGACTACCTGACCGAGAAACTTTCCGAGATTCCGGGTATCACGCCGCCGTTCGTCCGGCCCGGCGTCAAACATGCCTACCATTACTATAACTGCCTGTGGGACCCCAAGGTCCACGGCGTCTCCCGCGACCGCTTCTGCCAGGCGCTCAATGCCGAAGGCGTCTACGCCGTGGCCTACGTCAAGGACGCTAATTATCGGTTCGCGCCGGAAAGCAAGCCGGTTCAGGCTGGCGGCCCCATTCACCTCCGCACAATTTTCCAGGAGCGCAATCTCTACGGACGCGGCTGCCCGTTCCTCTGCCCGCACGTCAAGAACCCTCCGGTGTACCGCCGGGGCGACCTCCCGGTCAGCGAAGAGATGACGGAGCGGGAATTCGCCTTTTCCCAGCCCCATCTGTCACCCCCTTGCGACCTGCGCGATATGCAGCTCGTGGTGGATGCGATAGAAAAGGTGGTGGACCACATCGACGAGCTGAAGGAGGCATGAAATGGAAGAGGTACGCTTCGATCGGATGGTGCCGTCGAGCATCGTGACGCGCCGGCGTCTGTGCAACCTGGCCTACCTGCCGGTCGGGACGCTCGAATGGCACGGACCCCACATGCCTTTCGGGACCGATTTCTACACCGTGTCGTACCTGGCGGAGGAAGCGGCCCGGCGTTTCGGAGGCATCGTCTTCCCGGCCATCTACTACGGTGACGTCCGCTACTACCTTCAGGAGTGCCGGGCCGAATGGCGGCAAAGCTATTGCCGGGAGATGGACGTCCCCGAAGCCTACGCGTCCGCCTTCCCGCTCCAAAACAACGATGGCTCGCCCGGCTACGAGTGCCCGACGCAGCCGGATGACGGGCCTGCGGCCGAGGATGCCCTCGAATTCAGCAAGGCGGAGCAGGAACGGCACTTCGTGCACCACATCGCCCGCACGCTGCTCGAAATCCATCTCTATGGCTTCCAACACGTCATCCTGATGCCGGGCCACGGCCCGAACCCGCCTTTCTGCCGGAAGGCGGAGGAGGTCTACCGGCAGAACGTGCTGAGGCGCAAGGCGTTGGGCCCCCCGGGCAGGACGATGACTTTTTTCTATATTGAGCCGGGGAAGGAGTTCGAGCCGCTGCTGAAGAACCACTGGATTCATGCGGACAAGTGGGAGGCCTCGGTGACGATGGTGGCGGCCCCGGGCACGGTGCGGCCCGATCTGTTGCCAAAGGACCCGAAAGCACTCGTGCCGGCATACCTGGGTTACCCCTACCTCACGGAGCGCGAGGGGTACAGTCCCCAGTTCAAGAACATCTGGTACAGCTTTGACGCGCTGGACCCCCGGAAAGGCATCGATGAGGAGTATGGGCGGAAGCAGACCGAAGGAGTGCTGAGAAGATTCGGGGAGCACATCTCCGGTTTTCTGAAAGACTCAATTCAAGGCTGACACCCCGCGCACGTGGCCGAAGCCGTGGGCAATTCCGAAAATTCGTCGATTTCTCCGCTGACACCCCGCACACGTGGCCGAAGCCCATGAGCGTAGCGGAATGCTTCTGCGTTCCGGCCGGACTTCGGACTTCGACGGCCGGCCGAAGCCCTCACTCGAAAATCCCGTAAACTTACACGCCGGAGTCGCTGCCGGCGCTTTCCTCGTCCCCGCTCCACTGTGCGCGGTGGGGAATCTCAAGGGGCCGGCTGGAATCGGAGGGGAAGGCGCGGTAGTGAATGCCCTCCTCGGAGACGCTCAGGAAGACGCCCACCTGTTTCCAATCGCCGAGGACATAGACCCATTTTTCTTTTCCCCCGACGGAGAGAGTGCGCGTCTCCGGTGAATGGGCGTGGCCGACAATGAGCGCATCGGCGTCATCCCCGAGCGCGGCCACAGTGGCGGACTTGACAAAGCCCATCGTGGAGGAGGCCTTTTGCTTGACCTCGCGCCGGCTCAGGTTGCGCATCCCCACGGCCGTCCACCGGGTGAGAAACAGGGGCGTCCACGCGATGAGCGTGCGAATACCCTTGAGGCGGACCAGCCGCCGCCACAGCCGGTAGCGCCAATCGTCCGTGCACAGAAGATCGCCATGGGTCAACCTCAGCTTGCGGCCGCCGACCTGCAGCAGCTCGAAATCGCCCAGGATGCGGATGCCTGTACGCTGGCTGAAATGCTCATCCAGCAGGAAGTCCCGGTTGCCGGGGATCAGCCGGATATCGATGCCGGCGCCGGTGAGCGCCTGCAGCTTGTCCAGCACGTCCCGGAAATCGGGCAGACGGAGGTGTTTCGCGCCGAGCCAGAAGTCGAAGAGGTCGCCCAGGATGATCAGTTGCCGCGCCTGGGTCGGCAGGTAGTCCAAGAAATCCAGGACGAGGCGTGTCCGTTCGGGCTCCCCGACGGCGAGGTGGCAGTCGCCCATGATGAAAACGACGCCCTGGGCGACGATGGGCTGCGAACAGGTGGAATGGGGCGCGGCGTTCATCGCGGACGGAGCTTGGAGGGGCATAGGTGCCAAGCTAAGCAAGAAAATGGGCTGATTGGCATCTTCCTTTCCCTATTCCTTTCCCTCTTCCCTTTCTTAACGATTTGTGTGAAAGCACTTTACGAATTTGTGGACCGATGCACTAAGAAGTTACGACCGGGCGAGCATTTTTCCATGGCTGCAAGTTGAACCTATTACACAAAAATAACAAGATTTGTGCAGTTCAATAGATGAAAAGCACACATGGCCTAATTCTTGATTGGCCCGTTACCGCAGGCGGTCAGATAAGACGTTTCTCAGCGAACTGGAAGATGCTCTCCGAGTAGGGCCGCTTGTCGCGCTCGGTGCGCTTCGACACCGCACGCTGGCGAATGGCCTCGATTCGGCAGCCGGCACGCCGGGCGATCTCCGGATACAGGCCGAGCCGGTCGTTGGCGACGAAGAACAGGGGCCGGCCGGGCCGGACGAACCGCCGGATGTTGCGGACCACGCCCGCGATGGCGTCGACATACGCCTCCTGCGCGGATGCGGATTTTCCCTCCGACTTCGGCCCGATCTCCAGGTCGTCCCGGCGCGGGATGCCGAAGAGCTCGTACGCGTAGGCGTGCTGTTCGTGGTAATCGATCTGCCCGACGTAGGGCGGCGAGGAGAACACGCCGTCCACCAGGCACGGCAGCTCCACCGCCCGAGAGTCCCCGTGGACCACCCGAATCTCGGCCGCCGTCCGAAGGCGGTCGAATTCCCGCAGCCTCCGGACCGTGTCAACAGTGTACCGTTGCAGGAACTTCAAACATTCGTCCGTGGGCTGGCAGGTCCGCTTGTGCTTGAAACAGTAGTAAGGCTGCCGGACCGGCTCCTTGGGCGTGGCCAGGTCGTAGTGCGGGATGAGCCGGGCGGAGCGAGCCGATCGGCTCAGGATCATCTTGAGCACGTCCGAGTGGCGGTACTCGCCGAGGATGGAGCGGTAGAAGAGGATTTCTTGCAGCGCCCGCGGGGAATACCAGCGATTCAGGTAGGCGCTGTCGGTATGGAAATCCGCATCGATCCCGCGGAAGAGGCTGCCTCCGCCTGGGCGCTGCTCGGCGAAGGCCTCGAGACGCCGGAGTGCGGCGCGGGCGTCGGACTCCACCGTGTCGAGGGAGTACCGCCTCGTCTTCACTTCGGCGATCTTGCAGTTGAACTCCGAGATGTCGATGCCGATCGCGTTCAGCCCCAGCTCGTGCGCCTGGATGAGGGTCGTGCCCGACCCCATGAAGGGGTCCAGCACCCACTGGCCCGGCTGGAAGTGGCGGCTCAGGAAATGCTCGACAAGCTGGGGAATAAACTTCCCCAGGTAGGGATGAAGCCGGTGCACGTGCTTGGTGCGCTCCCGCTCGGGGACGTCGAAGAAGCCGAGATCGGCATCCAGCCCCTCCGCCTGGTATTTCTCGATGTCGCGTTCGACGAGCCGGATAAAGCGCTCGAGTTCCTTCAGGCGGACATAGGCTCTGTCCGAATCGAAGGGGAACATTCGGTGGCCGCTGGCGTCCCGGGGGGTGATCCTGCCGCGGCGGAGGTATTCGGCGATCAGCGTAACCGGTCGGCCCACCGCGGAGGCCGCCTCGTTGAGGGTCAGGAGACCGTGTTTTTTCTCGTGCGATTCGTTCTGGAACAGTCCGGCCATGGCGTCTCGGCTTTTCCCCTTCACCCGGATTTCTCATCTCGCCGGGATGAGGAATGGGAGTGAGCCTTGCAAGGCTGAGGGGATTTCCCAATAATAATAAAGCACCTGCCTCAAACCGACGAGCGTTGGTCGATCGTCCCCGCATCGTGAGACGTAGCATGCGCTTCGCTATGGAGCATCGGGGCGGGGCGTGGCCCGCCGAGATGCAAGTCCTGAAAGAATAAGGGGTGTTGGACCTGGAGGCAACAACTGGTTTCATCGGTCAAAGTTTCGATCCTGATGAGTCATGGTGAACGGATGTCAAGGAGGGAATCGCACTTGCAACCCTGCGGGAGAGCCTCCGGAGCGCAGACATGCTGCATCAGCGGCCCATGATGGTCTCCCAGGATGGATTGGAGCTGGCGGCGACGTTCCACGAGGCCTTGGACGTGGCGGGGCCCGCGCCTGGCGTCCTCTTGTGCCATGGAATCCGGAGCAACCGTGGGGAGGCTGGGGACCTTTTCGTCCAGATTTCCCGGGCGCTGGCGCGGGAGGGGATATGCTCGCTGCGGTTCGATTTTCGCGGCGCCGGGGAAAGCCCCGAGTCGGAGGAGGCCTTCACGCCGGACACCATGCAGTCCGATGCCGCTGCCGCGTTCCGGACGCTGGCGGCGCAGCCGGAGGTCGATGCGGCCCGGATCGGACTCCTGGGCTTGGGCCTGGGGGCCGCGGCGGCCGTTCGTCTCGCGGCGACTGGAATTTCCATCCGCTGCCTGGCGCTCCTGTCCCCGCTGAGCACGGGCGAACCCCTGGCCGGCCTGGCCGCGCCGGGCGGTTCTTCCCACTTTCTTTCGTTTCGGGGCTCGGGCGCGCCGCCCGCCCCACCCCCTCCCTTCGTCCGCTTCTGGATGGAGACGGACCTCGAACCGGCCTATTCGAGCGTGCGTGCTCCCGCCCTGCTGATTCACGGAAACCGCGATGAGCTGGTCCCCATCGGCCACAGTCACGAGATTCGGGCGCTTCTCGAGCGCGC
The DNA here is from genome assembly GCA_016179685.1 of Planctomycetota bacterium. Classification (GTDB taxonomy): domain Bacteria; phylum Planctomycetota; class PUPC01; order JACPCR01; family JACPCR01; genus JACPCR01. The sequence goes on along the minus strand of JACPCR010000083.1, from coordinate 56,721 downwards.
CGGCAACCGGGTGAAGCTAGTCTCCATCGAGGGATGCGATCACGGATTCGGCCATCCGGACTGGCGGCGCCTCATTGCCCGCGAGGTCAGTTTCTGGTTTCAAAAAACCCTTTGAGACGAGGTATTGCATGCAGGACCATCGAACCGTTCTGGCTGTTGGCGCCCATCCGGACGACATCGAGTTCATGTGCGCGGGCACCCTCGCCCGACTGAGGAGCAAAGGTTACCGGATTCACCTGGTCACGATGACGGCCGGCGACTGCGGCTCGGACAAGCTGTCCCCGGAGGAGATCACGGGAATCCGCCTGGGCGAGGCCGCGGCGTCCGCGGCCGTGCTCGATGCCTCTTACGCCTGCTGCCACGAGAAGGACATCCAGATCGAATACACCAATGCCGTGCGGCGTAAGGTCCTCGGCGAAATCCGGCGCGTCAACCCGTCCATCGTGCTGACGCATCCGCCGCAGGACTACATGGCGGACCATGAGATCACGAGCCTGGTCGTCCGCGACGTCTGCTTCACCGGGCCCATGAAGAACTACATGGCCGAGGTCGGCAAGCCCACGGACGGCATCCCCTGGCTCTATTACTGGGATCCGCTCGAGTGCAAGGACTGGACCGGGAAGAGCGTCGAGCCGCAGTTCTGCATCGACATCACCGAGAGCCTGGAGACGAAGGCGAAAATGCTCGCCTGCCACGACACCCAGCGATCCTGGCTTCGGATTCAGCACGGCATGGATGAGTACCTCGAGAAGATGCGGCAGTGGTCCGCCTTCCGCGGACGCCAGTGCGGCGTCGGATACGCCGAAGGATTCCGCCAGCACCTGGGACACGCCTACCCGCAGACGAACTTTCTCGGCGAAGTGCTCGGCATCGTCGAGTCATCGGACACACGAGCACCGCTATCTCCAACTCGACCGGCATGAAAACCGAGCTTTACCCGATCCATCCTGACAAACTTGAAGCGCCGGCCCTGAATCGGGCCGCTCGCGTTCTTGCCGAGGGCGGCCTGGTCGCTTTCCCCACCGAAACGGTCTATGGACTCGGAGCGAATGCCGATCGGCCAGACGCCCTCCAGCGCCTCCGGGAGGTCAAGGGACGGCCCGAAGGGAAACCGTTCACGCATCACCTGGCTGATGTGGACGACCTGTTCCGGCTGATTCCCGGGCCGCCCGAGGCCGCCCTGCGGCTGGCCCGGAAATTCTGGCCGGGCCCGCTGACCATCGTCTTTCCGAGAGGCCGGGAGGGTCTGGGCGTGCGTGTTCCGGCCCATCCGGTGGCCCGGGAACTCATCCGGCGGTCCGGCGTCCCGCTCGTCGCGCCCAGTGCGAACCCCTCGGGCCAGCCCCCTGCGGTCACCGCCCGGGACGTTCTCGGCTACTTCGACGGCCGCATCGAGGTCGTTCTCGATGGGGGCTCGACCTCTTTGCAGGCCGCCTCGAGCGTCATTCGCTTTACGAGCGACACCTCCTGGGAATTGCTCCGCGAGGGGACGATCAGTCGGGAGATGATCGCCCGGGCGGTCTGCGGGACCCTCTAGTATCCCTGTTCGTAAGCGCACCAGCACTTATAAACAGGGATACTAGCCGGAAACCCCTCCCGGACTTGTCCCCGTGGGAGGGAACCGGCTTCCCAGCAGGATCGCTACGGGAGGGAGGCGAAATTCAAGAGTCATCCCCTGTTATCTCAACGAGTTCGGGGAGGACGACCAGGTCAAGTCCATGAGGTATGAATTCCATAGCGGAACGCGTCAGCGTTCCGTCCCCGCGATGAGATTTGAGGGCTCAGACGAATCGCTGACGCGCTTCGCTACGCCTTCGGGGCTGACACGTGGGGAACGTAGACGAATCGCTGACGCGCTTCGCTACGAGAACTCGTGAAGTGCTGAACCATCATCGATGATAAAATCGGGCGGGTCCACCTCTCCGAACTTATTGAGAAGTTACGTCATCCCAATTTAACCGCTTGTGGATTGGTCACTTATGGAATATCGAGTTTCCTTACTTCGCCTCGAAAATCCCTCCCAACGGGACAGGCCCGGGAGCGGTTTACCCTAGTAGACGAGTTCGCAAGTGCGGATGCACTTGCGAACTCGTCTACTAGTTTCCGGGCAGAGAATTGCGAGAGCACCTCTCTGCCCGGAAACTAACATGACACTGCCCCGCGATCTCCGCAACAAGTCGGACTTGAAGGCGGCCTTCAAGGAGTCCCAGCTCTGGACCCGTAAGGAGCTGGGCCAGAATTTCCTCATCGACCACAATTTGCTGCGGTGGCTGGTCGATGCCGGCGACGTAGACGGCAACGACCTGGTCCTCGACGTCGGCGCGGGCACGGGTCTGCTGACCCGGCAGGTGTGGGCGGTGGAGGTAGACCGGCGTCTCTTCGATTTTTGCAGCACCTACACTTCGGGATTGACGAACGTGCGACTGCTGCACCAGGATGTCCTGCGTGACAAATTTCACATCGATCCAGCCCTGCAATCTGCCCTTCAGTCGGAGCTGGCGGCCCGGCCGGGCGCGTGCCTCAAGGTGATTTCAAACCTTCCCTACAGCATCAGCACCCTGGTCATTCCGACCCTGCTCGAGGGACCGCTTCCGGTGAGGCTCATGGTGCTGACGGTGCAGAAGGAGGTGGGGGAACGGCTGGCCGCTTCACCGGGCACGAAGGCCTACGGGTCGTTATCGGTCGTCGTCCAGGCTCGTGCGAACGTGCGAATTCTGCGCATTCTGCATCACACGGTATTCTGGCCGCAGCCGAGCGTGGATTCGGCCATCGTGCGGATCGAGGCTGTGCCCGAGCGAATTGGCCGCGCTGTCGATCCCGCGTGGTTTGGCGAAGTGGCCCGCGGCCTTTTCTCGGCGCGCCGGAAGACAGCGGTCAATGCGTTGGGGCGGAATTCCAAATTGCGGCTTCAGGCCGAACGTGTCGCCGAGGCCCTGGGACGCCTGGGCGTGGATGTCCGAGAGAGAGGGGAACGATTGACGGTGGAACAGATTCTCGACCTGAGCAACGAATTGTTGAAGCGGGACCGTGCTCCCGTTAAAGTCGAGGATACGCCATGATTGCCGCCGTGTTGCCGACATTCCAGAGCGTCTATTGAAGTTTCGCGCTTTTTTGGCTGAATACTCTCCGTTTGGGGTATTCCTAGCCCATAACCTGGGGAAATGGAGAAAACGTAAGTGATTATGCAGAAGGGTCTTATCAGGTTGTTTCTTAAGAGCCCGTGTACGAACGTGCGGATACGCTTTCGTACACGAGTTTTATTACTGGCGACACATCTGTCCTTGATTGCCTGCCTGATGACGCCTGCTGCCGCCTGGGCCGAGGCGTCCGAAACAGGGGTCCCGCCGGCAGGCCCGGTAGGGAATCCGCTCAAACCTCGGGCTCGAAAGAGCCACCTGAAGCTGGTCGCCACTGGCCCCGCCGAAGCCATTCAGCCGGGCCGGCGCTTCGAAGTGATCCTGAGCGTCGAGCTGGAGCCGGGCTGGCACATCTACGGGTTCGAGAATGCGGGCGTCTTGACGCCGGCGCGGGTGGAGCTGGCCGAGAAGGGGCCCTTCCGCCTCGCCGGGCGCGTTACGGCCCCCCCGCCCCTCCAGAAGCCGGCTATCAGCCTCGACATTCCTGGCTATGACTACTATGAGGGCAAGGTGGAATTCCGGCTGACCGTGGAGGCGGCAGGCGACCTGAAACCGGGCGAGGCGTTGGTTCACGGCAAGCTCTCCTACCAGGAATGTACGGAGACCTCGTGCCTGCTGCCGGCGAATCAGGAGTTCGCCGTGCCGGTCCGGATAGAAGCGACTCCCGTGCCCGCGGGAGCTTCTGAGGTTGCCGAGCCGAAGGACGGCGGGGTGATCGCTGGTCCCGGCGGCGTTCGGCCGCCGGCGGTGAAGGAGACGGTGACCTCTTCGCCTTGGGAAGGCGGCTTTCTGGCCTATCTCGGGCTGGCCATCGGTGCGGGCCTGCTGACTCTCTTGACGCCCTGCGTCTTTCCCCTGATACCCGTGACGATTTCCTACTTTCTCAAGCAGGCGACGGACGATCGGCGGCATACGTTTTTTCTGGCGCTGACCTATGGTCTCGGAATCGTCGTGAGTTTCACGTCCCTGGGATTCGTCCTTTCGGCGCTGTTCAGTGCGAACGCCGCCCGGAAATTCGCCGCGGACCCGATCTTGAATCTGATCATTGGCATGCTGTTCGTCGTTTTCGCCTTCAGCCTGTTCGGGGCGTTCGAGCTGCAGTTGCCCGACGCACTGGCCCGGCGGCTGAACCCGACGGGCCGCCGCGGATACGGGGGCGCGTTGTTTCTGGGTCTGACCTTTTCCGTCACGGCGTTCGCCTGCACGGCCCCCTTCGCCTCCGCCGTGATCTTCGCCGCCGTGCAGGGGGCCTACTTCTGGTCGCTCCTCGGCCTCCTCGCCTATTCCGGCACCATGGCCATCCCCTTCTTCATCCTCGGCTCGTTCCCGTCGCTCCTCAGAAAACTGCCGCGGAGCGGACGATGGCTGAACGCGGTCAAGGTCGTTTTCGGGTTCGTCGAGCTGGCCGCATCGTTCAAGTTCCTCGCCAATGCGGACTGGCAATGGGGGCTGCACCTGCTTTCCCGGCCCGTCGTGCTCTCCATCTGGGTGGTCTGTTCCGGCTTCATCGCCTTGTACCTGCTCGACGTGTTCCGACTGCCGCACGATGACCGGTCGGAGTCCATCGGGTCCGCTCGGATGACCCTGGCCATGGTCTTCGGGGCGCTGGCGCTTTACCTGGCCACAGGCCTCGGGAATCGGCCGCTGCCGTACGTGGATGGCTTCCTGCCGCTGGCGGACAGGGCCGGTGCGGACCGTGCGGTCCGGGGGAGCGCCGGCCCGGAGGTCTCGTCCTTGTGGCGGGAGGACCTGTATTTCGAGGATGCGCTCGATGTGGCGAAGCGGCACGGCAAGCCGCTGGTCGTGGGGCTCACGGCCTTCACGTGAGTGAACTGCCGGGTGATGGAGTCGACCGTGCTCGTCGACCCGGAGGTGGAGCAGGAGGTGGGGCGGTATGTTTCCGTGAGGCTCTATACGGACGGGAATCCGGCCGAGCGTGCGCAGCGCAACCAGGAATATCAGGCCCGGCATTTTGGGAACGTCAGCCTTCCCTTTTTCGCCTTTTACAATGCACAGGGCGAGTTGGCGCACACGCACGAGGGCACGGCGGGCAAGGCCGAGTTCCTCGCTCTGCTGAGGTCCGTGCGGTAGCTGTATTTCCCGGCCCCTGTTTCCCGGGCCGTATCATCGGCGGCCGAGGAAGGCGTCGCGGCCCTGAACCAGGGCCGCGATCTTGCGGTCCGCCACGCTCCGCAACAACATCCAGAAGCCGCAGTCCGGATGGACGTATTGGAGTCGTCCCGGCCCCAAGGCCTTCACGGCCTGCTCGATGCGGCGGGCAATGAGATCGGACGGCTCGATCCCGTTGTCTTTGATGTCGATGACGCCGAGTCCGAGGCGCGTCTCGGGCCGCAGGTCCCTGAAAACCTCGATCTCGTCGTAGCCGCGGCGCGCGAACTCGAGAACGAGATGGTCCGCCTTCAGGCGGTTCATGAACGGCAGCAGGCCGGCCCAGAGCCCCTTCTGGACGGATTGGCCGCCGTAGTTTCCGAAGCAGATATGAACGGCCTTCTGGCCGCGCACTCCCGCCAGGACGTGGTTGACTGCTTCGGCGGCCCACTCGGCCTCCTCCGGGTGTCCGCTGATGTTGGCCTCATCGAGCTGGACGACCGCTGCGTCGATGGCCTCGACCTGCCGGCGGAGGACCTCGGCGATCGCCATGGCCAGGCGCGGCCGGTCGCGGTAGTGCAGATCGACCAGCGTCTTCGCCAGCATATGGGGGCCCGTCACGGTGAACTTGAGCGTCCGGTGCGTCAGGCCTCGAACGAACTCGTAATCCTTGGGGAGGTTCAGAAGGCCCTCGCCGATGGGGCCCCGCACGACGCCCGCCGGCGCGGCCCGGAAACGAAGAGCCGGGTCGCGCCGGAACGCCTCGATGGCCTCCCGGGAGAGGTCCGCCGTCACGCCCTCGAGCGGCCTCACGAAGTAGTCGATCATACCGTTCGTCTCGGGGTGGTTCACGTCGAAACGGTAAAGCTCACCGTCGGCGACCACATCGACCCCGGCGAGTTCCTGGGTCTGGAAAACGACCATGACGGCGTCGCGCAGGGCGGTGCGGGAGGGGTTGGCCTTCAGCCAGTCGGGCACGGGGTAGCTGCCGACGACGGTGGTCTGGACTTCCGGCGCATTCATGGGGGAAAACTCCTGTATCAGAGGAGGGGACCAGGGACCCCGAGTGCGGGTAGCGAGAAGCGAGGGGCGGGCAGAAGCGGACCAGGGACCCGGTGACCGGGCGAGAGAGTTGATAGGGCATGAGCGTATGGGCGGGGGCGGGCAGAGATGACGAGGTGACGGAGCGACCCGGAGACGGGAAGATGCGGGGACACGACGAACGGGGCTTTCTGCCTGCTCCCTGCTCCCTGCTCCATACTCGACTGAGGCCATTGTAGCTCCTCAGAGCGTATCGCGCATGCTCGTCCCTGCATTGCTGGAGCGTGCAGGGATAATCTGTTGAGAAACATCCTGGTAACTCGTTTGTTTAAATCCAGTTAACAATTGTCAATTCTTGGCCATCGCGATCCGGATCGCGTAAACCCTCGGGCCTCGGGTGGTTCATCTTCTTTGATGGTCCCCGGGATCGGGATCGAGATTTCTCAGGGTGGAAATTCTTGCCTCCTCGATGGCCACCTAAGACACATCCAATGGTTTACTGCCCAAGGACATAAGAACGACGATCGCGTGTCGCCCGCGCGCACGCGGAGGAGCTGAATGCCAGCAGGATGCCTGCCTGCGACGCTTCGGCAGGCAGGCTGGCGCTCCCGGTTCCTCGTAGCCGAAGGGTGTGAGCGCTTCGGAAAGAATCGCGAGGGTTCCGACGCCTGAAAGGGCGTCGGCTACGGGCGCGAGCGCGTCGGAGGGGATGGCAGGCGGGGCCGCCTGCCTCCACGCGTAGCTCCAGGCGGCACGCCGGGAAGATTGTGGTTTTTGTGCCCCTGCGGATGACGCCGGCTGGCTTCCCAGTTCGCGCAGGCTAGAATTCACCGTCTTCGTTGAAGTCGCCCTTGCAGGGTCGCTGGGCCGCGGGAGGGTGGGGCCCAGCACGGCGAGCAGATTCGGCTCTCTTCCACAGGATGCCTCGGGAAGCCGGAACGAGCACGCCATGGCGCGGGCTGGCGTGGGAATGCACAGATAGCGAGGAGGACCAGGTCATGCCGGTCGAGAAAACCTTGAACATTTCACATCCCGAGTTCGGCACGGTGAATACCCTCGTCATCGTGCTCTACATGCTGGCCATGCTGGCCGTGGGTTGGTGGTGCAGCCGCAGGATGGTCGGGCTGCGCAGCTTCTTCATCGGTGAAGGCAAGGTGAATCACATCGCCGTAGGGCTCTCCCTTCTCGGCACGTACCTTTCCTCCCTCACGATGATGGCGCTGTCCGGGCTGGCGTTCGGCCCCTCGGACCTGACCTGGACGGTGCAACTCCCCTTCCTCATCCTGACCGCGTTCGTGATCACCCGACACGTGCTGCCGAGATACCGCGAGGCGGGTGTGATCAGCGTTTACGAATTCCTCGAACAGCGCATCCATGTCTCCTCGCGGCTTCTGGCGGCGGCCTGCTTCTGCGCCTTCTCCATTGCCCGAATGGGGATCGTGCTCTACCTGCCGGCCCTGGCCTTCCACATCGTGACCGGCTTCGACCTGGCGGGCACGATCATCGTGATGGGCCTGGTGGTGACGGTCTACACGGTGATGGGAGGCATCGAGGCGGTGATCTGGACGGACGTGGTTCAAGTCGGTTTCATCGCGGTGGCGCCGGTGTTCACCCTTTATTACATCTTTGCGGGGACGGGCTGGTCGAACTTCTGGGTCCTGGCGCAGGAGCAACAGAAGCTGCGGACGTTCGACTGGGGGCTGGACCCACGGAAAGCCGTGACGGTCTGGCTCGTGCTCCAGACGGTCTTCGAGACGGTCCGCATTTACGGCACCTCGCAGGACATGACCCAGCGGTACGCGGCGGCGGATTCGACGGCGAAGGCGAACCGCGCGGTCTGGATCGGCGTCCTCGGCTACATCCCCCTGGCCTATGCCTTCTACTTCATCGGAGCGGCATTTGCCGTGTATTACCGGGTGAATCCGGACCCGAACATCGAGGCGCTGGTCGCCGCCAAGAAAACGGATGCGATTTATCCGTATTTCATCGTGACGCATCTGCCCGTGGGGATCGCCGGCCTGATCTTCGCCGCCATCTTCGCCGCCGCCATGTCCAGCATCGATTCCCTGCTGAACTCCACCAGCACGGTGGTCATCGAGGATTTCTACAAGCGGTTTTCCCGAACGGAGAGGTCGGATGCCCATTACCTTCGGGTGGCCCAGGCGCTGGTGGTCGTCTTCGGGCTTTTTACCATCGCTGCGGGGCTCTCCTTCATGGGCGAGAAGTCCCAGATGCAGGTGGTGTTCAATACCTGGATGGGCATCCTGACCAACGGCGTGCTCGGGCTCATGGCCCTCGCCTTCCTCCCCTTCCGGGTGAACCGATGGGCCGCCCTTGCGGGTTTTGCCGCCAGCTACGGGTGTCTTTTCTACCTGATGTACGGCAACCAGGAGCTCCTCGGGCTCGCTAAGGATCAGAGGGTCAGCTTTCTCCTCCGGCCCGTGATCTGCAATCCGGTCTGCTTCCTGGTCGCCTTGGGGGTTCATGGGCTGCTGAAGGGTGGACACGGAAACGTTGAGACACAGTGAAGCTGAGGCCTCAAACCGTCCGCAAGCTGATATAATCCAGGAGAGGAAATGAAACTGTCCAGGGGAATACTTCATGAATTCCAGCGCGCTACTCGCTTCAACGGATGAGACGCTCGACGATCTCATGGAGCGGTTGGGGTCCGTTCCGTTGAGCAGAATTCGGTTGTCGCCTCCGCCTGGAACGGCAACCGAACGGGACGTGATTGCCGTTCATGACCGGACGGATCGCCTCTGCGAGCTGGTGGATGGCGTCCTGGTGGAGAAACCCATGGGGTTTTATGAATCCCGACTTGCCGCAGCGCTGATCGAAATCCTGGGTCAATACCTATCATCGCATGACATGGGCATCGTTCTCTCGTCCGACGGCATGGTGCGACTGTCGCCCGGCCTCGTCCGAATCCCTGATGTTTCTTTTCTTGCCTGGAATCATTTTCCGAACCGAGAGTTGCCTTCGGAAGCCATTCCCGCTCTAGCTCCTGACCTGGCGGTTGAGATTCTGAGCGCGGGCAACACCGATGCGGAAATGACGAGAAAGCTGCGGGAGTACTTCGAGGCGGGCGTGCGGATGGTCTGGTATCTCCATCCGAAGACGAGGGTTGTGGAGGTTTTCAGGGGTCTCGACCAGCGCATCGTCGTCGCCGAGAGTGGAGTCCTCGACGGCGGCGAGGTCCTGCCGGGCTTCTCCCTTCGTCTGAATGATTGGTTTGCGAAGGCTGGCCGCCAGAGGACCGCGTGAAACATGTCCAGAAAAGTGAAGATTACAAAGGCCGGTATTGTCGCTTACCACGAACAGGGCTACCTCATCCTGCGTGGGGCGTTCACCAAGAAGCGCGTCAAGTCCCTCGTGGACGCGGTGAACCGGCTGATCGACCGCGCGTTGGCGGGCGAGGTCGCCATCAACTGGATCAACCGCGAGCAGCGGCTGCCGGCGCGGATCAGCAACCTGCTGCACCCGGACAAGTTCGACCCGGCGTACGGGGCGTGGCTGGACGAGGATCTGGCTTCGCAGATCGAGACGTTATGCGGGGGCCCGGCGAGGCACAGCCTCTTCGGGATGCTCGCGGGCGGCGGGGGCCAACCCTACCTCCAGGGCTGGCATCGAGACATCGGCAAGCCTGGCGCCCCGGACGAGGTGGCTTTTCTGCACCACCATCACGGCCGGTTCGTCCAATTCAACGCCTCGCTGATGCCGGGTGACCGGTTCTTGAACATCGTTCCTGCCAGCCACTTACGGGCCTCGACCCCGGAGGAAATCGAGGCCTCGGCCGCCAAGGAGAAGGCCCAGATGCCGGGCGCGATGGTCGTGGAGATGGAACCCGGCGACATCGCCTACTACAATGCGAACCTGTGGCATCGCGGGTGGAATCCGGAGGGGAGACTGCGGTGGACGATGCATTCGGCCTTCTGGAAGGTCGAGTATGCGGTGATGAAGCACGAACACGGGCAGCGGGAAGCGATGTTGACTCCGGGCCACCTCGATCGGATGCCGCCGGTGACGCGGCAGTTCATTCAGCGTTATCTCGACGCGTACCCGGCAGGCGAGCCGAAAAGCCTGCTCGAGCTTTAAGGACTCACCAGGCGACGGCTCGATGCGTGCACTTCTTCGAGGAGCTGCTGCAATCGGGCGATTCCGGCCTCGGGCGAGAATTCCCGCTCGATGTGCGCCCGGGCGGGTCCGACCTTTTCCAGCCAGGGACCGGGATGGCTCATGGCATCCACGATGGCCTCGGCGAGAGCGGCGGCGTCGGCCGGCGGGACGAGTCTGCCGTACCGTCCGCCTTCAAGAATCTGCCGGGGCCCGCTGAGGCAGTCGCAAGAAAGCACCGGAACGCGGCAGGCCATGGCCTCGAGAAGGGCATTGGGCATGCCCTCGTAGACCGAAGAGAGGCAGAAGAGGTGCGCCCGGCTCATCACGGCGTAGGGATTCGGAACGAAACCCTCGAAGCGCACGTGGTTTTCGAGATTCCTGGCACGGGCGAAGGCCTTCAATTCGCCCTCGAGGGGCCCGTCCCCGAGTATCCGGAGCAGAAATTCCTTCCGGCCTTGCCGGTGCACGACCTCCTCGACCGCCTGGAGCAGGTGGATGTATCCCTTGGCGTTCACGAGGCGGCCTGCGGCCACCAGGTGGAAGCGTCCGGGCTCGAGCGCCGGCGCGGATTCGGCCGCCATCCGGTCCAGCCGATCCAGGTCCAGAAAGTTGTTGATGGTCACCACCTGGTTCGGCGGGAGTCGGAAGTAGCCGAGGAGTCCCTCGCGGACGCCCTCGGAGACGGCCACCACGCGGTCGGCATTGCGGTAGGCCCGGCGGAGCAGCCATCGCTTGATGCGGAAGAACCGAGGAGTGATGTCCCGGAATCCGATGCGGGGATCGCTGACCTCGACGCTGACCCATGGGAGGGGTGCGAGGCGCACGGCGGCATGGGCGACGAGTCCCATTTGGAAGGTTCGGGCGTAAAGGACCTGGACCTTTTCACGCCGGAGCGTTTCGGCGAGATGCCGCGCCTGGCGGCGGTACAGCCGGCCGGGGTAATTCCAGCGCGACGGCTCGAATCGCTCGGCGAAGCTGTGGACGGGGACATCCGCAGGCACCTCTCGGACGAGCCCGCCCCCGCGGTATATCGTGTAGAGCAGAGGGGTGAAGGCCGAGCGGTCCAGGTATCTGAGGATGCCGACGAGCTGGCGCTCGCTTCCCCCAGCGTCCATGGACCCGATGGCGAAGAGGACACGAAGGCTCATGGCGTGACTTTATCCGGTTTTTGCGGGTATTCCCATCCATTTGGATTTCAGTTGCACTTGGGTGGCACGAGAACCTAAGGCGGGCGAAGCCCGCAACCCAACAAGGATGCAAAAGGTGTCAGGGTTCAGGGTTCAGGAATCAACAGACACCCGACCGCCTCCCACTGGGACAAGTCTGGCGGGACACCTTTCAACTTTTCCGCCGGTTGCCCGCCGGGTGCCCACGAAGTGGGCGCGGCGCGGAGAAGTGACGCGCTAGGACTCTCATCCATTCCGATCCCGCCGTGCGCTCGGCCGTGATGATCTCAGCGGACCGTTTCTCAAGTTCGTCTCGCGGAAGTTTGTGAGAAATGGCGGCTAGTCGCTATAATCCGTGCGTCCCGGCGGGTGTCCCTGGCTGCGGCAACGGGGTCCGGGGCGGCCGGATTTGTCCGGGGGGGGCTATGCAGGGACGTATTTCGGAGACGTGGCTGTCCCCCGTGTTTTTTCAGCAGCTTCCATGAGCCAGACCCTTCGCGGCCAATTCGAGTACAGCTTGAACCGCAAGATCGCCGAGGGCGGCATGGGCGCAGTTTACGAGGCGGTCCAGTTCGGGGTCGAAGGCTTCAAGAAGACGGTGGCCGTGAAGTCCATCATCGAGGACCTCAGCACGAACCAGGAATTCGTCGAGATGTTCATCGGCGAGGCCAAGCTCGTTGCTGATCTGGTTCACGAGAACATCATCCAGGTCTACCAACTCGAGAGGGTGGGCAACACGCTCTACATCGTCATGGAGTACATCGACGGGGTGGACCTGGACGAATTCACGCGGCGACACCAGGCGCTGGGGCGTGAGATTCCGATCGACCTGTGCGCCTTCATTGCGAGCCGCATCTGCCGCGGGCTGGACTACGCGCACCGGAAGACGGATGCTCAGGGCAACCTGCTGGGAGTGGTGCACCGCGACATCAGTCCGCGCAACATCATGATCACGCGTCTCGGCGTCGTGAAGCTGGGCGACTTCGGCATCGCCAAGGCCCGCAACATCCTGGCCAGCCGTGAAGGCGACGTCCTCATGGGCAAGGCCCAGTACATGTCGCCCGAGCAATCCGAATACCGCGAGACGGACCCCCGTTCCGACATCTTCTCTCTGGGCATCGTCTTTTTCCAGCTCCTGACGGGGGTGTCGATCTTCGACAACCCGGACACCAGCGTCACCCTTCAGAACGTTGGGCGGGCGAAGGTGCCCTCGATCCGGAAGTACAATCCGAACGTGCCGGAGGAGCTCGAGGAGATTCTCAAGCGGGCGCTCCAGCGCCGGCCGGAGAAGCGCTTCCAGTCCGCCGGGGAAATGGGCTACGCGCTCGAGTACTACATGTACCACGACCGGTTCGGCCCGACGAACGTGACGATGGAGAAGTATCTGAGGGAGCTGTTTCCCGAGAAGGCTCTGCCGCAGCAGCCGGTGGCAGCCCGTGCGGGGGGGACGGCCGAGATTGGTCCGAAGGCCACGATGGTGGTGGAGCGGGAGCCGACGTCCACGACGCGCCGCAGGAACTACCAGTAAATATACCGTTGAAAGGTCTCCGAGTCCGCCTGGGGCAGCTTGGAGACGTCCGGGATCACGTAGCGGTTTTCGAAGACATCGAGGAGGACCTTGCCGTCGTCGCCAAAGCTCTGGGCGCGGTCGTAGCTCCACCGCATCATGAACTCCTGTCTTCCGAGGGTGGTTTCGACCTCGAAGAAGAGGAGGTTGAACTGCCACCGGATGGCGAGGATGCGGGTGATCTCGGCCTCGTAATACTGCTTGCGGAGTGCGTCGCGGACCACTTTCTGGGCCTCCGTGGAGAAGACGCTCAGGTCCTCGATCACCCCGATCTCATGCTCCTTGTTGTCCAGGACGTCGACGTAGCGCAGGGAGATGAAGCGATTGGGCTGAGAGACGGGGAAGGCGCGCACGGCGAACACCCCTCGGAACAGGTTGGACTCGGGGCCGCGGATGGCCACGTGCATCAGGCTGAACGTGCCCTTGTAAATCTCCGTCGAGTCCGGCGTCAGGTAGGTCACGCCGACCTGGCGGAGGATGGCCGCCGCGGAAAGGGAGGGGGTGGCCGCCGCTTCGGGCTTCCCGTCGCTCGCACTCATACCTTATCCTCCAGCCGGGCCAGCTCCGTCTGGATTTTCACCAGCTTGTAGTAGATGCCCTTCTGGTCCATCAATTCCCCGTGGCTGCCGAACTCGGCGACGCGCCCGTCGTCAATGACGTAGATGCGGTCCGCGCCCTTCAGAGTGGACAGCCGGTGTGCGATGGCGATCGTCGTCCGGCCGCGGCACAGCACGGCCAGGGCTCTCTGAATCTCCTGCTCCGATTCCGTGTCTACCGACGAGGTGGCCTCGTCGAGGATGAGGATGGCGGGGTTGCAGAGCAGCGCCCGGGCGATGCTGACGCGCTGGCGCTCGCCGCCGGAGAGACCCGCGCCGCGTTCCCCGAGTTGAGTGTCATAGCCCAGCGGCTGCCGCATAATGAAGTCATGGGCATAGGCCGCCTTGGCCGCATCGAGAATCTCCTGGGGCGTCGCGTCCGGTCGCCCATAGGCGATGTTCTCCGCGATGCTCGCACGGAACAGGAAAGGCTCCTGGAGCACCAGCCCGATGTGCCTGCGAAGGTCCTGACGCCTCAACTCGCGAACGTCCCTGCCGTCGATCCGCACGGACCCCTTTTGAATGTCGTAGAAGCGGCAAATGAGGTTGATCAAGGTGGACTTGCCGCTCCCGCTCTTGCCCACGATGCCGATCATCTGTCCCGGATCGATGCGCATCGAAACGTCCTTGATCACGGGGTTGTAGGGATCGTAGCCAAAGGTGACGCGGTCCAGCTCGATGGACCCGGTCACACGGTCCAGGGGCTTCGCGTCGGGCTGGTCCTCCATCGCCGGAGGCGTGTCAAGGATGTCGAAAACGCGCTGGGACGCAGCGAGAAACCCGCTCAGCCAGTTGGACATGTCGGTCAGGGACTGGAGCGGCCCGTAAAACATGCTCAGGTAGGCCAGGAAGGCCATGAGGGTGCCGAGGGTCACCCCGCGGTTCTCGAGGACGAGCTGGCCGCCCGCGTACCAGACGATGAGGCCACCGAGGCTGAAGATGAAGGCCATGATGGGCGAGAAGGTGCTCACGCTCTTCTGCACCCACATGTGCGTGCCCCGGTAGTAATCGATGTTCTTCACGAACCGATCGCGTTCCTTCTTCTCCTGTGAGAACGCCTTGACCAGCCGGATGCCGGAGAAAATGGCGTTCAGGGTCGAGTACACCTTCGAGCTGCTGTCCGAAAGCTTGTAATAGCGGGGATAGATGCGTTTCCAGTAGATCGCCGTGCCCAGGATCACCAGCGGAATGGGCAGCAGGATGAAACTGGCCAGCCGCCAGTTCATCGAGAACAACACGATGCCGATGGCGATCACGCGCAGGACGTTGAGGAGGTATCCGCCAGCCACCTGGTTCACGAAGCTGTGAAAGGCCTCTGCGTCACCGTGCACGCGCTGGAGCAAGTTGCCCACCGGGTGGCGGTCATAGTAGTCGATGCTGAACTGCTGGACCCTGTCGAACAGCTTGCAGCGGATGTCGAAGGTGATGGAGGTGCCGACCGTGGAGGACATCCGGCCGATGATCATATTGAGCACGTTGCGGGCGAGGGTGGCGCCGACGAGGCAGAGCACGACCAGCAGAAGCTCCTGCTTCCGGTCCGCCAGCGCGCCCTGGACGTCGGCGACCGGCTGGGCGCCCACCTTGAGGACGTCGTCCACCAGGATTTTCGTCAGGAAGGGCGGCATCATGTCCAGGGCGATGCCCAGGAGCATGAGCGCGAAGAGGATGACGACCCACACGAGGTAGCGCCGGAGCATCTTCAGGGTCCGGACGAAGACCGCTCCCTGTTTGATGCACCGGGGGCAGGGGGCTTTTGGGGCCGGCAACGGCAGTCCGCATTTTTCGCAGAGCAGCTCGCTATTCTCGTAGACGCGGTCGACCGACACGGATTCACCCTGCCGGAGACGCTCGAGCTGCTCGAGCAGCCGGCTGAAGCGCTCGCGCCGGGCGTTCGAGAACCGGGCCACGTCCACCGGGAGGCCTTCGACCAGGGCCTGCAGGAAGGCGCTACCGATGGTGCTGCGAATCTTGAATCTGCTGACCTTCTGGATTTCGAAGCTGTTGTCCGTGGCCTGCTCGCCGTTGGCCGGGATGGCGAGGACACGATCCCGGGTCACCACGACCCAGACCCAGGCCGGAACACCCGACAAATCCAGATCGCTTTCGGCCCACAGGCACACGTTCTCTGGCCGAACTCCTTCCTGGACCAGCCGCGACCGGACGGTGTCTGGAAGAGGTTGAACGTTCACCGAACCGGATTCGGCTTTTATTTCCGGCGACATGTTTCGGTGGAGGTTGGGAAAAGCGCGGTCAGAAAGGGAAGGCCGCCCGGTGGTTGTGCGGTTTAGAAGTGCTGCCGCTCTTGTGAACCGGAAAACTCGACAAAATTTTCAAGTCAGGAATCGTGGGTACGCCTCCTGGCTTGGAGACTCTTTCTGAATCCTGCAAGCTTCCATTATAGCAAAGTTTCTGATGCAAGAGGCACGCCCGAGACAAGGCGCGATGGCGAGGGGATCACCGGAAGGAGGTTTCCTGACACCGCTTTTTCTGCTGAAACGGAATTCTGCGCAGTGCAATGATTCGAGTCACGGACCGAAAAACTCGGCCAGCCCGCCGCCGTAAGTCCCGGTCCAGACATGATCGTCTGGACCGACCTCGATGGCTCTTACATTATCGTCCGGCAGCCTATGAATCGCGGTGAATGGTATCCATCCGGCGCTCTCCGGATTGGTATCGGAACACGCCCTCATACCTCGTTCCCAACCAAACGGCCCCGTCCGGTGTCCATCGAATACAGGTCACCGCCTGGGAATCCGGCGTCACTGCGACCTTTCGCTCCTGCTTCGTCCGAAGGCGAGAACCGGCAGCGCAACGTCAGGCCATCCCTCTTCTCCGAGTCTGGCGAGCCCTGACTCACACCCGACCCACAGGGGTGAGCCCGGTCCAGCCCCGACCGCCAAAATCCTGCGGCCCGGCAGCTCCCTAGATACGAACGGAATGCAGTCCTTTTCCGTGATTTCCCATATCCCATCGAAAGACGTTGCTACCAGCAGTCGGCCTTGCCACTGTTCAATGGCCGTAACGGACAGGGGTTGTGAAGGCGCACCTGGGGTCCGGGTTGTGATGCACCGCCACCTTTGATTCCACTCCCAAAGCCTTGGGCGTACCGGCCCCTGGACTCCTTCCTCGCCGAGGAGCAAACCCTGAGGCCAGGATTTTCACCCTGTTTCATCGTACTACCCTACTGGCTTTCGGCTCTTCCTCCTGTTCCGTCTCCGCCTCGCCGCCAGCATCCACCGCCTTCTTGAGGAACTCGATCCAATCTTCCGCCACTTCCTGTTTCCGATTGCGGAAATCCGGCCGCGAGCTGATGAAGTCCTCGAAGTCGTAGACCCTCATTTCCGGCATCGCTTTCTTCAAGCGCGCTCGGCTGGAAATGAAGATGGCCTCGTTTTGGAGGGCGTATTCGAGTCCCACCAGCTTCACGACCCATTCCAGGGCCGACTTGGCCTTCATGCCCTGCACGCGCAGGCTGATCGGCCGGTCCGCGTCCCGCACGGCGCTCCGGTCCAGGACCATGTTCACGCCCGTGGCGTTCTGCAGGAAGTCGACGACGTCTTGGAGCGGGGTATCCTGGAACTCGAACGACAGGGGCTTCTGCAAGGTTTTTTCGATTTCCAGCTCCCAGGGCTCCGGCGGCTTCTGGGGCCTGGCCTGGCGATACCTCAGCCGCCGGGCGCTCAACCGCTTCCATTCCTCCGCGCTCGGGTAGGTCATGACCTGGCCGGGCGGCGGCGGCGTCTGGGCCTCGAGGATGGAGATTTGCAGGTCCTCTCGGGCCCGCTCCCCCGAGGCCGCGGCGCGTTCCAGCCGTCCCTGGAACTCGTCCCGCAGGGCCAGAAGCTTGAGGCTGGCCGCTGGGGCGTCGCCCGGCTGCATCGAAAGCACCTGATTGCAGAGTCGTGCACATTCGCCGAGGCTGCCGGCGTCATAGGCCTGATAGGCGCGCTCGAGAAGCCTCTGTGCTTCGAGGCGGCGCGCTTCCCCTGCCTTCTTCCTCGCCTCCGCCAGCACCTCGTCGGCCTGTTGCTCCCGTCTCAGCTTCAGGTCCGCCTCAGCCTTTCGCAGCTTTTCTCGAGTCTCTTGGCTGCCGCGGACGCACTCTGCCTCGAGCGACGCCGTGGCCTTCGGATTGGGCGATCGGCGAAGCAGTTCACGGACCGCCTCGAACGCGTTCAACGCTTCTTCGTACTGTCCGGACTCCGCCAGCTTTCGGGCAGCTTCGAGACGGGACTGGATTTCCTCTATGGCCATCTGGCTGGCCACGTTTTTCCGTGCCCGATCGTCCGAATCGGGAGCGCTGTGGCCGTCCGGGCCCGCCCAGGTTGAAATGGCGAAGGCACACCCGGCCAGGAATCCTCGAAGGCGCAGGCGATAAATCATGACTAAGGTTGCCGGAGCAGCTCGAGGACCTTGCCATTCGGGGCCCGCAGCAAGGCTTCCTGGGTGGGGAGAGTCAGCGGACCCGCAGAATCATTTCCCAGATGGGTCCCGCCGGGCACCCTCCGTCGGACCTTCCGGAGGTCCACGAGCGTGTAGCCTGTGGAGAAGTCCACCTCCTCCGTGAAGTCCGGAGAAGACTGCGAACCTCCGAGGCGGATGACGCAGCGGTGTCCCACCGGGTCACCCACGCGGACGAGGAAACGCTGGCCCACGAAGCGTCCTCGATGCCACTTCTGAACCAAGATATGGGCGGCGGGTTCCGGCTGCTCTCCCCAGCCGGTCAGCACGAGCACGAAGTCTTTCATCGCCGTGACTTCTATCGGCGCGGAGGATGCGCTCTCCAGCAGGCCCGCCCGGTCCTTCAAGGGTGTGGGGAGTTCGGTGGCCCGGGGCGACGCCAGCGCCGTTACCCGGTACACGTAACGGACATCGCTCGCCACGTTGACATCCACGTAAACTCCGCCCGTGGTCGAGTCCCCGGGCGAAGTCACCGGGACCGGCGCGTCGTTGATCCGCTGCACCGCCATGTCCGTGTCCAGCGAGGAGCGATAAACCTCGTACCCAAGGACGGGATAAGTGGTGGTCGCATCGTCCACCCACCGCAGCGTGATGCGGCCGATTTCCGGCCGTGCATCGACCATGATGGGAGGAAAGAGATTCCGGGTCTTTTCCGGCGTTGCGCTCGAGGTGGCCGGAGCGGGCGTCTCTTCGGGATGTGCGACGGGGCCGACCTGACGCGGGATGGTGGAGACGACGGCCGCCGGGCCATCAGACTGAACGGTGGCGGGAAGCGCCTCCGCGGGCCCTCTCCTCATGGCCACGGCAGCAGGGGCTTCCAGCCAGCTCAGCACCTGTTCCAGGTTGGCCGCAGCGGGTCGGCCGGGCGTTCTCGAGCCTTCAAAGATCATCTGCGTACCGGCGAACACCTCGAATTCCCCTCGTTCGTGCCGGACGTGGACCCGGCCCGTTTTCGTGGTGACGATCAGCCGTGCATTCCCCGAGCTGGCATAGGCGGCGGGGAGGATATCCCCCAGGCCGGCCAGGATGCCCGTCCGATCCAGGAAGAAGGAGGGCGACCCCATCGTCTCAGCGTCGATGCTGGCGAGGACCCGGATATTGACCGCGGCGCGGTCGCCGTCCACTTGCGCCACGGGCGTGGACACTTGGAAAGCTTTTTCACTGGTGGAAAAATTCAAGAAGGCTTCGCCTCGGGCCAGCGTTGCCGAAAGCCCCAGTTTCCGGTTCGTCTCTTCCAGCCGGAACTGGCTGCCTTCGTTGAGCAGGACCATTCCGCGACCCGGGAAGGCGATCTGGACCAGGCCGTCATCCCACACCTCCAGGGCGCCTCCGGGCAGAAGGTAGCCTGAGCCGTTCAGCGCCGACCAGGTTTCCGAGCCGGGCAACTGCCGCATGATCGGCGGTCGGATGAGGGACACCACTCCTTCCTTCCATTCTCCCGGTCCAGGCTGGCCGAGCCAACGGCCAGAGAGAAGGCCGAGGAGGATGGCCGCGGCGGCTGCGGCCGCCCAGGAGAGCCGGGAAGAGCGTCTGGGGGCCTCAGCATCGGCCGTCTCGTTGCGGACGCGATAAGCCACGTGGTCCGAGAGCCCGTCCGGCACGTGGATGCGGTCATAATGCTGTTGGACCAGGAAGCCTTGCTTTTGAAGCTCCCGGAATCGGTGTTCGCAGCCCGCACAGGTCCCCAGATGGATGCGGATTTCCTCCGCTTCGGCCGGGCTCGTCTCGCCATCCACGTGGCGGCTCAATATCCGTTCCATTCGCTTGCAGTTCATGGGGCACTTCGATCCTGAAAGACTAGCGAAGCCGCCGTACGGCAGCCTCAAACCGATGATTTTTTTTCTCGTCCTCGTCCTCGAAATGAACGCCGTAATTCTCCGGGCCGAGGGCGATAGCACACGTCGTCCCGGCCTGGCTTCATGAGGTCAACGTACTCGTCCTCCAAACGCGAACGGACAGTCCGAAGACGACAACGAGAACGACGACGAAGACGATGGGGCGCTCCAGTCCAAGACTTGTCTCATTTGTTACGGTCTTGACCCTCGGAAACTTCTAATCCTTCATCTCTTGATCCATCCCTAAACCCAGAAGTTTCTTCCTCAACAATTTCTTGGCACGGTAGAGGCGTGTATCGACGGCGCTCAGGCTCAATCCGAGCTGTTCCCCGATCTCCTCGTACGAATACCCTTCGGCGTATCGCAACATGAGTACGACTCCGTATTTCGGCTTGAGTGAGGCGATGGCAGCGGCCATCGTCTCGTGCATCCACTGGTTCTCCCAAATCTTCGACGGCGCGGTTTCTCGTGTGTCCTTCGGTTCCGGCAAGGCCTCATGGTCCAAGCTGAACCAGCGCCGTTTGCGACGCCGGAGGACATTTTTCGCCAGGTTGCTCGCGATAGTGTAAAGCCAGGATGTGAAAGGCAGTCTGGGATTAAAGACGCGGGCATTTTTATAAACGGCCAGAAAAGCATCTTGCACGACCTCTTCGGCGTCGTGTGGGGAGCGCAGCATGCTATAGGCCAGGACATAAATCGGGCGTTCATAGCGCAAGACCAACTCATGAAAGAAGTTCTCCGACTCGAGGGCACGAGTCATGAGTTCTTCGTCCGTCAGCTTGGTCACGTCCAAGCCGGGGACAGCCGTCAATCCAGCGCCTTTCGGGACGCCGGGCTGTGCGCCACCTGCGCCGGAGACCGAATCTGGGTTTTCTTTATCTCCGGGCATGTTCCGGGGCATGGCAGCCATGCGCATACACCATAATTTACAACGGGAGAGGCCTGAATCCTTCAAGTCTTCTGCGAAGAAAATGAACGCCGGAGAGGGGAATTCCCGGACGGTCTGCAGGGGTTCTCAATTTAACCTGTTTTTTTAAAAGGACTTATGCTTCATTATCGCCCAGCGGCAAGACGCTCCCCGTTGAACTTGTCCAGCGCTTCGATCCCCTTCACCTTTTCGATGGTCGCATTGAAGTCATAGGCCACACGGTGAAATCGTACCACGTTGTCGTCCAGTGTAACGTAACAGGCCCGGTTATCCCCATCTCGGGGCTGGCCAACCGATCCGACGTTGACCACTAGCTTGCGCGAGCCGGCTACCGGGAAGAACTCCTCAATCTCCGCCGGGGTATAGAAAATTCCCTCATCCGTGATCAGGCCCGGGAGATGGGAGTGGCCCACGAAGCAGAACCGGCGCACTAGTTCGAGTATCTCTCGAATCTTCTCGGGAATCTCGCCGAGCAGGTCCTCCGTGTCTCCCTTCATGATGTATTCATTGGTCGGGTCCCGGGGCGACCCATGTACGAGCAGGATATCGTCCATCTCGTAACTGCGCGGGAGCTGCCGGATGAAGCTCCAGCGCCTTCGGCCGTTCTGCGAGCTGAAGAGGCCCGGCTTGAGGAGCGACCTCGTCCAGGTGAGCGACCGTTTGGCCACCGGGTTGAACCCGAGGGGGATATTCATGACGGCTTCCTCATGGTTGCCCATGAGCGTGACCTTGAACTGGAGCGCCCGGTCCACGCAGGCCTCGGGGTCCGGTCCATAGTCGATGAGATCACCCAGGCAGTAGATTTCTTCGATGCCTCGTGACCGGATGTCAGCGAGCACCGCTTCGAGCGCTTCCAGATTACCATGAAGGTCCGACAAGATAGCGATCAAGACAGATTCCTCCCCTCAGCGAGATGCTGGCGCTCCCCTCCGGGGCTGGCCCAGCGAGATTCCTGCGGCGGCTGCGAGGCTGGCTGGCCGGCCTCCAAGCAATGGTACAGCTCGTCGATCCGGTCCACCATGACCTCCTGGTCAAATTGCCGGGTAAACAGTTCCCTGCCCCGTTCCCCCATGCGTTTTCCCAGCGCCGGCTGCGCCACCAGCTTTTCCACGGATTCCACGAGGCCCCGGAGGTCTTTCGCCCGCACGAGAAATCCGGTCTCCTCGTTTCGTACCACCTCACGGGCTCCGTCCACGTCGAAAGAAACAACCGGCTTGCCCGAGATGAGCGCCTGGGGCAGCACTCGGGCAAGACCTTCCCGCAGGGAAGCGTGCACGAGGATATCCATGGCGCTCAGGTAGGCAGGCACTTCCTGCGCAGGGACAAGGCCGGCGAAGACAATGCGGTCGCGCACACCGAGCCTCTGGGCCTGCGCCTCCAGCTCGGTCCGAAGCTGGCCATCACCGACGAAGAGAAAGCGCAACTCCGGATGCCGGGGCATCAATTCATGGGCCAGCTCGATGATGTATTCGTAACCCTTGAGCGGCGCGAGCCGGGCAACCTTTCCCACCACGGTCTGCTCCTCCCCGAATCCGAGCTTCCGGCGCATCTCTGTTCGGCGTCCGTGCCCGTTGAGAAACGCCCCTACGTCCATGCCGCTGTAGATGGTAATGAATTTTGACGCCGGGGCGATGCCCGCGGCCACGGCCTGATCCCTCATTGCATCCGCTACCGTGATGATCCGGTCCGTGAACCGGGACACATACCATTCCAGGTTCTTGAACAGGGTGTTGAGTATCCAATTTTGATTCGGGTGGAACGCCTGGCCATGGATGGTGTGGAGGATGAAGGGCACATGGGCGCGCCGCGCCGCCAACCTGCCGAGGATGCCCGCCTTCGAGCTATGGGTGTGGACGATCTCCGGAGAGAGTTCCTTCAGCAGGCGCGTCAGCGACAGGAGCGTCTGGAAATCTCGCCAGGGATGGATTTCCCGCCGCATTTCCGGCACCAGCATGACGCGAATACCGGATTTCCGGGCCTCCTCCAGCAGTTCCCCTTCGGGACCGATGGCGGGCCCCGTCACGAGCGTCACCTCATAGCCCGGTTTCTGGTTCAGCCCCAGCACGGTGTAGAGGGTGTTTTCTTGGGCTCCGCCCAGGATCATTCGTGTGATGATATGAACGACCTTCAAGGGGCATTCTCGAGTAGAGCGTAGACGGCTCAGAAAGTGCCGGCGCATTTCCGTAGCCGGTTCTATCAGGTTACAACAGAAGCACTTCCGCTCAAATAACTCAAGCGTACTCATCTTAGTCGCACCCGTTCCCACCGTCAAGGAACTCGTCACCGAGCTGTGCCAGGGATGGAGCGCAGCAGCAGCCCTGCCACCGTCTCAAGTCTCTACCGGCGCATCGGGCGTATCCTGGCGCAACAGGTGGATCAGCTTAGCCATGTCGCTGGGCAGGCCAGCTTCGAATTTCATCTCCGCATCGGTCGCCGGATGCGCCAGAGTCAGACGCCAGGCATGCAACGCCTGTCGCCCGAGAGACCCGTCGAAACCGGACCACGAGTAGGAGCCCGGATAGCGCTCGTCGCCAAACAGGGGATGCCCGAACGATTCCAGGTGCACCCGGATTTGATGGGTCCTGCCCGTCTTCGGCATGCAGCTCAACACGGACCCGTGGCGGAATCGCTCGACCACGCGGTAATGGGTGACCGACGGGCGTCTGTGCAGGGCATCCGGCCGCACGCTCATCACGCCTTTCCGCCAGGGATGCCGGCCGATGGGAGCGTCGATCACGCCGCGGTGACGCTCCGGACTCCCTTTGACCACGGCAAGATACTCCTTCTGAACGTGCCCCAGGGCAAATTGCCCGGAAAGCGCCTGGTGCGCGTCCTTCGTCTTGGCCAGCACCATCACCCCGCTGGTGTTCTTGTCCAGCCGGTGCACGATACCCGGGTTCTGCGTCCCTGCGTCCTTCTCGGCCCCATGGACGTGAAAAATGATGGCATTGGCCAACGTCCCTCCATGAATCTTTCGGCCCGCGTGACAGCTCAAGTTGGCCGGTTTGTCGATGACCAGGATGTCTGCATCCTCGTAAAGGATGGTCAGGGACACCGCCTCGGGTTCGATCACCCGTTCGGGAATCACCGGCACGCACAGCTCGACCCGATCACCCGCCTGAAGCCGGTGAGATGGCCTCACGACGGCGCCGTTCACCTTCACGTTTCCCTCCCGGATCAACTTTTGAATATAATTCCGGGACAGGTATCCGAGCCGGTGGACCAGATGCCGGTCCACTCGCTCCACTACGGGTCGTGACCGGATCTGGATGACCAAATCCTTCATGTCGAGGGAGTCGTAAAGATGGACGGGTACCTTGGCCATCAATCGGACGCCGAGGAGGTACGAGACAGAGGCGTTTGTGACGTCAATTGAAATCCGCTGCGCCCTTCGGGCTCGCGGATTTCAATAGGCGCTGGGGCACGAAACTTGAGGAAACATTTTAAGTTTGAATTGCACCTTTTAAAGGCTTACGTTTCCCCGCCAGGGTTGGGCCGGCGAAGCCGGGCCAACCCTGGCTCTGAAATCCGCGAGGCCGAAGGAGAAATGCCGCCGCCCTTCGAGCGTCTGCATTTCTTATGCTTTGCCGCCAGGGTTGGGCCGGCGAAGCCGGGCCAATCCTGGCTCTGAAATCCGCGAGCCCGAAGGGCGCATGCGGATTTCATTAGAGTCTTGAGGTGTAACTTCTCCGCGCCCCGCGCCCACTACGTGGGCACCCGGCGGAGAAATTGAAAGGTGCCCCGCCAGACTTGTCCCAGTGGGAGGCGGGTCGGGTGTCAGTTGATTCCTGAAGCCTGGAACCTGGCACCTTTTGCACCCTTGTTGGGTTGCGGGCTTCGCCCGCCCTGAGGTCTTGAAAAGAATTTGGACCAACAACGAACCATCTTGGCCATCCTCAGTAACCAAAACCTCTTGTTTCTCTCTGTCACAACGAAGCGATTCAGCGAGCTGCGTACCCCTGCTGATCACGGATGACCCATGACGGACCACTTTCCCGCTCCTTCTCGTCCCTCGTCCCCCGTCCGGCTGCTACACCCGCACTCTGACGCTCCCATACTCCCACACTCTGATCACGGATGACCCATGACGGACCACTTTCCCGCCTCCTTCTCGTCCCTCGTCCCTCGTCTCATGTCGCCTGCCCTCATTTGTCTGCTTCTGCCGCTTCTGACTCCGGAGGTCGTCTGCGGCGAGACCGACCCGGCGCACGCTGGCCTGGTTCAGAAATTCGACAGCGAGGACGTTCAGGAGCGGCAAGAAGCGCAGTCGGTTCTCCTGGCCATTGGGCCTGCGGCTCAGTCGGCCCTTCTGGAGGGTCTGGATTCGTCCAGCCCGCGGATACGGAGTCACTGCGCCCGCGCTCTTGGAAAACTGAAAATCCGCGAGGCGCGGCTCAGGCTCATCGAACGATTGAAGGACGCCGATTTCGGTGTGCGATGGGATGCCCTGGACGCGCTCGCGGGCATGCCCGAGCCTCAGGACGTGGAGCTTTTTGCCGCATTCTTCGCCCCGCCCAAGACCTCCGCCGCACCACCTGAGTACGCCCAGCAGATAGCCCTCAGACGCTCCGCTGCCGTCGGCCTCTACCGCACCGGCGGCGACCGGGCTCTCGAGCTCCTGCGGGCCGGAATCCAGGACCCCGAGCCTCTCCTGCGCCGCACCTGCGCCTTTGGCCTCGGATTACTCAGGGACCGGGACTCGGTCCCCATACTCCTCCAGGCCTTGCAGGATGACGACGCCGGGGTCCGGGAGAGGGCCGACTTGGCTCTCCAGTGGATTTCCGGCCGCAGGATGGGCTTCGACGCCCATGCTCTCCCTCTCACGAGAGAAGTCGCGATCCAGAAATGGCGGGGCTGGTGGGAATCCCACGAGTAGCCCGGTACAGAAGCGCACCCGCAATTCTGTACCGAGAACCTACCAGGGCTTCAGCTCCACGTGGATCGGCCCCTCTCCAGAGGTGATTTCCCACTTGCCCGTCCTCCGGTTCCTCCCCACGATGAACAGGCCAACCTGCTTCGCCGGCTTGCCGTCCGGC
Organism: Planctomycetota bacterium; assembly: GCA_016179685.1. Classification (GTDB taxonomy): domain Bacteria; phylum Planctomycetota; class PUPC01; order JACPCR01; family JACPCR01; genus JACPCR01. Next base: position 30,729 of record JACPCR010000083.1, on the reverse strand, counting down.
ATGCTCATCCGGTTCTTGCTGGACGTCCCGCTGTTCACCCACACGTAACATTCGTGAGTGAAATCCGGGTTCTTGGGCACTTCATAGGCCTTCACCGCGGAGGGAAACTCCTGAATCCACCCCAATTGCAGCCGTTCCCGATTCTGCTCCACGTGCCGCTTCACGATGGCAACGACCTCGTCCATCTCGTTTTCGACTGGGTCTCCGCCCCCGCAGCCCGGAAGCCAGGCCAACGTCCAGGACACGAGGGCGACCTGAACTGCTGAAACCAGGAGCCTCTCTATTCGGTTTTTCCGGAACATAGTGTTTCCCGACCACCTCTGGGAGGGATTGAGGCGCTTGGGGCGCCAACCTTGGAAAAATTTCTTAAGTTTGAGTTGCACTGCTTAAAGGCTTCCGATCCTCCGCCAAGGTTGGGACGGCGAAGCCGGGCCAACCCTGGCTCTGAAATCCGCGAGCCCGAAGGGCGCAGCGAGTTTCAATCTGGTCCGCAAGTAGAACTATTTAACTCGACCACGGCCTGACCTGTCAAGATTGACTTCTTGATTTCTTATATCATGGTAGGCGTTCCCCTGCGGTTTCAGATGCGTATTCCGGCTCAGTAGTGCGGGGGCACTTCTGAGCCGGAATACGAGTGAACTCGCCTCCCCACAGCGCCCGTTTTCAGATGCCCGCGGATTCAAGTGCCCCTGCTCCCTCTCTGCTCTCCTGCTTCCGCCGGCCCCTTTGGATCGGGCTCGGCCTCTTCCTGCTGGCTTTCGCCTCGATCCTGGGCACGGTGACCGCGCCCGGATTCGCCTGGGACGAGGTCTTCTACATCGGGGCAGCCGAGAATTACCGCACCTGGTTTCGCCGCATCGGCAGCGATGCGATGAAACCGGAGGTCCTCCGGGAATTCTGGCAGGCCAATAAGGAACATCCCCCGCTCGCCAAGCTCGTCATCGCAGCCGCCATGACCCTCGGGGAGCCCGTCATCGGAGTCCTCTATTCCGCCCGCATGGTCTCCGGTTTCCTCCTGGCTGCCCTGGTTCTTCTCGTGTTCCTGTTCATGAAGAAGCACTTCGACCCGATTTCCGGCGTCCTCGCCGCCCTCAGCCTCCTTCTCATGCCCCACGTCTTCGGGCACGCCCATTTCGCCGAGCTGGATTTGCCGATGGCCTTCGCCTGGTTCGCCTGCGCCGCCGCCTTCTCCGAAGCCGTGCCGGGCAAACCCTTCTCCTGGGCCGTCTCCGGGCTGGTTTTCGGCCTTGCGCTGCTCACCAAGATCAACGCTCTGGCCATCCCACCTGTTCTTTCCCTCTGGGGCCTCTTTTACTTCGGCCGGAAGGCGCTGCCCGCTTGCATCAGTTTCGCCATTGGCATCCCCGTCTTTTTCGCCGGCTGGCCCTGGCTCTGGACCGACACCCTTCCCCACCTCCAGGATTTCATGCTGACGCTCAAGCATCGCAATCCCATTCCCGTTTACTACTTCGGCAGGACTTACGGGCTCGATGCCGCAGCGCCGTTCCACTATCCCCTGGTCATGACCCTGGCCACCCTGCCCGCAGGGACTGCTCTGGCAGCGGCGCTGGCCGCGGCGCGTTCGCTGCGCTCGATCCGCTCGCGTCCCGTCGAAGGCTTCCTCCTGGCCAACGCGGGATTCATCCTCCTCTCCGCTTCCATGCCCGGAGTGCCCAAGTACGACGGCGTCCGCCTCTTCCTCCCCGCCTTTCCCTTCCTCGCCTGCCTCGCTGGCATGGGCCTCCGTGCAGCTTACCGCTGGCTCACCCAGCGCCTTCGATCCCAGCATCGGGCCTTTGCAGTCGCCGCCGCTTACTTCCTCTGGCTGGCGGCAGCCATCGCCTGGATGCACCCCTTCTACTTGAGCTATTACGGCGGACTCGCTGGCGGGGTCCGCGGCGCCCATTCCCTCCTGGGCATGGAATCCACCTACTGGTCCGACGTGGTCGACGAGGATGCCGTGCAGTTCATCGTGGACCGGACTCCGCCGGGCGGCAGCTTCGTCGTGTTCCCCTACGAACGCCTCGCCATGGACCTCATCCTCAAGGAGCATCTCAAGAAGGAACGGCCGGATATCCGTGAAGAGGGCTTCGACGAGGGCCGGTGGGATGTGGCCCTGCTGAACTGCCGCCAAGGCATGTTCAACGAGCCGGCCTGGGAGCTCTACAGGAACGGCAAGCCCGCCTTCGCACATCGCCGTCAGGGCGTGCCGCTCTGCCTGGGCTTCATCAACGAGCGAAAGCCGGCGAACGGCGTCCGTGGAGAGCAGGGACAGGGAAACCGCGATGCGCCGGGAATGGGTAGGGCGCGATGACCGGGAGCAGCCGCTGAAACCTCGGGCTACTCCCCCCAGACTCAAAAATGACTGTGGCTCGCCTTCTTGGCGGTCTCCCGATGCTTTGTTTCCCTCGGTGTCGGGGTCGGAATCGGTATCGGTATCGTTCCGGTTCACCCGGTAGTCCACCGGCTCCTTATGAACGGCATGACCACGCTGTGCGAGCTTCGTCAGCATGGCAACGATCCGGTCGAGGAGCGCTTTTGCCTTGGCATTCTCCGATTCCGATACCGACCCCGACTCCGATTTGCTCCCGCCAACAAGTGTTTGAAGAAAACTGGCGAACGATTTCCCCGAACTTATTGAGAAATTACAAAATCCGTTCGTAAGTGACTTTAAATGAATGACTTACAAACTCGCCCAGTGAGTCACACACACGTTCACTTGTCAACAGTGAGGCGGCTGGCTCGCCGGCAGTATCGAGTCTTCTGAGCACCCCAACGGTGCTGCGAAGCCGCGCGGTCCTCCGCGTCGTGCTCCAGGGGCTGGTTCGGCGCTCGATGCTCATTCGAACTCCGACCTCGCCAACCCCGACTGCCGGATGATGGATGACAGCGTGCCGATTCTGATTTCTTTGTGGTCAGGCACTGGAACGGTCACGGTACTAGCCCCTGTCTTCCTCTGCATGACAACGTGACTTCCACGCCTACGAACTTCCACGAACCCGTGCTTCTCGAGGATTCCACAGACATCCGCCCCGGAAAGTTTTCGCAGTTTACCCAATGGCAACCTCGACTTGAGTCACGTAGACCTCCCCGTGGAGTCTCTCCCGAATCTCGTCCACGGACGCCGTCTCGAAGAACAGCTCCAACGCTTCCCGCAGGTTCGCCCGCGCCTCGCCCACTGAACTGCCCTGGCTTGCGACATCCACTTCCGGGCACAAGGCGACATAGCCATCGCCCTCTTTCTCAATGATCGCGGTCATTTGCTTGGTCATGTATCTCCCCTCTTTTTCTATGCGGAACGTTGCCCCTGGGCAGGGCGGCATTCCGCGTTGTGCTCCAGTGGGTTGTACACCCATTTTCATTCTACACGGTTTGAAAATTGAATCACATTCCTGTGTTCAGCGTGCTGCGCTTCGAAACAACGAGGGATTCCGTAAAGAGACACAGGGAGCGACGAATCTTTGCATGAATACAGGAATTGGGGAGTATTGGGAGATATGCCGCTCTTACACCTCTCCCTCTCTTGCCTTGCCCTGGCCAGTGCGCTGTGCCACGCCGAAATCGAACTGAAGCTCCTCAGCCATGGCTTCGAGGGAAGAACACGGTCGGGGGCCTGGACCCCGGTGGTGGTCGAGGTGACCAATCGGGGCGAAATTTTCAGCGGAATCCTGGAGATTCGGCCCGTATCGGGCGACGAGACGGACCCCGACCTGCTCGAGCCGGTCTGCGAGTATCCGGTTTCTCTCCCGCCGAATTCCACCCAAAACCACTGCCTCTGCTTCCTGTGTTCAGCCGAGTCCAGGGTCGCCATGATTCGCCTCCTGGGGCCAAACCAGGAAGAGGTCCGGCGAGTCCTTACGTCTCGCTTCACGACTCTGACCGGGAAGCAGCCGCTGGTTCTAGGCGTCGGAAACATTCCATTCTTGAAAAGGTTTCTGGGGCCTGATGAAGACCTTTCTCGTGAGGTCGTAGACGATGTTGTATTCGCTGAAGAAGCGCTCCTTCCGGACCATTGGGCCGGATACCAGGCCGTAACCAAGGCGATCGTTTACCAGGCCGATTGGGCAGGCTGGCGGCCGTCCCAGCTCCATGCCCTCGAGGGCTGGGTGGCCTCGGGAGGAAACCTGGTCCTGGCCGGGGACAGCCTGCCCGCCGAAGATGACACGGTGCTGGGTTCCCTGTGCCTGAGCAAGGCCTCACCGCGCGAGAAAGACGTGCCGGGCGAGGCGTTCCGATGTCTGGGTGAGAACCTGCCGCCGGGGCCCATCCGTATTCGCCGCTTCGAGGCCGATCGGGGCCGGCCGCTGGTGGAGTTCGAGGGTGACCCCATCCTTGTCGGGCGCTGGTTCGGGGCTGGTCACATTTTGTTCCTTCCCCTCGACCTTCGACAGGAGAATGTCCTGGCCTGGCCTGACCGAACTTTCTTGAAGGATACTCTTCTTCTCGACACTTCGGCCCATGCGCTTTTGAATTTCAAGCAAAAAATCGGCACAGAAATGCTGCAGCTCGAGGAGCTGAATGCCCCACCGTTCTGGCGTCTGGGTCTCTACCTGCTTCCAGTCATCATGATCCTTGGACCGGCAAATTACCTGGTTCTGAAGTTTTTTCGTCGCAAAGAATGGGCCGTGATCACCATTCCTGCACTTGCCCTCCTTTTCACCTGGGCCGGCTATCAGTGGACGCTGGCCAGAAAGGGCGACAAGGCCATTTTCACTCGCAAGAGCCTCATCTTTCTCAGTTCGGACAACCCCGTCGCACACCGGTGGGAGTGGGTGGGGCTCTTTTCGCCTGGCCTCAGGCCGTTCCGATTCGTTCCATCCCATGATTCCGCGGTCTGGGGACAGGTGGACCTTCCCGACGTATTCAACAGGAACAGCAACGAGATACAGCCCCAGTCAAGGCTAGAGCGTTTCCAAAACGATCTTTCCCCGGGCCACCCGCATCCCGTGTTGGCGCCTGCTCCCTTCCAGATGAGCATGTGGAGCTTTGACATTTTCCATGTGCGAGACTTCTTGGAGATAGGAGGCCTTGAGGGCTCGCTGAAATTCAGGAATGGCAGGATCGTCGGACGCCTGAACAACAAGTCCGATATCGAATTCGACATTAACCATGTTGAATATGGCTGGACCCAGCTCAACGTAAGGGTTTTGTTGGGCCCCGGTCAAAGCACCCCTGTGGTTTGGAATATGGAATCGAACAGGGAGGACATGAGTTGGATCGGCGGGGAGGGAGAAATCGTCCCCAAGGGAGCACGAACGCGGGCACTTTTCTCCCGGATGGGCCATCGAGTCCTCCTTCAAGGCGTGTTGAACGGGTCTCGACGGCCCACCTTCACGCTTCTGGACACCGCCTCGGAGGAGAGATCCTGCTCTGAAGAATTCTACTTGTCTTTGCCTGTGGTCCTCGAGGCTGGCGAGGACTACTATCCTCCCGGCGCCATTCCATGGGAAGTGACCCGCTATTCCTCGAAAAGCATTACGTTCCATGATTCGTTTCATGATTCGTTTAATTCCGGACACGATCCGGTAGTCACGGACTCTCGTGCCATTCGGGAGGCGCGTTGGGCCTACGCCAGCATTGAGGCAAACGCAAAAATTGAACTCGCGGCCGTGATACCCAAGCAGGCGATGGAGTGGGATGACTTCTCCATCAGGGCCATTCCGATACCGAATCAGAACGAGTATTTCGCACTTGAAGCGTGGAACGTGGTGGAGAATAAGTGGCGCAGGGTCAAGAACGAACGGTTAATCCATGGGCAGGGCTTCGTCGATCGTCTGGCGGGCCAGATTCGATTCCGTGTCACCAAAGGCAGGTACCAGGAGAACTTTACTGACCTCTTGGTTGGCCTCCGAAGAAGAATGCCTGGCGACGCCCAAAAAGCCCTCGATCTCGACACGGACGTGGAGGAGGAGGAGGAAGAGCAGGAGCAGCAGCAGGAAGGACTGGATGTTTCCTTTGAGTGAATGCCGAGGATCTACAGAAACCATGCCCGACGGCCGCCTTTGGGCGTACCGCCGTGACGGAAGCGATTTGCTTCCGCATGCGAACGACTGGAATAACCGTTGATGTTCCTGCTCCAGGTGGACGAACTAACGAAATCGTTCCGCGGCCGACAGGCCATCCGGGACGTGTCCTTCGGCCTGGACGCCGGGCAAGTCCTTGCCGTCATCGGCCCGGTGGGCGCCGGCAAGAGCACCTTGCTCCGTCTTCTGGCCGGCGCCATAGCGCCCGATAATGGTCATATTTATTTGGGCGGCAGGCCCCTCCACTTCGATCCTCCTGTGAACCGCCGGCTTGCAGGCTATGTTCCCGATGCTTTCGGCGCTTATCGGAACACGACGGTCTGCGAGTATCTGGATTTTTTTGCGAACGCCATGGAAATCGAGCGAAGGCAGCGCCGAAAACGCATTCAGGAAGTCCTTGATTTCGTCGGCAAGAGCGATCTGAACGACCTGTTCGTAAGCGAGCTCACCCGTTGCCAGGCTCAGTTCGTGGCGCTAGCCCGAGGCATTCTTCATGACCCTGTTCTGGTCCTGCTGGACGATCCTGCGCGTTGGCTGTCGTCAAAAGAGTGCGTGGAATTCGGCCGGCTTCTGTCCGCGCTTCGCGATCAAGGAAAGCTCTTGATTCTCACGGGGAGGAACTTGGGTGAATGGGTACCCATTTGTTCCCACCTCGCCCTGCTCGAGTCCGCTGAGCTCAAGGACTTCGGACCCTCGAAAGGGCTCTTGAACCGGCTCGGGCGGCCTCTCCTTCCTGCAACGACCCCAAGCCCGGCTTTCGAATCAGGGAGAGTTCCTCTCAGCCCCAGAGTCGGCGTCTGGAATTTTTCGGGGCCCGCAGGAGACCGGCCCATGGTTCATGACCTGACCTTTGAGCTGGCGGCCGGAAACATCCTGGGCCTGGTTGGCCCCAACGGCGCAGGGAAGACGACCCTGCTCCGGCTGCTGGCCGGGCTGCTCCAGCCGGAACGGGGAAGTATCCAGGTAGACGGTCGACCGGTTTCGGACGATTCGTGGTTGGCCCAGAAACTCGTAGGCTTCATGCCTCAGCGATGCGGCGCCTATCCGGGCGTTTCCATCGAAGAATTTCTGGAATTTCATGCGCGGGCCCGGATCGTTATCCCCGCGCGGCACAGGGTGAAAGAGGTCCTGGAATTTACGGGTCTGGCCGACATCGCCGGTTATCCCATGGACAGGATGTCCCGGTTTCAGGCCTCCCGTCTGGCCCTTGCCCTGGCATTGCTTCCACAGCCCTCACTTCTTTTGATGGATGAGGCTGCCAGGGGCCTCGCGCCCCGAGAGCGCCTCGAGACGACCTCGCTTCTGCGCCAACTGGGGCAACAGGGGATGACCCTCATCCTTACGGCACGGATGCTGACCGAACTGGAGACCGTGTGCACGCATCTGGGGCTCATCGAGGCTGGCCGGCTCAAGGCATTCGGTCCCGCCGGGGAAATTCATCAGGAGATGACGCGGGACAGTCGCTTCCGCATCGCCGTGGGGGAAGGATACCGCAATCCCGTGGTCCGGCCGAGGCCGCTGCTCGAAGTCTGGGAAGTCCACAAGTGGTACGGCCGACAGCATGCCGTGCAGGACTTGACCTTCGAGCTGGAGGCGGGCCAGATTCTGGGATTCATCGGCCCCAACGGGGCGGGGAAGACGACGACCATCCGCATGCTCGCGGGGCTTCTCGAGCCGAACGAAGGTTCGATCTACGTCGATGGCCATTCCGTCCCGGACGCGCCAGGGTCTGTCCGCGGCCTGATCGGATACATGCCCGATTTCTTCGGCCCCTATGAAAACACCAGCGTGGAGGAATACCTGGATTTCTTCGCCGAGTCCTTTGGAATTCGCCAGCCCAAGCGAAGACGGCTGCTCGAAGAGGTGACCGAGCTGACCGAGCTGCGAGACCTTCGGAGCCAGGACGTGAGGACCTTGTCCCGGGGCCAGATGCAGCGGGTCTCCCTGGCTCGATGTCTCATGCATGATCCCAAGTTGCTGCTGCTCGACGAGCCGGCCAGCGGCCTCGACCCCCGAGCGCGCATCGAGCTGCGGGAATTGCTCAAGGAACTCAGCCGGATGGGGAAGGCCATCCTCATCTCATCTCACATCCTGACCGAGCTGGAGGAATTCTGTACCCATTTCGCGATCCTCAATCAGGGCCGGCTTTTGGCTTGGGGCGAGAGAGAACAAGTCTTTGTCCGGTTCCTGCCCGAGGGTCTATTCTGTGTGACCCTGGCAGACGGGGCGGAAGAGGCGGCCAGGGGCCTTCGAACCCTGCCCGTGGTCCTCGCTGTGAACGCCTCCAGTTCCCAGGTCATCGAAGGCAGGTTTTCCTCCACCCATGGGGAAGTTTCAGGAATCCTCGAGTTCCTGGTCCAGAACCGATTCAACGTGTTGAAGTTTTCCCAGGAACCGATGAATCTTGAACGGCTTTTCCTGGACTTGACCGAATCTCCGGAGAAAAAGGCGAAATGAGATTTCTTCGGCGTTGCTTTCCTACCGCGCTCAGCCTGTGGGTTGGCCCCGTCCTGCGGCTCGAAATGCGGTCTCGGATGAGGGGGCCCCGAACGGTCATCATCCAGACCGCGTTCATGGCGGTGCTGGTGGTCACCTTCTACTTTGCCTACCGAATCGTCCTTAGCAACGACTATTATCAGCGGAACCTTTCCGCTTATTCTCAGATGGGGCGCAAGGCATTTCTGGCCCTGGCCGCCATGGAGTGTGCTCTCATCATGCTCCTGGCGCCGACGTTCTCCTGCGCCACCATCACTTCCGAGCACGAGAACGGCACCTTCGAGCTGCTCCGCACCTCGCTCCTCGATCCCGGCGCCATACTCTTCGGAAAATTCGTGGCGTCGCTTTACTACATTCTCTTGCTGGTCTTCTCCTCCGTCCCGATTCTCTCCGCCTGCCTGATGCTGGGCGGCCTGTCGCCCCTCCAGATCGGGCTTTCCTTCCTGATCCTGCTCGGAACGCTGTTCTCTTACGGATGGCTGGGCCTCTTCTTCAGCGTCATGGCCAAACGGACCTCGACGGCGGCAGCCTTGAGCTACGTCACGACGATCGCCATCAACGCCCTGCCCGTGGGACTGGTCAAACTTCTGTCCGGCGTGGATAGGGACTTCCATGCGTGGGGTTTTCTTGCCGAGTGCAGCTCGCCGCTTTCGAACCTCGAGCACGTTCTCCACCCCGAATATCATGTCAGCGCCATGAAACAGATGTGGAACGTTCCCGGTGGAGTGTTCACCTGGACGTTCCATGGGCTTATGGCCATCGTGATGGGAATCGTGATGTGGAGGCGGTTGCGGAGGGAGCTCGGCGCGGAGCCCAGGGGCTTTGGACCCGGCAACTGGGTTGAAAGATGTCTGTAAGTATCGCGAGGAGGTAGTCCCAAAGCCTTGGCGTGGGGAAATCGACGATCCCGTCAACCAGCGGGCAACTCTTCCACGTGAAGCCTACAGCCCAGTGCAGCCGCACATTGCCTTTCGTCTGCGGAAACAAATAGCTCCGCGGACCACGCCAACGCAGAAGCAACATGTAGCGAGTCCGACGACCGAAGCGGCCAGCGTTCGAGGATTTCCACGGCACGGCCGATGATTTCCTCCGTAATGTTGACCACACTGGCGTCTTCCATGTCGATGAACAACGATTGCTTCGCCTTGAGATATTGCTGTTGCGTCAGGGCCTTTTCGCGACGGCGCCTGCAGAGTGCAGAGACAACCTCCGGCGGACAGATTACAGAAACGCCCAGAGAGGAAGCCGCCGACAGCAACTTATCAACCCGATCACTGCCGGACTCTTGCACATATCGCTTCGCGAGAGCCGATGAGTCGAGAAAAACGTTCATGGGGCTGTCGCTCTCTCGTCAAGAACGGCCTTACTCAGCGATGCACCCGAGGCAACCAACCGCAACCCCGGACGCCGCCATGCAGGCGATGACTCGCGTGCCTCTACGGGGATGATCTTGGCGATCGCCTTGCCATGGCGAAGCACCCGAATCGTTTCCCCTTTTTCGACCCAATCCAAGACTTCGGAAGCGCTCTTCCGGAAATCTGTGAACGTGATGGTCTTCATGAGGGTGACCTCCAGCGCGTTACCTGCAGTGTACACTGATGCACACTGTAGTGCAAATCATCCAGCCACTGTACGCAAGCCATAGAGCGGGCCGCAAGCCGAACGGCGCCGGCCTTGACCGGTGCAAGCCTGCTTGCGGAGGGCAGGGCCGGTGTCCGGGCCAGGGAGCGGTTCGGCGGCGGTTGCCGCCGAACCGCTCCCTGGCTGCCCCAATGGTGCGCCAAGGTCAGACCCGATGCGAGCGGTGAGCATAGGACGGATTCCTCAGTCCGGTACACCGGATAGTGATGGAGTACGACAAGACGCGCGTCCGGTGACGACGCCGGACACGTGGAACACCGCACTTGCGCCTATCGTGAGGTATGCCTGAGCCACGTAACCCGGTCCAGCCTCAGCCCGGATGGCTGGTCCGACAAACGGATCTGTGAGCTCCCAGTGGAAGCTCCACACGAAGGCGAGCGTCAGCAGGGCTGCGAGCACCCCGAGAACCAGGTGCGTCCGCCACGCGAGAAAGCCGGCAAAGCCGAAAACCAGGGCTCCCGCCCAGAGGTGCGTGAGCGCAGGCTCTTTGTCCATAACTTCTGCCCAGGCGCACACGGGGGCGAGGCTAAGCAGGGCCAGCGTCCCTCTGATCGCAACGCACTGCGCTTTCGTCATTTTCTCGGTGTTCAGCGAACGGGCCGGAGGTTGAGCGGCGCCGGCCCTGACGGCACCAAGTTTGCTTGCGGACGGCAAGGCCGGCGTCCGCACCAGGGATCTGTACATCGTGACGCCTACTGAAGACGAACCGCGCTCCACGGTGTCGGCTGCAGGCCAATGGTAAGCTAAGCCCGGACTCTTCGGTGAGCCAAGGGAAATGGCCAGCGCCCTTTGCCTGGCCTGCGCCTTCATCTCTTCGAGGTGCTCGGGCCAGTCGTGCAACGTCGCAGGATCAAAATCCGCACCATTGGGCCACACCAACGTCTGGACCTCGGGATCGATTTGGACATGATTGAAGCGCGACGCATCCCGGAGGGGGCTGTACAGCTCGCCCTCGAGAATAGGCGAGAAATCGATCACTTGGGTCGTGGTGTCATCGAACGTCACTCGCAACGTATACGGGGCCACGATGGCAAAGGACACCACACGGTAAATGGGGTGTATCATGGTTTTCTCTCTCATTGCAACGGGGCAATACTGTGGGGTGGATGCCCCGCTTGCAGCCGCTCCCAGTTCGCCAAGATCTCGGCCTGATGTTACTCTGCCCAGGCTTCGACCAACCGATGCTGACGCCGCGGGAGGGCGTCATTCATCAGCTCAATGGTGTCGATGCTATAAATGCCTACAGCATTCTGGTAGTTGGCGTGAAAATGGGGCCGATGATGTGGTGCGTTGGGTTCGGCAACATGCGAAGAATAATTCCAAAAAAGCGCGCCAGTTCTGGCATGAGCCTATCATGCCACAAGGTGGTGGTGTGATGGTGTTTCTTGGTTGTGGGCCCTAACGTGCGCCATCACGGGCCGGCGGCTTCCGCCGGTCACGTGGAGGGCGCACGTTAGAGATCTTTTCTTCTGCACCCATGCCATTTGACGTAAACATGGCGAACGGTCTGGGTGACAAGAAAGAACATCGTAAGAGTAAACATCGTCTGGCGGACGGCAATGCCGGTGTCCGCCCCAGGGAGTGGTTCGGCGGCATCCGCCGCCGAACCACTCCCTGGCGAAGCAGCTCATAGCCCGTTCGCCAGACGGCGGCCGACGTCCGGCGAACATCCAAGCTCAGCAGGGGCGGCGAGCGCACCCGCCCAACTAGATGTCTCTGAAGGTCGAAACCATTACAAATGATTCAAGTTTTCGTCCCCAACTCCGATTTAACTACTTTTGAATTAGTCACTTATAGAATATCGGGTTGTTCTATTTCGCCTCCCGGAGGGATCCCATCCGGAGGAATTTCCTAAATTACACGAGTTTGCAAGTGCGGATGCACTTGCAAACTCGTGTACTACCGCGGCTTCATCTCCACGTTGTTCATCCTCTCGAGCGCGAGCGCGAGCGCGTGCGTGCCCAGGCGTGCGTGCCCCTGCGCTTTGACCGCCAGGTAGAGCTGGTTCGCCAGGGCCAGGCCCGGCAGTGACAGCCCCATCCGCCTGGCCTCGTCCAAGGCGATGCCCATGTCCTTGATGAAGTGCTCGACGAAGAAGCCCGGATCGAAGTTGCGTTTGATGATCCGCGGCCCGAGGTTGTTGATCGACCACGATCCGGCGGCGCCGGCCCCGACGGCGGCGATGACGGCCTCGAGGCTCAGGCCCGCGCGGTATCCGTAGAGAAGGCCCTCGACGACGCCGACCATGTTCGAGGCGATGAGAATCTGGTTCACCATCTTCGTGTGCTGGCCGCTGCCCGCAGGCCCCATGTAGCTGATGTTCTTCCCCATGGCGCGGAAGAGCGGATCGAGCGCCTTCACCGCCGCCGCATCGCCTCCGATCATGATCGAGAGCCGGGCCTCGCGGGCGCCCACGTCACCTCCGGAGACCGGGGCGTCCACCGCATGGATGCCCCGGGCCCGCGCCGCCTCGAATATCTCCTTTGCCAGCGAAGGCTCGCTCGTCGTCATGTCGACCACGATGCCCCCGGCCTGCAGACCCGACAGCGCCCCGTTCGGACCCAGGATGACCTCGCGCACGTCCGCAGGAAAGCCGACGATGCTGAAGACGACGTCCGAATCCTGAGCCACCTCCCGGGGCGACCCGGCGACCCGGGCGCCCTTGGCCCGTAGGGGATCGGTCTTGGAGACCGTGCGGTTGTAGACCGTGGCTTGGAATCCGGCGTTCATGCAGTGTTCGCACATCCACCGGCCCATGACGCCCGTCCCGAGCCAGCCGATCCTCGTCTTGCCCGCGGCCACTTCAACCATTTTCATGAGGGGACTCCTGTGTTCCTGACACCAGGGTTCAGCGATAAAAATGCCGGTTGAGACGGCTCGCGCCCTTTCCCAACCGGCAGGAATAGCTCCTCGGCTTCCGCGAGGCGACCCTGCCGGCCGAGCCGGAGGCAAAGGCAAACCGCGTGCGTCTCCGTCTGGGCGTATGGAGAACCCGCCTGCCGGCCTGCCCCGTCGGCCCGACGCCCCCAAGGCACTGAGCTTAATCGCGGCTGCGCAGCTTGGACAGAAGCCTGAGAATCTCGATGTAGAGCCAGACGAGCGTGACGAGCAACCCGTAGGCGGCGTACCACTCCATGTACTTCGGAGCGCCCTGCTGCGCGCCGGTTTCGATGAAATCGAAATCGAGGACCAGGTTGGCGGAGGCGAGGATGACGAGGAAGACGCTGAAGGCGATGCCGATGGGGCCGCTATCGTGGATGTACGGGATGCCGATGCCGAAGAGGCCGAGCACGAAGGAGACCAGGTAGAAGAGGAGAAGCGCGCCCATGGCCGCGGCGACCCCGAGCTTGAAGTTCTCGCTCGGGCGGATCAGGCGGGATGTGTAGGCGAGCAGGAGGCAGATCAGGGTGCCGAAGGTCAGCCCCACGGCCTGGATGACGATGTGGGGGAACTGGGCCTCCATGACGGCCGAGAGGCCTCCGAGGAAGAATCCCTCGAGCACCGCGTAGATCGGGGCCAGCACAACCGCCCAAGTCCTCGCGAAGGCGGTGATGAGTCCGACGATCAGGCCTCCGAAAACCCCGACCAGAAGCCAGGGCATGATCGCCTTCGCCCCCGCCTCCACGCTGCCCGCTGAGTAAAACAGATGCCATACCCAGCCGGCGGAGAGGGTCAGCAGGATACAAAGAAACCCGGTCTTGTTGACGGTCCCCTGCAGCGTCATGACGTGCGAGGATTCGCCGGCAGCGCTGAACTGGGTGAAGGTGTCTGCATTCAGGGCAGGATTGGCCGTGCGCATCATAGCTCAGTCTCCTCTACTCCCATTCCCAAGACTATGGAAAAACCAACCGTTTCACATGGACAGTATTATATCGACGGTCGCAGTCTCCACAAGCCCCCGGAGCGCACACGGTCCCCTTGCCACGTCGCTTCCAGGACGTTAGACTTCATGTGGAGGGCGGTACGGGCAACCCTTCGTCTCCGTCCTCGAGTACGAGGAGAACCACGAGCCATGGCGGATTCCACCAAGACCAGTCACCCTCGTCACCCGGCCGGGCGGATCGAAGCGTTCTGCCCCTACGAGGACTGCCGGGTCAAGTTCGTTTTGGATGCCTCCATGGCGGGTCAAAAGGCGCGTTGTGGCAAGTGTTCCCGCCGTTTCCTGGTGAGCCCCGGTCCCGGTCAACCCTGCCAGAAGCTCGAAGGGGAGGAGCCGGCGAAGCCGAAGGGCAGTGGCATCGCCGTGCGGCCCCAAGAGAAAAAAGTCGAGGATGCTCCGGGATCGGGCGCGCCTGCGCCGGGAGAGCCTCCGAGGAAGACGGTCCTGCTCAAGTCCTGGGAGGAGCTGCAGCTCGGAGAGGTGAAGGAGACCGCGAGGCCGGTCCAGGATTTTCTGACCGACGATGTCGCTCCGCCCCCTCCCGAGGAGAAGGCGCCCGAGGACGAGATGTCGGTGGACCTCAAGCATGTCCCGAAGGAGAATCCGGTGGAGAGCGTCTACAAGGACGACCAGGAGCAGACCAAGAAAGAGGCGGCAAAGATGTCCCTGCTCGAGCCCGAGCCTCCTCCGCCACCTCCTCCGACCCGGGTGCCCGTCGAGCCCCCGAAGAACGAGAACTGGCTCGTCGTTGTCGCCATCGTGGTCGGCGTGCTCACCGCCATTCTTGTAGCTCTCCTGATTTTTCCAGGCTGGGACCGCCTTTTCGGATCGGGCAAGAGCACTCCGAAAGCGCCCGTGAAGGCCCTGGCCGAGTAGCGACACTTCCCCTTTCAGCGCCAGCGAATCCGCGTCTTCAACCGACCCGTCCGGCCCCGGAAAATGCGCCGGGCGTTGAGGTCGGTGTCTTCCAGGGAGGCAACCCTTCTCACGACCCGGAGAGCCTGCTATGGCCATCCAAGGACCGGCCGTTTTTCTTGCGCAGTTCCTGCGGGAACAACCACCGTTCAACAACCTCAAGAATATTGGTAAATGGTTCTCCGATCTCGGTTACAAAGGCGTCCAGATTCCCGGTTGGGACGCGCGGGTGATCGATCTGGAGAAAGCCGCCACGTCGAAGGCCTACTGTGACGACCTGCGTGGCACGCTAGCCGACCTCGGCCTTCAAGTCACCGAAGTGGCCGGGTATCTTGCCGGGCAGGTGCTTGCCGTCCATCCCGCGTACGAGGTCATGTTTGAGGGATTCCACCCCAAGGGTCTCCGCGGCAACGCCCGCACCGACTGGGCGGCCGGTGAACTGAAAAAGTGCATCGCCGCATCGGTCAACTTGGGTACAAGGAACATCCCGGTGCTTTCCGGCGGCTTTGCGTGGCACATGGTCTATCCGTGGCCGCAACGTCCGCCAGGCATCATCGAGGATTCGTTCAAGGAACTCGCCAAGCGCTGGCGTCCGCTCCTCGACCTGGCGCGGGACAAGGGCTGCGTGATGGGTTATGAGCTACATCCCGGCTCCGACGTCTACGACGGCGCGACCTACGAGATGTTCCTGGCGCACACCGACCATCATCCGGCCGCGTGCATCAATTACGACCCAAGCCACTTCTTGCTTCAACAGCTCGACTACTGCCAGTTCATCGAGTGGTACGGCAAGCGCATCAGCGGATTCCACGTGAAGGATGCCGAGTTCCGACCGAGTGGCCGCGTCGGCGTGTACGGCGGCTATCAATCCTGGGCCAAGCGTGCCGGCCGATTCCGTTCCCTCGGGGACGGGCAGGTGGATTTCAGACGCGTGTTCACGCTGCTCACCGAAGCCGGTTTTGACGGCTGGGCAGTCGTGGAATGGGAGTGCTGCGTCAAGAGCCCGGAGCAAGGCGCGGCCGAAGGTGCGGGCTTCGTGGCGCGGCATCTCATCGAGGCGACGCCGGTCGCGTTCGACGATTTCGCCGGCGGGACGAGCGATGTGAAACGAAACCGCGAGATTCTGGGCCTGGGGTGAAGGGAGGGACGCAGCGTTGGAAATCTGGAAACGCAGGTTGCGCATGGGCAGGGTCGGCGGGGGTCAAGGCGCATTCATCGGAGCGGTGCATCGATTCTGTGCGGCCATGGGCGGACCCGTCGAGCTCGCCGCCGGGTGTCCCCCGCATGTGGGTGAAGTCGCGAGCCGTGTCTCATGAACCACTCAAGAAACTTACCTCGAGGCCTTGAAGGCCGGACCGCCCTCATAACCGGCGCGGCGCAGGGTCTCGGCCTCGGCATTGCCGAATCGCTCTCCCGCAGCGGAGCGGCCGTGATCCTCGCCGACTTGCAGCGGCAGAAGGCGGAGGAAGCGGCCCGGACTTTGTCGGCCCAGGCGCTTGAAATCAACATCGCCGACAGCGCTTCGGTGGACCGCTGTTTCGAAAAGGCCATGGGCCTGCAGGGCCGCTTGGACATCGTGGTGAACAACGCGGGCGTCGGGCAGAACGTCGCTCCCACCGTCTCACTGACCGATCAGGAGTGGCAGCGCGTGATGGACGTCACCTTGACCGGAACGTTTTATTGTTGCCGGGCGGCTGCGCGCATCATGGAAAAGCAGGGGGAAGGTACGATCGTCAACATCGCCTCCATCAACGCCCAGAACCCCGCCGCACTGGTGGCCGCCTACAACGTGGCCAAGGCCGGCGTCCTCAGCCTTACCCGCACTCTCGCGCTAGAGCTTGCCGCCTACGGCGTGCGCGTCAACGCCGTCTGCCCGGGTCCCGTTTACACCGAGTTCAACAAGACCGTGATGGCGCAACGCTGCCAGACTCTCGGCATAACCGAGGAGCAAATGATCGAGCGCATCCGCAGTTCGATCCCCATGGGACGCTGGGGAGAAGCGCGTGACATCGCCAACGCCGTCGTATTCCTGTGCAGCCCGCAGTCTGCCTGGATTACAGGGGAAGTGCTCCGCGTCAGCGGCGGCCTAGAAGGCGTCTCCGCCGCACCACCCAAACGCACGACGTCGTGAAACGAACTATCTCGTATCCCGGTTCAGAAGTGTTCCCGCACTTCTGAACCGGGATAGGAGCCGCTTTGCGGCGCTTTCCGGGTTCGCCCCGGTCGCGGGAGCGTGACCAGCCGAGGTTCGGGACACCGCCCGCACCCGACAGCGAGGGGTCTTCACCTCTCCTCCGTGACGAATATGACCCTCTCGGCGGGAACCATGAGCGTTACGGGTAGCGGCGCGCTGCGCACCGGCGCGAACGCTTGATGCACCCGGCAAGCACTCTTTGCCGCGTCCGCGAAGGCAAGATCGCGAGCCTCGATGGGTATCCTGCCGAGATTAGCGAGAATGACCGTGCGCTGTCCCGAATTCGGATCGCGGAAGATGCACCAGCGGGCGTTCCTGTCGGAGGCGAACGCGCCGGCGACCTGCAGCAGCGGGCGCCGGCGTTGAAAGAGGCCTTCGGATGCGTCCAGCCATTCGCCGCGAGAGACCATGTCGAACAACTCATTCCGAATCCGCGTGATTTCACCAATGTATTCGCAGAGGGCCCTCATCGGCGGATAGTCCATGCCGCGGTTATAGTTGGCCGGGCCGACCAGGAGATGACATCCGCGGAGCACCGCGGCGTTCACTTTGTTGAAGTCATACGGCTGCTCGATCCCCGCCGCGTGCGCCCGCTCGGGGAAGACCTGTTTCATCACATCATCCGCCGGACCCCACCAGCTCAAGTCCGAGTACGGCATCAGCCGGTCCCAGCCGCCCTCGTAGGAGAAGCAGAATTCTGGATGGATTTCACGGCAGGCGGCCAGCAGTTCCTCGGCGAAACGCAGGATGCCCTCGTGGTGTGCTCGATCGGGGCTTGTCCCTTTGAGCCGGGGATTGAAGTCGAACGGCGTCTGGAAAAACTTGTCGATGTGCAATCCGTCCGCGCCGATCTCGACGAGCTTGCGGAACTGGCGGATCAGAAGAGCGCGCACCTCGGGATGCGCCGGATTCATCTCCGTGAATGGCGTGGCGGTGACGAACCGCATCCGCGCGCTGAGCGTCCCCATGCCCCAATAGTTGACGATGAAATACTGTTCCCCGTGCGGGTCGAGGATGCGGTATCGGTGGAGCTCGCGCTGATACCACTCCGTGGTCATGTCGATGGGCTGACAGTTGACGAAGAAGCTCACGCGCAACCCCATATCGTGGCAGGCGCGGATGCCCGCCGCCAACTCCTCCCACGTGCCCAGGCGCCGGTCAGGCTCGTAGTACGGGTAGCCTCGATCGTGACCGCCCGTCTGCCAGCCCGCCAGCATCACGTGCTTCACGCCGAATTTCTTCGCGTCCTTCGCCCACCGCGGAATGTCCGTGAATCGGAGATTGATGTTGTCTTCCGGCAGCATGAACATCGTGTGAACAAACGCGGTCTCCCGTCGCATCCAAGAAGGCCGCGCGTCCCCCGGCGGATGGCGACCGGTGAACCATTGGCGATAAATCGCCGCCGAGTCACGCCAGTCCCCGTCGTGGCATTGCAGAACCAGGGGTGCGCTTTCGAATGTCTCGCCCGGCCGGGTGTACGGGAAGTGTACCCAGTTCATCGTGATGCCCAGTGGATGGTCGCCGACTTCCTCCGGTCGCGGCCAGTCGCCTCCTGCGCGCTGCCCGGCCAGGCCGGGGTCGAGTGCGAGCCGGATCGCCTTCACGCGCGGCGCATCCTCGAGCGCGGCGAAATAAAGCGCGCGTGCGCCGTCGGGCCGGAACAGACTGATCCACGGCATCGCCATGAATCCCGGGTAACAAAACGAATGTTCAGCCCCGAGCGTGCCGAGAAGCTGGCCACGCGTGTTGCCGAAATCGGTGAAGATTTGCTGCCGCCAGGAGCTGTTGAGAGTCGGGACGACCACCTCCGTGGCCGCGCCCTCGTCGCCGCTGCCCAACCCGCGACTTCCCCCGATGATGGGACACCAGACCTCGGTGAGCTGATGGTCTGTGCCGTTGCAGACCGCGCATTGAAATCGCACCGAGGCATCGGTCCATTCGACGAGCAGCGTCACATCGAGATCGAACGAGCCGCGTTCGTTGCGGAGCGGACCGGCCCAATGCAGCTCGATGCCTTGGGGCAGCTCCTTCGCGGCGGTCAGCTTCTGTTCCTTGCCGAGGATGTAATTGGCTTCCATCCCCGGCAACGGCAGGAGCAAACGGAAGTTGTCTGCCAGTCTCGGCTCCGCGATCAACTCGATGTCACCGCCGTTGTCCCGCAGTCGGATCAGCGCGCCATTGCCGCTGGCAAATTCCAGACGATAGAACGCGTTCTCGATGGTGAACGTTTCAGTCATGAAGGTCTGGACAGGAGCGTAATGGATTGGGTCACCCGAAGGCATCACGCGGCCCGTTCACGGCGGAAACGAACCCGTCTCGCTGAACCTCGTACGCCGCAACGGGATTCCCTCGGTACTCCTGTTCCGGCGTGCCAGGCGACGCTGCTCTTACTCCCGTTTGTACAGCGCCGGATTCTCATCCACCTGCTTGAAGTAGAAGTCGAGATCGTATGAGGCCGCCTTATTCGCCTCCTGGCGAAATGTTTTGGCCCGCCCGGCCATACCGCGCTGGATGTAAAAAGCGTAGATGTCTCGCGGCTCCGAGGAGGAGTAGTTGCCCACTTTCTCCACGGCGTCAAGCCAGCGGTCAAACTTGCCGGAGCGGACCTGTTCGGCCGGCTGGGCTTGCAGGTATCTGAACAGAATCTTCCAGGCGGTGAAAGCCGGTATCTCCCCGCCCCAGAAGTTCTTTGGTTCGATCTTCTGCTCCACCGCCTCCGCCAAGGAGTCGAGGTGGTCCCCGGGATTCTCGCGGGCCAGGGCGATAAGAAAAAGCGGCTTGAACTCCACATTCTCGAGATTCGCTCGGAAGGATCGGGCGATGGCGTCGTTCTTCGGCGAAAACGACAACAGGCTCAACGCCGCCATTTTTCGGACATTGGCCTCAGTGTCCACCAGGAGTTTCGCCAGGACGTCGGCCATCTCCGCGTCCTGCACAAAGCCAGCCGCACTAGCCACGCACGCGCGGACCTCCGGCGCAGCATCAGTGGCCAGGACCGTCAGATGCCTGCATGTCTCCAGTCCCGGAAAGTCCGCCAGCAGCAAGGCGGCCGAGGCGCGGATGGCCGGAACAGGATCGGCTAGCCATCGTTCGATGGCTTTCTGAAGCGAAGGTTCGCGCACCAGTCCCAGCGCCCGGATAGCCGCTGCTCGTGTTTCGTTGGGTGCCTCGCCGTCCGCCAGTACGACAAGGTCTCTCCAATACAACTGCCCACCGACATTCTTCATCCTCGGGTCCATCTTGCCGATGCCGGGCACTTCGGCGCCGCCAACGGTAGCCAGCCAGAAGATCGCCTGATCGTTGCGCAGATACGGGTTGCTCGACCCGACAAGGCCGATGGCCGCCTGGGCAATCTTGGAATCGCGGTTGGTCATGTGATCCCGTACGGCTGCCAGCACGTCTGTGCGCTCGAAGTCCGTTAGCCGAACGAACTCTCCCCGGCCGCCACTCATCTGGTCGAGTTGGTCGATGGCGTACATGACGTTGCGGACGTCATCGCTTCTGAGCATCGCCGTCAGCTCGGTCCACAAGACCTCTTTGACCACCTGGGAACCTACCGGTTTGTCATCGGCGCAGAGCAGGACACCCTGATCCTCTTTGGACTTGTGGTTCAACCAGAGTTGGCGAAAGACGCCGGCGGGCTCGCCTTCTTTGGCGAAAACAACGTACGTCCTCCCGACCTCGAAGTGGTAGTACTGCGGCTGGAACATGTGGCCGTGCAGTTGGGGGGCCGCGTCGTAATGCCGGAACATCAGCTTGTCCCCCGGCCTTTCGCCTTTGATAATGGAGATGACCTTGAACTGCGTTTCTTGGGCGACAAAGTCCTGGCACGGCTTGAACCAGTCGTCCAGCACCGGTCCAACAGAGGCGGCCGTGCCCTTAAAGATGAGGTCCGCCTCCTGGGTCAGCTTTTCCAAACCCACCGCTGGCGCGACCAGGTATCCCCACGCCGTGCCCATGCAGGACAGTAGCCAGACCAGGGTGAGCACGCATCGCCAAGTCATGGTCATCTTTATGAATTCTTGTGTCTTGGTGATAAGTAATCCGGGCGAAGAGGATCGGGTGGGAGCGGGTAGGGGCATGGCTAGGGGCAGATGGGGTGATGGGTATCCGTTCGGATCGTCCTCCCGGTCGGAAGGTCAGCCGTAGGCGCCTTTGGGGTGCTTCCCGAGCACACGCAGCAGCCGATCCCCTGCGCCTTCGAGAACAGGGTCGGGCATCCGATAGTTCAAGAATGGATAGAACCGCTGGGCAATGCGGCGGTCCCCATAGGCGATTTGATAAAGGCAACGGCGTCGATCCGAAGTGTTCGGCGCGCCGCGGTGCCAGACTTGTGCGTGTTGCAGGTAAAGATCGCCGGCCTTGCAGAAAATGGAAACCGGGCCGCGGCCTTCAAACTCAGGATTCTCCTGGCGATTCGGCCCGCGGCCGCAGTAATGGCTTCCAGGCACAACCTGCGTAGGGCCATACTCGATGGATGGCACGTCCGTCAGCATGAACTGAAAATTCACCACCAAGTTCGGAATCTTCATGCGCGGGTCGAATCGGGGGATGCCCTCGGGAAGCGCGAAGAAGACTCCATCGTCCACGTGCCATTTGCTGATGGCCTTACCCGGCGGATTATAGACCGCCCCGTCCGCGATGAGGTGGCAGCTCGGCCCGACGACGGCCTCGGCCAGGCTGATCACCGGCTCCCGCGTCAACATGTCGCGAAAGATTCGTTCCCGCTCGAAAAGCCTCACGCCCGACCAACCGGCGGAAACGTGATGGGTCATTTCCGCGGTGGGATCGGCGAACATCCGCTCGATGCCGGCCTTCAATTTCGAAATCTCATCGGGTGTGAGAACCCCGGGAATGTGAACCCAGCCTTCGCGGTTAAATTCATCCACCAGGCTGGCGGTCTTCTCCGGCGAGAAAGGGACAGCAGGTAATCCCGTGCTGGACATATCTCGAGTTCTCCAATCATGAATGGATCCACAGACGGGCCCGATCGAAATCATGAACGGGCCATCGGGCCGAAGGGCTATTCAAGGTTGGACCCAGTAAGAATAAAGCTGCGCATCGATTTCGGAATTCTGCGAGAGGCTCAACGTTTTCTCACCAGTTTCCAGACGTCGCGACCCATGTGGTTGCCGGCGATCATCCAGAGTGCGTCTTGAAAAACAAAGAGGCTGGCCGCGTGCCGCGGCGACCAGGGCGTATCCGGAACTTCATGCCATTCGACGCCGTCCGACGAGCACCAGACGTCGTTTGAATTCTTCGGACGCGCTGCGGGGCTTGCCTGGGCGGCGCCCTCCATTATCCACAGTTTTCCATCGAAGGCCCCCGTATCGTGATACACCCTGGGCGACCAGGGAGTGGATTTCGTGTGACATTCCCAATGCGACCCGTCAGGCGTGCTCCAGACCTCGCCAAGGGACTGGTAGTTGGTCATGGACGGGGTCTGGTAAACGCCGCCACCCAGCAGCCAGATTCGATCGTTCAACACCACGCTGCCGCCGATCATCCCGCGGTGTGACCAGGAGGGGCCTTTCGATTCGACCTTGTTCCAGTGGATGCCATCGGTGGTATTCCAGATGTCGGCGTAGAATCGCTCCTCCTCCGCCGCGAACTGCGGCAGCGTCTGTCCGCCCATGACCCAGATTCTGCCCTTGAAGGCAACGGTGTAATGGAGCACTCGCGGCCCCCAGGGGACCGGATCGCCTGGATTGACCCAGCGCCAGGTCTTGCCGTCCTCGGAATTCCAAACGTCGAACTGGTAATGCCCGAGCAGAGGATCGCCGCCGACGATCCACATCTTGTCCTGGAAGACGACGTACCCCGCCGTGTGGCGGGCCTCCCAATCCGACGCCGGATCGAAAGTGTTATCGAGATGGGTGTTGGGTTTGACCCGATTCCAGGCCTTCCCGTCGCTGGAGCTCCAGACTTCGTTGTTGCAGTTGGAGTGAATCGGGTTGGTCACCTTGTCGCGGGGATTCCAGCCGCCGATGAGCCACATCCTGTCTTTGTAAACCAGCGCACCCGCGCCATCGCGGCCGGGAAACGCCGCGTCGTCCGTCACATGGACCCAAACGTATTCGATTCGACTCTTCATCATGATGCGACGCCCTTCGGCCGCCGGCCAAGGACCATCGGGCCCGGCCGGCCCAAAGCGTAGCCCGCAGTCTGGCGGTTGGCTGGAGACCGATAGCCCAGACGCACGATCCGACGCCACTGGCCGCTTCGGTTCAGGTCGGACCCGTGGACCGTGCAGAGGTGGAAGAGGACGAGGTCGCCAGCCCCTGCCGCGACGGACACCGCGTCCGCCAGACGGTATCGGTCCGTCGGAAGATGAGGCGCCCCATCGAGGATGTGCGGTAGCGCACCCGCCTTGTGGCTGCCGGGTAGGAACTGGATGCAGCCGCTTTCAACGGGGGCGGGATCGATATGCAGCAGCGTGTCCACGTACGCGTGCCCCTCGTGCGCATAGAAGGCATGGTCCTGGTGCATCGGGAAGGGGCTGCCGACGGCCGGTGGTTTCGCGTGCAGCGTCGTGTGGTGCAGCTCCACGTCCGGGCCGATCAGGTCCGACACCACCTCCGTGATTCGCGGGTCGGCGGCCACACGATTCCACAGGGCCGAATGGAGGTGGAAGTCGTTGATGGCCACCAGCTTGGCCGCTTTCTTCTGCTCCTCCGTGAGGTACTGGTCACGCCAGGGACCCTGCCACTGCGCATTGTGGTCCGCCCAGGTTTCGAACACCCAGTCCAGCTCGTCGCTGAGCGCCTGAATCTCCTTCGGACCAAAGAGCTTCTCCACTCGCAAGTAACCCTGGTCCCAGAAAAATGCCTTCTGTAATGGAGTCAGCATGGGTCAGTCCTTTCCGCCGTTCCGGCTACTCCTATCTCAGGAATAGACCCACGAGACCCTTGTGACTTCCCGTGTTCACGAATGAGAAACCCCGCGGTGACAAGAACAAACGAGGCCACCCAAACGTAGTACCCAATGCGGAACCCTCGGTATCCACTTCCGAAGTTCCAGTTCCAGACCACGGGTACCAGGCTCACCCAGAAGGTGGCCCCCAGGAGCAAGAAAGTAACAATTCGGAAAACGGCCCCTCGGGCGGTAGGTCCGGGAACGTCGTGAACCGTCCCGATGAGGTGAAGATCGTACTTATAATAGAATTCGGACTCTTTCCGGAAATGAAGAAGCAACATAGATGAGATCAAGACCAGATTGCTTAATCCGCATGCTGTCAGAACCACCACGGGCCAGAGATCGTCGGAAGCCCTGATCTCCACAAAAAAAAGAGCTGAAACCGAAAGCCGAGCAGCCTCCCATCCCCGCAAGTCCTCGAACCCTGCCTCAAGACATGGCAGAGCTAACGAAACAAGGAAGACACACCATCCCGACGCGATAAAAAAAGTTGCAAGCGTTGGTTTAAGGCTGGTCTTGTTCATGATGGGCCTCAAGAGGGGCTTTCGTCCGCTCCAGGATGATCCTGGCCGCTCCGGAAACGTCGAACGCGTCCAGCTTCCCCTCCGGCCACGGGAGCAGCCACCAGTGCTCGTCGAAGCGGTAGGATGACCCGGGCTTGATGACCGCTTCAGGGCTGAGCGGCTCGAGCTCGCAGAGGGCGTCGTTGCCATAGAACTCTACTGAGAAGCCCGCCCCATCGACGTACTTGCCGCCGGGGAAGCAGGTGAAGCGCTTGGCGAAGACGACGCCGTCCCGGAAGTAGCCCAGCCAGCCATCGAGGCTATCCAGCCCGTACTTGGTGCTCTGGCCCGAGGGGCGGAGCACGAAGCTGCCGCGCTCCACGGTGACCCGAGGGTCCTGGGGATCGGTCACGTTCCGTCCCTCGAGGGGATACGTGACCCAGCCCTTGGCGAACTTGCTCTTCGGGTTAAGAGGCAGGAAGGCGACGCCGCCGGCGGGCACCAGGGTGCGGCTCCAGAAACAGTACCGGACATCCTTGTCCGAGACGTTGCGCATGGTCTGCTCGACCTGGAGATAGGACGATTTCTTGTCGAGCCGGAAGACGCGGGTAAGGACGAGGCCAACGGATTTCTCCTCGATGCTGGTCAGGGTCAGCTCGCTGCGGCCCGTGACCTCCGCCTGCCAGGCGCCGATCCACAGGTTGGGCCGTTGGGGGATCGCGCCCGTCTCGGGCCCGATGTCGAATCGGCCCCCATCGGGATCGAACCACTCTTTCGTGGTGGCCAGGCTCTTGCCGTCGAGCTTCGGGTCCGTGTAGAGCGCGTTCTTCCCGCCGAGGCAATAAGCAACGACACGGCCGCCGGATTCCGGCGCGACGATGACCTCGGCAGCGTCGTTAGAGAGGCGGTAACATTCCTTGAAGCCGCGGAATTCCATCTTCTCGACCCCCTCGCCGGCCCAGGCGCAGTGAAAACTGGCAAGAAGCATCACCAGAAAACGGTAACCCGCAAGAGATGGAACTGACCGGATGATCATGCTGTTATTGTTTCCGGAGTCGAGTCTCGTCGTCAGAGAAAACCGATTCCGAAGTCCCCTTACCCAGGCCGGCGTCCGCCAGGGGCGGACTTGGCCTGGGCTCTATTATTTCGCCCCTCCCAAATGGATTTTCGATTGGGGGCTGTCTCTGAAGGGACGACTCGCCGTTTTCACTCAGTTCTTACAAGGAATCGATATCCACCTTTCAATGCGCTGCCGAGATGCTTCATCGATTTGAAAACCCTTATGCGGCCCCGCCCTTGCCATGGGCCGTCCATTCGAGGTCAAGCTCCGCGAGCTTGGCTGGCAAGGGCGCTCCGGTATCGGGCGCCCAGCCCCCCATCTGATAGTAAAGCCGCAGCGCCTGATCGAACTGCGCGGGGTCGATCCGCTCGCCCGCCAGCTTTCCGTTTTCAAGCGGCTCGAAGAGGCGTTGCGGAAGAGAGTCGTTGTCCTTCGTGAAACCTTCCCGGAGGTTGAACTGCCGCATCATGGTGTTGGCGCGCTCGCCCACCTTGAGCAGCTCGTGGAGGCTGGTATCCCAGCCGGTGACTGCGTTGACGTAGCTGACGAGCTGGTCGAGAGCCACGGAGCCGAGCGGCACGCCGACGAAATCGCACATACCCACCGCGTTGTAGAGGCTCCACATCTGCTGGCAATAGTAGAAAGCCCTGACTTTTTTTGGCCCCAGGTCGAGCGGCTCGAGCGGCTCGAGAAGCCCCAGGGGCCCGCCGACCGGGTGGCCCGAGGGGTGAAATCCCGCGTAGAGGGGGTCGTGCGGCGCTTCCATGTGGTCGGCGCCGGTGGGCGACGTGGCGTAGGCCAGGGTAAGGCCCTTCTTGCCGCGAGGCTCATGCATGGGCAGTTCCTGACCTTTCACGTGCAGCGCGAAGTGTTCCGCTCCCCGGCCGATCTTGGCCGCGGCCCGCATGACGCCTTCCGCCAGCAGGTCGCCAATGCCTTCTCGCCGGGCGATACGGTGCACCAGCGCCTTCACGGCCTCAGCGTTTCCGAACCGCAGGTCCAGTCCGCCGGTGTCTTCCCGGGTCAGCAGCCCGTTTTCGAAACACTCCATGGCGAAGGCGATGACCGCGCCCGTGGAAATGGAGTCCATCACGTACTGCCCAAGCATCTGATTGACCTCGGCGATGGCCTTGAGATCGCCCACGCCGCAGAGCGACCCCGTAGCGGCGATGGTCTCGTATTCGGGGCCGCCGTATTTCGGTGTGACGCCCAGTTCCTTGACTTCCACCTCCCGCTTGCACGCCACCGCGCAGGCATAGCATGTGCCCCGGTCCGTCAGAATGGTTTGCGACAGGGTCTGGCCGTTGATGTCCCTGGCCTTTTCAAACGAGCCTTGCCGGAAGTTGCGGGTCGGGAGGATTCCGCCGCCCTCCAGGGGCATCACGATGCCCGCAGTACCGAGGTTGTGACGCATGTCCTGGCTGCGGTCGTAATGCCTTTTATACCCGTCGAGCACGGCCTTCATGGCCTCTTCGTTCTTGGGCTTGGGCCGATTCCTGCCACGCGCCACGATGGCCTTGAGATTCTTGCTCGCCATGACCGCGCCCAGGCCGCATCGTCCATTGAAATGCCTCAGCTCGTTGACGATGGCTGCGAAGCGGACCCGATTCTCGCCGGCCACCCCGCACTGAAGCACGCGAATTCTCTTGTCGCCCAATTCCTCCACCAGGCCATCCTGCACTTCCCCGGAAAGCTTTCCCCAATACCGGGAAGCGTCCCGGAGCTCGGCCTTGCCGTCGTGAACGAACAGATAGGCCGGTTTCGATGCCCTTCCGTGAAGCAGGACGGCATCGTAGCCTGCGGCCTTCAGCTCGGGACCCCACCACCCGCCCGCTTCGCTTTCGCCGTAGCCGAGGGTCAGCGGCGACTTCGCGGCTGCCGTGAAACGATTCGTGCCGGAGAGGGGCAATCCGCAGATGACGCTCGTCGTGAAGGCCAGCAGGTTGTCCGGCGAGAAGGGCCCGGCATCCGCCTTGAGGTCCCGCAGGAGAAAGTAGCAGGCCATGGCGCCGCCCCCGAGGTATCGGCGATAGATGGCGTCGGCAACCTCTTCGTCCCAAGTTCGCTCCCCAGTCAGGTCGACATGAAGAATCTTTCCGTTCGTGCCCGCAACCATAGTTCACCTTCTTGTCCCGTCATGAGCCCGGATTTCTCATGCCGCCTGGATGAGAAATCCGAGTTAGAGCCAGCGTTCGACGAAGTCCAGGATCTCCACCCGCATGGCCGCAGTTTCGAAATGGCCCGTCTCGTAACGCAACAGCTTCCAGCGGTCCCCCGCGCCCAGGCCAGCGTAGACCTGCTGCAACTCGCGGTCAATGCGGTCCAGGCCCGCGGGAGGCGTCAGGCGATCGTAGTTGCCCGCGAGGCTCAGGTGTGCCCTCGGGGCGATGAGCGCGTTGATCTGGGCGGTCGTGAAGTGCTTGAGCAGGCCGGGCACATAGTAATAGATGCCGTGCCCGTCGAGCCCGCGGGTCTCGATCAGGGCATGAAAATCCGTCAGGCAGCAGATATCTACGGTCACGCGGATACGCGGGTCGAGCGCGGCCAGCCACCAGGCCATGGTGCTGCCCATGGAAAGGCCGACAGTGGCGACACGGCCCGGATTGACTTCCTCGCGGGTGATCAGGTAATCGACCGCTCGTAGGCTGTCATACACCATCATTCCCCAAAGCACGCGGCCGTGCCAAAGCATCTGTTTGAAGAGCTCCGACTCCGTGCGGCCGGCCCGTTCCCCGAAGTTCCAGGCATCGATGCAAAGTCCGCAGTAGCCGTGTGCGGCCAGGGCCTCGGCGTAGGGCGGCTCCTGGAAGCCGCCGCGTGGCTTGATGAATTCCTCCTTGCCGATCGAGTAAGCGCCGCCATGTGCATGGTTGTAGAGGAATGCTGGAACACGGCCCTTCAGACCTGTCGGGCGCACAAAATAGGCCGGGACATCCTCGATGCCGTTGAGGTCCAGCACGAGCTTCTCGAGAACGTGCCCAGGCCTTTCCTCCGTGGCGACCTTCCGCGCGGAGACCGGCCGCTGCCGGTCCGGGAGTTCCCCGAGGAGATCGTAGAGCTGCTGCCGACGGGATTCCGAGCTCATGAGAAGGTCCCCTGCAACTCCGTGTCCAGCTCGACCCATCTCAGCGTCACAGTGTAGTGGTTGGCGTCCCGGCATCAACCTCAGTCGCCGCTTCGGGAGCGTCCCGCAAACTGGTCCTGGGGTCCTGGTTCTTGTGCGGTGAGGGCGTTGGGCGGCCGGTGAGGAGGTCTCCCCGGCCGGGGATGGCACTGACGGCGTTGCCGATTTTTTCAGGTGACCGTAGGAGGAGAACGACCTTGAGGGTTCACTCCTTGCCCAGCCAATTCAACAGGTCGGCCTTCGCGGTAGGCCATGCCTTGAGCGTGCTGGGGTGAAGCTTGATAAGGTAGAGATGCCCGAACGCCGTCCGGCCCATGTACTCCGTGCGGAAGGGCTCATAGTATTCCTTCACCTCCCAGGGCTCCTCAACCGCTTTTTCCGTCGCGAGGTAGAAATGGATGGGGAAAACGTCGGGCTCGGTCCCAAAAGTCCGGTCTGATTCTTCGGGGATGAAGAACCGGTAGTGGCGGCAGGGGACTCGGCTCCACTGGGGCCCGGGCTGTTCAAGGCCGGATTCGGACAGGCCTGCCCCCACGGTCCAGCCCGCCGGACAGTGCTCGAACAGCACCCTCAGTGCTCGTTGTAGAGGGTCAAGAATCTCCGCAGGAAGCACCTCGAAATTGAACCAGTCGCTTCCAGGAATCCAGCGCGGCGCGGCGAGGACCCTGACCGAGTACTGACCCGGCCTCTGAAGGAAAAATCGTCCGGACAGGTCGATGCTGTGGAGCAACGCTGTATGGTTCGCCTCGATGGAGCGTGTGCCGCCGAACGGGGTGGGTTCTTCCGTGGGGATCAGAGTGGGGACCGGCGTGCCGGCGGCGTCCAGAAGCTCGAAATCCACGGCTTCAGGGGACGCCCAGGCCGCGTAGACGGCCGCCTGTGCCCCGGCATGATGAACCTCGACGTGGACGGTGATCAGCCGGCCCGCGAGGAACTTGTCTCGCTCAGAGCGGACCCGGCACTGGAGGCCCTGTTCGCTGGGCGTACCGAAGGGAATCTCAGGGGCGAGTGAATGCGGGACCTCCTCGGCATCCTGCCGCGGCACAATCTCGAAGGCCACCGGGTTTGATCGCGGCGCGAGACGCTTCTCATGGAACGAAGCTTCACCTTGTGGATTCCATACGGCCTGGTATCGACCCGGTTCGAGGACCGGGAACATCGCATACGCGTTCCCCGAGGCGAAGAAAGCGACGAGGTTCGCCTGCTTGCCAGCGGAAATAGCCTTCATGTAAACATGGTCCGGCGGGGCTGGGTCGGCCTCTTTTAGGGCATAGCCATCCTCGCGCGTGACATGGAGAGCTCCCCAGACTCCCCCTCCGGTGACCAGCGACACGGGCTCGCCGCCCCCGTTGTACACATCGAGATAGAGCCAGACGGGCTGACCCTGCTCGAACCGATCGCGATTTACGACTAATCGGGACGACAGGCCATTTTCCGGAGAGCCGAAAGTACGAGGCGGGTCCGATTGGCCGAACGAGGCAACTGCCCCGAAGACCGTGATGACCGAAAGGAATCTCCAGCTCGGTAGGGACACCATTACCTGGACCTCCGCCTGTGTCACCGCCAGTGGGGCCGGCCCCACTGGCGGTGACAGGGGTCCAAAAAGCCTGCGAATTTGCCCGTGTCCCGGTTGAACTTGTCGATAAATTTTATATCCATCGTGGTCAAGAGGCACACGTCGGTGGCCGCGGCCTTCGAGGACGCGCTTCCGGAGGAGGACGACCCGCCGGACTCCGTGGCCCGGATCGTCACCGTCCCAAGGGCCTTCGCCACGACCGTCACCCGGCTCTCCGGCGGAGCGCTGATTTCAGAGACTTCGAGACGAATAGTAGGGCTCGAACACGAGCGTGCGACGTTGGCCGGACGACGTGAACACGCCGATGTTCAGGTAGGGCGCCAGGATCGACGAGCCCGAAGACGAAACATAAGTGCTGTAGCTCAGCGCCTGGAGCGACGCGAGGCGCGGTAGGGAGGGCGT
>JACPCR010000042.1 GCA_016179685.1 Planctomycetota bacterium | reverse complement strand
CTGAGTGTCACCATTTTTACCTCGCACGTTTGAGTGGTGCCGCCAGCGGGAAGTTTTATCATAAAACGCGTCGGATTTGTACTCGACATGGTTTTTTCTCTAACTCGTTTTTGGAAAATAGGTTACAGCCAGGATTGGCCGAAATCTGTCCGGTCTATAGTTTCAATTGTCAATTCCAAGGCCCATTGGCAAGGGCCCGTTGAAACCTGCCGACTGTTTATGGGCGACCCGATTAATCCCACCCTGTCCGTGATCCTACCCGTGCGCAACGGTGCGGCGACTCTAGGGGCGACACTGGAGGCCGTCCGGCAGGCAGCGGACGCCCACTGTGAAATTCTTGTGGTGGATGATCACTCCACGGACGGGACTGCGGAGACAGCCCGGCAGCAGGGCTGCCCGGTCGTAACCCTCGAGGAGGGCGGCGGGGCGGCCCAGGCGCGAACTGCAGGCGCCCGGGCGGCGAAGGCTGATGTTATCCTTTTCGTCGATAGCGACGTCTGGATTCCTAGGGACAGCCTTTCTCGCGTCCGCGAGGCCCTCGCCCGCACGGGCGCGGGCTGCGTCCAGGGCGTCTTCTCGACCGAGTGTCCACATACGAATTTTTTTTCTCAATACAAGAATCTTTACAATTGTTTTGCGCTGGGAGAGCTCGGGGACTATATCGATACGACCTACACCTCGTTTACCGCGGTGCGGAAGGAGGAGTTCTTCCGGTCCGGAGGCTTCGACACGGGAGTGCCGGGGGCTTCCATCGAGGACCGGACCCTGGGTCGCAACCTGATCCGCGCGGGAGTTCGTATTTACCTGGATAAAACCCTGAAAGTCGTTCACAATAAGAAGCTGACCCCGGCTCGTTTCTTTCGCAATCAATTCAACCGGTCAAGGGATCTCGTGAAGTTCATGCTCCGGGAGAGACAGTCGCGGGTCGTGCTGGCCGGGAAGCGGTTCGGCACGAACAGCGCCTCGACGATGGTCCGGATACCGGCGGCCTGGGGCCTGGCCGTTTCGGGGGCGGCGGCCTTTTATTGGCCGCCCGCGGTCGCCGCGGCTCTTTTCTTTGCCGTGTCCTTTATCGCGCTCGGCCGGAACCTTTTCGGTTTTCTGGCCAGGGAGCGAGGGACCTGTTTCGCCGTCCGAGCCGTTCCGGTGGCCCTGCTGGACGCGATCGTGTCCGGCCTCGGCGTCGCGGCCGGGGCGGCCGAATACGCCGCCGGTAAACGCTACTAGTAGACGGGCACGGAAGGGCACCCGAACATCGGTACCCGTCTACTTTGGAAACCCCGGTGGAAGGATGCTGACGATCCTCCGGCGGTCATCGAGCGTCCGCACGATGGCAAGCGCCGGCGGGAGGGTAGCCGAGAGGTTCAGAGATTGAAGACTCCAGCCCTTCGATATCTTATTTTCTATGTGACGGCGCGGTGTAACCTCCGTTGCCGGCATTGCTTCTACTTCGACGAGCTGGACAAGCCGGACCGGCTCAATCTCGAGCAGATCGAGAAGGTCGCCCGGAGCGTCGGCCGTTTGACCTTTCTGCGCATCACGGGGGGGGAGCCTTTCCTCCGCAAGGATCTGCCCGAGGTGATGGAGAAATTTTACACTTACTCGGGCACGCGCCGGATGGGCGTCATCACGAATGGGACGGTGGGGAAGCAGACGCTTGCGGCGCTCGACCGTGTGTGGGACTTGGCCCCCGATCTCCATCTCGACGTGGGAGTGTCCATCGACGATCTGGGGGAGGGCCACGATCGCGTCCGCGACAAGGCCGGGACGTTCGATCTGGCCACCGCGCTGCTCCGCGACCTCGTGGAGCGCCGCCGAGTCCTGTCCAACCTGGAGGTCTCGACGGTCACCACGGTTACGGCGCGCAACTGCCACCGCCTCCGGGAGATTTACGATTATCTGGAGTCTCTGGGTGTGGACCGGATTTCGTGCAACCTGATCCGGGGCAAGGTTCCGGACGATGAACTGAGAGCGGTGGACCTGAAGGCCTATCGTGAATTTCAGGAGTCGCTTGCTGCTTACCACCGCCGGAAACACCGGGGGCCCTGGAGTGCCCTGCGCCGAGCGAAGAACGAGGTGGCCCGCAGGGCCATCTTCAACATCGTCGGAAACGGCCGCCAACCCCAGGACCTTTCATTCCGCATCGGGACCAGCGGACGGGCGGACGGGGGCTACTATGCGCTGGGCGAGGAGAGTCCCGTACATTGCCAGGCCGCCCGCGCCATTGCGGTCCTGAAAGAAGACGGCACGGTGCATACTTGCGAGCTGCTCGACCGGCCCCTGGGCAACCTGCGAGACGTGGACTTCGACTGGAACGCCGTCTGGAGCTCACCCGCGGCCGAGTCGGCTCGGCGTTTCATCGATGAGACGGGGTGTTCGTGCACCCACGAGTGCTTCCTTACCGCCTCGCTCCTTTTCGGACGGGAGCACCGGGTGCAGCTCGCGGCGAGTTGGGCGGGGGAGGTCTGGAAGTCTCTCTTTTGATCTTGAAGTGCGCCGGGATTTCCATTATCCTTGTCCATCAAAGACCACGGCCAGGGGCTCTAACCCGCCTCAATTCGGGGCCCTCTTCGGAAAAACGCCCGGTCTTTCCTCCCTGATGGAACAGTCTCCGCGGCCGATGCTGACCCGGGCCGCGGGGCCACCTAGCCTGACGCTTGCACGTGTTCTCGGTCCGGAAACGGGGAAGCGGCTTGTGCCCTTTCGCCGCTTACGGCCCGTTCCCTGTCTCTGCCTGCATCCCCGGAGGTCCTCTCATGTGGAAATACCTGGCTGGCGTCGGAGTCCTTGTGGCCGGATTCGGTCTGGGTTTCTTCACCCGCAGTATCGGGTCGAGCCCTAATCATCGAGAGAGCGGGGCGCTGGTCGCGACACCGGTGAGCACGGCTGCGTCCTCCGCTCCGGCGGCGGTGTCCGGGCCCGCGGCGGCGGCGCCAGCGGCGCAGCCGGAGACCGCCGTTGCGGCTTCAAACTTGTCGGTTTCAGAAACCGGGACGCAGACCCTTGAACTGGCGCTGAACGTGGGACCGACCCAACCCATCACGGCTGCGGCCTCGAATTCTGCGGCCACCGCGCCGGCGGAGGTCTCGGCGGCCGCCGAGGTCCAACAGCCGGCGACCCCAACGACCGAGGAGCTGCTGGCCGTGGCTCGTGACAAACGGGGCACACCCGAAGGGAAAAAGGCCGTGGAGGAACTGGCCAGGCGTTACCGCAAGGAAGGCCGGGAACGTCGGGCCGCCACCGTCGAGTTGGAAGGGGCCACAGGCCCCGAGCGCGCCCGCATCCTCGGCCGGATTGAGGAGATGAACCGGACATTCCTGGCATCGGGGAAGCCGAGCGCGGGCACGGAGCTTGTCGTTGTCAAGAGCGGGGATACGCTTTCTGGAATCGGCAGCCAGTTGCAGATCACGCCGAAGTTCCTCATGAAGCTCAACGGCTTGAAGAGCGACCTCATTCGTGTGGGCCAGAAATTGAAGGTGATGAAGGGCCCCCTTTCGGTGGTCGTTGACAAGGGCGATTTCCGTCTCACGGTCTACGTCGGAGACGAGGTGTTCCGCGAGTACCCCATCGGCCTCGGTGCGAATGATTCCACGCCTACGGGCTCGTTCAAGGTGGAAGGGAAGCTGACCGAGCCGACCTGGTGGAACAAGGGGGTGGGATATGATTACGGTGATCCGAAGAATCCGCTGGGGACCCGCTGGATCAGCCTCAAGAAGGGGTACGGCATCCATGGAACTTGGGACGAGAAGAGTATCGGCGTGGCGGCGTCCAGCGGCTGTGTCCGGCTGCGCAACCGCGACGTGGAGGAACTTTTTGACCTTCTGGTGCTTCAGCACTCGACCGTGACGGTCCAGGATTAACAGTCTTGGAATTTCAAAGGCTCGGCTCATGATGTTCCGGCCTGCCTGCCGCGGCGGCGCAGACAGGCGCTGAATCCTTTTCGGCAGGCTAAGAATGGTTTTCCCCGCCTTTTTCAATCTACCTTTATTGACGTGACTGGTTCGGCGAAGCCGAAGCAGCCGCGTCTCTGAAATCCGCGCAGCCCGAAGGGCGCAGCGGATTTCATTTTAGGCATTGAATGTCCCATGGAATCGTGTAAACTCATTGGGTGATTCCCCAGATCTGCCTCGCCCCCGGGGTAGCCAACGATTCCGAGAGTGCCACGGGTCACCTCAAAGGGACATATGCCTATTCAAGTCACTTGTGCGAATACCCAGTGCCGGCAGGTCTTGTCGTGCCCAGACGAATCGGCGGGCCAGCAGGTGAACTGCCCGAAATGCGGCACGACCAGCGCCGTTCCCGCTCGGCGCGCCGCTGCTCCTCCTCCCACGACCAACCGGCTGGGCCAATACGTCCTCACCCGCAAGCTGGGTGAAGGCGGGATGGGAGTGGTTTACGAGGGCATCCAGGATTCCTTGAACCGTCGTGTGGCCATCAAGGTGCTCCACCAGAGGGTGTTGAGCAATCCAGCGTTCGTTGAACGATTCCAGCGTGAAGCGCGGGCTGCCGCGGCGCTTAACCATCCTAACATTATCACGGTCTACGACATCGGGCAGGATCGAGGTCTGCACTATTTTTCAATGGAGTATGTGGAAGGGGAGAGCTTGCAGAAGAAGCTGCGCCGCCAGGGAAAGCTGGATGTGCCCGAGGCCCTTTCGATTGCCAGCAAGGTGTCCGATGCCCTGAACTACGCGTGGAATCGCTGGAGCATCATTCACCGCGACATCAAGCCGGACAACATCATGGTGACCTCGGACGGCCAGGTGAAGCTGGCCGACCTGGGACTGGCGAAGAGCACACGGGAGGAGACGAGTGTCACGATGACGGGGACTGGCATAGGGACGCCGGCCTATATGGCCCCGGAGCAGGGCCGAGGGGCGAAGGACGTCGACTGCCGGGCCGATGTTTATTCCCTGGGAATCACTCTCTTTCATTTGATCACCGGCGAGACGCCGTTCAAAGGGGACACGGCCCTGGCCATGATGATGGCCCATACGGAGCAGGCATTGCCGAGTCCGAAGAAGCTGAACCCGGCATTGCCGGACAATGTCTGCCATCTGGTGGAGCGGATGTGCGCGAAGGACCCGGCGCAGCGTTACCCGACGCACGCTGAACTTCTTGCCGATTTAGAGAAGGTGCAGGCTGGTCAACCCATTCGCCGTGCGGCCTCCGTGGCTGCCGCGGGGCCGGCCCAGGCCGGGCCTGGCGTTGCTCGTGACGTTGCGGCCGCTGGGGAGCGCCGTACCCGTCAGCCCCGAGAGAAGCCCAAGAAGAGCGGCGTGTTCGCTGCCGCAGTGGTCATCCTCTCCTTGGGTCTGATTGGCGGCGGGGCCTATTACATCAAATTTGGACAGTCCTCCGGTGGAAACGAAAACAGCGCGAAGAATCCCTCCGGAACGGTGGTCATGGCCAAATCCGATCCCGGGGGATCGCCGAATGCTGTTCCAGGGGATCGGCCGGCGACCTCGACGGGCGTGGCCGCCACGGGGGCGAAGGCTTCGGGCGGCGCGATAGCGCCGCCGCCGGGGGAAAGGGTTTCGGAGACCGCGGCGGCGGAGGCGGCCAAGGCGTACCGCGAGGCGGAAAAGTTTGCTGAGGAAAACCCGAAGGCGTTCCAGGCGATCGTCGAGCGTTTCCGGTCCGTACGGGACAGCTCGCGTAACACGGACTACGAAGCGCGCTCTCGAGATCAAATCGAGAAATGGCAAGCAAAGCGCGATGCGGAGGCGCTTTCCACGTTTCAGAAGCTGAAAAATACCGTGGACCAGCTTGCGGACGGCGGCAAGAGGGCCGAGGCGCTGGACCTCTGGGAGAAGTTCCCGCAGGACCTTCTGACCTCGACCGTCGCCAACATGATCAGCGAAGAAAGAGAGAAGCTGTCTCGGTCGGCCTCCCCGGCTTCCTCGACTTCGAGCCGCGTTCCGGAGCAGACGCCGGACGTGCCCTCCGCCCAGTATTTGGACGCTCAAGTTGAAGCCTTCGGAGTCATGGAAGCGGCTCTCAACCCGCTGCTGAAAAATCATCAATACAGCGAAATAGAATCAGCTCTTGAAAAGCAGGCCGGAGAACCCAATAACGGGCTGTTCCAGGAAGCGCTCGAAGGAGTGAAGGAGGATGTCAAGGCCGTACAAGATTTCTGGCCGGTTTTTCTCAAGAAGGTCGAAGAGTCGGCGGGTGGCCCCGAAGAGAGTTTTGGCGCCCGCCGCGGTAAGGTCGTCGGGGTTCGGGACGGCAAAATTCTCCTCGAGGAGAAAGGTGGTCCGATCGGGATCGACCCGAGCGAGGCCAGGGCACTTCAGATTCATGAAAAACTGAAGCTTTCCATGACCGATTCGGAAGCGGCTCACCGGTATGCCCTGGGGGTGCTCTTCCTGCACGAGGGGCGCAAGGATAAGGCCAAGGATTATTTTGATAGCTTGGGGTCCGACTATCCCGGAGTCGCTCGGCAACGTCAGTGGATGGACCTGTCGAGGGAGGCGGAGGCCCGCAAGGCCATCCGGGACGCCATGGAGGCTCGGGTGGCGAAGAACTACGCCCAGGTCACCAAGCTCGTGCCCGACATCTTGCAGAAGTTTTCAGACACCCAGACGGTGAGCCGGCAGAAGTCGGACCTCGAGAAATTAAAGGAAGAGGCTGCCGGCGCCCTCGAAGCCAAGATGGGACGGTCCGAGGCCTCGTTGGACAAGCTGGAATCGCTAGTAAAACGGGCCTCGAAGGAGATCGAGGACTGGCGGGATAACATGGAGGAGAAGCTGAAGAGGGCGTATGCCGAGGACATGACGGATTCCCAGGTCTATCGCCGTTACGAATCGGGATATGAGTATTACATGTGGGATGAGCGCGGCGATAAGGCCGAAAATCTGAAGGTGTTGAAGCAATGCTTGGAGAGCATGCCCAGCGTCACCAAGTTCTACGACGTTTCCTGGCTTCATAACAAAAAGCTCTCCGCCAAGAAAGAAATTGAACGGCTTGAGAAGGAGATCGCGGAAGCGAAAAAGAAGCTTGAGACCGGTGCGAGCAAGCTCAAGAGCCTCTATAACAAGAAGAAGTCCGATCTGAAGACTCGAGAGGGCCGGTTGCAGAGAAGAATCAAAGGGGGCGAGGATTTGAGCGAGGAAGACATGCTCAAGGAACTCCGTCTCGAGGATTCCAAGGACTGAGGTGTTTTTGGCCGGGGCTTGCCTGCGGGTCTCAGGTGTCAGGCCGAGTGAAGTGGTGCCGGGCGCGAAGCCACCCATCTTATTTTCAATTTTGAGCGGCGGAAATGATGGCCGGTACTTCCGCCGCTCAAAATTCAAAGTATCTTCACATTGAAACCGGATTCTTGCGCAATGGGCGCGGGCATGAAAACCTCAACCGACCCGATCGGTTTGTTGACGGGCCGCGTGGCTGCGGTCATGGGCGGGGCCGGGGGGATGGGGCTGGCCACCTCGGCGGCACTGCTGGCCGAAGGCGCGAGTGTCCTCATCGGCGACGTCCAAGTTTCCGCTGGCGAGGTTGCCGCTCGAGAATTTGCCGCATCCTGCGGCGGGCGCGTCGTCTTCCAGCCCGTGGATGTGGCCCGTACCGAGCAGGTCCAGGCCGCGATCGACGGCGCCGTTCAAATTTGGGGCGGACTCGATATCCTGGTCAACATCGTCGGCATCAATATCGTCAAGCCCGTGGAACAGACGACGGAAGAGGACTTTGCCCGCGTCGTCGAGACAAACCTGCGGGGCACGTTTGCGGCCATCCGGGCCGCCGTGCCACACCTCCGCCGTCGAGGCGGAGGCTCGATCCTTTCCATCGGGTCCGTGCATGGCGACTTGGGCTTCGGCGATCATGTCCTCTACACGATGACCAAGGCGGGCCTGAACGGCATGACCAAGGAGTTGGCCTTCACGTTGGGGCCCGATCGCATCCGTGTGAATGTGATTGCGCCGGGCTACTTGGCCACCCACAAGGGCGCGAAGGAAATGGCCAGGACGATTCGGCCCGACGCCCTGGATGAGTTCTGGCGCGACTGGGCCGATCTCTACCCTGTCGGATACGCTTTCACCCAGCCGCTGCGCCGGGCATGTCAGGGGGAGGACGTCGCCCACCTTGCCGTCTTCCTGGCCAGCGACAGGGCTCGATTCCTGACGGGCGAAGTGATCCACCTCGACGGTGGGCTCTCGATCTCCATGTTTCAGAGCCCGGGCCGGAAGGACTACGTGGAAGCCCGGCAGGAATGCGAGGCCCGCTGGAAGGCCTGGTATCAGGCCCACAAGCGCACCTGAGTCGGAGAACTCTCCCATGAGCACTCATCTGGTCAGTCTCATCGACGTTCGTGACTTCGGGGCAGAAACGCTGCGCATCGGCGATCTGGACGGCGACGGCGGCCCCGACCTGCTTTTCACGCAGAGCGTTTATGAGACCCGGGCGATCAACTGTCTGACCGCCACGGACATTCATGGAAAGGTGCTGTGGCAGGCCGGCACGCCTTCGCTGATGAATGCGCGCATCTACAGCGACTTGCCCGTGCAAATCTATGATTGGGACGGCGACGGGCGGAACGAGGTGCTCTATGTGACGCAGGCCGTCTATATCGAGCCGTACAAGGCAGGCGGCTGGGCTCAGGAGGCTGCGAAACGCTACGAAGGGCAGGCCGTTCTGCACGTGCTCGAGGGAATGAACGGCCGCGAAAAAGCCCGGTTTCACCTGCCGCCCCCGGCTGACGATTCTTTCCTGTTTGCGGACCTGACCGGCCGCGGCCGCCGGGAGGACCTGGTCGTGAAGGACCGCTATTGGAACATGTGGGGCGTCTCCCACGACGGCGCGGAACTCTGGCACTGGAAAGGCTCCACAGGCCATTATCCCGCGGTGGCCGACCTCGACGGCGACGGGAGGGACGAGGTGTTCGTGGGCTTCGCGCTCATCGACCATGACGGCCGAGTGTTGTTCGAGAAGAATCCGGAACGCGGCCATCAGGATGCCACTTACCTGGTGCAGTTGCCCGACGGTTCCTGGCGGCTGCTTTTCGGCAACCACGGCGTCCACTGCCTCGCCGTGGACGGCACGGAGCTCTGGCATCACCCTTTGCGCGAGGCCCAGCACGTCGTCGCGGGCCGCTTCCGCACCGATTCGCCCGTTCAGTTCATGGTGATCAACCGGGGACACCCGCGCACACCCGAAGGATGTCCGGCCGCCCTTCACCTCTACGACCTGGAAGGCCGCGAGATTTGGCGGCGTGAGCAGCCCAAGGGGAGCTGGTGCGCCGCCATCGTGGACATCCAGTGGCTGGGGCCGGGGGGTCCGCAGTCCATTCTTGTCTATGGCCGCGGGCAGGGCCATCCTGCCGCCATTTATGACGGCGACGGGAACGAGGTGGACACCTTCACGATGCAATACACCGCGGACCGGACCCGCGAGGATCGGGAAGCCGGGCACTACTGCACCCGGGCGGACGTCTGGGGCGACGGCCGCGACGAGGTGATTTTTTCCGGGGGACGCGGGGCCTGCATTTACGCCAATGCCCGGCCCCTGGCCATCCCGACGCTTTACAATAATACGCTCTACCCTGGAATGTGATGGCGACCTATGGGACGAGGTTCGTCAGTGCGCCTGGACTTCTGAACTCGTCACTTCTTGCTGGGCGCCTTCGTTGACTCCTGTGGTACGGTCAGATGCGCCGCGGGAGAATCTCGATGGGATAGTCCGAAAGGTTCACACAAGCGGAGTCCGTGATGAGGTAGGTATTCTCGATGCGGACGCCGCACCGCGCCGCGCTGGTGTAGCCGCCGGGTTCGACGGAGACGACGTCGCCAGGCTCGAGGATGCCTTCTCGGTCGCGGTTGATGTCCGGGGCCTCATGGGGGCGAAGGCCAACACCGTGACCGGCATGGTGAGAGAGTCCCGAGTTGGCGAGGGCCGGATGCTCGCGGATCAGCGCATCGAGGGCGCGCCAGAGGTCCGTGCCCTTGGCGCCGGGCTTGAGCATGGCCGGCACTTTCCGCTGGATGCCCGAGAGGTGTTCGAAGAGGGAACTCTGAAGGTCGGTGGGGGTGTCGCCGACGACGAATGCCCGGCAGAGGTCGGACCAGTAACCGCGGTAGATCGTCCAGGCGTCGATGATGTACATCTCGCCACGCTCGACGCCGCGGTCACGGGCGAAGCCGCCGGGCAGACCGGATCGGTAGTCCCCATCATGGAAGACTCTTTCGCCCGCTGCGAGCATGGCGGCGCGCTGGCCTGCGGCCAGCACCTCCAGCTCGTTGATGCCAGGCTCGATCAGCTTCTGGACGGCAGTATAGGCCGCCAGGTCGGCCCGGATCGCCTCGCGGAGAATCTCCACTTCGTCCGGGTCCTTGCGCTTGTGGAGGTCGATGAGGGCAGCGTCGATCGCCACCCACTCGCGGGGGTGCAGGACGCGGTCCACGGCGGCCTTCAGGGTGTGGGGCAGCGACTCCGAGTGCCAGGCGATTCGGCGGACAGGCTTGCATCCGCAGAGCTTGCGGGCTATCGCGGCCTGCAACTGATGGAGGAGATCGGGGTGGGTCGTGTAGAGCTGATGCCATTCGTAGGTCATGGCCTCGTCCGCGCAGGGCTGACCTTCGACCGCGTGGGCGAGAAGCCAGCTTCGGCCTTCGGTCTCGATAAACCAGCAGGCGGGAAATCGCTCCGGGAGGAGGCATCCGGTGAAGGCATAGATCTCCCGGTAATCGGTCAAGACCGCGGCGTCCAGACGCTCGCGATCGAGGACCTTTCGCAAACGACGCTGCCGGTTCAGACAGCCGGATGGTGTTAACATGGCCGAACTCACCTCTGGACGGGCCGGGTCTCCTGGTCGAGCCTCACGAACCGTCAACAAGGATCGGAAATTGTACGGGGATGTCAAGTAGGGGATTCACAACCCAGAACCCCGGGGTAAGATGCGACGGCTTTCGAGTCGGCTTCGGCCAAGCCTTCCCGGGACGCACAAACCACAAATCCGGGGTAAGATGCGACCGTAGGACGTATCGGGAGTTACCGGAGTCGCCCGGTGTGGCACACGGATGGAGAGGGGAACATGATGCGACGGAAGAACGTGGTGATCTTCGGAACGGACCAGCAGAGGGCGGACAGCCTGGGTTGCATGGGGAATCCACTGGCGAGGACGCCGCACCTCGACGCCCTGGCAGCGCGGGGAGTGCTGTACCGTCGGCATTATGCGGCCAACCCGGTGTGCATGCCGAGCCGTGCCTCGTTCATCACGGGGCGATATCTACAGGCCCACGGACTGGTAGACAATGGGATTTTCTTGCCGGAGACCGAATTGACGATGCCCGAGGTTTTCCTCCGGCATGGCTACGCGACGGCGAGCTTCGGCAAACTCCACTTCCAGACGTTCAAGCCTTATGAGGGCGACGTGTCGATGGAGAGTCTTCGGCGCTGGCAGGCGGGGGAACTGGACGGGTGGGAAGGGCCTTATTACGGGTTTGAAAGGGTGGGATTGACTGTGGGGCACGGGGAACGTTGCCACGGGCACTATGGTCGGTGGCGGGAGAAGCATTTTCCGGGCCTGAAGCTGGGGGCCGACCATGCTCAAGCTGGCGAGAAATTTGTGGCATTCAGCAGTTACAAGTCGAATCTGCCGCTGGATGCCCACTACAGCATATGGATTGCCCGTCAGGCCATGGAGTACCTCGACGCCGCTGGGGAGCGTCCTTTTTATCTCAATGTTTCCTTTCCTGACCCGCACCATCCGTTTACTCCGCCTGCGCCCTGGCACTCGGTGTTTGCGGATGTGGAGTTCCCGCCTCCTCATGCACGCGAGGGGGAGAATGAGGGCAAGCCGAAGCCCTACCGGGAGGCCATGAGGGGGAATCCGTTCCCGACGGACGGGGGGGCTCGGTTTTTCCCCGGTCTGGCCGGGCGTGCATATCAGCAGGTGGTTGCTCATACCTACGCCATGGTGGCTTTGATCGACGACTGCATCGGCCAAGTACTGCGGAAGCTGGAAAGCAAAGGATGGATGCAAGACACCGTTCTGGTGTTCACCTCCGACCATGGGGATTTTCTGGGAGACCATCACTTTCTTTTCAAGGGCCAGTTGCCCTGCCGTTCGCTCCTTCATATCCCGCTGATGGTGGTCGATCCGGATGTGCCGCCTGGCATCTCGGACGAGGTATGCAGCAACGTAGATGTGATGCCCACTTTACTGGCATCGTGCGGATTGGAAGTTCCGGAGACCGTGCAGGGTGTGGGCCTGCCTTCGCCGGGCTGCCCGCCGCGGAGGGACTATGCATTCGTGGCCGGGTGGAGCAAGGCCTCGCACGAGTTTCATCATTACAGCCTCTACAAGGATCGCTGGCGGTTGACGGTCTTTCCGAACTTGAGGGACGGCGAGCTCTACGACCTGGCGGACGATTCCTGGGAGCACAAGAATCTCTTTCACGCTTCGGCTTGCCGGGCGGTTCGGGATGGCCTGATGGAGGAATTACTCTATGCGGTCGGCGCGGCGGAGCCTCGGAGGCCCCGGCTTCGCAGCGATTGGTAGGTCGGAGTCCATTCCATCGGGTTTTCGCATCAATCCCGGGTTTTCTCGAGAGCGGAATACATGAGAGGGATCAGCTCGTCAGCTTCCAGGAAGCCTTCATGCTTGAGGAGCAAGCTGCCGTCGGGGCCGTAGAAGGCCAGGGATGGTGTTCCGGCTAGTCCCAACTCATCAAAGAGCGCAGAGACGGCGGTTTCCTGGACGTTGAGCTTGACGCAGGCCATACGTCGAGAGAGTTCAACGACCTGTGGAGCGGCCAGGGACTCGCTGGCCATGGCCTGGCAGTAGGAGCATCCGGGCAGGTAGAACTCGACGAGAGTCGGGACACCGTGGGCTCTGGCCAGGTTTTTGG
The DNA here is from genome assembly GCA_016179685.1 of Planctomycetota bacterium. Classification (GTDB taxonomy): domain Bacteria; phylum Planctomycetota; class PUPC01; order JACPCR01; family JACPCR01; genus JACPCR01. The sequence continues at coordinate 2,628 of JACPCR010000042.1, read as the reverse complement.
CGGCTTCGAGCGAGGGAAACCAAGGAATGCTCTTGCCGCCATCGGCCGCAGGTGGCGAGGGGATGACCGGGTAAATTTCGGGTGTTCGGAGCAGTCGCCGTCCACTGGGTGTCTGCCCGATCATACCCGAGGAAGAACTGGAGCCGCTTTCGAGCGAGGGAGGTCTTGGGCCTCCCATCCCGTCCATCTTGAGCAGGAGCTGTATGGCGGATTCGAGCGCGGCCGCCTGGGTCCAGGCCTGTTTGAAGAAGACGCGTCCGTCCCTGCCGATCAGGTAGGTGGAATTGGGCAGATCACCATAGGCGGACCGGACGGCATCGTCCATTCCATCCAAGACGAGGCTGACCTTTGTTGACAGCTCATGCCGCGTGGCTTCGGCCAGCCGACGCCGCTCCTCCAACGTTTTCGGCTGCTTCACGTCAGTAAATTCCTTCTCTCCCGCGTGAGGCTCCCGCACGTAAACGAGCACAAATTCCACCTCCCCGCCATACCGAACTTTCAAATCTTCAACACGACCGTGTTGACGCCGGAAGGGCGGTCACGTGTAGCTGCCGAACTCGAGCACGACCGGCCTCTCTGCAACGAGCTGGGAAAGGCTGAGAGTCGGGCCGTCGAGGGTCTTGAGAGTGAAATCCGGGGCCGGGTCGCCCGGGGCCGGCCGGGAGGTTGGGAACTGACGGAAACGAGCGGACCTGGAGGCCGGAGAATCTCCCGAGGAAGGCGGGTTACCCTGTCCCGGCTGGCGTGATTTCCACTTCCCTCTTGCCTGCGCCCACTCGTCGGATGTCAGTGTGCCGTCTTTATTAGCGTCTGCCCTGTTGAATGCCTTCTCGCCTCCACGAAATTCCTCCGGAGAGACGCGCCCGTCCTGATTCTTGTCCAGGCTCTCGAAGGAGGGTCCTTGCTGCCTCCCACCTTCAGCGGCGCAAAGGTTCAGTAAAGCCAGCACGCAAAGACAGGCAATAGAGGCCATGGGAAGTCCTCGGTATCCAGCACGGAGTCAGAAGCAATCAAGGCCAGGTGATACCTGCAACCTCATAAGGCCCAGAAGGGTGTCAGGTGCCAGGTGTCCCGGCAGAGGCGGGTCGGGAATCACCCGACACCTTTCCACTTCTCCGCGTGGCGCGGAGAAGTTACGCCCTTAGACTCTCACGCGCCGCCCCTCTTCATTCCTATGATCTGAGCTCCCAACGGCTCGGGTTTATCCCGGGCGCATCACAGGCCATGTTGGGAGGCTTGTTTCCCCCGTGAAAGTCCCAATCCCGCTTGTTACGGTCAACAAACAGAGGCCTGACGGAATCCGGCAATCTGGCCAGTTCGGCCTGATCCCAGACCAGCACCTCATTGACGGGCCCCGCCCAAGCTGGCCGATAGGCGATGGCCAGCATCTCTCTCGGTCGGCTGCCCATGTTTGGGCTGTTTCCGTGGAAGACTCGGTGGTGGATGAGCACGGCCGCCCCCGCCTTGGCCACCACTTTGACCTGTTCCGGATGGGACTTGTATCGCTTGTAGGGGTTGGCGTCTGCATGGAGGGACAAGTGGGAATGGGGGACGACCAGAAAAGGGGAGACCTCCGGGGTGAGGTCGTCGAGATAATAGAGGACGCGGACGAGGACAGGAACGCTTCCTTCAAACCCGAAGATTTTGGAGCCATAGGGCTGCCCGTCGGTGTGCAAGCTGATCCCCGGGTGGCCCGGCTCTGAGCGGGCATAGCCGTAGGTCATGAAGACGATAGCGTCTCCAAACAGAGCACGGAGAAACGCCAAGGTGGGAGGATGGGCAATCAGGTCGGTAATCGCGCCGCCATGGAACTGGATATGGGGTCGTACCCTTTGATGTATGCTGTAGTCCACCGCGACCGTCTCGAGTCGAGAGGTCTCCGCTTTCAGTCGAGCGACATGGTCCGACGTCAAGATATCTGGGAGAACCAAGTATCCTTCGACTTCGAGGTGTCGAATGCGTTCCCCAAGGCTTAACGCCGACCAGTCCCGGGCATCGATCCTTTCTTCGTCCATCGATTTTCCTGGCCGGAATTCAACTTATGGCTTCCCACGTTGCTTCATCATGTGTTCGCGCGCCTTCTTCCTTTCAGCATCGTCAAGAATCCCATCGTTGTTCTTGTCAAATTTTCTGAGGACCTCTGGAGGCGGACCCTGCGGCATGCCCTGGCCAGGCACCCCTTCAGGCGCCATCCCTCTGTTGTTATCTGCTCCTTCTGCTGGTCCACCGGCTCGCGGCCCCATTCCCCCGCCATTCATTGCGCCACCCGGCATGGGACCGCCCTTCTTGCCATTTGGCATAAGCCCACCTTGCGGCTTCTTACCACCCTGTGGGGGCCCGCCTTGCATGCCACCTTGCGGACCCATGCCCTCCATGAAACCGCCCTGTGGTGGGCCGCCTTGCATGCCACCTTGCGGAGGACCCATGTTGTCCATGAAACCGCCCTCCCGTGGTGGGCCGCTCTGCATGCCACCCTGGGGACCCATATCGCCGCCGGGCATGGGGCCGTGAGGGGGTCTTTTCCCGCCCTTCATGGGTCCGCCCGGCCTGCCGCCCTGTGGTCCCATGCCGCCGTCCTGGGGCTGGCCGCCGTCCACGGGCTCGTTTTGCATGTCATCCTGGGGACCC
>JACPCR010000055.1 GCA_016179685.1 Planctomycetota bacterium | reverse complement strand
CTTGCGCTTTTGACTCATCTCATCTCCTCCCGTCTCTTGGACTCTGATCCTTTCCAAAATCGAGCTTAACTACCTGTCCAAAAAACGGGGGGAACTTCAGTTTACTGAGGTGAATCTATCTCTATTCTGTGAGTCGCTCCACCTTTAAGGGAGAGCGACACATGGAACAGCCAGTTCGTGAAGACCAGAATGTGGTTCTCACCCTTGCGCAGCGTGACGGGCAAGCGGTCCGCGTCGGGATGGTAGCCGTGCAAGAAGCTGCCGTTCCAGACGAGCTTCCCGTTCAGCCAGACAACGTAGGGGATTGAGCCGCCCACGTGTAGGGTCGTTTGCGTTTCCCTATCCGTCTTCACGATGGCAAGAGCAAAAGCGCCAGCATCGGCAGAGGGAGCGCCAGGGTTATCCTTGACGACCTGCTGCCCCATGGGCATCACGCCGCCGCGTTCCAACCAGGAGACCTGCCACCAGGAGGTCTTCTTGATCTCAGCCTCTCGTTCGAACTTGCGCCAGCCGGCCGCGAGCGGGTCGAAACCGTCCGGAATCTGAGGCAACGGCGGATACTCGCCTTGGCCGCAGGCGACGGGGTTGAAATCGGGCGGCCTGCCCGTCCATGGTTTCGCGGGCGGGACGGGCTTCCAGGGAATCGGAGAAGAGATGAACCATTCCGTGAGCGCGTTGGGATAGATCGAGACCTTCTCTATCATCGGCGCTTGGCAGCCCAACACCGCCAGCACGGCCCGGCTCATCGTCCGCCAGCCGTTGATCGTATGATGTACCCCATCGGGTCCCCACAAGACGCGGTTGGTCTTCGCCGCTTCCTCAGGCGCGACCCACGGATCTGAGATGGCCATGGCCTCGTCGCGTGAAGCGGCACGCGTTCCACCTGAGAACGCGGCGTGCATATCCACCAGAGCGCAGTCGTGGGTCTTGGCCAACTCGCGCAACGCCTCTCCATACGCCACCACTCGGGCATCCCGGGTCGGATCCTTGGGATCACAAATGCCGGGCGGAATACACAACAATACCCGCGCCTCGCTCTGCAGAAGCTGTTTGACCATCTCTTCGACATTGCGCCGGTAATCTTCCACCGGTTCACGGTCGTTGGTGCCGATGTTGAGGATGACCAGGTCCGGTTTGAGGTCCAGGACGTCGTGCTGGAAACGGGCCTTGAGCCTCGGGACGTCGTCCCCGGCCACGCCGGCATCCTGCTTGATCAGATTGGGATAGCCGTTGGCCCGCAACGTCTCGATGACCCAGTCGCACCACGCGGAGCCGTCGGTCAGACTGTCGCCGGCAAAAACGATTCGCCCAACCGCGGCCATGATCCCCTGTGCCTTTGCACCGGTTGCTGTCATGGTCGATCCTTCTCCGGTCTTCGAGGCCGAAGGGCGCCCCGCCGGTTCTTCCGCCAATGCCACGACCGTAACCAACAAAGTGATGGCCATTCCGGGTCGCCAACAGCATTTCGCCAGTTTGGCCTGGCGGTCCGAAACCGTCAGTTTCAGATCGGTGTTTTCCGCTTCTCGTGCATTCATATTTCTCTCGGGCTTCACCGCCAGAGCCAGAGGAGCGACTCGGGAAAGATAGCTCCGCCGTGCTTGGTGTTGTGCTCGCCGTCCCCGTATTCCAGACGGTAGTCGTAACCGGCGAAATTGAGCGCGGCAGCCATTTCGAGGTTGGCCAGGGGCCAGTTGCCCCATCCTACGTCCAAGTCGTTTGACCCGCCTTGCAGGAAGACGCGGATGGGCTTGGGCGGCGTCTTACGGACCAGCGCGGGATAGACGTGCCCGCCACGTATATTAGCGAAGCTGCCGACGTGGCTGAGGACTTTTCTGAAAGCGTCGGGCCGCTCCCAGGCCACGGTGAAGGAGCAGATGCCGCCGGAGCTGGCCCCGCAGATGGCGCGACCGTCGGCCTGCGTGGTGAGGCGATACTTCTCGGCAACGGCCGGAATGATCTCCTCCAGCAGGAAACGGGCATACTCGTCGCTGAGCGTGTCGTACTCGAAGCTGCGGTTGCTGACCGGCGGTTTGCCCTCGGCCACGGGCGGGAACTGGCCGGGGTTGATGAAGATGCCGGCCGTCACCGGCAGTTTGCCTTGGTGAATGAGGTTGTCGAAGACTATAGGAGCGCGGGTGTCGCCTTCTTCGGCGACATAGCTGCCGCCGTCCTGGAAGACCATCACATTGGCGGGCCTTTCAGAGGTGTACTGTGCCGGCATGTAGACCCAGTAGTCGCGCACGGTTCCGGGGAAGATCGTGCTGCGCCACTCCTGCTGGGTAACCGTGCCCCGAGGAACACCAGGCTGGCGCAGCGAGTCGGGTCCCAAAGTGAACGGGCCGGGCTTGGGCGCAGGAATGACGAATCTTTCTGGCATGGGGAAGTTCCTTTCTATTCCATGGTATAGCTCTTGGGGTGTCAGGTCTCAGGTGTCAGGAAAGAGCCAGGAGACAACTCCCTGATTCTACTAACTTTCCAAGGCTCTGGAGTCAGGGCGCGGGCGACGTTTTGGTTCTTTTCTGACACCTGACACCTGAAGAATCACTTCGATTTACTTTTCACCGCACAATCATCCAGTCCAGTCTGGCACCCTCGGGGGCGGGTCTCTCGAACTGGACGGTGAAGCCTTTGGACTCCTTCTTCACTACGGCACGGTTGCTGAGCCAGTTTTGCTCGATGAAAACCGCATATTCGGCATCCGCTTCCTCGACGGGGAACGCTACAGCGATCGTTGTCTCGCCGGCCTTGACGGCAACGTTCTTACCCCGAAGATTACGGGCAGGCTCTTTTCCGGCGGATAGGCCGGCGGCGACGACGAAGCCGTTGGCGCGCAGGTTACCCCCTTCGAAATTGAAGTCACCGCTGTCCGGAGCGACCGTCAAGCTCGCCACCTTTGGCTGGGCATTCTCTCCTGCGCCGTATTGCCACTTGATGGGCTGAGCCCGGTTGTTTGGCTGGGCGAAAAGAATCGCAGCATTTGCCGTGTCGGCGCCGAAACGGATACCGGTATTGCACGTGGAGTCGAAGACGAAATACTGGTCCCATGGAGGATTCCGGTCGTAATGGGTGGCCTTGTCCCTCTCTACGTCACCCGTGGAGTTGCCGTGAACCCACATCAGGCTATCGCGCATGACGGCGCCGTTACTGGCGACGTCGAAGACAGGCGCCGGGAATGCCCCCGGAACGGAGTCCCAAAGCCAAGTGCGGAACGCGACCGGCTTGAACGGGTCCGGCCCAATTGCCTGTTCGACGGGATCATTGGCTGCGAAATCCATCGCGGCGCCGGTAAACGGCGTCGGCGCGAGCTTGAGTGTCCGCTTCGGGTTGTTGACCGCGTCCGACACGTCGTACGCATTGGCGCCGGGGGCGATGACGTACTTCAGCGGCTTCATGTGCCCGTCCGAGCTGTAGTTGTCCGGTTTGTAGAGCGTGGGCGATCCGGCGGCCTTCGCGCCCCACCAGTGGCGGATGATCTTGATGTCCTTGGTACCGTCCTCGTTCTTGGTCACGCTGTCGATGAGGTACCAACGCCTCACGGTACTTGCATTCGGGACGTATTCGTCCGCTTCATCCACGGCAAAGTACCGGCCCACCGCATCCTCCGTCACGGCCGCGTCCGCGGAAAAGCGGATCAGGCCGCCCATTTTGAGGGAGCGAATACCAACCCGGTCCGGCTCTATCTTCGTGGGGTAGCTCTGACCCTGGAACACCGCGTTGACCATCTTCTGGGTGTCATCGGTGTACGACGCGGGCCGCACGATGAGTACCGTGCCGCTGGTGATCCACTTCGCGGGATTAAGGTTGATGATGGGCCGCCCGCTGCCGAGCGTACTGCCATCGGGGCCGGGCTTGAAAACGAGGGACCCGGTGCCGGGGTCCCACTTCTCGACCTCCCCGCGGAAGATTCCAGTCAAGGACTGCACAAAGGCCGCATAGAGGACGCCGTTTTCGTCCCCGGCCGTGGAGTGAACGTCACCCATGTATTTGAAGCGCGCGTCGATGAGGTAGTTGTCGCCTTGGGAGTAGTTGTTCCGCCAGATGCGCACGTCGAACGTCTGGTTCTCATTGTGAGAAAAACTTTCCATGTCCAGCACATTGACGTGATTCTTGTTGCTCAGGAGGGCGCCTTTGTTGACATCCGCGTCGGTGTCGGCCACGAAGTACCACCGCTGCTTCTCGCGGTCGAAGCCCAGCGACTTGACGTACAGCCGCGGAACCGGACCGCCCCAGGACAATCCGTTGAGAAACTCGCCAGGGAAGATCCCCCGAATCGTCGCCACGTAGAACCGTTGGTCTTGGCCCGCTTTGACGTCCTCTTGAAGCCAGTCGTGGTAGCTGGTCGATCCGTGAAGGATCGTGTTCTTCAACGACAGGATCGGGTACAGCCCCCAGTGAGGCAGGCTTTGGCCTTGAGGGAGATTCAGCACCCGGCTGATCTCCAATCCGGTTGCCTGCGGAGGAAGCACCCTCAGGGTGCCGCCGCGGGCATCCACGACGGTGACGCCGGCGCCCGGTCCCCATTGCTTCGCGGTCGCGGGCGGAGGCGGCTTGCGCCACTCCGCCTGGCTGTTGTTTTTTGGCCGCCAGCCTGGGGGCGCCTTGGCAGGAATCACCAGGACGCCACCTCCAGCGGCAATGATATCCGCCGACGCCTTCTGATATGCCTTCTCAGCCTCGTCGGCAGTTGACATGGGTCCGAACTGGTCCAGCGAATAGACCGGTCCCAGCCCGGCCGGCGCCGCGCTCGCCGCGGCATCGTTGGATGTTTGAGCCATGACCGATGTCCATGACGCCACCAGACTCAGCGCCGCCGGAACGATGCTCCATCTCATGCTCATGTCTCCTCTGTGTCGGATGGCTTCGGCCAAGCGCGGCCAAGATATCCAGACGAGTCCACACGGCCCGAGATTATAACTGACCACGTGGGTTTGCCAATTCCTGTTGCATTTCCGAAGCGATATGGTATAAAATAGGTATAGTAGATATAACTACACCCAAACGGAAGGATGCTCGGAAAGACCATGGAATCCCGTCGCTCCGATGAGATGTACCGGAACCTGCGGAAGGAGGTCGAGCGTAGCGCGGCCGGCGCCCTGCTCCCGTCCGTCAGCCAGATGAAACGCCGGTGGAAAGTGGGGCAGGGAACGCTGATGAATGCCCTGGCTCGGCTCGAGCAAGAAGGGCGCATCGAGCGAAGGCGGAGGGTTGGGATACTGGTCGGGAGTTCCGCCCCAGGGTCCGAAAAGCCTGAGAGTCAGCGGGTCCGGGAGGCGTTTTCCCCGTGGCTGCGGACCTCCTCTCCCGCCCTATCTTGCCTCGTCTCCTCGATCGAGGAAAAGGTCCTGTGGGACGAACTGAGCGAGGCCTTTCAGCAGCATTTTCCACGGCTGCGAGTCACGGTCGAATTCGCCTCCGACGCTGAGATATTGAGACGGCTCGCCGCTCCGGAACGGCCGACGCTTGTGGAGCTTTGTAGCGGACCTCATTTTTATCGACCCTTATTCGACGGTTCTCTTTTCCAGGACCTTTCCGCTTTCCTGCCCTCGCTGGGCTCGCTTTCTCGATATGAGGATTCTGCCTTCATCCGCGATGCACGGGGCCGGCTGGTGGGCATCGTCCCGTTCCTCGTGACGGAAGTCGTGCTGGCGAATCGGGCCCTGTTCAAAGATGCAGGGGTAGAAATTTTGGTGGAATCTGGACACTGGGATCCATTTGTCGCCCTGTTGCAATCCGTCCGTAGAGCGCTCCGCAGGGATGACCTCTGGGGCCATCTTTTTTTCGGCTTTACGCCCTTCTTCGTCCAGTGGGGTGTCCTTTTTTTGGACTCCGAGACAGGGAAAATACGCCTGAACACGCCCGAGATGCGGGAGGCCATGCGCTTCCTGCAGAAACTGATTGTCGAGGATCGCTTGGCCCCATTCCCCTCAGAATTGCTTCGCCGCTCCCATCCTTTCCAGGATTTTGTGGAGGGGCGGTCCTTGACGCTGCAGTGCTACTCCTACTCCTTGCAGCTTTCCCCGGACCGGAAGACGCTTTCTGGATTGGACCTGGCATGCATGGCGCCGCCCATGAGCGACCGGGGACGCCGCCTCGTTTCCGGCCCCGTCCTCTGCCTTGATGCCGCCAGTGGCTTGTACGAAGAAGGCTGGCAGTTGATCCAGTTCCTACTGTCCGAGGAAGGGCAGAGGATAGCCGCCGGACACCGCTGCTATGTGCCGGTCCTGAAGTCGGTCGTCCCTTCCGCCTCCTGTCCCGAGGGTTTCCAGGAGTACAGGTTGAACCTCCAGCACGCGCTCCGAGAGAGTGCGTCTCCAGCCAGAATGCCCTTCCTGGAGTGTCCGGACTTACTCCGGGTCGCCGGGATCATCGAAGCTACGGTGGACCGCTGGTTGAAGTTTGGGGGCGACCCTGGTCAGACGCTGGACCAGGCCGAGGAGGTTTGCCAGGAATCGCTGGCGAAGTCCTCGATGTTCGCAGGCTGAAATCTGCACCTCGAGGTGCGAAGGAGGCTGCCCATGCGAGTCGTGAACATCACTTCCGAAAAGGTGAACACCGTGTTCCGGACATTCACCCTGGTTTCGCTGTTCGCTCTTCCGGCTTGGGCGGACCTCCTGCCGCGTGAGAGCCTTCCCTGGCCCGCCTTGCGCATCCCGAAGATCGAAAAGCCGCCGGTGATCGACGGCGAGATGAGCCAGGAGGAATGGGCCGACGCCGCGGCCATCACCGGCTTTCATCCCATCTACCTGGAGGAAACGCACTCGGTCTGGTACCTCGCCTACGACGACGAATGGCTCTACATGGCGATGCACTCGCCTCACTACGAAGGCACGTGGCCTACGGCGAAAGGGCGGCCCAATCCACATGGCGACTCAGGGATGGGGTGGGACGCGCACGTGGAGATCGAACTTTCGTATCACCCCAGGCAGGAAGCCTCTCAGAAAGGATTCTATATCATCCATATTAATCCACGCGATGCCGTCATGGACCAGCACTTCAACTACCTGCCCGGGCAGCCCGGCCATGAATGGCAGTGTGAGCGGAAGTTGAAATCCAAGGCCAACGACCGGTTCTGGGACATGGAACTGGCGCTCAAGCGCACCAGCCTGACGACGCAATCTTTCGACAACACGGAGTGGATTCTTCACCTCGTGCGGGCCGACGGATTCGCCGGAGACCACTTCTTCGCCTGGAAATACAGTTGGTACGTCAACACCTGGGATTTTCCTGCGGTTTACTTTGATCCCGAAGCTCCGTCCTTCCGTTTCTTGCGCCTGGGCGAGGTGTGCAAAGGCAGGCTCAACACGATCATCGAGCTGGTAGGCCGGTCGAAACGACGGCTCATCGAGCTTAGCGTCCGCAGCGGCACGTATCAAAAGGAAGAAAAAGTCACGCTGGACCCCGGCGAATGCAAGCGTCTTCAGTTTCAAAAAGAGCCAGACGGGACAAGCCCGGAAATCCGGGCTTACCTGATCAAAGAAGACGGCCAAAAGGTTACTCTCTACGAGCATGCCGTTCAGGGCGGCTCATTCAAGGGTGAGGAATGGCGGCAGGAGGAAATCCAGCGCCGCAAGAATCTCATCACCAATTTCCAATGCAATTTTGCCTATTACCCCTCCGTCAACACGGGCCGGGCTCAGGTGGACAACGACATCTTCGGCATGCCGGAGGAATATGCCCGTTGCCGCAAGTTCCGCGTCCACGTGGTGAGCCGGGATAAGCGGGAACAGCCCCTGGCGATCGCTGAAGGCGAGATCAACCCCAAGTCCCTTTACGGTGAAGTGGCCGTCTCACTCCCGGACCTGCCAGAGGGAAACTACGAGGCCACGTTTGAATTAGTCAATCCCGAAGGTCAGGTTGCAGGGACGAACTCCGTCTCTTTCGCTCGCCGCCGTTATCCCTGGGAGGGGAATTCGATAGGGAAGGAGAAGGTGGTTATCCCGCCCTTCACGCCGCTCATTGTTGAAGGCCGTGGCATCAAGCCCTGGGGCCGAACCTACGAGATGGAAACGAATGGCCTTCTCCGCCGGTTAGTCCATACGGGCGACAACCTCTTGAGAGACCCGGTGCGGTTGGAATCCATCGAGGAAGGCCAGGCGGTCCAACTCCTCGGCCGCGATCTGAAGATATCGCCGACGGACCCCAACGGGCACACCGTCTCCGTGGAATCCAGAGGATCGCTGGGCTCGGTCGACGTCACCGTCAAGGGCGAGATGGAATATGACGGCTTCTACCTGGTCACGTTAGAGCTTCAGCCGAAAGAGCCCACCTCCCTCGAGAAGCTCGACCTGGTCATCCCACTCTGGCCAGAGGCTGACACGGCGTTTCTGAAGGCAGGCCAGTTCATCGCCAGCGGCAGCTATTGCGGTGATTTTCCCAGGGGCAAGGGAATCGTCTGGGATGGGAAAAAGGAGGGTCTCACGGGTCTCATCCCGACCTGTTTTGCCGGCACGGGTGACAAAGGCATCGTCTGGGAAGCGGAATCGACGGACGGTTGGAACATGAAACCGGGCGAATCTTCCATTCTCCTCGAACGGCAGAACGGCCAGCCGAATTTCCGCGTGCGGATGTTCCATGAGCCCACGCTTCTCGAGGGGACGCGGACGATTCGTTTCGCCCTCTGGGGCTCGCCCACCAAGCCCATGCGGTCCGACTGGCGAAAAGTCGCCTGGGGCGCCCAGAATTACATCGCCTGGAACGCCAATTCCGGATACCGCTTTTACGGAGACGGCGTCAACAGCTTCACGCTTCCAAGCGATGAACATTTCAAGAAACTGCACGACGCGCTCTTCAACAACCAGTTTTGGGTCAACCAGGGACTCTGGGACTGGAACGGCACCGGCTGGGAGTCCCTGAAGAAAGGGCGTGCCTTGATTCTCTACGGGAGCAACATGGGCGCGGGGATGGCCATGAAGGAACTGGAAAGCTATTCCGGTGAATGGCTGGACGGCGCGTGGCCGGAGAATCCGGCGCCGGAGAACAATAAGGGGCTTTGGAACTGGGGCAACTCCGTGCAGTTCAACGAGCCGCGCCAGCTTGCAGCGGCCTTTTGCAACGTCTGCCCCAGCTATATCGATTGCTACCTCTGGTACCACCAGAAATACGTCCGCCTCGTCGGCCTCCAGGGTACCTGGTGGGACAACGCCAACATCTATACCTGCTGGACGCCTGAAAGAAATACCGCGAAAAAGATCTATCGCTGGAACCCATTCATCCGCCGCGAGTTTTGCAAGCGCCTGGCCACCATGTGCTCGCTCGAAGGCAAGGAACCCTGGTGGGTCGAGAATACGGGCGGCATGCAAACCTCCTTCAATACACTGCTTATCGACTGGGAGGGAGATTTTCACTTTCCCAGGGAAACGACTTTTTACGAACGTTTTCCCATGGACAAGTATCGGGCGTTCCTGACGGCTAATCGCGGGGTCATCCACTGGATTGTTGTTCAGGGTGAGGGCGCCGACGATCCCAAGAAGAACAGCCTCATTCACCGCAGCGACGTGGCGATCCGGCTCCTTCACGACATCGGCTCCAATCATTACGGGCATCTCGGCGTGCCTCAGGGTCCCTTCGATTTCTTTGACGACGCCCGAAACCTCGAGTTCATCGGATACTGGCGGTCCAGGCCCTTTGCCAGGTTTGTACCCAGCCGGGCAATGGCCACACCCTCCTCCAGCGTCATCCATCACAATCCCTACATCTCGATTTACCGTAACACGCGGCAGCGCAGCAGCCTGATCATCATCGCCAATGCGGGCCCCGAACCCCTGGAAGGCGCCCTGCATCTGAACCGGGACTACTTGGTTGCAAACCCCCTTTTGCCGGATACGCCCAAAGACGCCATCTTGCTGGACTGCGAGAAGAGCAAGAACCTGGTTCGAAACCCTCGGACCGGTGAATGGTTTGAGGAGCTCAAGGAAGGAGGGGAAGCAGATGATAGGTGGGTGCCCGTGGACTTGCCGGCCTATGATCACCGTGTGTTCGTCTTGCAGTAGACGGCTTTCCGCCCGGCACGGTGAGCCGAAAGCCTTATTCGGGATCGGAGAATAGAGGAGAGGAGAGGAGAATGCGCTTCGCCGACTGGAAAAGCGAAAGGCGACGAGCTTTCGAGAAGTGGTGGGCGCCGGGCTTCATGGCCTTCGCCTTGGTCCTTTTGTCGCCGGATGCCTCGGGCGGAGAAGTTTGGTCGGGTAGGGAGTGCCAGGAGATCGTTTACGATGCCGTGGACCTGCGCCCGCCTGTGCCCGGCAGCCATGACCCTGAATCCCGGGCCGGCTTCGTCCGCGTTATTCCGGCAGGAAGAAAGGGCAACTGCTTTCAGCCCCTTGCCCTTCCCTGGGAACCTGGACAGTGGGAAATCACGTTTCGAATCAAGGTTCGTAGCCCCGAGAAAGAAGGTCTCTGCCTCGATTTCCTCCTGGCCGGTGAATCTTTCCGGATGGTCGGGGAGACGGAGTGGAAGTCGGAGGATTTGCGGTCCTTTTCAAGGGCCGATCCGGACCCGCCAGGACAGTACCATCGCTTTCGCCTGGAACTGGCCAAGCCGGACACCCGCCACATCACTCTCGCGGTGCGGTCCCGGGGGACCGCTGAACTGCGGATGGACACCCTTCGGTTCAGACGAGTCGCTGCATGGAGCGACCAGTTCCTGGAAGAAAAGGGGCTGTCCGGCAGAACGTATGCGCCACAGGGAAGAGCCCGGCGGAAACTCATTTTTGAAGTACGCGGGGACTTCTGGGAAACCTACCGCGTTCAACAGGCGGTGGAAACGCTTTCAGACGTTTTGTTCCGGGCTAGCACGGCGCGCCTGCCCGGCGAACCGCCCCATCCGACCGACGTGTCCCAGGTCGTGCCCGCCCGATCGGCTCGTCCGGATCAGCCGGGTCTATCCGACGAACCGGCGAGAAGCGCGGCTGATCCGGAGAAGCAGGACACGGAACTGGCCAGGGAATTCGCCGCGCTGGAGAGCGCCGAGGAGCTGACGCGGGCGGCGGTCCTTATCCTGTCCAACGTGGGTGTGAGGACGCATCTGAGTTATGAAAGGCGTTACTGGATTCGGGAGTTTGTGCGCCAGGGGGGCGGCCTGCTGGTGCTGGGAGGCATGAGCACACTCGAACGAGGGGCTTTCGCTTCCACGTTTCTCGAGGAATTGCTTCCCCTGAGAGACATCGATCAGCTTCGATTGAAGAAAGTGGGGATCGGGCCCGGCGTCGGTCTGCCCGTGGACGGGGCCTCATGCCGCATCTTTTTCATGCATCAGATGGCCAACGACCCGGATGGAGAGGTCTCATGGAAGGCTGGCGGCTTGCCCCTTCTCGTATTCCGATCGTACGGCAAGGGCCGGGTAGCCGTCTTCCTGGGCGCTCCCATCGGCCAGCCGATCGACCGTGAGCCTCTGCCGTTCTGGGAGTGGGGCGGCTGGCCCGAACATCTGGGCCGCATCATCAACTCGATCATGCCGGCGGAATTTCCACCTTAGCCGCAATTTCTCACAAACTTTTGGTGAAAAGTTTGTGAGAAATTGCGGCTAAGGGGCAAGGAGACCATTTTCCATGCACGACCCTCATTTGCATCTCTTTGTTGACGATCAAGAGGTTCACCACGCCGTGAATGTCCTGCGAGTGCTCAACCTCCCCCAGCGTCGGCCGGACCCTGTGGTGGCCCCGGATCAGCCCTGGGAGCGGGGATTCCGTGCCTGGGCGTGGGGAAGCGTGGCCCAGGACCCTGATGGCCTCCTTCGGATGTGGTACATGATCTATGGTGGGGAGGACCCAGAAACAGGCGAGAATGGTGGATTCGGCTACGCCCAGAGCCGGGACGGAATTCATTGGGAAAAACCATCCCTGGGCATCGTCAGCTGGAGAGGGAGCAAGGAAAACAATTTTTTCTACAGTTTCGGGCCGGGCTACCTGTATCCACTGGCCCGTCTCGGCGGCGGCCTGCCTGTCATGGACCGGGATGGAAACCCGGCCGGTGTCGTCAATCATATGGACGGGTTGACCGTGGTCCGCGACGATGAAGACCCTGATCCCTTGAGGCGATACAAGCTTTTCGCCAACATGCAGGATCATCGCATGTGGGCCAAGGCCTTCCCTCAGCGCTACCCCGGTGTGAAGGACGAAGAGATCGAAAGGGCCCGGAAGGTGTTTGGCCAGTATCTGGTAACAAGCTCCGACGGAATGCACTTCACCCGTGAGCCGATCTTCATGAAGGGACAATGCCACGGTGATTACATGATGGTGGCCCGGGATCATCGCAACGAGCAGTGGTGGATGAACGAGCGGCCAAGAACTTTTTCTTCGGGGTTTTACTGCCGGTCCGCGGGGCTCTGCACAAGCCGGGACCTCCTCAACTGGACATCTCCGACAGAACCCATTTTCGTGCCGGGGTCTGAATCGGGTTTTGGTAGGCTGTGGGAATGGCATGGGGGGATGACCCCCTTCAATTATGGAAATCAAGACTTGGGCTTCCTCGAAAAATGGAACAACGTGGGGGGCGGAGACGCCTGCGAGCTCATCAGCCACCGCGACGGGGAAGCCTGGCGGAGGGTCAAGCCCGGAGACCTCTTTCTGGATCACGGCCCTGAGGGATCCTTTGATCGTGTCCTGACCTACCCTCTCCATAACCCCCCGATGCGCGTCGGCAACAAACTCCATATTTACTACACGGGGTACGGCATCGATCCCCAGACCGGAAACTTTGGTTACGGAGCCATCGGCGTGGCACTCATCGGGCTGGATCGGTTCGCAGGCTTGGCCCACCGGCGAGGAGATAGCGGCCTCGTTGTCACCAAGCCGCTCACCATCACCCGGAACATCCTCCAGGTCAACGTCGAACCGATGGGCGGGGAAGTGCGAGTGGCCATCAAGAACCCTGACTTCTCCGATTTGCCAGGCTATAGCTTGGATGAGTGCTCGCCCATTGCCTCCGACCAGGTCCGCGCACCCGTGCGATGGAGGGGAAAAACCAACCTTTCCGAATGGCTTGACCGAAAACTTATCCTCCATTTCAGTGTCCGAAACGCCGTCCTTTACAGCTACCGACTGGTCGATCGGGAGGACGATATTTGACTCGAATGGTTTTGCGGCCCCCAGTGTTATCCCTGCTCGGTATCCTTCTCACCGACTGGCCGGGACTGCACGCCCAGCGAATCTGGAAGATCCGGGCGGACGGCGAACTAGGCCGGGACTGCCAGGCGCTGAGTTTCCAGGCAGCATTGCATTGGAAAGGGATTGCTCCGGGAGATGAAATCTGGGTGTTTCCCGGCCGTTATTCTTCTCTTTCGTTGAGCGGTGGAGAGGCCGATTTTACCGCGACCACCTGGCGTGCAAAGGACGAAAGAGGAGAAGATGTTCTCCCTCAGGTGGAGGGTGCCAACCCGGTGGTCATTGATGCCGAGGGCGGCCGCGTGGGCCTCAGCGTACCTGTCCATGGTTGCAGTTTCACGGGTTTTGAAATCCGAGGCGCGAAAGGGGACACGTTTCACACGGATTCCTGGGGGTCGTCGGGAATATGGATCACCGCCTCCGGAGTGCTCATCCGCGACTGCCTCATCCGGGATTGTGAAAGCGCCGCCATCGCGCTGACGAATCATGCGGCTCACAACACGATCCGCCACTGCATTCTGGCCAACACCCGGGGAGGGATTCTTGAATCGGGAGGCCAGGGCGTCAGCGGCAATCTCTATGAGGACAACACGATTATGGATTCCGGGACGGGCATCCATATTGAAGATGCTGCAAATGAGTCCCGGGGCGTCGGAAATGTTTGCTGGTCCGGCCCAGTACTCCTCACCCCGTCCCTCTCCATAAAGGACTACGCATCTTCCGGATGGGTCAGAGCTTTCTTCGATCTCACCCATTTCGGGATGCGAGAATCGATGATCTTCACCGCCGAGGTGGTCGATCAGGAAAGCAAGCCTATCCGGCAGGAAGAAGTTCCCGTCCAGGGACTCAAAGGTCAGATATCCTTTCCCGTGCCGCAACTGCCCGAAGGGCGCTACAAGGTCCGCCTCTGGCTGAAGAGCAAAGAGAACGGAAATGTCCTGGCGCGCACCTCGGTGGTTTTGGCCAGAACCCGCTACCCTTGGGAAGGCAACCGCATTGGGAAGAGTGAGAGGGTCATACCCCCATTCGAGCCCATTTGTGTCAACAACGAGGAACTCGTCGTGTGGGGCCGAAGATGGTTTCTCTCGAATACAGGACTCCCCTCCCAGATCATCAACCAGGGGATGCCCATGCTCACCAGGCCCATGACCCTTGCCGCCGGGCTTGGAGGAGCCACGATTCACCTTGCCCCTCAGGAGAACGGCGGAGTGGCGATGTCCGGTGAGTCAAAGGCCCACCGGGTCGAATTCGAGGGCATGACCCGCCTCGGTCCCATCCCCGTCCAAGTCAAGAGCTTCCTGGAATATGACGGCTGGTATCAGCTCCATCTGCATTTCCAGCATGAGGAAGCAGTCACCCTGGACAGATTGGAGCTCGAGATTCCCTTGTGGCCCGGCGCGGATACCGCCTGCGTCCAGCGCAATGAATTGCGTTACGGATGGTACGCCGAGGGCGAAAGCTACTTCGGCGCCATACCGCAGGGAACAGGAACGGTTTGGGACAGCCGCCACTTGCCCGGGGGCATGGCACCCGCCGTATTCGCTGGCAACGGTGACATGGGCCTCTGGTGGTACACCGAGGACCCTGTCTACGTGGAGGAAGGTTGTCCCGATCGCGCCAGCGGTTGGTCCTTCTCCAAAGAAAACCCAGCCATCGTGATGGACAGGAAAGCAGGAGAAGTTTCCCTGCACCTGCGTTTCATCGCTGTTCCCAAGGTACTCGAGCCGGGCGAAACCCTTGAATTTGCTTTCCTCCCTGAGCCCGTGAAACCCTTGCCGCCGGGCTGGCGAAGGATCGCCTGGAGCGAGAGAGGGGAGCAACCGAGCGATCCGTACGGGCATGACACCTCCGGGTTTCGTTTGTACGGCGCCAGCGTGGATGGCTTCGAGCTGAATAGCGAGGAGGAATATGCGGACCTGAAACAGTTGTTCCAGAACGGGCAGAGGACCGGCAATTCCAGCGTTTATTCGATGATCTGTCCGCCGTACCAGGCCGGCAAGCCCGTGGTCCTTTACGGATCGGGCCGGATGACCGGCCTCGGTCTCGACGCCTTTGATACCTTCGGCGGCGAATGGCTGGATATAACTTCCTGGGTGCCTAGGCCCGACCATTCATTTGAAGGAAAGGCCAGCTATGCGGGCATTCTCTGGGATACCCCGAGGAAACTCACTCCCGTGTGGGTGAACTTCAACCGCAGCTTCGCGGACTGCTTCATCTGGTATCACCAGAAACTGGTAGAAAAGGTGGGCATCAACGGCACCTACTGGGACAACGCAGCCATGGCCAAAATATGGGAGATCGAGCCGCAGAGCGGGCGGAAGACCTGGAAGTGGGATACCTTCTCCCGCAGGGAACTTTGCAAGCGGCTGGCGGTCATGGGCTGGGAATCCGGCCGCGAGCCCTGGTGGATCATCCACATGCACCCCTCAGACTTTTCCTGGGTACAGGAGGTCTGGCACATCGAGGGGAATTTCTACGCGGCCAGCGGGCGCGATCAGATCGACCAGGTGCCCCCCGACCACTTCCGAGCCATGACAAGGTCGAGGCAAGGGCCTTACCAGAAATTGTGGCCCCATATTCCCGAATTGCATTCTCCGAAAGCGAGAGAACTGACACGGGTCAGCCCGGCAAGAAAGCGACTTCTTCAGAGGAGCATCGAAGGCCTGCTTCTCTCGCACGATGTGGGCATATACCAATCCTCGGGCCCTCCGCACCTTCCTGGCGAGATCGATTTCTACAACGAAAAAGAATGTGAATTCATCGGCTACTGGAGGACGGCGGAGACCGCCCAGCTCATCCCCCCACAAGAACAGGTTCTCATCTCTATCTATCGCAACATAAAGATGAAAAGGGCCGTGCTCGTCATCCTGAATGCGGGCGACGACCCGGCAGCCGGACAGCTCCATTTGAACCCGGCGTCGTTGCAGATTCCGTTGGCCGGGAACGAAGCAATGGGCCTGTGGGATTTGGAGACGGAGCAACCGCTCCCGTATGTTAGCGAGGGCTATCCCGTTCGGCGTCTCGCGCGCCACGATTACCGTTTTTTGATCGCCGAGCCCGTTGAGCGGCCCGTCGGGCCGGCGGAGGAGGATGCCTTGTTCGCCTGTCATTTCGAAGAGACCGTGCAAGCCGTTCCGCCTGCCCGGCCCCATCATCCGGTCCGTCTTGAAGGCGTCTCCCCGATGTTCGAGCAGGGATTCTCCGGGAAGGCTGTTCGACTTGCCGGCGCCGAGTGGCGCTGCTGGATGCCCCTTCAGGATGGAGGCACTCTCGAATTCCGGTTCAAGGGTGTCTTTCCTGCCGGCGAACCGTTCCTCGAGCTCGGTGCCCACTGGGCCCTCGTGATGTCGCCTGGGAAGGAGCAAGATGCCCGGGTCAGCCTTGCCCTCGTCAATTCTCCAGTATCACCCAATGCCGAATATTCCGATCGCCCCGCCGTCCTGCCGGACGATTGGCATCATGCCGCGATCTCTTGGACACCGTCCAAAATCCGCTTGTTCCTGGACGGGAGGCTGGCCGACGAGCGGGACCTGGCTTCGCCCCTGTCCCAGCCTGCTGGGTACCATCTCGCCATCGGTTTCAAAGAAATGGCTGCAACCTTGGCCCTGGACGTCCTGAGGCTTCTTCCCGACGCGATCGTGGACGAAAGCGATGCGGCCCGGCTGGCGGCTCGTCCCCTGGATCAGCCGTTCGAAAGACGATCCGAGGGTGAGCCCTCGATCCGCTACGAGGTGGATGATCTCGGCGGCGGCACGGTCGCCGTCAACCTGAGCGAATGCATCTCTCGCGAAAACGTTCAGGCCGTCGAGGTCCTCTATTTCCATCGCGGCAGGAAGGAGCGGCCTGACACCTCGGCCCGTGCGGACCTGTGGGGCGAGAGCAGTGTGCGGGTCCTCCTCGAGCCGCTGTCCACTCTTCCCGGGGTGGGCGGAGAGGGAGACCGGCTGCTTGTGGTTAAAATTTACGGGCCCAAGCAGCGAGTGCTTTACGAGAGGGAGCTCAATCTTTCAGAGGTGCAGGATATCCCTGTGGAGGTGGAGGAATGAATGCCGCTTCCGCGCTCCCTGGACCACTCCATGCCGCAGGGCTGCGGTCATTTCCCGTTCTTGCCTCTTATATACGCACCATGCCCAGCCTGCATGGGATGACGGGTGAAGCGGATGACGCAGTGCGAGCGCGGCGATTGGCCGACGTGAAGATTGGATTTCTCTCCACACCACTGCCTGGAAGCAACCCGGAATTGTGGCGTTTTCCATTCCATAATCGGTTGCTCCAAGCGCTGCTGGAGTTGGAGGCACCTTGCGCTGATAGGCTTCCTTCCCCAGATTCTTCTGGAGGACCTGATCATGGCTACAATCTCTATTAGCCCTGAGGAAAGGACCTCGGGGATCATGATTCCTGCCCACGTCGAGAAGGCGGTCAAGGCCATCGAAGAGGACGGCTATGTCGTACTCGAGGATGCCGTCAGCCTGGAGAGCCTCGATACCCTCTACCAGAAAATGATTGACGATGGGGAACGTGCCCGGAAGGAAACGGGCCGGTTTCGGCCCAGCGGGATCCCTCTGGCTCACCCATGGCTTTTCCGGGACATCCCGCTCAATGACATGGTCATCGCGGTCACGCATGCCGTACTGGGCGACGGCGTCTACAACGACAGTTGGGGAGTGAACTGGCGCCTGGCCGGAGAATTGGAGAAGCAACCAGTTCATCCCGATCACGGGCCCTTATTCCTTTCTATGACGGCTCCCACCCCTGCCTTTCGGCTGGTCATCAACATCCCCCTCGTCGATTTCACGGAGGAGAATGGGGCCACGGAGGTCTGGCCGGGCACGCATCGGGAAACCCGCGTGCTGGATTCATCGGGCCGCTATGGCGACGCCTCCCTTTACGAGCCCATGCAGGCCGAATGGCGAAAGAAATGCAGTCCACACCAGGTTTGTATCAGGCGTGGCAGCCTCTTCATTCGTGATATGCGGACCTGGCACGCCGGCATGCCCAACCGAAGTAACCAGCATCGGGCCATGCTCAGCCTGCAGCACGCTTACCGGAAGATCCGGACCGTCGAAGGGCTGGCCGTCGAAAACGGGTCCGAAGATTTCTTCGAGCATCTTGTCTTGACTACGATCTTCACCCACTCTCCAGCCCAGCATCTTCGGCCTCCACCGGAGCTCCCGAAGAAAATCGTAGAAATCCTTTCGACCGAGCAGGGGTTGACGCTTTCCGAAATACGTTCCCGGCTCCCCGCTCCTCTGTCGGATGGCAAGATTCGGGACGCCATGATCGAACTCAGCCGGACCGGGGAAATCAGGAGGGAGGGTGCGGGCCTGGGGGCCAGGTGGTTTCGAAAAGTTCTCCCGCGTTGAGGGTTTCCATTGCGCCAGTCAGTTCCCCGAAATCATCCCCGCATTCTGTTCAGGCCCGAGGATATCGACCGGCTTCGGGATCGGTTGGGCACTCCTCCTTTCCAGGAGAGTTTCCAGAAGATTCGCGAGGCAGGGGATGCGGCTTTGGCACAACCCCCGCCCGAGTTCAGCTTCCCTCACGGCTGGGGAACCGGGGGAGCAGAAGGGGCCCGGGCCTTTGGCGAGATGAAGAACCAATTAAACAAGATCAGTATCAGCATCACCCATGGCGCTCTACTTTATCGGCTCACCCGTGAAGAGACATTCAGAGACCTGGCTCTGAAGGCACTCATGAACCTGGCAACCCTGGACCTGGCCGCCACCAGCTACAGAAAGGACCACGTCTTTCACCATATCCTGGCCCCGATGGCGGTCGGTCTGGACTTCCTGTGGGATTCCCTGGGAGCCCGGGAACGTGAAGAAGTGATCGCTGTGCTCCTGAGCCGGGCCCGTGAATTTCATCCGCTCTCCGTCGAGCAGGCGTTCAAGTATCCCTTGGACAGCCATGCGGTGCACTATGGCCTGCCAACGATGACGTTTGTGGCGCTGGCCCTTTTTCATGAGGAGCCTGAGGCAGAGACCTGGCTTGGCGACGTTCTTCGTTACCTGGAGTATTGCTGGCCCGGGCTGGGCGGGGATGACGGCGGCTGGGCCCAGGGGTTCGGCTATGGCGAACTCTGGTCCGTGCAGCGGATGATGCACATGATCTACGTGGCCACCGAGATCAATTTCTTCAACAGCCCGTGGAGCCGGCACAATGGAAATCACCTCCTCTACTTCCAGCCGCCATACGGGAACTGTCCGACCTTCGGTGACGGTTCCTACAATCGTCCCAAGGGGCTTCAGAAACAAGTCATGATGGTCTATGCCGCGGTGCACCAGAATCCCCACTACCAGTGGTTCGCCGAGCAAATCGAATCTCCCCTGCGGGGCCCCCACGACTACTTGTTGAGCCACTTCTTTTACTGGGGCCCGCCTCCACCCGCGAAAGCCCCCGAAGACTTGCCGCAGGCGATCCACATGAAAGACATCGATTGGGTGGCCCTCCACTGCCACTTGGCGGACAAAGACCGCAACGTCATGCTCCAGTTCAAGAGCAGCCATTTCGGCTCGTTCAACCATAGCCACGCCGACCAGAATTCTTTCGTGCTTGAAGCGTATGGACAGCCCCTCTTGATCGATAGCGGTTATTATCCGATGTACGGCAGCCCGCATGATGTGACCTGGACGCGGCAGACGAGGGCGCACAATTCGCTGCTCATCAACGGAAAGGGTCAGGGCGCCTGGAATCGCGCTGCGGCGGGCCGTATTGCCGCCTTTGTTCACACTCCTGATTTCGACTATGTCGCAGGGGATGCCACCGCGGCCTATCAGCAACCCTCCAGGCAGATCTCGGAAGACCAGTCCGCATTCAACGAGGGCATCGTTCGTGTGGTCAGGCACATCCTGTTTGTCAGGCCGGATACCTTCGTTATCCTGGATGACGTCGAGACAGAGAAGCCAGCCACTCTCCAGCTCCTCTTTCACGGCCTCTGTCCCTTCCACATCGACGAAGCCAACCGGGTGATCCGCATCACCCAGGGGCCAGCCTTGGCCCGTATCCACATCCTGGAGCCGGGCCCCGTGACCTTTTCCCAGACGGACCAATTCAGCACTCCGCCTGAGAGTGGGGAATGGACGAACCAGTGGCACCTGACTTGTTCGTTTCCTCCAGACGGCGCATGCCGGCGGTTGCTGACCTGCATCACTGTGGGACGCAGCCACGGCGAATCCCGTCTGCCGACCGTAGAGCGCATCGAGTCCATTCGGACTCTGGGGGCGAGGATCGGAGATACCGGAGTCTTATTTAGGCTGAATCCCGCCTCGGTAGGGATGACTTGTCGAGGCGTCCGCGCCGATGGAACGGCCACGAATTTCGCCTGTAGTGGGCCTGGAACCTCTTAGAAGGCCTGGGTCAAGGGGCTGCAAAGCCACCACCCGTTACCCCAGCCCTTGAAGGGGCGGCATAAAAAGGAACCGCCCACATGCCCTGATCTCTCGCAAGAGTTATCATCCAATTGGATAAAAATCAAGAAATGCCAACTCCAGTTATCCGGAATTATTCACGCCAATTCCGTGAATGATTTCAGATACGCGGGTTTTGCAGGCCAGAATAAGACCTAGCGAATGTTTCCCTAGGCCGGCAAGCTTCACCTGAGAGATGATGCACTTCCGAGATGGCCCGAGAAGCTTTCAAGGGCTGCTCTGGCCTGCAAAACCCATATAACCTCAGATGATTCACCACTCTGTGGTGAATCATCTGAGGTTATTGAACAGGAGGGTTTCCATGAAAGTACGAACAATAAGAAACACCGCTGCCACCCTCCTTGTCCTGATTCTGTCAGCTTCCGGGAAGCTCCTGGCTCAGACGTCCTCCATTCCAATAGATAAAATCCCCTCGTTTCTCATCCCTCGAATGACCGTGCCTCCGCGGATGGACGGGACGATTGATCCGGAAGAATGGCGCGAGGCCACGGCCGTCAGCGGCGTGGTGGACTGTCAGGGAGACCATCTCGTCCCGCGCCCGACGACCTTTTACCTGGCCTGGGATGCGGAACACCTCTACTGGGCCTGCCGGGCATGGGTCATGCCGGGCTATAAACCCTGCATCTGGTCAGGGCGCTCACCGCACACCGCCGGCGTCGGTGACGACGGACCCGAACTTCACTTTCAACCGCTGGGCAAGAATGTCACCGCGGGCCGCACCGAAAGCTCCTACAAGTTCTTCGTCAACTGCCTGGGCTTCACCGGAGACTATATGCGCTGTTCCGTGGGCCAGCAATTCAAGAATTGGTTGCCTTCTTTCAAGACCGCGGCAAGGCTGACCGAGCCCGGCACAGCGCCGCGGGACGGGCGCTGGTGGGAATGCGAAGTATCCGCGTCCCTCGAGGATTTCGAGCTGGGGGGCCCGCACCGGCCTGGCGATCGTTGGAGGATGATGCTGGGATTCAATCACATGCCCGGGTGGTGTCAGGCTCGAATCCCGTGCAACGGCGGTTATTTCAATCCCGATGGCTACTCTCTTGGCACCCTCGTGGAAAACACGCCCGCAGTCCAGGTCTTGATGGAAGACCTGCCAGGCCCTTGCGACGGCCAGCCGGCCGCAACTTTCCGGATCTTCAATCCAAGAAAGGACGTCGCTCGGATGGATCTATTGGCCGAATTCGGCAAGGATCTCCAAGAACGTGCCTCCCTGCTGGTCGAGCCGGGCAAGACGGCCGAGTTGAAGATTCGTCACCCAGGCGCCGATACCCTCGATTCCGGCCACCTCTTCTATCAGGTCAAAGAAGGCGATCAAGAACTTTTCCGCACCTTCGCCTACTTCAAGGCCGGCTATCCAGAGAACTGGGTGAAACACTCCCCACCTCCAAAGGGGTCATTCCCTCTGACCGCCACTTTTAACCCCGTGCGATCCAACCTCTTCATCCAGGTGGACGCTTACTTTCTTGACCGGCCGGAAGATGCCGTGGAGGTGCCGTATGCCGTGCGCAAGGAAGGCATCAAGGGTTTCATCACGAGCGGGGTCATCCGTCATCCGCACCTTTCTCGCTTCCAGGAGTTGATGAACCTGCCTGTGCTTTCAGAGGGATCCTACGAGGTGGAAGCTTTTCTGGTCATGAAAGATGGCCAGAAGCTTGGACCCCAGAGGACAAAGTTCAGCAAGCTGAACGAGGCGAAGGCATTTGCAGAATGGTGGGATAAGGACCTGGGCAACATCGAGCGCGTGATCCCCCCATTCGAGCCGATAAGGCGCGAAGGCGCCGAAGTCGACCTGTGGGGTCGGGCGTACCGTCTCAACGCCCTTGGGCTGCCGGACGATATCCGTTCTCAGAACGCCCCGGTTCTCGACGGGCCTGCCCGGATCGTCGTGGGCGCTGGCGGTGCTGAGAAAGTGATCTCTCTGGCGGGCCGGCCCGCTTTCACGCAGACTCGGCCCTGGCGCGTGGACTTCGAGGGAAAGGCGAAGGGGGCCGGCCTCGAATTCCGAAGTCAGGGGTGGATCGAGCAGGACGGCCTCCTTTGGCTCGAGACGACCTTCATGCCCGCCGGTAATAAACCGGTTCGCATCGATGCCCTGCGCCTCGAATTCCCCATCCGCGGCGACCAGGCCGAATGCCTCGTCTGTCTCGGGACCGGCGGCAACTATGCCGCACGGACCACCACGGTGATCCCGCCGGAGAAGAATGGACTCCTCTGGACAACCCTCGATACGGGCCGTGTCGGCTCCATGATGGCCGTCGGTTCCTTCTACCCGTGTGTCTGGATCGGAAGCGAGCGCCGCGGTCTCCTCTGGTGGGCAGACAACGACAAGGGATGGGTGCCTCACAATGACGTGCCCGCTCACCAGGTGGTTCGCCAGGGCGGCCAGGTCGTTCTCCGGAACAATATCATCGGACAATCCTTCGATCTCGAGCAGCCCCGGACCCTCGCCTTGAGCCTGATGGCCTCGCCCTTCCGGCCCCTCGTGAAGAACTGGCGCATGGCCCTGGGGTCCTGGGATGGAACGTTCTCCGGCGGCGAATCCTGGGGATACAAGTGGCGCAAGGACCCGAAGACCGGAGGCATCATCGAGGGCTGGAACTGGCTCACTCCGCCATCCAAGAATCCAGCCGAGTGGGGCGCCATCTGGTCCGAATACAAGAAGAAAGCAGACGAAAAGGTGCGCCAGGAGCAACCTTGCAATCCCTGCCAGGCCAGGAACTGGATGTTCGTCCATACCTCCCTACCCCTCGTCGGCTACGGATGGAAATCGCCCGATGAGAAAGTCTCCAACTATTTCGGGCCGGAGTGGGGTTCCAGCGAAGCCTACCCGGACACGAATATCCGGTACTACCTCTACTTGGCGGACCGCGCCTTCCGCGAGGGCGGCCTCCGGACCATCTACTGGGATATCTTTTTTCCCACTCTCCATTCCACCATCCAGAACGGGATGGCCTACACCCTTCCGGACGGGGGCATACAGCCCGGCTATGCCGGATGGAATACCCGCCGGTTCCTCATGCGGATGTACGCCCTCATGCAGGACCATGGTCTGACTCCCGGAGCCCAGGTCTCCCATGCCACGAATGATTATCTCCTGGTTGCCTGTGGATGGATGGACGCCATCCTGGACGGCGAATACCACAAGCTCACCGACGAATCGGCGATGGACTGGGTGGACGGCTACCCTCTTGACCGGATGCGCTCTTTATCATGTCCCGAGAATTGGGGTGTGGTCATAAGCTGGATGGACCACATTCACCTGAAGGATGAGGAGCGCCGGCAGCGCTATGCCAGAGGGTTGGTGGAATACGTCCAGCTCTTTGATTCCTGGCAGGGCCCGAGCCAGGGCAGGCCGCCCCTGGAGGTTCTCGGCGCCCAATTCGTCCCCTTCTGGCGCAACCCGTACATCCAGTGTGGTGATCCGGACATCCTCACATCGCTCTGGCTGCGACAGGATTATGCCTGCCGCGTCATGCTGAGCGTCTTCAACAGCCAACCGAAAGAGACCAAAGGGAGCGTGAAGCTCAAGCTTGACCTTGATGCCCTCGGCCTGCGGCCCAAGTTGAAATGGCAGGAATTCATCCACCTCAACGGCCTCGATGAAAAGAAGCAGGAGCGCTTCGACTTTTATGAAGGCACGGTCGAGCTTCACGATCTCTCGCCACACCGCGGCCGCCAGATCGGGCTTGCCCGGTACTAATGAGAAGCGAACCTCCCATCCCCTCCCTGCTGGCCCTCTCTGGTGTGGACATCGCTTCTGGTGCGGGCCGCTTCAGGCGGATGGGCCCCTCGCGAAGGAAATCTTCTGGCGGACCTCGCACGCCGGACGAGAATTCCTGAAGCGCCTTTGGTGGCTCCTCGCCGAACGTGTGAGAATAGATGGCTATTATGTGTCCAGCCGCACGATTACCGTTTCTTTTGTCTTACGA
Source organism: Planctomycetota bacterium (assembly GCA_016179685.1). Lineage (GTDB taxonomy): Bacteria > Planctomycetota > PUPC01 > JACPCR01 > JACPCR01 > JACPCR01. The sequence goes on along the minus strand of JACPCR010000055.1, from coordinate 95,265 downwards.
TGAGGGACAGCAATGATTGAAGAATATCTTCCCAAGACCAACGCGGATGGCCTTCCTATCATCCCGATGACGGAGTCGCAAAAGTACATCTTTGATCTCAAGGGGTGGCTGTTGTTGCCGGGTCTGTTGACGGGCGAGCAGCTTGGATCGGTCCGGGCGCACCAAATGAAATACCTTCACGCGCGTGAGTCGCTCCCACCCCATGAACGAGACAACCACGGCGGGCCTTCCGAGATTTTGCTCGACCATCCGGTGGTCGTGGGGGTCCTGAATGAAATCCTCAGCCATCAGGATCTGGCTTCGGAAGAGGCCTATGGTTTCCGTTTCGATCACACGTACACCAGCCTTCGCCGGTTCGGGCAGAACCAATTCAACCCCCATGGCGGCGGCTCTCTGTTCAATTTCTGCGGCAATTCTCACATTTACCAGCACCTGCCGGGAAGGGTGCATGCTGGTCTCACTCGCGTCGTCTGGGAGCTCAACGATGTGGAACAGGGGAAAGGAGGGACTCTGTTTATCTCAGGAAGCCATAAGGCGGCCTTCCCACGGCCGGAGGAAGTGAGCGGACACGACAGCCCCTTGTGGGAGACCTACGGCTGCCCGCCGGGTTCCGTGGTGGTGTTCACCGAGGCCATCTGTCACTCCGGCACACCGTGGTTGAGACAGGAGAATGATCGGCTGTCGCTTTTCACTTGTTACAACACGGTGAATTCGAAGTGGGGGAAGGGCTGCCCGGCGCCCGCGGTCATTGCCGCGATGAAGCCGAAACGCCAAACCCTTTTCCGGGGAGCGTGGTGCGGCATGGGAGAAGGCCAGGGGATCAATCGATACTACGAGGAGGCGAACCGCGCGGTGTAGTTTGCAAGGACGTTCCGCCGGAGGACAGAGGATAGGATTTAGACTACTCTGGTGGGAGAATCCCATGATCGATGACCGAAAAGAAAAGCTGCGTTGCCCGCTATCGCCCGTGTCCTTCCTCAACGTTGGGATTTCAGGCGGCTATTGGGGAAGGCGCGTCGAGACGGTGCGCACCGTGACGATCCCTCTCGAATACGAGATGAACAGAAAAACGGGCGCGCTGGCAAGCTATCAGTGGGAATCGGAGAGGGACAAAGACCGACCCTGGCGTATCTGGGTAGGCGACGTGGGCAAATGGACCGAAGCGGCCGCCTACTGCCTTGGCGTGCGTCCAGACCGCAAGCTGGCCGAATTGGCTGAACATGCGGTTCACGAGGTCATTCGGGGTCAGAAGCCGGATGGGTATCTCTATTGCAACGTGACCGCCCCGGCCAGGCGATGGACGAACCTTCGCGACCTTCATGAGCTGTACGATGTGGGACACGCCATCGAGGGCGCGGTCGCCTATTATCAGGCCACGGGCAAACGGGATTTTCTCGACACGATGTGCCGTTGTGCGGACCTCCTTGAGGCGAACTTCGGAGACGGACCGGGCAAGCAGCGCGGCTACGACGGCCATCCAGAGGTTGAACTGGCTCTTGTGAAGCTCTACCGGAGCACCGGTGAGAGGCGCTACCTCGACCTGGCGAAATTCTTTGTTGATGAACGCGGCCGGCAGCCGCATTACTTCGACCAGGAAGCCGCGGCCCGCGGGGAGGACCCCAAGAACAGTTGGACGCATCGATTCTCGCCTGGCGCGCCCCACCTGTGCTTTCAGGCCCACAGGCCGGTTCGGCAACAGGACGAGGCTGTCGGGCACGCCGTTCGGGCGCTTTACTTGTACTCCGGCATGGCTGACGTGGCGGTCGAAACGGGCGACGAAGAGTTGCTTGCGGCATGCCAACGGCTGTGGATGAGCGCGGTCCATCGGCGGATGTACGTTATTGGCGGGGTCGGCTCGAGCTCGCACGGAGAAGCCTTTACCTGCGACTATGACTTGCCGAACGAGACCGCTTACGCGGAGACGTGCGCCAATATCGCGCTCGTCTTCTTCGCGCATCGGATGCTCCAGATCAAAGCCGACTCCGAATACGCCGACGTGATGGAACGTGCTCTCTATAACGGCGTTCTTAGCGGCCTGTCGCTCGATGGACGAACTTTCTTCTACGCCAACCACTTGACCGCCTACCCGAAGGGCGGCAACGCGGCGAGCGACCACGTCGCTCCGGCCCGGCAGGAATGGTTCGGCTGTGCCTGTTGTCCGCCGAACATCGCCCGAGTGATCTCCGGAATCGGCCAGTTCGTCTATTCCACTTCCTCCGACGGCCTTTACGTCCACCTTTACATGGGTGGGAGGGTGAAATGCCAGGTCGGCGGGACCCAGGTGACTTTGAAGCAGGAAACCGATTATCCGTGGAAGGGAAAGGTCCATTTCACTCTCGATCCGGAGAGTCCGGCCCGTTTTGACCTCGCGCTTCGAATCCCCGGCTGGTGCCGGAGGCCAAATTTGAGGGTTAATGGAAAGGTGACCAGCGTCGCGGCTATCCTGAGGAGTGGTTACGCCTGCGTCCGGCGCGACTGGGCGAAAGGCGACGAGGTCGAACTGACTCTGCCCATGCCTGTCGAGCGCGTTGAGGCGCATCCGAGCGTGCGGGCGAACTGCGGAAGGGTGGCGCTGCAACGAGGGCCTCTCGTCTACTGCCTGGAAGAAGTCGACAACGGGCCCGACCTGGCCGACTTGTTCCTCCCTCGAACCTCAAGGCTGACCGTCGAATACCGGAAAAGATTGCTGGGCGGGGTGGCCGTGATTCGCGGAAAGGGCTTCCGGCGCTCCCGCGCCGGCTGGAAAGACCAGCTCTATCGCTCCACCCGTTCGCGGCCGAAGGCAGTGGGAATCCTGGCCATTCCTTATGCCCTCTGGGCGAACCGCGGGACGGGGGAAATGGTCGTTTGGGTCAGGGGAGGCTAGATTGAAGACGCATTCAATCACCGTCTATCGGAACGAATTTCAGCCCGCTTACCTGGCGAACGGACTCGTGGGGCTTCGGGTCGGCAAAATTCCGTTGCTCCACGGAATCGCCCTGGTCAATGGCTTTGTCGGGATTCATGAGAAGGAAGGCGTGGAGGCCTATGCTCCTGCGCCTTACCCGATTGGCGGGGATGTTCTTCTGGACGGGGTTTCGATCGTTGGCAAGGACCTGTTGCGGAAGGCCAAACCTGCGAATGGGCCTTTCCTGGCCACCTTCGTTCGGCAGTCCTACGACTTTTCTACCGGGGAACTCTTGAGCCGGTTTGACGTTCGGTTGGGAGACAAGACGGCTCGCCTGAGCGTCGTGACGTTTTGCAGCCGTGCTCTACCGACTCTGGTGCTTCAAGAAATCCGAGCAGAGGTCGAGCGGCCCTGCACATTGGCGCTTCAAGCCCTGATGGACCCTGCTGGCCTGCCGGGACGGCCTCTGCTGCGGAGCATGCCGCACATGGCGTCACCGAAAATTCAGTGCGATGCGGTCCTGCACTGGGAAAGCGATGGCGGGCTCTCCACGTGCGGCGCGGCCTTCGCCACGGAATTTCTCGGGGAAGGTGAGGTCAAGGAAGTTCGCAGCGACCGGGGCTACGAAAATGACCTCCAGTTCAAGGCCTACGTCGCCGATGCCGCTCCGGGTCGGGTCTATACCCTTCGACAGTTCGGATGCCTCGTGCCAAGCCTGATGCACTCGGAGCCCCACTCGCAGGCCCTTCGATTGATTGGCCTCGCCCGGCAGCACGGTTTCGAGAAGCTCCGAGAAGACAACCGCGTGGCCTGGGCCGAGCTGTGGAAAGGAAGGCCCCTGCTGGTGGGCGCTGAGCAAGGGTGGCAGGAAACCGCGGACGCCGCCTTCTTCTATCTCCACAGCAGCGTCCACTCTTCCTCGCCTTGCAGCGTGGCCCCCTTTGGGCTGGGCCAGCGGGACTATTACGGCGGCCACGTCTTCTGGGACTGCGAAGGCTTCATGTTTCTGCCCGTGCTGCTCACCGCGCCGGAATCCGCCAGGGCCATGCTGGATTACCGAAGCCGCTGCCTGCCGGCGGCGAGATTCAACGCGGCGCTCCACGGCTGCCGCGGCGCCCTGTTCCCCTGGCAGAGCGGAAACTCGGGCAGCGAAGTCACCGGGCTATGGGCCGGAGGGACGAGCGGCATTCTGGAACAGCACATCACATTGAGCGTTGCTCTTGCCTTCTCTCAATACGTCCACGTGTCAGGCGATGCATCCTTCCTTCGCCAGCAGGCCTGGCCCGTCATGGAAGCGGTCGCCGAATGGGTCGCCAGCCGCGTGATTCGCACGTCTCGCGGGTATGAGATACGGCATGTGACCGGCCCCGATGAAGGCGCCGATAACGTCAGCAACAATGCCTACACCAACATCGCCTCGATTCTTGTCTTGAGGGAAGCGCGAGCCGTTGCGCAGCGAATCGGACTTCGGCCGCCCGCGAGGTGGGCTGAGGTGGAGCAAGAACTCTTCATCCCCACGAATCCGGAAACCCATGAGGTTCTTCCCCATGATGCTTTTGTCTATCAAGGCGGCGCGTTCAATCCTGACGTTTTGCACACCTTCTTCCCCTACAACTACAGCCACAGCGAAAAGGTGGACCGGGCGACTTTGGCCTCGCACGTCGGAAAATGCCAGACCTACCTGAATGCGGGAGGGATGATGCATGGCCCGCTCATGGCCGTCTATGCGGCACGGCTCGGGAATCGTCGGCTGGCCCGTGAGGCCCTCGAGAAAACGATCCTGCTCTCGACCGTTGACCCTTTTGTCCAGTTCCTCGAAGCCGGCAGGCAGAATTTCCGCCTGGAAGCCTCGCCCGACACGGTTTTTCTGACCGGCGCAGGCGGATTCCTCATGGCTCTGGTGCTTGGTCTGCCGGGTCTCCAGATCGGGCCGGACGAGCCTTCCGAATGGCCGCGCTTACCCGTCGTCTTGCCGGAAGGGATGGATGCCATCGAGGTGGAGCGGCTGTGGGTCCGAGGGCGGCCAGCCCGGTTGGTCGCCACTCAGGGGGAGGTCAAGGCGGACCTCATCATTCAGTGAAGTGAGATGCACCCATGATCGGTGAGTCCGCGATCACTGATCCATGAGTTATGAACGAAGCCGAAGCCCTCCCAATTTCCTTATGATCGGCGTCTGTGGATTCGGGACTTCGTGAGACAAGGGGGCGGGTTGCTGGCTCTTGGGGGATGTTTCGCCCTCGAGCGCGGCGTCGATGAAAACCGAACCCTGAAACCTGTGACGGGAGCCTGCGGCCTATGAACACCGGCCTAAACGTGGAGGAGTCAGAATGAAGCCGACGCCCATGCCGTGTCGCCAGATTCTCAGGTCTTGCAAAATGGTCTTGGCGGCCATGATCGTCCTCATTACGGGGTCGCTCCACGGCTCGGCGGGTGAAATCCAAGTCGGCCGGGTCACCATCGGCAGCAACTTGAACGGGCTGTCCTACTGGAGCACCCAATTGCCATTCCTGGATGCATTCAAGACGTCTAGCGCATGGATTTCGGGCACAAAGGATTTTTGGGATGATGGCCGCCGGCTCGATTTGGATGAACGGGGCTGGGTGAAGTCTCTCGCGCCGGGCCAGGTGGCCAACCGGGTGCTTTTTCACGACACCGTCAAATTTTCTGGTTCTCTCTCGCGGCGCTTTATCGTCGAGTATGAGGGGAACGGCGACTTGGGATACGCCGATCTGGCCAAGCTGGTCAAACACGGGGACCATCGCGACATCATCGAGATCGAATCGGGCAAGGGCGACGCCACGCTCTCTTTGACATCGATCGACCCCGGCAATTACATCCGTAACATCCGGATGATTCCTGAGGGTATCCAGGCCGAGCCGGACGAAATCTTCAATCCGGTATTCCTGTCGCGGCTCAAGGGTTACCGCGCGTTGCGGTTCATGATCTGGATGCTCGGGGATAGCTCCGAAGACATCGCGGCGCGGCGCTGGAGCGGGCGCGCCACCCTGCAGGACGCGACCTGGACTATCAAGGGCGCGCCGTTGGAAGTCATGGTTGCACTGTCCAATCGGCTTCAGGCTGACCCCTGGTTCTGCCTGCCTCACGCGGTCGACGACGATTATGTCCGCCGATTTGCCGAACTCGTCCAGAGTTCGCTGCACCCGAAGCTCAAGGTATACCTCGAGTATTCCAACGAGGTCTGGAACGACGTTTTTCCCCAAACGGCCTACGCCCGCAAGCAGGGGATGGCTCTCGGGCTGAGCCAGGACCCGAGCGAGGCCATGCTGCGCTACTATGCCAAGCGAGCCGTCGAGATTTTCTCGATCTTCGAGCCATTGCTCGGCAAGAAGCGGATCGTGCGCGTGCTCAGCTTTCAGTCCGACGGCATGCCCGAGTATTCCGACGAGCTGGTGCTGTCCTTCGGCGACACCCGGAAACATGTCGATGCCGTAGCCATCGGGCCCTATTTCGGCACGGAGCTCGCCGCAGACGCGGATGGGGTGGCGCGGACCCGGAAGATGAGCCTCGACGAGCTGTTGAAGGAACTTGAGAATTCCTCCTTACCGAAGGCGAAGGCCGAAATGCTGGCGCACGTGGTCGTCGCTCGCAAGTATGGTCTGCCGATGATCGCCTATGAGGGCGGCCAGCACTTGTGGAACATGTCGGGCCAAGACGCCCCCGAGCTGGACGCGCTCTTTACGGCCGCCAACCGCGACCCGCGCATGAGCGCCCTGTACTCACGTTATCTGAAGGACTGGGCTGAGGCCGACGGCGGCCTGTTCATGCACCTCCTGGACTGTGGCAGTTTCGAAGGGGCCGGGAACTGGGGCGCCCTGGAGTACATCACCCAGCCCCGCGCTGAGGCGCCAAAATACGACGCTCTTCAGCGTTTCATGAGCGCACCGGACCCTCCGTGACGTGCCTGGCGCAGCGCTGCCGCAATCTAACAAGTAGATGAGTTTGGAAGTGCACCCGCGCTTCCAAGCCCGATGACTTGCTTCATCACGGGGAACAAAAAGCGAGGAGCAGGAATCGAGCTGAAGAGTGCGCGTAAGAACTGAGTGAACCTTCCCTGTTCACTATCTTAGAAAAGCCCCGAAGTGGGCGAAATGATATAGTCCGGAGCGATCCGCCGTAGGCGGAGTCGCCCTGGGATGGTTGGTCGCCGCAGGAAGCCGGCATAAATCCGCCATCGCTTGCTCTCACTCGGTCTCCTGGTCTTCACCACGAACCACGAGCCGCGCCGGAGCTTGCCAGCAGGATGCTGGCGTTCCCAGCAGTGGCCATCGTGCGCTCTCACTTGGGCGTTGTGCGAAGTAGCCCCGCGGCTGTGCAGCGGGCCAATGGCCTACTCTGCGGTCGCAGCCTTCGAACCTTCGACAAGCTCATGGCTTGACAGCAAACTCAGGCTGGCCAGCGACCGCGCCACTTGAGCGGCGGCGTGTCAGGTTAGACGTAGGTCAGCCTGGGGGCTGTCCTTTTGAATGAACGCTCGGCTAGGGGCGGAAACCAGACCTTTCCGCCTTCACTCCTGGGATGATTCTCCCCGTTTTTCGTAGTTGTGACCGCCACGCTCCCATAGACGCAAGAACGGGGCTACAGGATTCCCCGAAGATCGTTTCGTGAATCATCCGGGCTCACCTTTCCTCAGCGCGCTTCCGCAGGCGTACGATCGCCGGGGATTCGAAGCTGTCCAGCAGGCCGAGCCGGTCCGCATGGCCGAGGAAGCGAAAGACGGCGCGGTAGGTCATGGCCGACGGCTTGATCTCCCCCACGGGCTGCTCGCGCACGAAATCGTAGTTCTCGAGGATCGCGAGGCCCAGGTCGATGAAGGTGCGGTCGCCGGTCCGCTCGTATCCGATCCCCATGACGTCGGGGACCATGTACCGCTGGTGCGGCACTTCGCCTTCGGCAATGGCGTTCCAGGTCTCCCGTTGATACTGCAGGAGAAGTTCCTTTAGCCAGGCCTCCGTGTCGGGCCGCCGCGTGATCTTCTGCCAGCGGTCCATCGCTTCCATCAGCGGCGAGTAGCCCAGGCCGCCGTCCACCATCTGGCGCTCGAGCGAGCGGTTGCGGCGGCCCGTGGAGAGATACACCGGGCCGCGATACGAGCGCCGGTCATAGTTCTGAAGGAAATCCGACATCGCGATGCACTCCTCGCGGTAGCGGTCAAATCCGGCTTCGACGAGGCAGACCAGGGAGAGGAGGCCCCAGCCGATCTCGCGGTCGAAGCCCCAGGAACGCGCCTCGGACCAGCGGTTCAGGTCCATCACTTTCTCTCCGAGCGCATGCGCGACGTCCAGGGCATCGCGGTCGCCCGTGAGAAGATAGTACTGGAGCAGGCCCTGGGTCCAGAGGTGGCTGGAGATGACGCCAGAGGTGTTGTGGTTGGGGGAGTGCTGGGGCGTGCCGCGGTGATTCATGCGCTCGTCGCAGTGAGCCACGAAGTCGACCTCGATCGTGTGGCGGGCCGACCACCGCAGCATCGGCAGGTAATCGCTTTTGCCCGTCCGGGCCACCTCCACCGCCAAGGCATGGATCATGTCATACTCGTTGTTGGTCCAGACGGGCTGGACGATCCCCTTGAAGACGGGGTCGGGGAAAAGGCAGTTCCCGGTATTGAACCACAGGCGCATGGGGGGTGCGCCGGGCCGCGGCTTCAGGCCGCCCGGAATCAACCCGGCGTAGGACTGGGTGTAGCCGCTGTCGATGGTGTCGCCGAGATTCCACTTATCGCTGGGCGTATTTAGCCGGCAGAGGTCATTCAGAACCTGGGTGATCCGGACGTTGCGGCCCGGAACGTAGGGCAGAGCGACATCGAGGTCGAAGCATCGCAGGGCCGCGAGGGTCTCCGAGGCGGGCAGGGCGCGGCCAAAGGCGAACACGTCGGACAGGGGCCCGGTGAGGCGTGACGCTTCGACTCCTTCTTCGGCGAAGGCGAGAAGAAGGGTCTGTTCCCGTCGGCGTCCCTGGGGCCAGTCGGTGGCATGTCCTTCGGGGATGAAATGGGCATCGAGCCGCGGCCCGAAGCTTTCGAGCCGGTTCGGTCTCATCGCGGTCATATCGACCATCGTGGCAGCAATAGCATTTTCCCCGCCCTCGAGAACCAGCCAGTCGGCCGTGTGCGTCGTCGGTGGGCGCAAGAAGAAAGGATAGACGGTGTCATCCCTGAGCATCGCAGGGTCCGCCACGTGGACCACGCCGGCCGAATCATCGGCGACGAGCGCGACCGGATCGGGGTTGCGCACCTCGCGGGGCTTGTAGTACTGGCTGTAGCAAATCTGGAGGAAGCGGCGAGCGGTCTGGCGGCCGACCTCCCACTCGCCCTTGAGGGTGGCCCGATGCACCTCGAAGGAACCGACACCGGGCCGGACGTGCGAGAGCATGAAGTCCACGCGGGCCGCTGGCAGGCCGGCCCAGATTTCCACGGTGACCCGGTAGGACAGGGAAAGCGAGCCAGCGAGGGAAGCCAGCGTGCCAAGGACCTCCGCTTGAAGCCGAAGCGGCCCCTGGCGGATCACGGTGAGTCGGCGGGCCTGACCTGGCTGCTCGAGGTGCAGCATGCCTTTCTCCATGACCACTTCAGGGGCGATGCGGCCGAGGGGCATGGGCGTGCCGCCGGGCTGGAGACGCTCGAAGGATGCTGGCGGCAGGGTCGGCTCCGAGGAGAGCCGGATTCGGAGCAGGCCGTTGCTAAGCCGAAGGCATCCGTCAGATGATTCGACGGCGCACGACGAGTGCGCGGCCTTGGGTGGCGGCCCCAGAGTAACCTTGGCCGGTCCTCCTTCGACGGCGAGGAAAGAGAGTTCGGCCCAGCGGACCCCGCCGGGCGTGGGCGGCGTGAGAAGGGCGACCTGGGCGGCCGTCTGCCTCCCGCCAGTGAAGGTGATCGTGGACTCCCGCACCCCGTCGGTAATCTGCTGGGCCGGGAAGGGACAGCCCACGACGACGGGCAAGCCTTCCGGCCGGCTATCCAGGATGCGGATCAATGAAACAGGATCGGTCATGTCATGTCTCCGGAACGAAGGGTGGGATTCTCACCGCTCGCTATGGCCGCTGGTCGGCCTCAAGCGGCGCTTGGCTAAACGAAAATGGACTCGATCGGCCAGACCTGCAGGGTTCGGATGCGGGCCTCTCCGCCGCGGGTGACGAGTTCCAGGCCGCGGTCTCCCGTGTCCGGCAGGAAGGGGAAGGAGAGGCACGTCTCGCCCCCTTCAGCGTAAATTTCGATGCTCGCCCGGTCGAGCAGCACGCGCAGCCGGAGTGTCCCCTCCCGAAGGGCGATCGGCACGGACTGTCCGAGGACCTTGAGTCGGCGGTCCGGGACGACGTAACGCATCTCTTCGCCGCGCAGGCGAAGGGCTATGGAGTGGGCCCCCTGGGGCTCGATCTCGGTCTCGATGTCGAAGAGGTCGCCGTCCAGCCCGGCGAGCAGGTTCATTCTCGGCCCGAGGACAGTGCCGTGCCAGGCGCGACCCTCGCGCCGGATCGACGCGACCTCCCGGACGGGCCAGCGGCAGACGCGCAGGCCGAGGGGCGTCGGCCTCAAGGTCAACTCGCAGGGGAAGGCCATCTGCTGGTTGAAAGGCATGCCCGGGTATTCGCCGCCGCGCAGCCAGGCTATTTGGATTCGGCGTCCTTCCTGTACAGGGATGTCGCTCCAGGTCTGCGAGGCGTAGAAGTGCGGCCCGAAATCCAGAGGCCGCTTGTCCGTCTCGGGAGTGAACGTTGAACCATCGAATCGGCCGAGCCGATAGCGGCCATCTGCGGCATGAAGGACCCAGCGCGCCTCGCCCGGTTGGCCTTCCACGGGAAGCTCGAAGAGATCGGGGCACTCGTAGAAACCGTCCTGTTGGCCGCAGCACGACCAGTTTTTCAAGTCGCAGGAGACATGGAACGAGAGGGCGCGTCCAGGGTCCTCGGCGAGGACCATGACCCATTGTCCAGAAGGCTCGTGCCGGAAGACGCGTGGGTCGCGGCAGGAAGGCGAGCGGGGGCCCACCACCGGGTTGCCGGCATATTTTGCCCACGTGCGGCCCCGGTCATTGCTGAATGCGAGACACTGGGTATAGGGCCTCTTCCCGCCGGGGGCGTGCGACCCGGCGGCGGTGTAGAAGGCGACCATGGCCGGCTCCGAGCCTGTCTGGAAACCGCCGCTGTTCCGCCAGTCCATGACGGCGGAGCCTGAAAAGATCGTCCCCAGATCGTCCGGTGACAGGGCATGGGCGAGCTGCCGCCAGTGGAGCAGGTCCGGACTCACCGCATGGCCCCAGGTCATGTTGCCCCACTCGCGTCCGGCCGGGTTATGCTGGAAGAACAGGTGATATTCGCCCTGGAAGAAGACCAGCCCATTCGGATCGTTGAGCCAATTCTTCTCCGCGGTGAAATGGAACTGGGGCCGGTAGATTTCGTTTTTTCTCGTGTCGTGAGCCATGAAAGATTTAAGTGATGATTTGAGCCTTGTATCGAATATCCCTCCCGTGCCCCAACGGCATCCCTCCGGGAGGGACAGCTTGGGGGGACGAAATAAATGACAGAGAAAATCCCTCTCTCTCTGGGAGATGGCCGGGGTGAGGCGAAACTCCGGACGAGCTTGTGAAACTGGCTGCTCAGGTGTTACGGCACACCCCTGTTCGCGCGCACGGGGACTACTGTTCCTTGAAGGCGTTGATCAGCGTCTGCGTGACGGGCGCGGAAGGCTTCGACCATCGGCCATTCGCATCCTGATAGACCACCCAGAAGGTGAAGGGGACGCCGGGTCGGAGTCCATGGACCAGCACGCCGCTTTTTCCACTTGAAGGCGTGAGGTTCTGCGCGCCTCGGCCGTCTGGATAAGCGGCGACCCAGACCTGATGGACCTTGGCGTCCGGGGCTTCTTGGAAATCCACGTGGACACGAGTCCCGTCGTACTGATGTTCAGGCGGCCTGAGGCCCGTGATGGAGACCGGGCTGCCGACTCCCTCGGCCTCGAACTTCCTGATGGGGTTGGGCAGGTCCGGCAGCCCACGAGGCCGCGGCATGCGCAGGCGCGAGAGCCGCACGGCCTCTGGGCCCCTATCCTCTGGAGAATCGTATTCGACGAACAGCTTGCCGAAAAGAACCGTATCGGAGGCGACCGGCTGGACGTCGTTGACGTACAGGATATGGGTCCGCTGCTCGACCAAAATGGTCTCGAGCCTCAGGGGCAGGTCGACGACGCCGTCGCCGCCTTCGGATCGCCACCACGTCGTGCCGTGCATGCGGAACTGGTCGTAGCCCAGGTGGCGCGGCAATTCGAACCGGAGGTAGCGCCAGCCATCGAAGTTGAAGGCGCTCCAGGAATGGACGTCGTCGCAGTTCCATTCGTCCTTGCTGCCGATGCTGATCCAGCGTTCGCCTCGGGCGTCCCGGAGGCAGTAGATGAATCGGCCCCAATCGCTGTCACCCCTGACCCAGAGGCCGAGGGCGTCGCCCGCGCCTGGAATCACGATGGGCTTTCGAGGCGATAGGCTGTTATACCAGGGCATCAGTTCACGGCGACGGTCCTGAGGGTCGAGGCGAGAGGCCAGTACGGGGCCGCGCCCCGTCTCTTCGACGACCGAAGAGCTGAATTTTCCCAGGGCGCGTGCAGTGTCGAAGTCATTGTTCTCGTAAATCATGTCCCGCTGCGAGGTATAGCGCCACGACCCGTCACCCAGGTCGGCCAGGGATACCGCGTCCGGCGCGGGCCGCGAGTCGGAATGGTCCGAACCGCCCAATTCGACGGATTCCACCTCTCCCGCGGCCGTGACGTAAACGACGGAGGGGTCCGTCAAGAACGTCACCGCCCGGTCACGACTGTTGAGCAGCCGAGTATTGTTCATCGAGTCGGTGACGTTCACGGCAGCATCGGCCTGCAGGATCAATCGGATGGGGCGCTTGCCTCGAAGCGTCCAAAGGGCATAGACGGGCCCGCGAGGCCCCCGGAATCGCAGGCAGTAGGTCGTCAGCGATCCTGTCCCGAGCCAGCCATCGAAATTCGCCTGGTTGAGTCGGTCCGTCATCGTGGCGTAGGCCGCATAGGCGGGCTTGGGGTCACCGTAGGGTATGCGGCGCTGGATGCCGCAGCCGCCGTAATGTTCTGACCCGTAATAGGAGCCGCAGTCGAAGGCGAACCATCCTGAATAGAACCGCTCGATTCCGTAGGCCATGCTGATCAGGGTCCAGCGGTGGTAGATATCCATCTGCTCGCGCCAGGAACAGGCGCCGACCTCGGTCGGGACGAAGATACCCTCGCAGTACTGAAGCTGCGGTTTGGGAATGCCAGCTTTCTCATATTCTTTTTTCAGGGTGTAGAGCCGGTGCACGCTGATCTGGTGGAGCTGCTGCTCGGGGAGGCGCTCGAATCCGCAGATGTCGAGTCCCGAGCCGTCAATCAAGTCCCGCGGAAAGCCCGCCCGCAACAGCGGAACGATGAAGAGAGGATCGCCCCACGGGATCAGAATTTTCAGGTCCGGCCACTTCTTCCGGATGCCTTCTGCTGCGCATTTCGCGGTGACGAAGTACATTCGCAATTGACTTTTTTCCTCATCGGTGAGGACCACGTCCGGGTCGCCCCAGTACGTGGGATAATTTCCAGCGGTGAGGCGCAGGCTGACATGAGGCTCGGGAAAGAAGTAGACGTGGTCCGGCCGAAGCGCTTCAGGGATTCTCTCGCGGGCATCCGTGTAGGCCTTGACGATCTTCTCTTGATACTCCTGATACTGCTTCGGGTCGTAAGGGTCCTCCCTGGCCCAGGGCTGGGCGGCCACTTCCCAGGCGCCCGCCGGGACGCGGCTCCAGTGCTTCTGCACCCACTCGTTCTCACCCGGGGTGAGCGAAATGCTCGTCCTTGCCCCGGCGCGGGTCATCAGGCTCACGTGATGCTCCGCCTTGGGCGTGTAATGGCCCCCGTGATAGCTCCAGTAACCGAACAGAGCGCCCTTGCCCGCCTCCCAGCGCGGCGACCGCGCGTCCGGGGCCAACTGGACGAACGAGCGCTTCTCCTTCCAGACTCGCCCGGCGATCTCCAGCGCCGCCTCGAGATCGTGGTAACCGAAAAGCTTCACGGGGAACGAGACCCTCAAAAGGATCGTTTGTCTCTTTACCAGCTTGATGGGGAACTCCTGCTGGGTCGTTTCGGTCCCGTCAAAGCTGCGCGTCGCCACCATCAGGCGACCTTGCTGCTCGGCATCCGTCTGGTTCGAGAGATGCACTGCATAGTTCGACACCTCCGGACTGGTCCAGACGTGGCCGAATCGGTCGGGCTTGAGCTCGAACTCCACGGGCGCGCGGCCCAGCGTCAGGGCATAAACATGCACGGCCGAAGGAGGCCCCCCTTGATGCCAGCCATAAATGAACGGGTCCGGATATGAACGATACTGATGAACTTTTTTTGTCAATTCGATCTCGACGATGTCCAGGTCTGAGAAAGAGGAGAGTCGCCCGGGGTCCAGGGGAATCTTCACCAGCCAGAGGTTGACTTTCTTCCCGCCGGAGAGGGTGACGGGGAGGGGCACGCACTCGGAGGCCTTCGCCGCAGCCAGGGGGACCGTGCCCTCGAAAGTCTCGGCGAAGCCGCAGGTGGGACGGAAGAACAGGGCGCTGACCAGCGGAATCTCTTCAGGGTCGGAATCGGACGCTGCGATGAGGTGGAGCGTATCGAAGCGCCCGTTGGGGACGCGGAGCTGGGTGCGGGCCGGATCGCGCAACGCACTGCCCATCCACCGGGGTCCGGAGGACGGGTGATATCCTTCCGCGTTGGCCTGGCGATAGAGGCTGCGGCCCACGTCGATGTGATCGTGGCCCTCCGGATTCATCCCGGAAAAGACGAACGGGATGCCCTGCACTCGCACGCGTTCGCCGGGCGGCGGCAGTGTGGCCGAAGAGACCGTCTCGCCTCCCAGCAACGCGCGAGCGTTCGTGTAGCCGTCCAGCTCCACCGGGAGAAATCCTTCGGGCTCCCGCCAGGACGACCCGATCCGGCAATACGCGAGCTGCGTCCCCGGGGACAGTTCCACGCCCGCCGCCCCGTCCGGCTGGATCGCCGCATCCCTCTTCACCGAGACGAGGCGGTCATCGAGCCAGAATCGGGCCTCGCCCACCGCCAGTTCCATGCGGACCGCGAGCCACTTGCGGTTGTGGTCCGGGATGGAGGCCATGTCGGCCTCGATGAGGGTGCGGTAATCCTCCGGCCAACCGGGCAGAATCTGGGCATAGGCTCTCAGCGTGAACGCGAGGGATGACGAAAAAGGGGCGTCCCAGTCGGAGGGTGTCTCGCTTTGGGGCGCCCGCAGGGCTTGACCGTTTTTCAGGACGCTGCACTGGATAGTCTCGGAATCTCGGGTTGCCGTGAGTGTGACGCGATAGCCTCTGTCGGACGGGGATTTCCGACCCAGGATGAATCCAGCCGAGGCCTGAGGAGCGGCCTCCACAGGCAGCCGAACAAGAGCCTTGAGATGCCGCTCCCCAGCGAACTGGGTCAGCCCGTCCAGGTATAGGCCCTTCGTGGCATGGGCGGTCAGAATTTCCTTCCCGAGCTGGAGATCGAACGAGACGCTGAATTCGCCGGAACTGATCTTCCAGGCGCCTTCTGCATTCTGACCGAAGACCGGCTCTAAAGAAGAAGGCTCACGTCTGGCGCTTTCCCACCAGGCGCCGGCCGAAGGCGCGGTGGAGGCCAGATACAGCAGGAAAGACCAGAGGGCAATGGAGCACCGCCGCTCGACCCTCATGGCGTCTCGTAAACGTCCGCACGAGTCCTTCCGACGCGACATTTCGACATCTCCTGGAGTTCCTTTGGCATCCGCTCATACGTTTCGGGCCAGACGGGTTGATGGCCGCCTTCCCGGGCATGATTGAACCAGGGCGGGTAGTAGGCGATATTGAGCCCCACTCGAATCTCCTGGCTGGTATTCGCTCCGGCACCGTGCCATAGTCCCCCGTGCCACATCATGACCGAGCCGCGGCGTCCCGTGATGGACTTCAACAGCGGATCGTCGGGCTTCATGGGGACTGGGGGTGACTTTCGAGACCTGTGGCTCATGGGCACGACGACGGTCGCTCCGTTCTCCCGGGTGAAATCCGTCAGCATCCAAATCGTATTGATCATCCAGGGCACGTCGGGTATCCGAATGAAATCTCCGGCGGAGTCCACGTGGACCCGCTGGATCGGCGCTCCCGGCCAGACCGGCTTGGAGACCGCCTCGACGACCCTGCACTTGGGACCCACGAAGTGCCGTGCGACCGCCAGGACATCCGAGTGCAGAGCGCACGACCAGCACGAATCGTCGAAATTCATGAGTCCGAAAAGAGTCTGATAGTAAGCGTCACCGGCGAGATAAGGCTTGACTTTCGGACTGGCGTGCAATTCCAGATACTTCCGGGCCATCTGGTCCGCCTGCTCCGGCAGAATCCGCTCCTCCAGAATGCAGTACCCATAGGTCTCCAGATGCTCGATGGCTTCTTGAGTACTCATGGTGGACGCTCTCCTTGGAATGTTCTCCTCTCGTCGAGTCGGATGCCACGCCCTGCGTCGCCTCCTGCTGCCGTCGGGATCAGCCTCGAAGGAGATGCCCTTGACGCTCCCCGCCCCTGAGAACGCTGCAGAACTGAAAATAGACCAATTCGTGATCAGCCCACAACGTGTGCTCGATGCCGCGGACACACGCAACCATGTCCCCAGGCTCGAGCTGGACATTCTTCATCACCCCGGAAGGGCTTCGCAGGGTGACGAGGGGGCGGCCCGAGGTGAACCACCAATATTCATCCATGTCGTGGTAATGCAACTCCACCTTGCTGTTCGCCGGGAGACGATACTCGTGAAAGGTCTTGGGGTCCACCGGATTCAACAGCTCCGCAAGCCGGCCACTGATCCGTTCGCCCTGCCGAGCGTGGACGATACAAATCAAGGGGTCTTGAATGCATTGGGCAATTGGATTCACGGATTTGGGCCTCGACAGTTCCACTCAGCTTGGGGGATGCGGATAGGTTTGTGGATCAATGAATGACAGAGAAAATCTTCTCCCTCTCCCCTGGGAGAGGGCCGGAGTGAGGGAAAACTCGAGACAAACTTGTGAATCGGTCCACTGAGTTCATATCCATTGAGTGCACGGCGGGATCGGAATCGGGATCGAAAAGGTCCTCAAACCTTTAAAGTGCAACTCAAACTGAAGAAGTCTTTCCAAGTTTGATGCCCCAAGCGCCTGGCCCGGATTTCTCATACCGCCGGGATGAGAAATGGCGGCTCGCTGAGACCGCAGGGGCCCCGATAAGCTATCCCATCAACCAGGCCAGATCAAAGCGGGCGAAGGTTAACGTTTCATAAGGATGCTCGTCTCCCCGCTCGTAGAGGCATCCGACAGACCCGTCCGGGCCCACGCACAGGTCCGAATAGGCCGAGGGGCCCGCATGGAGGACCCGGCCCGGACTCCATGACCGGCAACAATCCTCACTGACCCGGACCGTCATCTTCTCTCGCCGATGGCTTGCCGGATTGGCGAAGAGAACTCGGTCGGGCTCCGTTTCCCACGGACCCGGGTATCGGATCGCGCTGGCCTGGCAGATCGGCTCGACCAAGGAGTCGTCCCACCCGAAATCGGAGAAGGCCTCCCCGTTGTCCCGACTCCAGGCGAAGGCCCGTCTCTTCTCACCCTTGTAGTTTCGGCAGTTGATGTAGATGCCGCCCGTGGCGACCTCGACCGCGGTGCTCTCGTTCGTTCCCTCCGGAACGATGCCTCCGATTCGCCAGGTTGCGCCCTGGTCGTCGCTCAAGATCACGTGCGAATGGTAAGGATCGCTGGGCTGGAATCGCAGTCCGACGATGTGATCGCAGGGGACGAGCAGGCGGTCCGACCGCAACTGAAGGCCGTGGCCGGGCCCCGTCGCATACCAGGTCCACCCCGGCCGCTTCACCGACGATGTGATCTCCCGGGGCCCGGACCAGGTCGTTCCGTCGTCCCGGCTCGACGTCACCCACACGGTTCGCGGGGCCTTTCCCTCGATGATGAGGGACTCCGCTCCGTCACCCAGGTTCTTGCAGAAGAGAAGCCAGACCGTGCCCGTAGCAGCGTCGACCACGGGCGCGGGATTTCCAGCCGTGTTCGGGCCGTCGTCCACCAGGAGCTGGACGTTCCCCCAGCTCTTTCCGCCATCCCGGCTGCGCCGCAGCAGCAGGTCGATGTCACCCGCGTCGCCTCGCCCGCTCTTCCGGCCCTCGCAAAAGGCCAGGAGCGTTCCTCGCGTGGTCACGGCCAGAGCAGGAATCCGGTAGGTGTGGTATCCGCCTTGCCCGCTGGTCCAGAGATCGGTCTGCCGCAGCATAGGCCGCCCCAATGCTCACAGCCCAATGATGCGCCGGAAGCGCTCGTCCATCACGGTCAGATGCGCGGGATGGAAACGCCGGCGAATCGATTCCCTCTCCCCGCGCTCGGTCTCTTCATCTCGGATGGGAATGTAATGGGTATGCAGAACCTTTCTCGTCCGGGTGCTCTGGTTGTCGGACGCACCATGGACGAGGAACGGATGATAATAGAGAATATCGCCCGCCTTCGCCTGCATTTCCCGCTCCGTTTCGAGCCCCGGAAAATCACTGAACTTCT
The DNA here is from genome assembly GCA_016179685.1 of Planctomycetota bacterium. Lineage (GTDB taxonomy): Bacteria > Planctomycetota > PUPC01 > JACPCR01 > JACPCR01 > JACPCR01. Next base: position 76,782 of record JACPCR010000055.1, on the reverse strand, counting down.
GCTGAAACATCCGAGTGCTCAACTCCGCGTTGGACAGGTTCTGCTCGACCACCCTATGGCTGCGGGGCACGACGGTGAAGCCGCCGCCGTTCGGCTCAACGGTGGTAAAGTGAATGATGCCATAGATGTAGAGGGCGTCTTTCTCGACGGGCGGTTTGGCGTCCCAGTCCACGTGGCCGGTCCAATTCTGGCCTGGGACGCCTCCGGCTTTGCCCGGGTAGGTCACTGTAGGTACCGGCGACCGGGTGAGCCGGAAGGGTTTGTCCAGGATGATGGACACGGTTTCGAGGACTATGGGGAAGCCCCCGAACGCGGAGAGCCGAGGCTCGCAATAAAGCGCGCTATTCAATTGTCGCCGCGCGCCGCCATTGCTGCAGACCACGGGAGGGGCGGTCCGCGGGGAGATGATCTCGTCGAAGATGGGCAGGGCGAAGGCGACCTCCTCGGGGCTGAACACACCCTGGAACACCGTGTAGCCGAGTTCTTGAAATTCTTCTTGATGTCGGCGAGCGCTTCTGTTCATCTTCGACGCAGACCTACCGAGTACACGCGTCCGGAAATGCAGGAGCACTTCTGAACCGGGATACTATACGCTTGGGGCGTCAAAATGAGAAAGGTCTTCAAGTTTGACGCCCCAAGCGCCTAGACCGGGCATCCCGGACACCTCGAAGGGCTTGGATGAGCCAGGAGGAGAGGCTGGCCATGGCGCACTCCGCCCGGGCGTGCCAGGCCTTCCTTCCCTCGGGGCTTCGGGCCGCCAGTCCTTTCCTGTGAAGCGGCAGCACCTCGTCACGGTAACGTGTTTCAAGCGCTTCTTGCAGCGCGGACGGGGCCAGCGGAATCCGAAGGGAACGAATCTCGTTGAAACAGAGGTTCACCGTGCCGACGCCGTTGGAGAGCCGTCGAATCTGGTCGAACCCGTAGGATGTTTTCAAGAAGAGCCACACATAGAAAGGGTTTACGCCCCGGAGGCGCACGAGGTCCACGAAACAGCTCAAGTTCGCCGGATGCTCACCCAGGTAGACGGCGAGTCGATTTCGGCCCAGGCAGGCGACTCCGGACCGGGGCATGAGAAGGTCGCCGGGCCGTGGCCTCGATCGTTCGGGATCGAAGGGTGAATTCCGGGTCGTGCGTCGAGCTTTTTGCCAGTCGATGCCGGAATGCTGGACCGCGGACTGGCCGATGACGTGCACGCCTCCGCGGGACGGGAATTCCTGGATGCGCCGGCCCGGGAGGATGGGGCCATACGTGATGGTTTCGATGAAATCGCCGAGCGGCCGCACGGGTAGGCCAAACGTATTGGGTCGCACGACGCGCCAGCGCGGATGCCACGCGGCGGCGTGCCAGCGGTTCGGGCGGACCCGTGGGGAGGCGATCCACCGACAGCAGTCCGCCACCGAAGGGCTTCCCCGGGCGGCGGAGACCACATGGCCGAAGTAGTCCTCGGCTACCGGAGGGCTCGAGGCATAATCCGGGCAGGCGAACAGGACGCGGACGCGGGTGCGCCGGCCGCCACCCGGCGACGCCGGGCGGCGGCGGAGGATGAGGAGGGAAGTCCGGGCCGTGGTGCGGGCGGCCCAGAAGGTCCCGCACGGCATGTCCACCACAGCTTTGAGGTCCGCAAAGCTCATCACCCACTCCCGGACGTGAAGATGCCGATCGTTGGCGAGGAGGCCCTCGGGCACGATGATGGCGATCCAGCCTCCGGGCCGGGCGAGTCGCACGAACCGTTCGAGAAAGAGCGCCTCGATGGGATACCGGCGGAGGCGCTCCAGGGCACGGAGGAGGAGAGCGTCCGGCGTGCCCCCTTGCTGCTCCCATTTTCGCCAGGATTCGAGAAGCTTCACCCGGTCGAAACGGGGTCCGGTCCAGTTTTGGAAATTCTGGAAGAGGGACTTGAGTAGGGCGTCACGGCGGCTGGCCCGGCGCATCGTGCTGCGGGCCATCGGTCCCCCGGGGATTGAATTGCGCAGACCTTCGCCCCCGAAGGGCGGATTGCCGACGACGAAGTGAAACCGCGCATCGGAGAATGCCGGCCGGTCCCGGGAGTTGATCAGGCCGTTGGCGACGCGGAAGGCAGCGCGAGGACACTTGCCCGCCAGCGACCTCCAGCGACGCGTCAAGGCCGGATCGGTATCGACCCCCAGAAGCCGGGCGCGGGGGCCCATGGCGGTGGCCGCGGCCTCGAGAAAAACGCCTTCGCCAGCCGCCGGATCGACCACCCGGGCGATGCTGCTTCTGCGCGTCCCCGCAAGCGCCAGGAGGAGTTCCCAAGCCATCCGCGCTACCGGTGGCGGTGTGAAATATTGGCCCCTGGCCTTGCGGACTCCAAGCGCTTGACCGGCGTGCCTGGCTTTCTTCGCCGTCGAGCCGGAGGCAGACGCGTCGAGCGCGGGCCTCTTCTCGCTCACGAGTTGGACCCTGAACCGGACTGTCCCGGATGCCTGAGGTGGCGTCGCAGCAGCTCCTGGATGTCGTCCACCGCGGAATGTTCCACCATTTTCCCGACGTAGACAAAAAGGCTGACCGCCCAGATGTCGCTCGGCCCGCTGACCAGACCGGTCAAGGCATCTTCACGGGCCTCGAGGTCCCGCTTGTAGTGGGTCAAGGCCTGCTGGAGGGACCCTTCATAGATGTCCAGCCGCGTCTCGATATTGGAATACTTGCCGGGGGGGAAGGAAGCGATCCTTCCGAGGGCGAGGAAAGCGCTCGACTCCTGTTTTTCCTCGCCGTATTCGAAGCCTTCGAACTGGAGGGGCTGCTGCACGAGCAGCAGTTGAGGTTTTTCGACCCGGACGACTCCTCGGCGGACCACGGTGTCACCCATATTGACCGCAGACTCGCCGAGCCACACGTAAGGCAGCTCGGTGCCGCCGTAAGTCAGAAGCCGCGTCTGGCGATGCCGGTGGATTTCAGTTTCCTGGATGGCCCGATGGAAATCTTCCCGCAGTCCCATGAATGCCTCGGAAGTGGACAGGACCCGTGCCGCGGCGGATTCGGCTGACGTTGGAACACGAGGTCCAGGATACCCGCAATGCTGCGCGAGCATTGTAGCAAATTGCAGATGCGCCTCCACATACCTGGCCCGAACTGACATCCGGCAAGATGCCCTGGAATCCTGATGGATGGGCGGCTCATGGGGCGGGCCGAGGCTGCTGTAAAACGACATTCTGGCCCCGGAGTCCTTCACCGAGGTCGAGCGGCGAACGCAGGCCAAGCCCGGAATCGAAGACCCCTCCCACACTTGTCCTTCACACAGGGACAAGGGCGGGAGGGATAAAGTTGGGAGCGCTTCGCCCACTCCGTTCATGCCCCATGGATTTGGCTTCATGGTCCTCCCCAAACGGATTGAGAAGTTACATATCGAGTTTCTTTATTTCGCCTCCCGGACTTGTCCTCCCGAAGGGATTCCGGTGGGACGTTGGGAGGGATCCCGCTTCCCGGCGGGCTCCCTCCGGGAGGGAGGGGTTTTCCATAGTAGACGCGTTCGTAAGTGCAGGTTCACTTGCAAACTCGTCGACGAGGCTGGGTGCCTTGCCAGACCGCCTAACCGCGACCATCCTGGGGACGTGAGGATGTGGACCTGGAGTGGCTCGACAAGGACCGCGACGTGCGGGAGATGTCATCCGAGGCGCTCTCGAACACTGGTACGCTGATGGCTCATGAATCATACCGGCTGAGTTGCCGGTATAATGCCCGCGGAAAGAAGCCGTACGAACGGACACTCGGGTCCGCATGAGGAGATACCGAATGCGAATCGCCGTCACCGGCTGTGCCGGATACCTGGCCGGGCAGCTTATTCCGCATCTTCTGGCCGACGAGTCGGTGTCCGAAGTGGTGGGGATCGACGTGTCGCCGCCCAAGCTGCTGCCCTCGCGGATGTCCTTTCTGCGCATGGACGTGCGCAATCCGGACCTGGGCCGGCATCTGGTGGACTTGCAGGTGGACGTGGCGGCCCATCTCGCGTTCATTTTGAATCCCATTCGAGACGTTTCCTACATGCGGTCCATCAACGTGGACGGGACGCGTAACGTGCTGGAGGCCTGTACGAGCGCGGGCATCCATCGGGTCATGGTCACAAGCAGCGCGTCGGCCTACGGCGCGAGTCCGGACCACCCGGCGCGGCTGACGGAGGATATGCCCCTGCCGGACCCCTCCGGCGTGTCTTTCTCCTACGCTCAGCACAAGATCGAGCAGGAGCACGTCTGCGACGAATTCGAGGATGCGCTGGCCATCGTGCGCGCCCGGCCCGTGGCGGTCGTCGGGCCCTCTATGGAAAATTTCATCCAGCGCCTGCTCCTGCAGAAGGCCCTGATCGCCGTCCGCGGCTTCAACCCCGAGATGCAGTTCCTGCACGAACGGGACCTTGGCCTGGGACTTTCTCTCCTGGTCCTCAAGGCCCGGCCCGGGGCTTACAACATCGCGCCCGCGGACTCGGTTCGCCTCTACGACATCGCTTCCATCCTTGACCGGCCACTCAAGCTCTACTCGCCGCACCTCCTTTCCCGGATGACCGCCATGCTCTGGCGACTCGGGCGCGCCAGCGTTCCAGCGGAATACCAGCCCTTCATCATGTACCCGTGGACCGTCAGCGTGGAGAAAATGCGGGCTGAAGTCGGATTTGCCGCGCGGTGGACGAGCGTGGAGGCGCTGCGATGCCTCACGCGGCGGTTCGACACGCTGGTGCGCAGTCCAGCGGACCAGATGGACGCGGAGCCGTAAAGCGGCCATGGAACAGCCTGAATTCTCGCACCGAGTCCGAAAAAAGAATCTCGACCGGCTGAGCCGGGAGACCTTCGACGTGCTCGTCATCGGGGGCGGGATCACGGGGGCCGGAGTGGCTCGTGATGCGGTCCTCCGGGGCCTCCGCGTCGCTCTGGCCGAGCGCTCAGACTTCGGGAGCGGCACGTCCAGCAAGTCCTCCCGGCTGATCCACGGCGGATTCCGCTATCTGGCTACGGGCGACTTCCGCCTGGTGTTCGAATCCTGTCGGGAGCGCCACATCCTGCTTCGCATCGCGCCGCGACTCGTCCATCCCCTGGAGTTCGTCTATCCTTTCTACGGATCGTCGAGGCTCGGGATGGTCGGCCGATCGGCCGGCCTCTGGCTCTACGACGGGCTCGCCCTGTTCCGCAACGTTCGAAGGCATCGGATGCTCGGTCCGCGTGCAGCGTCCGAGCTCGAGCCCGCCCTCCGCCGCGAGGGGATGACCGGCGCCGCTCTCTACGGCGATTGTTTGACGAACGATTTCCGCCTCACCTTGGCCACTCTGCTTTCGGCGCACCGGCACGGCGCCGTTCTGATTCCCTATGTGGAGGCCATGGCGGCCCGGCCTCCACAGGCCGGATTGCGGGAAGTGGTTCTTCGGGAAGCGTTCTCCGGTGAGACGTTCTGTGCGCGGGCCCGCGTGGTGGTCAATGCCGCCGGGCCATGGCTCGACGAAATGAGAGATCGCGCCGGCGCAGGGCGTCCCCCGAGCCTGCAGACCAGCAAGGGCAGTCACCTCGTCATCCCGCGCCAGCGCGTGGGACACAGCCGGGCCATCGTTTTCCGCGCGGTCACTGATCAGCGCGTCCTCCTGGCCATTCCCTTCGGGCCTCTGACCCTGATCGGCACCACCGAGGTGCATCCCCGGGCCAGCCCGGGTGAGTTCAGCGATCGGGAGGAGGCCGCTTATCTCCTCGACTCGGCCAACGCCATCTTCCCCGAGGCGAGGCTGAAGCTCGATGACGTCTGGTGCACCTATTCCGGACTCCGGCCCCTCCTGCGGTCCCACCGCGGCAGCCTGACGGCCGCCTCGCGGGAACACGAGGTGTTCGAAGACCCCGACGGCCTCATGTCCGTCGGGGGCGGGAAGCTCACCACCTACCGCGCGATGGCCGAGGAGGTGGTCGACCGGGTGGCCAGGCGGCTGGGCCGGCGTCCCGGCCGATGCCGGACGGCGGATATGCCCCTGGACGAGGAAGGGGCGTGCCCGCGGCCCGACACGGATGCCGAAGGCTTCCAGGGGCCGAGAGACCGCTATGGGCCCGGCTGTCGGATCGTCGAAGAGCTCGCCGCGTCAGATCCCCGGTGGGCGTCGAGCCTGGTCCCGGGCCTGCCTTACAGGCGAGCCGACGTCCGGTACGCCGTGGAACACGAAATGGCGATGACCCTGGAAGATGTTCTGGTCCGGCGCGTGCCCCTCTTTTACGAGGATCGGGGCCACGGCCTCGCGTGCGCCAGCGAGGTCGCCGAGGTTCTTGGCGACGCCTTGGGATGGGGCCCGCAAGCTCGCGAGGAACAGGCGCGGCGCTACCAAGACCTCGCCCGGCAGTCCGTTCCTCAGTAGGTTTTGTAAGCTCTGTGTGGTTATGAAATCCTCTGCCTCTCTGCGCCCTCTGCCACTGAGAAACGTTTATCCGACGGCCTGCGGTGAGTGGGCTGGGGATGGAGTGGTAAGTGAGCGACGCACGCGTCACCGTGGGAAGCGGTCGGATAAAACGTTCCTCATTGGACTACACTTCCATTTCGGAGGCAGCCTTGCGCTCCGCAATCGCCCGCAACTGTTCGACCTGGTCCCTCGCCATGCCGATCCGGGTGAAGCCGTTGAGCATCTCCGTCGTATTGAAGACGGACATGATGGCGTCCGCGGGCTTCAACTGGCCGGACTTCACCTGGTTCAGGAGCACCCCCATGACCTTTTCGCTGTAGGCGATTTTGTCCAGCGCCTTCATGTAGGCTTCTTTGGGGTCCACGACGCCCTTTTCGATGTAGGCGATCAATGCGTCGTTGAGGGGCATCATCCCGTATTTCTTGCCCGTCTCGATCTGCGACCCGATCTGGAAGGTCTTGTTCTCGCGAATCAGGTTCGCCACGGCGCTCGTCACGATCAGAATCTCGAGGGCTGCGACCCGGCCCGAACCCTTCTTCTTCAAGAGCGTCTGGGCAATCACCGCCTTCAGGTTCGTCGAAAGCATCACTCGAATCTGCTCCTGCTGATCGGCTGGAAACTGGTCGATGATGCGGTCCACCGTGCTCGCCGCGGTATTGGTGTGAAGCGTGGCGAAGACGAGGTGGCCCGTTTCCGCCGTCTCCAGGGCGATCCGCACCGTTTCCAGGTCGCGCATTTCGCCGATCAGCACGATGTCCGGGTCCTCTCGCAGCGCGGCCCTCAGGGCCACCGAGAAGCTTCGTGTGTGCTGGTGCACCTCGCGCTGGTTGATCAGGCAGCTTATGTTGTCGTGGACGAATTCGATCGGATCCTCGATCGTGATGATGTGGTCCTTCCGCTTCTCGTTGCACTCGCGGACCAGCGCCGCGAGGGTCGTCGATTTCCCGCTGCCCGTGGGACCCGTCACGATCACCAAGCCCTTGGGCATCAGGCACAGGGTACGGATTTCCTTGCTTAACCCCAGATCGTCACACGTCCAGATTTTCGCCGGGATCGTCCGCATCACCGTGCCGGGCCCCCGCCGGTCGGTGAAGACGTTGACCCTGAATCGCGCGACACCTGGAAGCTCGTAGGCGAAGTCCGTGTCCCAGTCCTTGGTGAATTGCTCGAGGTTGTGCTCCGGTATGATTTCCGAGATCAGATTCCAGACCTGGTCCTTGTTCAGCGGTCCCATGTTCATCTTGAGCATGTCGCCGTCTACGCGAATCATCGGAGGACTGCCGACGGAGACGTGGAGGTCGGAGCCGCGCTGTCCTACCATGAACTGGAGAAAGCGATCGATCTGGGGCATAGGTAACCTCAGCCTGTAGATTGTGAGGGGAGTCCATTCGATCGGAAAGGACGAGCCGAGACCTTCCATTCGTCGCGCAGCCCGTCCCGGATGTCCCATGAGCCTGCGGGTCGGGGAAAGGATCGCCCCGATGAAACGTGGGATTATATGAAGCTTTCCCGGGTCCTCAAGCGACGAGTAGACGGCTGGCAGCCGTCAGGCCTCAGCGGAGGGGGCCGATCCCCATCGCAGGGACAGTGGACGGCTGCACAACCTCCACCAGGATGGCCAGCGAACGCGCTCGACACCCCAGGCGCACGAGCTGCTCAAGGAAGACCAGGGCACGTTTTCGTGCGCCCGTGCGAGGATGCCGCCGGGCCCCATGCCGCAATGGACCGCGAGCTGGAAATCGAAGCAGTCAGAGGGTCCGATTTCGAATCCCTTCCAGGACCCCGGTTCGCCCGAGTAGGCTCTGAGGTGCAGCCGGAGTTGGCGGCGGGCTCCTGCAAGGACGACACGCACGGTGTCCGGCATGCCGAGACCTTCCGAGCCCGCGAGAAGCACCTGATCGCTGCCACCGGCCTTTTTCCCGGCCCTTCCGGTGAAGCGCCAGAGTTGAATCCCTAACGAGCCGAAAACGGGGTCGGTCCCCGCGGGCACCGTGCGGCGGAAGCTGCCGTCGATGGCAGGGATGACCTCCCAGGCACCCGAAGGCGGCAAGGCCAGGGGCCAGTCCAACCGTTCACGGACGCGTCCCTCCCTATCCAGCACCTGGTAGCGCAGACCGCGTGCATCCAGGGCGGCCTGGACGGTGTGGAGATATTCGATGGGCCCCGGCATGAATCCGCCTGGCCCATAGAGGGTGCCCGCGCCGCCGGTGGCGACTTGGAGCACGCCGCGGTGCGCCTGCACGTCGAAGGCAATGATATGGCTGCAGAGGTAGGCCAGGACCCCGTGTCTCACCAGAACGTCCCAGAAGGGCATGGCCTGTCCCGGCACGACGCGCCAGAGGGGGTACTCGTCGTAGCCATTGACTGGCCATAGGGGGTGATGGCCCAGGACGATTTTCCAGGCCGCGTCCGCATTCGAACCGAGGGTCTCGTCCAACCACTGGCTTTCCACGTGGCCGTATCCGCCCAGCGCGGAATAGGAGGTGTTCGCCACGGCCAGGAGAAGGCCGCCTCGGCGCACAAAGTACGAGAGACCCTCCTGGCCCGGCGGGCCGTTGCGGGGCAGGTCGGGCAGCACTTCACGCCAGACCTCCTCGCTGGCCGCATCATAGGTGCTGTGGTTGCTGGTGACGTGGTAGACCGGCGTGTCCTTCCGCCGGGCCAGCCAGGCCATTTCGTGATCGAGCCAGTGACGCCACTGACGCCGGAGCTCCGAGGCGTCCTGGGTCAGCCCGAAAACATGATCGCCCAGGAATGCGAGGAATTCTGGAAAGGGAGACAGTCGCTGGATCACTGAATTTACCGCGGCGAAATTCGACTCGGTCACGCGGCCTGGGACGCCGGAGCAGCAGTCCCCGTAGAAGACGAACTGGTGTCCCTGTTTTCCTCGAGGCTGAAGAGCCGTGATCCGGTCCGGGTCAATCTGGTTTCTCTTGGTCATCTTGCCTCTCTTTGCAGGGTTTGCTGGTGTGCAAAGCTTGCGAACGTTTCCGAACGGAGAAATTCTTGCTATTTTATCGGCGCTGGCAGTGTCCGCCGGCATCCGCACCAGCAACGAGGAGAAAAGCATGTCCAATACAGGGGCGAAAGAGGCGCCGGACTGGGCCTGCGAGACCCGCGAGGCCGGGTGGCAGCCACGGGATTCCCAAGGAGAATTCGTATACCGTGACCACCTTTGGATTCTGGGCGGCTGGTTCGACGCGAAGATACCCAACCCGTGCGACGTGTGGAAGTCGCCCGATGGCAGGACCTGGACTTGTGTGACCCCCAAAGCGCCGTGGGACCATAGCGATCTCTCGGCGTCCATGGTGTTCAAGGACAAGATGTGGTTCATGGGCGGACGCAAACTGCCCGGCGCCGAGAACAGCAACAAGGTCTGGTCATCCACCGACGGCGCGGAATGGACGCTGGAGGCTCAAGCGGGCTGGTGCCCGCGTGTCGCTGCGGCATTCTCCGTCTTCAATGACCGCATGTGGGTGCTGGGCGGCACGGAGAATTTCTATGATCACAGCGACCCGATGGTCAAGAACGACGTCTGGTCCTCGGCCGACGGGAAGTCGTGGAAACAGGTGACCGGTGGCGCTGGCTGGTCGAAGCGGGCGCACGGCCAAGCCGTGGTATTCGACAACAGAATCTGGATGCTGGGCGGTGGCCTTTGGAGCCCGCAGCATGTTGCTCGCAACGATGTCTGGTGCTCCAGGGACGGCGAGCACTGGAGTCCGGTGACCTCTGCCGCGGCCTGGGGTCCGCGCCTCTGGTTTTCCGCGGTGGTGTACCGCGGCAGGATGTGGGTCCTCGGCGGATGGTCCAAAGAAAACGGGAATTTCGGCGATGTCTGGTACTCGAAGGACGGAAAGGACTGGACGCAGTTGAAGTCCCGCGTGGTCTGGAAAAAACGCCACGAGCATTCGGCTTACGTGTTCCAGGACAAAATCTGGGTGGCGGGGGGGCACGCCGAGCCCCTGAACAGCGAGGTGTGGTCTCTGGAGATTCCCCGAGGGTGGTTCGGGGACGAGTAATTTCGACTGCTTCTCCACGGCGCCATCCCAGGAATTCGCATGACCAGGCCTAATATTCTTTACCTCCATTCGCACGACACGGGCCGGACCATCCAGCCGTATGGACATGCCGTCTCGACGCCGAACCTCCAGCGCCTGGCGGAGCAGGGCGCACTCTTCCGCCAGGCCTTCTGCGCGGCACCGACCTGTTCGCCGAGCCGGGCGGCGCTGTTGACCGGGCAATGGGCGCATTGCAGCGGCATGTTGGGGCTGGCGCACCGCGGTTTCTCGCTGCGGGACTACCGGCAACACCTGGTCCACACCCTGCGCGGCGTCGGTTACTTTTCGGCCCTGGCAGGCGTGCAGCACGTCGCGGCGGACCCCGCCGTCATCGGTTACGACTCTGTTCTCTGGCTCGGAAGGGACCCCTCCGTGCGGCGCGACCCGCAGGTCCTGGCCAGCGAGTTCCTCGACCGGCGTCCGCCTCAGCCCTTCTTTCTGTCCGTCGGTTTCTTCGAGACGCACCGCGAGTTTCCTCCTCTGGGCCCGACCGAGGACCCTCGTTACGTCCTCCCGCCCGGGTCGCTTCCGGACACGCCCGAGACCCGAGAGGACATGGCGCGGTTCGGTGCCAGCGCCCGCATTCTCGACTCGAAGATCGGGGTGGTGCTGGAGGCGCTCGAGCGCAACGGCCTGGCAGAGAATACCCTCGTCGTCTGCACCACGGACCACGGGCTCGCCTTTCCGCGCATGAAATGCAACCTGACGGACGCGGGCACGGGCGTGTATCTCATCCTGCGCGGCCCCGGCGGCTTTTCCGGAGGAAAAACCTTCGATTCCCTCGTCTCCCACGTCGATCTCTTCCCCACCCTATGCGACCTTCTCGGGACGCCGCGGCCCGGATGGCTTCAGGGGGTCTCCCTCATGCCCCTCGCTCAAGGCCAGGCCCGGGAAGTCCGCGACGAGCTATTCGCTGAAGTGACTTACCATGCTGCCTATGAGCCTCAGCGCTGTGTGCGCACGGGACGGTGGAAGTACATCCGCCGATTCGGTGACCGTGCGCGGCCCGTGCTGCCGAACTGCGACGATGGCCCCAGCAAGAGCGTCTGGCTCGCCCACGGATGGCGCGAACGCCAGGAAGAGCCCGAATCGCTTTACGATCTCGTGTTCGATCCACAGGAGGCCCGCAACCTGATCCATTCGCCAGGATGGGACGAAGCGGCTGTTCAGATGCGTGGGAGGCTCGACCGATGGATGCGGGCGACGGGCGATCCGATCCTGCGGGGCCCCGTGCCCGCGCCGGCAGGCGCCGTGGTCAATCTTGTCGATGGGCTTTCGCCTTCCGAAAAGCCCCGGCCGGCCTCGTGACTCGCCGATGCCCACGCCACGCTCCCTACCGCGAATGGGAAAACGAAGTACACGCCCATGACGCAAGCTTCCACCAGCAAGTCCCTGCTCCCCCTCCCCGTTTTGCCCGCGCGGCCGCCCAGCGCGCGGCATGCGGCACGCCCGTTCCATGTCATCGCCAAGCCCATCGGGCCCATCTGCAACCTCCGCTGTGAGTACTGCTTTTACCTGGAGAAAGAGGATCTTTACCCTCGGGGGGAGCCGTTCCGCATGCCCGAATCGGTGCTCGAAAACTTCATTCGGCAGTACATCGAGTCCCAGCCGGTGGAAGCCGAGGAGGTCAATTTCGCCTGGCAAGGGGGCGAGCCGACTCTCCGGGGCCTGCCCTTCTTCCGCCGCGCCGTCGAATGGCAGAGGCGATACGCTCGGCCGGGTCTCCGCATCACCAATGCGTTCCAGACGAACGGTGTGCTTCTCGACGGCGAATGGGCCCAATTCTTGCACGATGAACATTTCCTCGTCGGCATCAGCATCGACGGACCGGAAGGCCTTCACGACCGATACCGGGTGGACGCGAAAGGACGCGGCACGTTCGGGCAGGTGATGAAGGGTCTGGACGCCCTCCGGCGATGCCAGGTGGAATTCAACACCCTCAGCGTCGTGCAGAGAGACAACGGCGACCACCCGGTGGAAGTCTACGACTTTCTGCGGGACATCGGCTCGCAGTTCATGCAGTTCATTCCCATCGTCGAGGTCCTGGGGCCCGAGCAGGTGACGGACCGAAGCGTACTCCCTGAGCAGTTCGGCCGCTTCATGAACGGGGTTTTCGACCGCTGGATCGAGCGGGACGACATCGGGCGCATCTTCGTGCAGCACTTCGATCTGCTGCTGGGACTGCTGGCCGGCTTTCCAGCCACCCTCTGCGTCCATGCGGAGACCTGCGGGCGGGCGGCGGCCATCGAGCATAATGGCGACCTCTACAGTTGCGATCATTTTGTCAACGCTGGCGATCTTCTGGGCAACATCGCCGGGAGCAGCCTGTCGGAGATGCTCGATGGGCCGCAGCAGACGCGTTTCGGGAACGACAAGCGGGATCGCTTGCCGCGGTACTGCCGGGAGTGCGAATTCTTGAAGCTCTGTTACGGCGGCTGTCCGGCCCATCGCAACATTCGCAGCCCGGACGGAGAACCTGGCCTGAACTATCTTTGCAAGGGTTACCAACTCTTTTACGCGCGCACTCAGCCCTATTTTCGGGCCATGGCCGAATGTCTCCGCCGCCGTCGGCCGGCACGCGACTACCGTTCCTTCATGGAGGGGCGAGGGGTATCCGCCTCGGGGAATCCGGGGCCGAACGGACCGGAAGGGGCGTGGGGCCCGGGACCAGGGACCGGAAACCTGTCGTGGAACGTGAAGTTTCCCGGACCGGCGAACGCTGGGCCGGTGGGGCGTTCAGCGTCCGACCCGCGGCGCGGGCGCGGTATGGCGATTTCGCCATCCAAGACGCTTCAGGCCGATGCGAGCACTCGCCCGGTGCGGAGGGCCCGCCCCAACGCCCCCTGCCCCTGCGGCAGCGGGAAGAAGTTCAAGAAATGCTGCGGATCGTCAGGAAATGAGATTTCGCCGGGATGACCCGCCGGAATCTAAGCCGCGCGTTCCGGCCTGCCCGAGAGAAACTCATCAACGGTCGCCACCGCCTGGGGTCTCGTGACGCTTCGCACCAGCAGCGCAGGCTGCTGCTCGAAGCCCGTCGGCAGCCTCGCGTCCTGATATCGCAGGTCCACGCTCCAGCGGACGCGGTTCGTCGTGTTCGGCGTCGAGCGGTGGAAGGTCATCTGGTCAATGAGCAGGACGCTCCCTTTCTTCATATCGCAGGTCACGATCTCGATGCCCTTCGTGTGCTCCTCATCCACCTCGAGGAAACCCGTGCCTGAATAGGTCTCCCGGTGGTACGAGACGATCCCCTTCTGGCGTGTACGCGGGGCCACTTGCAGGCAGCCCATGTCAGGGGTCACGTCCACGAGCGGTATCCAGAACGCGGGAATCTCCTGCATCGCCACGCGCTTGTAGTCCAGATACGAGCAGTCCTGATGCCACGGGACAATCACGTGCGGACTGCCCGGGACCATCGGCCGCGTGTTGTAGACAGGGTGAGCGACGATCTCGGGTCCAATCAAGGTCTCCGCGATGTCCAGTATCTTCGGGTTGCTCATCAGGTGGAAGTAGCCCGGCTTGCGCTCGCGCCAGGAGCGGCCGAATCGGGGGGCGATGCCGGGTCCCGCAGCCTCGAAGATTAGGGCCAGCCGCACCTCGAAGGGCTGATCGGCCATCAGGGAAGGAATCTTTCTCTCCGCCAGCAGCTTGCCCGCAATGGCCTCCACGGTCTCGTTCATCGCTTCTCGCACCTGCCTCAAATCCCCGTCGTCCAGAACGCCTTCGACGATCAGGTACCCGTTTTCGAGATAAAATTGCTGTTGCGCGCGATTCAACCCAGGCATGTGACTTTTCTTCCTCCTTCCGGGTAACGCCTGGACAAGTTCCAGGTCTTGTCGAAAATGGCGGGTAGCGTGTGCAGACATCTTAAGGCGCGATTCCCGAAATGTGAAATCGATCATTCGTCCTTTCATCTGGATGGCGTTGGCCTTCGGCGCGATCACCCACGCTGAGATTCCACCGGAGACCCTTGAATTCATCCGGGGACTCAGCCCCGAAGCGAGCCGGTTCTTCCCCCTCGAGAAGGCCGTGACTTCCGAGGCGGCCAGGGTGGTCGGGGAGGCGTGCGGGGACCCGCCGCCGCCGGGATTGCTGTTGCACGGCTACGCGGCCATGACTCGTTTCCCGCATGAGTTGATCCTCGTGCTCGAAAGGAGGGTCGGAAGCTCAGAGGCGCGAATCTGGGTGGCTATCGACCGCAAGGCCTGGGGCCTACGCGGGGTGACCGTGAGGGAGCCGCCGGAGCTCTGGGAACGGTCGGCCGCATTCCTGGCCGAATTCCCCGGGATGCGCCTCTCCGGGGAATCTCGTCTGCCCCTGGCCGTGCTGCGGGCGCGCCTTCCACGGCGGCTTGAGCCGGGCTCGGCGATCGGCTTCCTTCAAAAAGAATTCGAGTTCATGTCTCGGATGGGGGAGCCGGCCGCGCGGGTGGAGCAGGTACTCGAGCAGCGCGGGAATGACCTCGAGGAAGCCGTGCGCGAGTTGCAGAACGCGGCCTCGGCGTACGCCCGCTGGATTCAGGAAGTTCAAGCGCCCCAGATGAAATCCGAGGACATCCAGTTCCTGCAGGCGAACGGTCCCAAGCTGCTGCCCCCGCTCGAGGAGCTGGCGCAGGCGGCTGAGGCGAAGGACTGGGACACGGCGCAGGCGGCCTATGAAAGAGTGGGCCAGGCCTGCGATTCCTGCCACGCCTCCTACTTGCCCAAGATGAGCCAGATGCGGAAGGCGGAGGGGGGGCCGTTCCCGGGCCATTTCGTGGTCGGGCACGACCTGCGGGCTGATGCGAAATTGGGACAGGACGCCCAGGAGCTGGCGACGGCCGTGAAGGCGGCTCTTCTCCTCGGCCGAGAGCTATGGCCCCCTCACCCGATCAACGTCGAGGCAGGCACCGAGATGGCCGAACCTTCAGTGCAAGAATAGTACGGAACGGTTACCAGAAAGATGGGTTGGCCTTCGGCCCGGCCGTGGACCGTGAGGGTGCCCTTGCGGGCTTGAGATGCCGGCCGGAGACGACGACCGGCTCGCACAACCACAGGTCCGGTATTCTTGCTGGATAGGTTTCCACCACGTCGGGACTGCCCCAGTCCAGACGGATATCGGTCAACTGCGGTCGTTCAATGGGGACGAGGATTTTAAGGGCCTGCGCTCCCGCTTCGTAAAGGCACGATGACACTGGCGGCTCAAACCGGCCAGCCCGGCCCCGAAAAAACGTCGCGCGTTGAGTAATTTTCTGGATGTTCCTATAATCCGCTTGGCGTCGGGACGAGCGGGATTTCATAGAGAAGAACCTCGAATGGGTTGCCCCTATCGCATCGGCTATGGGAATGACCTGCATCGGCTTGCGCCCGGCAAGCCTCTGGTGCTTGGCGGCGTCCGGATCGAGCACAGCCTTGGCCCCGAGGCCCACTCGGATGGGGACGTCCTGCTGCATGCGACGGTGGACGCCTTGCTGGGTGCGGCCGCGCTGGGGGACATCGGTGAACTCTTTCCGGATACGGATGTGCGGTATCGGGGGATGGACAGCTCCATTTTTGTGCGTCGCAGCATCGAGTTGCTGCGCGACCGAGGGTGGCGTCCGGTGAACGTGGACGCGGTCGTGCTGGCGCAGGCGCCGCGTCTGGGACCCTACAAGACGGCCATCCGGCAGCATCTTGCCGAGATGCTCGGCCTCGGCGTTGAACAAGTCAGCGTCAAGGCGAAGACGGGCGAGAAGGTCGGCCCCATCGGTCTTCAGGAAGCCATCGGGGCCGAAGTCGTTGTTCTCATCGAGCCGACCGGTCCAGCCGCGTAAGCCTATGCCCATCCGTTTCTATAACACGTTGACGAAAGCCAAGCAGGACTTCGTGCCGGTGCTGCCCGGCCAGGTCTGCATGTATCACTGCGGCCCGACGGTCTATAGCTTCGCTCACATCGGCAACTTTCGCGCCTATATTTTTGCCGACCTCTTGCGCCGCTACCTCGAGTACCGCGGGTTTCAGGTGCACCAAGTCATGAACATCACGGACGTGGGGCATCTCACGGACGATTCTGACGAGGGCGAGGACAAGATGCTGGTCGCCGCGGGCCGAGAGGGCAAGGACCCTTGGGAGATCGCCCGATTCTATTCCCAGGCCTTTTTCGTAGATATCGAAAAGCTGAGAATCCGGAAGGCAATGGTCTATCCCCGCGCCACGGAGCACGTTCCGCAGATGGTCCGCCTGGTCGAGAGGCTGATCGACCGCGGTCTCGCCTACGTTTCCAACCGTTGCGTTTACTTTGACGTCACGCGTTTCCCCGCCTACGGCCGACTCTCGGGCAATACGCTCGAATCGCTTCAGGCAGGCGCCCGGATCGAGGTGAATCCCGACAAGCGCAACCCTTGCGATTTCACCCTCTGGGTCACGGACGATCACCACATCATGAAGTGGGAGAGTCCGTGGGGCATGGGCTACCCGGGATGGCACATCGAGTGCAGCGCCATGTCCATGACGCACCTGAGCGAGACGCTGGACATTCACACGGGCGGGGAGGACAACATTTTTCCGCACCACGAATGCGAGATTGCCCAGTCGGAGGGGGCTACTGGAAAGCCTTTCGTGGGCTGCTGGATGCACACGCGGCATCTGCTCGTGGACGGACGGAAAATGTCCAAGTCCCTCGGCAACTTCCACATCCTGCGCGATCTGCTCGAACGCGGTTACGAGGCCGACGCCGTCCGCTACTCTCTGCTCAGCACGAACTACCGCCAGCCGCTCAATTTCACCCTTGAGGGCGTCCAGGCCTCGAAACAGGCAGTCTCCCGCCTGCGGGACTTCCTCCGCCGTCTCGAAGAGGCCTCGGCCACCAGGGACAACCCAGAGGCCGCCGCCCTGCTGGCTCGGACGGTGGCGGGTTTCGAGGCCGCCATGGACGACGACCTGAACGTCTCGTCCGCTCTGGCGGCGCTGTTCGAATTCGTGCGCGACGCCAATCGCCTGAGCCTGAGTCGGGAAGACGCGGCGCTCATCCGGGCCGCGTTCGGGCGCTTCGACCAGGTGCTCGGGGTGCTCGAGTGCCGGCCCGCTATCCTGGACGAGGAGATCGAGCGGCTGATCCAGGAGCGCCAGGCGGCGCGCCAGGCGAAAAACTTCGCCCGCGCCGACGCCATCCGGAAGGACCTCAAGGATCGAGGAATCTTCCTCGAAGACACTCCCCAGGGCGTCCGCTGGAAACGCGGTTAGCGAAGCGCTGCCTCAAACCCATGCGTGTGGCTCGGGCTGCCAGAACTGAAATAGGATAAGGCAAAGCACTTCGCTGCGACCATGGAAAACGCACCTGCTTCTTCTCCGCCAAGTCCGCGCCAATTCCGCAAGCGGCTGCTGGTCTGTCTTGCCGTCCTGCTGATCCTCGCCGCAACCCTTCGTTGGCTCGTTTTCCCCGCGGTCATCAGCGCCTCTTTCATCCGCCAGAATCTTGAGCAAGCCCTTGAACAGGCCAGCGGCTGCGGCGTCCGCCTCGGGCGTCTCGAGGAGCGGGGGTGGATGGGCCTGGTGCTCCATCTCGACACGCTCGGGATTTCAAATCCTCCGGGATTCTCACGGAGCGAAATCCTGTCGGCCGAATCGATCACCGCGCCGGTCTCTTGGATCGCTCTTCTCCGCCGGCAAGTGGTAATCACGGGCTTCGTCGTCGCCAAGCTGCAAGTGCGCATCGAGGAGAACGTCGATGGGAGGTTCAATGTCACCGAAGTGAAAGGGAACGGCGCGACAACTCTGTTGCCCCGAGAAGAAGGCCTGCCGAGGCTTCAGGCGAACAACGCCAGTCCGCCGCTTCCCCTCGGACTCGAACGCGTGTCCGGTTCGGTCACCACGATGCGGGTTATTTTTCAGCCGCCGGCCGGACCCGCCATCGAGTGGGATCGTCTATCCGCCGCCATCGGTCTCTCTGGGCCGAATGAGCCTGTTCGATTCTCGCTCTCCAGCGCGGAGCAAAATGAGA
Source organism: Planctomycetota bacterium (assembly GCA_016179685.1). Taxonomy (GTDB): domain Bacteria; phylum Planctomycetota; class PUPC01; order JACPCR01; family JACPCR01; genus JACPCR01. The sequence continues at coordinate 58,398 of JACPCR010000055.1, read as the reverse complement.
AGAAGCCCGGGATCGCCTTGGAGGGCGACCTCACCCTCGTCCAAGGTGGCCAGATTCTGCCAGCCCCGCGGACTGGCCGAGTCCAACTCGATGCCTCCGTCATTCCTCTACCTCCCGTGAAAAGCGCCCTCGCCGCCCTGGGCGTCTCGGTGGATTCCAGCCTCGCCACTCTGGCGGGCATCGTGTCCGCCCGGCAACGATTCGAGTTCTCCGGGGCCGGATGGCATTCTTCCGGCACGCTCCGGCTGGGGGAGGCGGCGGCGATCGTTGCTCTCGTCCTTCACGTCCCTTTCGGCGACCTGACCCTCGACCACGAGATGGCCTGGCAGGAGAGAAGTAGCCTTCTGGAAATCAAGAAAGCCAGGCTGGAATCCAGAATCGGGAAACTCGATCTCATCGGGCGGATCGAGGGATATCCGGACCATCCGCTCTTGCAGCTTGATCTGGACGGGCACGCCGATCTGGAAGCGATTCAGCGCTCCGCCGGCCTCTGGCTGCGGCTTCTGGGCCAGAAGGCGGCATTCGCCGGGGCCGCGGACCTTCGCGTCCGCCTGGACGGAGACTTCCCGCAGCCGCGCTTCCGGTTGGGCCTCGACCTCACCGGCGCGGGCTTCGCCTGGGAAACCGTCGTCCTCAAGAAGGCCGGGCACGCCCTGGAATTCGAGGCCGAAGGCGACATTCGTTTTCAGCCCTGGATGTTTCCCGCTCTGGACGCCGGGGGCGACGATCCCGCGGTCGCTGCCGTGCTCGGGGGCATCTCCGGCGACCTGGACCTCCGCTCCGAAGAGATCGCCCTCGGGAACGTCGTGCTGTCCGACCTCTCTGCAGAGGGCTCGTTGAAGGAAGGGAAAGCGAAGGCTGTACTCTCCGCTCGGGTGGGCGTTCAGGGCAAGATCGGCCTTTCTCTGCACACCGGGCTCGCGGGCCGGGTGCTCGATTCGCGCCTGGGGCTGGCTCTTGAGATGCCGGACCTCCGCGAACAGCCCCTCCCATTCGGGGTCGGCACGGCCCGCATCTCCGCGGCCATGTCCCTGGACGCGGCTATCCAGGTCGCGGGACTCCCCTATTCTATCGACCATGCCCTCGCGGCATCCCGGGGACAGGGAAGCCTTCGGCTTGGACCCGGCACGATCCAGGGTCTGGCGTCCGACCCGATGCTCCGATCGATTTTTTCCGGGCCCGTGCTGAACAAGCTTCAGGTGACGCCTTCCGAGGCCGCCTTGCCTTTTGATCGCGCCGAGGTGCTCTTCAAGCTCGAAGGAGGCGCGGTCCTCCTGACGAAGCTGAATCTCATGACCGCCTCACAGCTTCTGCTGGAAGGCCAGGGCGGCTATTCGATCCATAGGGGCGAGGTGAGCCTCGATCTTGCCCTGACGCCCTCAGACGACTTTCTCAAACGGGCATCCGCGGAGGTCGCCACGGCCTGGAGAGAGCTTCCGGACGGCAAGCTGAACCTCCGCATCCGAGGGACGCCGGCGCGCCCGACTGTCGAATATCGGGCGCCCAGGGCATGGCTCGCACGGGTACTGGGCGAGGCCGCCGCCAATCAGATTCTCCCGCCCGCCGAAGCACCGTAAGATAGAAGAAGGCGTGGAAGTAATCGTGGACCTGCGCCTGGCCATGGAACAGGCCTGTGGCTTCAATCCGTGGGAAAACCTGGTCCGAGAATGACGGGCCTGGAGCGGTCGAAGGAACTTCCTCCTACCGCGTCCTTTGGCCGCAACCAAAGTTGGAGTGACGGCTTTAGCCGTTGTCCGAGCAGCGCCACGCCTAAAGGCGTGACTCCAACATCTCCACCGGGTGCCCACGTTATATCAGTAACGCGCAACTCAAATTCAGAGCAACCGCAGAAACCTCCCCTTGGAGAGAAGGCGTCTCGCCTTCGGGAGAAAGTAATGCGTTGTCAATAAATGAGATAGCTACAGTCATTTTGAGTCCGGGGGGAGGGTCCCGAGGTTTCTGCGGCTGCTCTTAGAAAGTTTTTTCAAGTTTGGCGCCCCACAAGTGCCTATTTCCCCAGAAACTTCTCCTCGCTCACCTCCTGACCGGTCCGCCAGAACTTCTTTCGGCCCACCTTCCCGTCCGCCTCGTACTGCACGTCGACCCCGTGCATCTCGTTGTTCTTGAAGCGGACCTCTCGCTTGATCTGGCCGCTGGCGTAGTAGTCGCGGGCCATACCCGAGACGCTCCCCATCTCATACGGAATCTCCCGCTTCACCTTTCCCGATTCAGGCCAGAACTCCCGGAACAGGCCGTTCCGCTTGCCCTCCTTCATCATGATCTCGCTGGCCAGCCGGCCTCGGACGTCATAGGAGCGCGTCGGTCCCTGCGCCAGCCCGTGCTCGTACGTGGCTTCCAACTGCACCGTCCCGTCTGGATAGAAGGTCTTGCGCACACCGTGGATTTCTCCTTCGGCCCACGGGATAACCGTCCTTACCCGTTTGCCTTCAAGAATCCTTTCCTCCCCGTGTCGTTTCCCGGCCTGCCAGGGCAGTGTCCGAAATAACTCGCCGTGTCCGACCGAGAAGAACAGCTCCAGTCCATCCGGCTGGTCCTGCTCATTCAGCGGGACAACCGCGTAAGGATAGGCGTTGACACCGAAATGGGCGGGATGATTGGAGAAGCTCGAACGAAGCGTGACCCGCGCCCTCGATGCTTCGGCCCTGTCCGCCAGCACCTGGTTCACCAGCCGCCGGATGGACTCGTTCTCCGTCGTCTGCACGGGAATGTCGCCCGGTTTGGCGTTCTTGGGAACCACGATCTCCTGGCTGGTGCGCTCCTCGGCGTTGCCGGCAGGCTCCTCGGCCTCGATGGGTAGGGCGAGGGCAAGGCCGGCGATCAGAGCTAAGAACGTCTTGCTCGGAGTCAACATAGCGGCGGATCAAAACAGGATTACCGCGGAGCGGCAGTGCGGGTGAACTCCCGGTCCACGGTACTAGCGAAAGTCCCCACCATAAGGGCCTCCCGAGTTATTCACAACTCTCCACATGTATGGAATTTCTGATGTCATGGAGTTTGGCATTTCTCGACAAATGATACAAACGAGTAATGAGGTCCTGGGAGCGCCAGCATTCTGCTGCCTTCTTGTTGCCATTTCGGAGGTTAATAGGCCGGGCATGAACGGTGCCGGCAAGATGCTCCCGGAGGGACCCCGTTTCTCGGAGGGATTCTGCGGGGGATGCGTTCCCAGGGGCCGTTCGGCTGTCCAGGTGACGATCTGCCAGACTTCAAGTAGCGCGATGCGCCCCGCGAACGGACTTTGCCACTTCTCAAACTTCCAGGCTCTGAACGATTCCGGCACTCTTGGGCAGGGGAACTAGGGCCCGGCCGCGAGGAGCAAGCGGAAGCTGTAGGCCGGGACGTGCAGCGGCCCATAGACTTCGAGCGAATCTTTCGTTGCGGCGAGTCTGACGAACCCATGATCGGCGGTGTCCAGCAGGGAAACATCGGAGGCGTTGCCGCCGCCGTGAGACGACACCGTGGCCTGTAATCGCGCGCGACTCCAATCGCTGTCGTCGGGGATGGCGGAGAAATCCCAGCCGGCGATGACGGCCTTTGCATGAATCTGGTTGGGGCCGCCGAGCAGTCGGATGCGGTCCAGGAGGTAAAGCTGCTCGCGCACGGCCGCAGCGGACTCATTGACGACCGCGATGAGCGCCTTGAAGCCCTTGCTGCCGCCGATACCTGTCGCCATGGGACGACGCCAGAGGCTGATATGGACATGGGCCAGGGGGTCCTCGTGGGTCAGGCTGAAGGCGCCGCCAGAGTTGAACGCCTCGCCATAGCCCAGGAAGGCCGGGCTGCGCCAGTACGGGATGAACTCGGTCTGACCATCATCCAGGAAGCAGCCGAATTCGTCCATCGCCCGAATCACGGACGCGGCCTCCGTCCGGTGCGCCAGGTCTGAGGGGTCCAGCCCGATATCGAGGAGCAAGGTGCGGCCCAACGCCATCCGGTCCGCCGCTGGATTCATGCCGGGGCGGATGAGCCGATTCGCGTTGGTCCGCAGCCGTGCGGCCAGGCCCGTTTGCGTGCCCGCGAGGAAGCGGTGGAAGGCCAGAGGAAACGTGACGGCCAGGTTTTCTTCTGCCGAGAGCGCGTCGCCGCCAGCGGGGCCCTCGAGCGCCATGAAGGCCGAGCCCTCCGGCTCGTCTACCGCGCGGTCAGCACGAGGCCAGGTCTCGTCCGGCGAGGTCCAGACCGCGATCCTCGAACCGGGCGGCCTGGCCCCGGCCGGGTGCACCAGGATGCTGAATTCCGCCGTTTCCGGCTTCTCCAGCCGTGCTTCCTGCTGGACGACATGGACGAGCCAGGTGAGGAGTCCGGCCTTGTCGCGCTCGACTTCCAGGCACGGCGAGGCCGGAGGGATATGGAAGCCATCGGCTCGCTGGGCCAGCCAGGTGAACCCTCGGTCACCGGACCCGAGAAAGCATCGGGGCGGCACCCCCGGGCTGTCGCGGCCGCCCTCCGGCCGAGCGCTTCCGGTGTTGGCCCAGGCGGTCCCCGCATCGGGCCGAAGAGAGAACTCCTCGAGCCTGTAGAGTCTGAGCGGGTCGTCGATGGGCGGGCCCAGCACGGCGATGTCGATCGGCCCCGCCAAGGCGATGGCCAAGGTGAGGGATTCGACGGCCTGGCCGCCGTCCCCGTAAGTCAGTCGAAAATCCATGCGGCCCGAAGGAGCGTAAGCGCAGGCGAGGGAGAGGGGGCATAGACCGGCCTTGAGTTGGGCCTCGGCGACCACGCGCTCCCCCTTCATCTCGAGCTGGAGGGGTCGGACCGGCTGGGCCACGAGGTCCTGCCCGTCGGCGCGGACTGTCCAGCGCATGGGCTGGCTGAGTTGCGAGCCGCGGCCGAGTTCCGCCAGAATGGCTTGGGGGACCTCGGCCGCCTTGCCCCGCCACTCGAGGGGCAATTCCGCTGGGGCCGCCAAGAGAACGATCTGCTGCGGCAGGCCATCGGCCCCCAGGGTGATCTCGTGCCGAGGTGTATGCAGGGTGTTGCCATCGAGACGGATGGCAGGGGCATTCTCGCCCGCCGCCGCCGCGGTCAGGAGGCTGAGGAGGATGCCCTGGGCGACCCCGCGGTATGCAGGCGTGAACGTGACAGGGTCCGGATGTCCTGGCCAACGCATCATGGGGCCGCCTCTCCGTGCCCAGTGAGGACTCGAAAATCGTGGTAAGGAACATACACGGGCCCATAGACCTCATTCTTGCCGGGAACGCGGGCGACGATCTCACCCGTTTCCAGATTCTGGAGGGCCCGGACATCGTCGTTCTGTCCCTGCAGGTGATCCCACTGTTGCCGCCATGCCGGCGGTATCTCGACTCGCCGGAGCGCTGCCGAGGCGGTCAAGCCATTCGGCCCGCCGAACAGTCGGCGTGAATCCAAGATTTCCAGGGGCAGTTCCACGGGCCTCTGGCTCTCATTCAAGACCACGAGAAGGGCTTTCGTCCCGCGTCCGCCCTCGAGCGGTCTGCGGTAGACCGTGACGTAGACGCGGCTCCCCTCCGGCGGCTTCGGGCCGAGGCGGACGAGGCCGGAGGAGCGCCAGAAAGGGATTTTCTCGATGTTCGAATCCTCGAAAAAGCCGAACTCGGTCAGGCGAGCCAGCAGGCGGACGCCCTGCTCCTTGTGATGGATGATGCCGTGCGGCCCGGCGGGCGAGACGCCAAAATCATGGAGCAGCGCACGGCCGAGGAGCTGGCGATCCAGCCGTTTGTCGTCGCCCGCGGTGGCCGGGGTGCTGTCGGCGCAGACCGTGGTGACGAGGCCGGTGAAGCTCTTCGAGAGGTAGCGGCACAGCGAGTTGGGGAACTGGGTAAGGACGTCGATCTCGTGGGAGCGGTGGGCCGCTCCACACTCTTCGACGAGCAGGGAGCTGTAGACGAAGGACTCGAGGAAGGTGGCGGCGTTATTGGACCATGTATGCTGCCGCTGGGGTACGTTGTTGGCTGCGAAGACCCGTGCCAGGCGCTTGTAGTGGTTGCGCATGGGCGTGGTGAGGAAGCCGCTCTGCCACGGCAGCTCGCCGGCGCCAATGCGGTCCGCCTGCCGCAGGTAGGCGTTTCCGGCGGCCAGGTTGTCGGATCGGCCGAAGGCCACGGGGAAGTACTCGTCCATCCACCAGCCGACTCGGCGGCCCACCCGGATATGCCTCTCGAAGAAGTAAGTCGCCTTGTCCTCCCACTCCCGGTCCAGCTCCGGGCAGACTCCGACGTTGCGCCAGCGGCCGTACCGATGGTAAGGCGGGTCGTCCTTCCGCCAAGTCGCCGCCTGCTCCCAGGGCATGCCCCGAGGCGCGCTGGCGGCCACGTGCCACCGGCTCTTCAGATATTCCTCCGGCAGGTCGATCGGCTCGCGGTTGTAGCCATCGGCCCAGCCATCCCCGGCGAAGTGATGCCAGGCGACGTGCCGGAAGTCAGGCGGCTTCGGCTTGGCCGGATGCGTCAAGATGGAGAAATCGATGCGATGGCTACCGCTGATTCGGCAGGGATGGTTGATGAAGCGAACGCGCCAGGTCACGCGGCCCTCGCGGTCTCGCTCCAGTTGAAGGCTCGATCCCTCGCGGTCGAGATGCCAGCCCTGGTCGCTGTCGCAGAACCAGGTCCAGCCGCGGTCGCCGCTGCCGAACCAGAAGTAAGGCACGAAACGGCTGTACATCAGCTCCATCTGGGTGCGGGTGCTGTCCCAGACGATGCCCGGCCCGGGCGGGAGAGCGATCTCCCAGGCATCGGCCCCGGCCATGCCTCCCTGACCCGTTTCGGAGAGGGCCAGATCGACGGGTCCTTCCGCGTCGGCCACGAGTTCGAGGCCTTCGACGTCGGCGGCCTTTTCGGTTCCGTAGACCAAGCGGCCATGGAGCGCGCCGTCGGCGTCATATTGCACGGTCAGGCTTGCAGACAGGGGGCCGAGCTGCAGGCGGCTGGCGTACTCGAGCTCGCTTTTCCAGGCGCGAACGAGTCGCGCGGCTTCCTTCACCCGGGCGGAGACGCGCTGGCCGCCCAGCAGGACCTCGAGCCGCATGGGGGCACGGAGTTGGGGGCCTCGGCCCAAAGCGCTCAACTCGGCCTCAGACAGCTTCGACTCCTCCTGGCGCTTCTCCAACGGCAATTCCCGAATGTCCGGCTTGATCCATACCTGGGATGGCAGCCCCGAAGACGACAGCGTGAACCTGTGTTTCAAGGTCTCGAAACCATCTCGCCGCTTTTCAATGGCGGTGAAAGGCTCCCAGAGCCCATCGTCGAGGCCGATGCGGTTGTTCTGCCAGGGCTCGACCCGGTAAGCGAAGGGCTCGGGATTGCGCTCCCCTACGATGCGCTGGCTGGCGTCGAACAGGAGAAGCGAGAGCTTGTATTTTTCGCCCTCGACCAACTCCGGCAGGTCGAGCATAAAGCAGGCAAAGTCGCCCTGGAACGGTATCCGGGACTCCTTCACCACGTCCTCGTCCAAGCTGTCCTCCAGCACCGAGAGGCGGGCTTCGACGGCCCTTCTGGCCTCCTCGCTGGCCCCGTGTATGCCGCGGTCGACCACGGCGCTCACCCGTTTCGTGTACGGCGAAAAGTTCCAGCGGAAATCGAAATCCATCCTGGGAGGGCGAATCTTCTCGATGACGTCCAGACGTCTCTCCCGAAAACTCACCTCGCGCTCGACTTCCTGCGGATCGGGGCTGCCCGGGTCGAACACCAACTTGCGCTCGGACACCGAGCCGCCGTCCATCGAGTGGAATCGAATGAGGCGCGTGCGGAAGAGCTGCCGGGCCGGCTGACCCGCGCTGCGCACGTCGAACCAGAGAACGTTGTCCTCCGCCGTCACTCCGGGAAAGGGTTGTCGAAGTCGGATTTCCCGCCGTTCGCCGGGCACCAGTTCAAGGAGGCCATCTTTCAGCTCGGGCGCGTCGTAGCTCGAGTAAATCCTTCCGGCCGCGTTCTCGACGAAGAACCCGAGCTGTACCGTCTGAGACCGGCTGTCATGGTTCTTCACGGCCAGGGTCACGTCCAGCGTGTCCTCCATGATGTTGCCCAGCTCCTGAATCTGGAAGCTGGGGGCCTTCGAGTCGAAGACGAGCTGTGTCTTCGTCGTGTTCCAGATGTGGTTGTCGAAGGCATTGAAAAACGCCCCGTTGCCCCCGATGCCGCGAACCATCCACGTCCGATAAATCGTGCCATCGGCGGGAGGGACCGACACGAGCGGCTTGCCGTCCCTGCCTTGGCCCGTGTAGCTCCCGTAAGCCATTTCCGCGTGCGGCATCGCTATCTCGATAACCCAGCGCTCCCCGTCAGCCAGGGAACGGATTTTCGCCCGCGATTGCCATTTCATGTCCTGTCCGCCTTGCTGGGACCAATACCAGTCGCAGGTCGAGTTGATGGGATTCACATCGAAGCGCAGAAGGCCAAGCTGGAAACCTTCCGCCAGATCAGGATACGGGCGCAGCTCGAGTTCGATGTGATCGTCCCAGAGAATGCCATACAGAGGATGGCTCAAGACGTCCGGAAAACGGCCACGGGCCTTCAACCAGGAGTTCCTCGGATAGATGGGCGACCGGAAGGCGAAGTAAAGATGCGTCTTGTCGTAAGCCACGTAGGCCTGGAGTTGAGTCTGAACCGGGGCCAGGTAGCGGAAATCGGCGTTGGCAAAGTCGTACCAGAAGCCCGACAGGGAGGAGGCATCTTCCCATTCCCCGGGCGACATCACCCCGTCAATTTCCGGCGGACGGACCGTCATGGGGATTCTCAGGACCGGGGTGTCCACCTGAGCCGGTTCGCCATAGGACACCGGGGTCTCCCGCGCCGTCATGGGGCGGTCGGCCCCGGGAAGAAGCAGGCAAAATAGAAGCAAGCCCCTACGGGCGCTCGGAAGTTGGCGGGAGGCGGGAGGGGTCAAGGCCGATGGGGTCCCGGTAACAGTCGGGAAGGATTATCCTGGGAGCAAGGACGCCCGGGTTCACCCTCAGGGGAGGATTTAACCGGTGAAGCCTGCCGCTCGAGGACACCCTCGATCTCGTCCATGAGCCGCCTCTGGGCCCGGACGGTCATGACCTCCCCAGCCAGGGCCGCCCCTGCTAGCAACACGGCCAGAGCGGCCGTCCAGCCGTGCAAAGCAGCCGAAACGAACATCCCGTCGGCCGCTCCGCCCAGGATGGCCGTGGCCATCAGGCTGACGATGCCGCAGAGCGACCAGGCCATGGCGGTTCGCCGCAGCCGTGCGGATCGATCGAGGAAGCGGGGCGACTCCGCCAGGTTCGCCAGAGCCTCACGGACCGGGCCCGCTATTCCGAAGAAGTAAAACAGGCCCATGGAAAGGAGAAAGCAGCCGAGCAGGACCGCGAGGAGGCCGGGGAGGACATGCCGGGACACGAAGGAATCGCGGGGCAGGACGGGCGTAGTTAGCCCGAGGACGGCTGCCGCAGCCAGAAAAACTGACGAGACCACCGAACCCAGGACAAACAGGCGAAACATGGCCAAGCTCTCAGTCTTCTTTACGTCCTTGATCCACACGCCGGTCACGGAACGAAACGGAACAGGGAAGAAATGCGAGTGCACTTCCCCACGTGTTTACCACCCCCGATGGTCCCCCCCTTTTCATGCCCGCGCGCAGGGGCTCGAGCTCCAGGGCGAGCCGCCTCGGTTCGGCCTCCGCCGCTCCACGGGCCTCGGCTTGCTTCTCCCGGGCCTCCGAGGCCTGCCGCGCTTCGGCCTTCACGGCCATCCGGGCTTCCGCTTCTTCCCGTCGCGCCCTCGCCTCCTCCTCCGGCGTCAATTCGTGACGGTTGCCCCGGGCTCGTTCCAGTGGGTATCTTATTCATGCCCGGCGAGGCGCGCAAACATGGGAGTCGGTCATCGGTCATCAGTGAGCAAGCATCAGTAAGCACTTTTCAGTTATCAGTCAGCAGCGCGATGTACGAAGCTTGCGGACCGGCTTCGTTGTGACAGAGAGAAACAGGAGGTTCCAGTTACCGAAGAATGGCCAAGAATTTGGGCTCTTCGTCAGCGCGCGCCGGGGTCTGGATCGGGATCGCGTTCGAAGTGGATTTCATGAGGCACTTCGCGCCGACCCGCCAATGGCGGGGACACCCCTCCACAGGGTCTTCTCTGTGATAAAGCGGCATCGTGCCCAAGGTTTCCAGACAGAGGCATTTCACGGCAGCACGTCCACTTTTGTCGGCGTGCGCTCGTTGATAAAATCTTCCCGGGTTGAACCCTTTTTGCCGCCGGGCCTGTCGAGAGATAGAAATAGAAGGAGAAAACCTCATGCCGAAGGAACTGTATGCCCCCGCGTCTCGGACCGCCGGATACCGCGACTACTCGGAGCCGGAACTTGGGCCGAAGCAGGTGCGTGTGCGTTCGCTGTTTGGCGCCTTCAAGCACGGGACGGAGTTGATCGAGTACCGTGACGAAAGTCCCTTCAAAGACACACGTTACGACTCCGAGTGGCAGATGTTCGTCCCCGCGGACAACCCGAAGCGCTTCCCCCGCGGGCTGGGTAACATGATCGTCGGCGAGGTCGTCGAGGTGGGCTCCGAAGTCACCCGACTGAGGATCGGCGACCGCGTGTCGGCCCATTCACCGTTGCGGGAAACTTGTACCTGGCCGGATACGGCCCTCCTCCTCACCCCAGGCATGCCTTGGCACGCCGCCGTCTGCTTCGACCCCGTTTGCTTCGCGCTCGCGGCGGTCCGCGACGGTCAGGTACGCCTGGGCGACAACGTGGCCGTGTTTGGGCTGGGGGCCATCGGAATGCTGATCGCCCAGTGCGCACAGCATCAGGGCGCTGAGAAGGTCATCGTGGTCGATCCCATCGAGCCTCGCCGGGACCTGGCTCTGAAATACGGAGCGGACGTGGGTGTGGACCCTTTGAAGGCTGACGCCGGGGCCGAAATCCGCCGCCTGACCGACAAAAGGGGCGCCGACGTCTGTCTCGAGGTCAGCGGCAATTACAATGCCCTCCACCACGCCATCCGCGGCGTGGCCTTCGGTGGCAACGTCGTCGCCGTGGCCTACCCCAAGGCCTGCACCGGCGGCATCGATTTCGGCCGCGAGGCCCATTTCAACCGCCCGAACCTCCTGTTCGCCCGCGGATGCAGCGACCCCAATCGCGAGCATCCCCGGTGGAGCTGGGCGCGAATCGAAGCCGCGTCCTGGCGAATGCTCTGCGCCGGCCGCTTCCAGACGCAGGAAATCCTCCAGCCGGTCGTTCCCTTCTCCGAGGCCGTGGAGGCCTGGCGTCGGGTGGATGAGTCGCCCCATGGAAGCATCAAGCTCGGAGTCCGGTTCTGACGCGCCGCGTTTCGTGTTGTTGCCGATCATGACTTGTGCTATGCTTTCGTCCGCTTGAGTTGAAAGCCGGACCGCCAGGCCCGCTCTGACCCTGCCCTCTCTTTCCCAGGCCTCTCCCTCTCGCCTTTCCCCGCCTCGTTTCCGCCCGCCAGCACGGGTACTTCATCCAGTTTGGTCCCGCGCCCTGCGTGACCCGTTATTCTTGTTCGAGGGAGGAAAGCATGCGGACCCACCGCTTGATTGCCATTGCCATTGTGATTGGTGTCGGCGTGATCGCGTTCTTGCTGGTCACCTGGAATCCCTGGTCTGCCCGGCCGGACCCGAAGGATTCCGCGTCTACTTCGGGCCCGCCCGCAGCGAAGGAGGGCGACCCTTCCGGCGTGGACCCCACGGAAATCTGGGATGAGATTGAAGATTTCAAGCCGGCGGAGAATGCCGCGGCCTCGAGCGTGCCCCAGGCCGGCCATCATTCCCAGACCGAGCGCGACGTCGCCGCGGGACCCTCCTCGGGGTCGAATCCGAATCGCTTCACCGTTCGCATGGGCGGGTCCCGGGCGGGCAGCTCTTCGGCGGGCCAGGGAACAGCCAACCTGCCCGGGCCAGGCAGCAAGCCAAGCGTTGCTCCGCGGCCGGATGAGCCGGCCCGGGTGTCCGGTGTGACCGACGCCGCGGGCGACGGACCCTCCTCCCCGTCCGGGCGAGTCCACAAGGTGACCAAGGGCGAAACCCTCTCTTCCATTGCCAAGAAATATTACGGCTCCGAGGCGCAGTGGAAACGGATTGCGGACGCCAATCGCCAGGTTTTGAAAAACCCATCCAAGCTTCGCGTCGGCATGGAACTGATCATTCCGGAACGCGGGACACGGCAGACGCATGCCGGGGCCGTCGAGGGCCTGTCACCCGCCATGAGACGGTTCGAAGGGTCTCCCACACCCTCGTCGCCGGTCAGCCCGCCCTCTTCCGGCCCGCGGCAGCCCGCGCAGTCCTCGATGCCGGAAGAAAATTCTCCCGCACCGGTGACCGCCGCGGGGTCTGGGTCTCCCGTATCGTTTCCTCGGGGCACGACGACCGCCGGTCTTCAGTCGCTTCAAGCGGGTGGTCCGCGGTCCACTCTCGCAGGTCCCGGCAGCCCCGAGCCGCCGAAGGGGGATGAGACTTCACCCCTCTTCGCTCAGGATTCGACTTCGGAAAACCCTGCTGGACAGACCCGAACCTATACCATGGCCCCCGGTGACACCCTGGCCATGGTCTCCAAGCGTTTCTACGGAACGACTCAGAAATGGGGACAAATCCTGGAGGCGAACCGGAAGGTGGTCAAGAATCCCAGAACCATCCGCTCGGGCGTGACCCTGGTGATCCCATAGAGTCCCATGCTGCGACTTATTGGAAAAGGTCTGCTTCCGCGCCCACTGAATCGGCCAATCGTTACGTTGGGAACCTTTGACGGCGTGCATCTTGGTCATCAGGCGGTGATCCGGCAGGCGATAGATTGGGCCCGGGAGGTGGAGGGGGAATCGGTCATCCTGACCTTCGATCAGCATCCCCGTGCGGTCCTCAGCGGGATGCCGCTCCCTCTGATCACCTCGCTCGAGCACCGGTTGGTTCTTTTCGAGCGGCTGGGCATCGATGTCTGCGCGGTGTTGGAATTCAACCAGGAACTGGCCTCTGTGGCCGCCGAGCCGTTTGTCGAGGAATACCTGGTCCGATGGCTGGGCGTCCGTGGCGTTCTCCTGGGCTACGATTGCCGTTTCGGCAAGGGTGCGCGGGGCAACGTCGACCTTCTCCAGTCCCTCGCCCCGAAACTCGGATTCTCCGTCCGGGCCTGCGAACAGGTTCGGCGGGGCTGGCTGCTTCCGAGCAGCACCGCCATCCGACAGGCCATTGCCTCCGGGCATCTCGACCAGGCCGAGGCCATGCTGGGCCGACCTTTCAGCGTCTTCGGGCCCGTCAGGTCCGGCGAGTGCCGCGGCCGGCACATCGGTTTCCCCACGGCGAATCTGTCGCCACCTCAGGAGCTGCTTCCGCCGCGCGGCGTTTACGCGTGCCGCGTCGAGGTGGAAGGCGAAGAGCGTCCAGCCGTGGCCAACATCGGCGTTCGGCCCACGATCCACGACCAAGGTGAGATGTTGCTCGAGGTCCATCTGCTGGACTTCGATGGCGACCTCTATGGCCGCAAGATGGAAGTTCGGTTCATCCGTCGCCTGCGCGGCGAGGAGAAGTTCCCCAGCCTGGACGCGCTCAAGGCTCAGATTGCCCGGGACGTGCAGGATGCCCGCCGAATCCTAGTTGACGCTAAGGCGCAGAGACTTTCATCTTAGCGAGGATGCAGACTCAAGGGGAAACCACGGAGGACACGGAGGACACGGAAGGATTCTGATGAAACCCTTTGCTGGTTTTCTCCGTGCTCTCCGCGGTTCAAAGCGATTCTGTTTCTGTCTGTCACAGCGATGCGAGTCCCCAAGCTTCGTAAACCGCGCTCCTAGCTGGACCCCTCACGACGGGACGAATCCCATGGGGACAAGTCCGGGAGGGGTTTCCAGCTCGTATCCCTGTTCATCGGTGCTGGTGCACTGATGAACAGGGATACGAGGGTCATGATGCTGAACGCGGCCATGTTCCACAACCCCATTTGCAGGTAGACAACCGGTGGGGTCTCGGTATAATTTGCTCAAAGTTTTCAGCGGGTACCTGGCTTGCAGGTCGGGGACCCCGTGGGCGGGTAGCTCAGCAGGTAGAGCAACGGACTGAAAATCCGTGTGTCGCCAGTTCGATTCTGGCCTCGCCCATCCGTTGTCTGAAGTCAGCCGCCAGGCTCTCGTCCTTCGCTTCGGGCGGCGCTCTCCCAGAAGCGCTCGCCACTTCGCAGCCTGAGTACCTCCCCCGGCTTATCATTCCGTCCCTGTTGGGGCACGTGTTTCGGAATTCCCCGGCCAATCCGTTCATCAAGAGTGCCGCACTACTGATGAACGGATTGACTCTTGAACCCCTCCCACACCGGTGCGAATTACAGCCTTCTGTCCGGCACCCGCCACCGCGAGGGAAATGTCTACTTTCCCAAGGTTTTAGCCATGCCTCGAAGGGAAACCGTATGGGTCACCGTCATCGTCGCGCTGATCGTCCTGAGCATGGGCCCGGTGCGCAAGCGCAAGGAAGAGAACCTTTTTCCTCAGTTCCTTCTGCTGGCCGAGATGATGGAGAAAATTCGGTCCCATTACGTCGAGGAAGTGAAGGATGAGGAGCTTTTTCAGGGCGCGCTCGATGGCGTCGTCAGCACACTCGACCCCTATTCCCAGTATCTCCCGCCGAAGGAAGCCGAAGAGCTTCAGGTGGATACCGAGGGAGAATACGAGGGCTTGGGAATTGTCATTGCCATCCGCAACCAGCAGCTCACGGTCATCACCCCGATCGAGGACACCCCCGCGTTCAAGGCCGGGGTTCTCGCCGGGGACAGGATTCTCACGATCAACGACGAGTCCACCGAAGGGATCACGCAGGAGAACGCCATTGCCAAACTGCGGGGGCGGGCCGGAACGAAGGTGACCCTGAGCCTTCATCACGAGTCGCAGGAGGGGTCCAAGGATGTCCGGAAGATCACGCTGACGCGGGCACGGATCGAGGTGCAGAGCGTCAAGGGACTTTGCCGGGCCGCTGATGGCCGAGGCTGGAACTTTTGGGTGGACGAGGCGGAGGGCATCGGCTACATCCGCGTCAATCAGTTCCAGGAAAAGACCATGCCGGCCCTGGACGAGGCCATGAAACGCCTAACTTCCAACTCGAGCCGCGACCTGAAGGGCCTTATTCTCGACCTGCGTTTCAATCCAGGGGGACTTCTGAATGTGGCCATTGAGATGGCGGATCGATTCATCCGAGACGATCTCATTGTGTTCACGAAGGGCCGGGCCCGGGATTCGTTCAAGAAATACCTGGCGCGTTCGGATGACGACTATCCCGCCATTCCGCTCGTCGTTCTCATCAACAAGGGGAGCGCCAGCGCCTCGGAGATCGTCGCGGGCTGCATCCAGGACCGCAAGCGAGGGACCATTGTAGGCTCACGGAGCTTTGGAAAAGGGTCCGTTCAGAGCATTATCAACCTGGACGAAGCGGGGGACAATCACAAGCTGAAGCTGACTACGGCCTACTACTACACGCCTCTCGGCCGCAATATCCACCGGACCGAGGGCGCCAAGGAATCGGATGTCTGGGGCGTGATCCCCGACGTGGTCGTTGACCTGACTCCCGAGGAGCTGAAAGAATTAGTCCAGCAAAGGAACGAATCGGAGGTCCTTCGCACTCCCAGCGCGGAAACACGGCCCGCCGGTGGGGCCGAGTCGGGACCTCCGGGTGAGGCCGAGCCTGGCGCAGGCCCGCCTTCCCTGCCATCCGGCTGGACGCCGGACAAGCAGCTCCGGCGCGCGATTGAAATCTTCAAGTCCTTGAACGCCTCTCCGGAAGCTTAGCATGGGAATCCGCTGCGCCCCCCGGGCACCGCGGATTTCAGAGCCGGGGTTGGCCCAGCTTCGCCGTCCCAGCCCTGTCGAGGAGACGGAAGCCTTTAAAGTGCGACTCAAACTGAAGAAGCTTTTTCAAGATTGAAGCCCCAAGCGCCTGAGGGCTCATGCGCGAAGGGTGCATGGCGGAAACCTGACGGCGAGAAACAGATGAACCTACTGGGCATCGAGACCTCCTGTGACGAGACCGCGGCAGCGGTGGTCCGCGACGGACGAGAGGTCCTCTCCAACGTGGTCTGTTCCCAGCAGATTCTTCACGGCCGGTACGGTGGAGTCGTTCCGGAGCTGGCCTGCCGCGCTCATATCGAGGCGATCACGCCGGCAATCCAGGAGGCTCTGGGGCAGGCCGGGCTGCGTCCCGGCGACCTGGATGCGGTCGCCGTAACGCATGCCCCGGGCCTCGTAGGAGCGCTCCTGGTGGGTGTGACGGCCGCGAAGACGATGGCCTGGCGGCTTCGTATCCCCCTCGTCCCGGTCCATCACGTCGAGGCCCACATCTACGCGAATCGTCTGGACGGACATCCGAGCGTATTTCCTGCCGTGGCTCTCGTCGTCTCGGGAGGACATACGCTCCTGTTTCGGGCGTCTTCGGAAGCGGACCTGGCCTGCATCGGGTCCACTCGAGATGATGCGGCAGGCGAGGCTTTTGACAAGGTGGCGGCCATCCTTGGGCTGGGATACCCGGGCGGACCCGCTATTGACCGTGTTGCGGCCCGTGGCCATCCCGCGGCTATTCCGTTTCCACGGACTTTCCTCGAGGGCGACCGCTTCGACTTCAGTTTCAGCGGGATCAAGACCGCCGTGCTCTATCATGTGAAGGGACAGAATGCGGCCGGGCGTGCCGGCGGGATTCCCAAGGCCCAGGAGGTTGCCGACATCGCCGCGAGCTTCCAGGAAGCCATGGTCGACGTTCTCGTGGTGAGAACTTTCCTTGCTGCCGAGCACGAGCACGCTCGAGCCATCTATCTGGGCGGCGGCGTGGCCTGCAATTCCAGGCTGCGCCAGCAGTTCCTCGAGCGTGCCGGGCGCTCCGGCATTCCTGTCTTCTGGCCTCGGCCTGCCTTGTGCACGGACAATGCGGCCATGATCGCCGGTCTCGGTTATCATCACTGGAGGCGGGGCCGGGTGGCCGGCCTGATGCTGGACGCCGTCCCTACGCCCCCGCGAACGATGCCATCCGGATGCCGCTGCTCCGCGTCGTGATTCGCTGCTGACCATGAACGTGAAATCGCTTCGTTCCCTTCTCAGGAAGTTCCGGGCCGGCCGCATGCCGTTGGAGGAGGCCCTTCGGCGGCTTCGCAGCCTTCCTTACCAGGACCTCGGATTTGCCAAGGTCGATCATCACCGCCACCTTCGCTGCGGATTCCCGGAGGTGGTTTTCTGCCAGGGAAAGACACCGGACCAGATCGTGCAGGTGGCCACGCGAATGGTGGAGCAGGGGAGCAATCTGCTGGCCACCCGAGCGACGCCGGAGGTCTTCGAGGCGGTTCGGCCGGCGATCCCTGGTGCGAGGTACGAGGTGGCGGGCCGCTGCATCACCTTTCGGCACGATCGGCCGTCGCTCTCCCGAGGCGTCATTTTGATCCTGACCGCGGGCACCTCGGACATCCCGGTGGCGGAGGAGGCGCGGGTGACGGCGGAGATGATGGACAATCGTGTAAAAACACTGTATGACGTGGGGGTAGCCGGGATTCACCGGCTTCTCGAACATTGTCCGAGCATCTTCGAGGCCAGCGTCATCATCGTGGCTGCGGGCATGGAGGGCGCCCTGGCCAGCGTCGTTGGGGGCCTCGCGAGCTGCCCCGTCATCGCCGTGCCCACCAGCATCGGATACGGGGCAAGCTTCGGGGGCCTCGCCCCGCTGCTCACCATGCTTAATAGTTGTGCCGCAGGCGTCTCCGTCGTCAACATTGACAACGGATTCGGGGCTGCCTATATTGCGTCTCGCATCAATCAGGCCGGGGAGAGGGCGCGCAGCCGCCCAATGAAGACGAGGCCGCGCCCGCGTGCCCGGTAGGCGCTTTGGACGGCAAACGTGAAAAGACCTTTCTGGTTCGAGTTGCATTTCAAGGGTATCGGGAATCCGCGAGCCCGAGGGGCGCAGCGGATTTCAACAGGCGTTTCGATCTTCCATTCGCTTGAATGAGGCCATCCATGGCGGCCACTTCCAAAAAGATTCTCGACCAGATCATCGAAGTCGGCATTATCGCGGTCGTTCGAGCGGAGACCAAGGAGCAGGTGCGCGGCGCCGTTCGAGCCCTGAAGGAGGGTGGGATTCCTGCCATCGAGATCACCTTTACCGTGCCGAATGCGGTGGAAATGATCCGCCTGATGCACGCGGAATATGGTGAGTCCATTCTCCTGGGCGCCGGCACGGTCATCACGCCCGCGGACGCCGCTGCGGCCATCGCCGCCGGGGCCGCCTACATCGTTTCTCCGAATACGAGCCAGGAGATCATCCATTTCTGCCGCGGCGAGGGCGTGCCCGTCATGCCGGGGGCCATGACGCCCAGCGAAATCGTCAGCGCCTGGAGCGCCGGAGCGGACCTGATCAAGATTTTTCCAGCCGAGATTCTGGGGCCCGCGTTCATCAAGGCGATTCGGGCGCCCCTGCCTGACGTGCGCCTGATGCCGACCGGTGGCGTTACGGCGGAGAATGCTGCGGAATGGCTTGCCGCCGGGGCAACGGCCCTCGCCGCCGGTGGCAGCCTCGTGGATAAGAAAGCCCTCGCGTCCGGTCGATTCGAGATCATCACCGATAAGGCCCGTCAGTTCGTTCAGGCCATCCAGGCCTATCGGAAGAAGGGCCGTTGAGTCCATCACGGTGGTGACAGCGATGGAGCGAGATGCGTTTCTTCCGGCCATACCTCCGCGTCCCCGGGACGCTCACAAGGGGGATTTCGGCCGCGTCCTGATCCTCGCCGGGTCCCGCGGCATGACGGGCGCCGCGTGCCTCGCCACCGAAGCAGCGCTGCGAAGCGGCGTCGGACTGGCCACACTCGCCGTCCCCGACGTCATTCTGCCGGTGGTCTCTGCCCACCTGCTCTGCTCGACTTTCCTTCCGCTCCCCGCCACGCTCGAGGGTTGCCTCGCCGCGGCGGCATTCGAGCCTTTCCTGGCGGAAGCCGGACGCGTCCAGGCCGTTGCCATCGGCCCCGGCCTGAGCCGCCATCCCGACACGTCGGAGCTGGTACGCCGCCTGGTGCCCCGAATATCGAGTCCCCTGGTCCTGGATGCGGACGCCCTCAATGCCTTTGCGGGCCGGGCCGAAGGGCTGTGCGGGCGAAACACGCCCCTCCTGCTCACGCCTCATCCGGGCGAAATGAGCCGCGTCACGGGCCGCGCCACCCGGGAAATCCAGGATGATCGCGAGAACTGCGCCGTAAATTTTGCCCGGGAACACTCGTGCCTGCTCGTCCTCAAGGGTCATCACACCCTCGTTACCGATGGCCAGAAACTCTTTGTCAATTCCACCGGAAATCCCGGAATGGCCACCGGCGGCTCGGGCGACGTCCTCACCGGCATCCTGGCCGGCTTGCTCGCTCAAGGCTTCGCCGCTTACGACGCGGCCAAAATCGGGGTCTTCGTCCACGGGCTTGCCGGTGACCTTGCCGCGGCGGACCTCGGCGAGATTTCCTTGACGGCAGAGGATATTCTCGCCAAACTGCCTGCCTCTTTCCTCCACTACCAGAAGGCGTATCCCCGAGGCGGATCGCCCCGGGACCGTGGGAGTTGAGCCCTCATGATCAAAGAAGTCCTCATGCCGAAGCTGGGACAGACCGTCGAAGAGGCCGTGGTCGAGCGCTGGCACAAGAAAGAGGGTGACCTGGTTCAGAAGGGCGAGGTGCTTCTCGAGATCACCACGGACAAGGCGACCCTCGAGGTCGAATCCTTCGTGGAAGGAACCCTGCGGAAGATCATCGTGCCGGAAGGGACCACGGTGGCCGTCAATACCGTCCTCGCTTACGTGGGCGGTCCCGGTGATCCGCTGCCGGAGAGCCGGCGGGCCGCGACGGCCTCGGGCCCATCCGCGGCTTTGGCGTCCGCGCCGGCGGCGAGTTCCGCGGCGTCGTCGGCGCCGGCGGCGAGTTCCGCGGCAGCGTCGGCGCCGGCGGCGAGTTCCGCGGCGTCGTCGGCGCCCGTCATGCCTTCGCCCGCGCCGGCCATGGCCGCTTCCACGGGCCGGATCGCGGTCTCGCCGCGGGCACGCCGCCGGGCCCGCGACATGCTCATCCCCTTCCGCTTCCTTCGCGGCTCGGGTCCCGGCGGCCGAATCATCGAGCAGGACGTCCTCGAGTACGCTCGACGCCGTGACCAGCTCCGGATCACTCCCGTCGCTCTGCGCCTCGCTTTCGAGCGCGAGATCGACGTGCTCGCCATCCGGGGATCGGGTCCCGGCGGGAAAATCACGAGGGAAGACGTCGAGCCCGCGCCCCGGGCCGCCGCACCCGCCGGGCCCGCCGCACCCGCCCCGTCCGTTGGACGCCGTGTGCCTCTGACCGCCATGCGGCGCATCATCGCCCAGCGCATGGCCGAGAGTAAGGCCACCGTGCCTCACTTCTATCTCGACCGCGACGTGGACATGACCGCCTTGATCGTGCGCCGAAGCGAGTTGAACGCCTCCGGAACGGTCAAAATCTCTTTCAACGATTTGCTCATCCGGGCCTGCGTCCTGGCCTTCGAGCAGGTGCCCCTCATGAATGTTTCCTGGGGCGGCGACGCACTCCTCTATCGGGATTCGGTCGATATCGGCCTCGCCGTCGCCGTCGAAGAGGGCCTCCTCGTGCCCGTGGTGCGTGACCTGAATCGCAAGTCCGTCGAGAGGATCGCTCAGGAAAGCCAGGCGCTGATCGAGAAGGCCAGGACTCGGCGGCTCACCCCCGATGACTACGGCCACGCGAGCATGACCGTCTCCAACTTGGGGATGTACGAGGTCGACCGGGTGTTTCCGATCATCAACCCGGGCGAGAGCTGCATCCTGGGCGTCGGCCGCATTGGCGAAAAAGTCGTGGTTCGACACGGCGGCATCCACATCCGCAGCCTGATGAGCCTCGTCCTCGCCTGCGATCACCGCGTCGTGGATGGCGTCATCGGCGCCCGCTTTCTTCATGCCGTCCGGGACGCCCTGGAGAACCCCGCGGTCTTGTCATTGAAGTTCTGAGACGGTGACGATGCTCCAGAACCAGACCATCTTGATTACCGGAGGAGTGGGGGCCATTGGCCGCGTCATCGTCAAACGCTTGGCGGACCATGGGGCATTTCTGGCGGTGAACGACATCGTGGGCCCCGCCGAGGCGGCCCGGATTCTCCGGGCGTGCGGCGTCCGGGCCGGCAGGGTCCGCTACTTGCGGGCCGATATCACGGACGCCAGGGCCGCCCAAGGCCTGGTCCGCCGGGCCGCGGAATGGCGTCGCCGGCTCGACGCATGCCTCTGCCATGCCGGCCGGGTAGAACCCGCTCCGTTCCTCGAGGTCACCGAGGAGGCCTGGGACCGGCAGATGGATTTGAACGTCAAGGCCGCCTTCCTCGTGGGCCAGGCGGCGGCCCGAAGAATGGTGGCCGACGGGACCCGCGGCAAGATTCTCTTCACGACCTCCTGGGTGCAGGACGTGCCCTGGCCGGAGATCACCCCATACCATGTATCGAAGAGCGGCATGAAGACCCTGATGCGCGGCATGGCCCGGGAACTCGCACCGTACGGCATCCGGGTCAACGCCGTCGCACCTGGAATCGTCGGCGTCGGCATGGCCAAGCGGCAATGGGATACCGATCCCAGCTATCAGAAGCGTGCGAAAAGGGCCATCCCCCTGGGATTCATGCAACCCCCGGAATCCGTCGCTGATGCCATGCTCTTCCTGTGCTCGTCCCTCTCGGATTACATGACCGGATCGGTTCTCCTGGTCGACGGAGGCTGCAGCCTCTACCCCATGGATTAGCGAAGCGCTGCCTCAAACTGACCCGTGCGGCTCGAACGACCAGAACCGAAATAGAATACGGCAAGCGCTTCGCTAAGTGGCCTTGCTTCGCAAAGCCACACTTTCGAAGGTACGCGCGGATGCCCGAGGCTCTCCATGCTGATGCCCGAATCTTTGAAGGCCAGACTCGAACTGGCGCTCCAGCTTGCTCCTGCCCTCGGCGAGATCGCCTCACGATACTTCCGCGGGGGATTCCGCGTCGAGACCAAGCCGGACAGCACACTCGTCACCAGCGCGGACAAGGAGATCGAGGAGCGCGTTGAGGAGGGTATCCGCCGCCGGTTTTCCTCGGATGGCATCCTCGGGGAGGAGTTCGGCGACCGGCCGGGCTCGTCGGGCTTCCGCTGGCTCGTAGACCCGATTGATGGGACGCACAATTTTGTGAGGCGAATCCCGCTTTTTGCCATCCTGATGGGCATCGAGCAGGAGGGCGAGGTCGCCGCTGGGGTCATTCACAGTCCGGAAATGCACGAGACCTATTGGGCAGCGCAGGGACAGGGCGCTTTCTTGAATCAGCAACCCATCCGGGTCTCCGAGATAGCGGGCCTGTCCCGGGCTCACGTTCTCTATCCCAGCTTCAGCAAGCTGGCGGGCGATCCGCGTTTCAAACGAGCGCTTTTCAAGCTCGCCGAACAGGCCTTTCGTTCCCGGGGCTTCGGTGATTACTATGGACACGTCCTGGTTGCTTCCGGCCGGTCCGAGATGATGATGGAACCCAACGTGTCCCCATGGGATGTCGCTCCGATCAAGATTCTTGTCGAGGAGGCCGGCGGCATCTTTACCGATCTCCAGGGCTCGAAGACCATCTATGGCTCAGGGGCCGTCTCCGCCAACCGCTTCCTGCACCCGTGTGTGATGGCGGCCCTGAAGGATTAGTTTCCAGTCAGGTCCGGGACAATCCGTGGGGAGACTCTCCTTCGGTTGCGGATGAATCCCGCGGTGGGATTCGTAACGGGTTTACTTGGCCGAGATTCTTGCTTAAATAATTGCTCTTGACGCCGCCCCTGTCGTCCACCCGGTGGAGATGCCTTCGGTGTAACAACGTTGCTCAGAAAAACACCCTCCACGAGTACTGAGGAACGGAAGTGCGGAAGCACTTCTGGACCGGGAAACTAGCGGGATTCTTCCTGCCGGGACAGGACCGGGCAGGTTGATCCGGGAGGACGGGTCCGGGATTGGGAAAGGCGGAAGCCTGCGGTCGCCCGCACCAGTGCCGAGCCATTCTTGAAGCGCCGACCAGACCGGCCAGCCAGGCGACAACCGTTGCGCGGCATGGGCGGGGAAGGGCGGCGTTCTGATTCTTGTCTTTTTTGAGGGAAATCATGAAAGTTCTCGTTACCGGCGCTCAGCAGCCTTTGGGACAGGCGATCATCCAGGCTCTCCGGGGCCGCCACGACCTGCGGGTCAGCGATGTCGGGTCGATCTCGACCGACCTCGAGTTCGTGCGGGCGGACCCGCGGAACGTCGAGGACGCCGAGCGCCTCATGTTGGGCATCGAGGCCGTGGTCCACACGGCCTCGATGCCGGCCAGCGAAGCCTCCCCTGACCCCGTGGACCAGGAACAGCAGATTCTCGACTGGGGCACCCGGGCCACCTACAACCTGCTCGTCGCAGCCAAGGGAAACAAGGTCCGCCGGTTCGTTCATGCGTCGACCGTCCAGGTCGTTCGCGACAAGGCCGATGAATGGTGGGTCGACGAGCGTTTCAGGCCGCGTCCCCACGCGGAAATCCAGGAGATGACCCTCTACCTGGCCGAGCGTATGGCCTACCACTTCGCGGTGGAGACCCCTCTCGAGGTGATCTGCCTTCGGCTCGGAAAGGTCGTCCGAGAAGAGGATGTGGCCGGGCAGCCCTATGACCCCGACTGGGTGGACGTCCGGGACGCCGCCCAGGCCTTCGTCCAGGCCGTCGAAATCCAGGTCTATTATCGCTACCAGATTTTCCACATTGCGGCCAATACGCAGGCCGGCCGCTGGCACGTGGGAAACGCCATGGAGAACCTCAAGTACCAGCCCTTACACCACTTCGGTCTGCCTCCGCGGTTGGGGTAAACGCCCGTGGAACGAATGCGTTGTGGATACGGCGCGGAGATTTCCTGAAAGTGGATTCTTCCTGTCCTGTTGTGCCACTCGGGGCGGCGTCGGAAGCCTGAATTAGACCCGTGACTTGGGCAGAGGCAGCTCCCTCTCTGCACGGGCGGAACGGTAAGCGGTTTCAAGAATCTGTAGCACGCGATATCCCCTTGCGGGTGATGCCACCGGCTTCTTGCCCTTGAGCAGGCATTTCACGAAGTGGTTGACGCTGACATCCTGGCCCCGGCTCTCTTGAGGCAGAGGGATAGTCTTTGGAGAGTTCTTCAGGCGCGGCGAGCAGTAAATGGCCTCCGTGCCCCAAGGATCGAAGCTGACGCTCCCTTCGGTCCCGTATAGGCTGACACAGCGGGTCTCGCCCGGCGGCCGGTGCATCATGAAAGAGACCTCGATCTGGAGGGTGGCGCCGCCGGCGAGCCGCAGGTGGGTCCTGGCCAAGTCTTCTACATCGCGTCCCTCTCCGGACTGCCGCATGAGGTGGTCATACGTGCTGCCGAGGACGCGGGTGACCCGGGGGTCGCCGAGCAGCCAAAGGGTGAAATCGATGAGATGGACGCCCAGGTCGATGAGCGGCCCGCCCCCGGCATTCTTGCGGCTGAAGAAGCCGGGCCCCAGCTCGCAGTGATTTCTCAAGTAAACGGCATGGACGAAGTAAACCTTTCCGAGCCTCCCGGAATCGATCATCTTCCGGATGGCGGATGCCATCCGGGTCATGGGGAGCTGGAAACCGATCATAAGGGTCTTGCGGGAGCGTTCGGCGGCCCGGATCATGCGCCGGGCATCCTGGCATCGAGTGGCCATGGGCTTCGTGCACAGCGTATGGATGCCGGCCCGAAGCGCGGCCACCGTCAGGGGGGCGTGCCACGCGTTCGGGGTGCACACGCTGACCAGGTCGAGCTTCGCCCTGCGGAACATTTCCCCGGCATCCACGAACGACAGGGGGACCTCATACGCGGACTTGACCTCCTCGAGGCGTTTTGGGTCCACGTCGCAGATGGCGGCGAGCTCGATGCGGGGATGCTGGCGGTAGGCCTGGACATGGGCACGGCCCATCCGGAGGCCGATGACGCCCGCGCGTAATTTCTTGGACTGGGGCATGATGGGGCCTTTCAAAAACCTCTGGGACTCGTTATACCTGAGTTGGAACTTCCGGTTTCTGCCTCCGCCGCGTCAGCCACCGCGAGAGTGCGGGCGCATTTCCGTGCAGGCTGACGCGCATGAACCGCGGGAATTCATTTTCCCGGTTCGTGAACTATAAGGCATGAGCCCGGAATTGGGAACATCACGAATCTTTGCGGCGGGGCGCAGCCCATCGCCGTGGGAGGAGACTCAGTCATGGAGATTCGCCTGGATATTCATCCGCTTGGAGAGATTCTGATCGTCAAAGCGCTCGACAAGCGGATTCATTACGAGGAGAGCGAGGACTTCGGCGACCAGGTCCAGAAGGCGCTCGATGAGAGCGGGTTCATGAATTTGTTGCTGGACCTTCAAGAGGTCGAGTACATCACCACGAACGCCCTGGGCCGGCTCATCGGCATCCACAAGCGGATCGTCGAGAAGAAGGGGCAACTCAAGATAGTACTGACCCACAAAGGCGTCCTGGAGATTTTCAAGATCACGAACCTGAACAAGGTGCTCCAGATTTATCCCTCGAAGGAAAAGGCTTTGAAGTCCTTCGAAAGGCCGGGATGAGCAATTTGAGCTATCTCTCAGCGGAATGCTGTACAAACTTCACTGGCGCGGAGACCCGGATGCCTTCAGGCGCGACGAGGGCCCGGTAAGCGAGAATCTGGACACCCGCGCGGACGGCCTTGGCGAGGGTCTGAGCGTAGACCGGGTCGATGGCCACAGCAGGGGCGAGCTGGTGACAATCCTCTCGATTGACGAGGTAGAACATCACGGCGCG
This sequence comes from Planctomycetota bacterium, assembly GCA_016179685.1. Taxonomy (GTDB): domain Bacteria; phylum Planctomycetota; class PUPC01; order JACPCR01; family JACPCR01; genus JACPCR01. The sequence goes on along the minus strand of JACPCR010000055.1, from coordinate 32,646 downwards.
GTCACCGGCCCGGGCCCGTTCGGCCAGGTCCACGAGGTGGCGGGTGCCGCGCGATGTGACCGAGTCGGGGAAGAGGGCGGTATCTCCCCGAGCGAGAGTGACGTTCTTGGCCTCGACGAAGCACAGCCGGCCCGGGAACTCGAGGAGGAAGTCCACGCGGCTTCGGCTTCCATAGGCAACCTCGCGGCGCAAGCGGCGGAATCCCACCAGCTCAGGGACCAGTCCCGATACGAGCGCCTCCTCGAGAACGGCGTTGGTCCGGCTGGTGTTGACCCCTATCCAGGTGTCTCCCGCACGGACCAGTTCCAGGGTGTATGGAAGCTTCCGCCCCGGCCGATCACTCCGAGAGAGCCGGACTTCCAGGCCAGGCAAGTCACATCCCATCATCGACCCGGGGTTGGCGCAGTGGGCGGTGAGGACCTTTCCGTTATCGAGCTCGATGTCTGCAAGGAATCGCTTGTACCGGCGGATCAGTCGGCCGGGGACGAGGGGAGATGGGAAGCGCATGGGAGTCAGACGTGAAGGTATGCGGATCGCCAGCCAATGGAATCACCCGTTCAAAATTCAGAATCAGTGGTTATCTTGTAATTTTTTCCGGTATTTTCCTTCTTGAAAGGGACGGAGAAAAGGGCGACGGCGCAGGCGTGCGCCTGGGATTGGTGGTTGGACTAATCCGCTTCGCTGAGGCCGCGATGGTTCGCATCTCCTGGTCAAGCTACTTTGGCGTCAACTTTATCGTGAGCTTTGTCGGCCCACGGCCTTCCGGTGTGGGCCGAGGACGAACACGAGCATAAGGATGACGAGGGACGGGGACGGAATAGAGGAAGAACCCAACAGGAGGAAGAATGGGAATGCGAAGTCGATGCAAGCACGAAGCGACGGGGAAGAGGATGACGATTCGGATTGCGGCCATTGTCGGCCTCGATGGCGCGAACATTCGACGGGCCCTTTACTCGAGCGGCTTGCTGATGGGCTTTCTGATGCTCGCCGCGCGCGTTGAGGCCAAGGACTTGGGGGATCTTCCACACCCCCCTGGGGATGCCGGGGCGGCCCGCTCGGGCATGGAGAACCCCCATCACTGGGCGATGTACCAGACGGCGAAGGCTCTGTCCACTTATTTTGCGGTGTATTACCCGGAACCTGGCGGTGCCCACTACGAGCATGCGGCACGGCTGTGCGGGGCGATCCTCAAGGAGAATCAGATTCCCGGTGAGATTTCCAGAGTGACGGCTCTCCTGGCGGAGATCGAGTTCAAACGGGGACAGTATGCAACGGCTGCGGCGCTCTGCTTGAAGAACGAAAACCATGAAGCTGCGGGCATCGCCCTGTATTCCGCCGGTGAACTCCAGGAAGCGAGGAAGGCGTTCGAGAAGGCCCTGGCTCATCCCTTGGCTGCCCGATTCGATTGTCCGGTGGGAGAGACCCCTCGTGCCGCCCGGATGCGAATCTGGTTGGCCCGCTGCCTGGGCAAGGCGGGCGATCAGAAGGGGGCGCGGCAGGCCTGTTATGAGGTCGTGACCTCGACGTGGTACTTGCGGCGGCTGTCCACCCGGATGCCCGGTTATGAGGTCGTGACAAAGAGGAACGAAAACTCGGGCTCCGAATCCATGTGGGCCAGGGATGACCAGGTACTGAGGGCTCGGGTCCTGATCGAAAACAGCGTCGGGGACAAGGCCGCGATGGCCGAGTTGAAGGCCTATGCCTGGAAGACGAATAACCGGTGGCTCAAGGACTATTTCAGCGTGACCGAGGCGATCACGGATGGGCGGACGGGGATCGTCGCTGCTTACCTTGCCGGCGTCCCCCGCGAGAGCGAGCCGGCCTGGCAGGATGAGGTGCTCGCACAGTCATGCCGCATCGGTCCGAGCATGGTCCAATACGAGATGAGCCTGCTTCGCGAGGCTAGGGACGGGGACGGCTGGATCGAGGCCGGCGGAACGGGTCCGGCGGTTACCCTGTATGGCCTGCGTTACCTGCTCAAGTCCTTTCCGGACACCGAGTTAGTGGGTCCTATCCTGGAGTATCCGGACCTGATGAGAAGCTATCCGGACGATTATCGGGTCTGGATGGATGACCTGCGCCCGTACACGGGGGAGATCAAGAAGGCGGTGTTCCGGCTTCTGCGCGGAGGGGATCGGGAGCGCGAGCACGCCTTTTTCCTGGTCGATGGCTACGAACTGTTCTACAAGGACATTCTGGACGCGGTATTCGACACCGTTCAGCAGCCGTATCATCCGACGGACACGCTGATGGAGTGTATCCTTTGGAAGGTTACGTGCAGGGATTTTGACCTGACTTCAGCGGGTGGGGGGCCAAGAGCCGAGGCATTGAGCGCCGCGGCGTCCTGGTGGCGCGAGACCTCAAATTCTTTGAAGGCGACCGATCGGGTGGCGAACCGGGTGGATGACCAAGTGGATGTGTTGAGAGAGACCCTGAAGCGGGAGAGGGCGAATCAGGAGCAGCAGCGCGGCAATGCATTGATTCTGGAACATGCCTGGAAGAAACTGGCGGAGCTGGGCGATCCGGCAGCTCTCGCACACGCCTACGGGCCGGTGCACTTGGTGGCCCCGTTCATGCGGAATCCTTCGATGGTCCTCGAGTGGCTGATTCGTCGCCGAAGCTATGCGTGGGTGACGCAGTGGACTGGGGTTTCGTTTTCCGAGAAGCAGGCAGCGGAGCTTGACCAGGCCTGGGAGGCATGGTGGGAGAAGAACAAGCCCTACTACGATTTCGGGAGACTTCTTCAGTAGCGAAGCGCCTGCCTCAAACCGACCTGCCTCCCGCAGGGATGCCGTTGGGATGCGCCGCGAGCGTCGCGGCAGGCAGGCAAGCGTTGCGTGATTCACCCCTTAGAGCCATGTGACCCTGCACGTGACGGTCACTCGTGTTCCTCCTCCTCGTGTGGTGACGGTGGGAACAGGGCGGGTTCCTCGACGCTGGCGGCCGTAAGATGGTAGAGGCCAACGGTCTGGCCTTCGACCCTCTCCTCTTCGACGCTGAAACGACCGGTGGCGTTGACGAGGTTCTCTGTGTAGAGCACTTTGCCGGAGGTCATGCGGACGGTGACGAACTCCCGGGCCGACGGGATCGGGCCAAGGGACCAACGGAAGGGGGAAGGCACCAGGACGAAACGGACCACCTCCGCGGCGTCGCCCGGTGCGACCATGAAACCCTGGAGGCGTACATTCTCACCGTGGTAGGACCGGACGCTGTCGGGCAGCGGCTGACCCGGCTGCCACGGGAAGGCCGTGAGCTCCTTCCATTCGAGGATGAACCATTCCTTGGGGACTTGCAAGACGTCCTCGCCAGCGGGATTCGTGGATCGACCGTCTTGGAGGCCGCGTCCTTCGGCGGGCAGTCGGCTGGCTGCAAGGCTGCGGCGCTGTGAAGGCGTCATCTTGCGCCAGGCCTCGACCAGGCGTGGATCGATCTCCTGAGGTTGAAGGATCACGTAGAAGATGACGCCGAGGACGGCGAGGACGAGGACGAGGGCAGCGTATCTCATGGGAGGGTCACCCTGGGAATGTCCAAGAAGGTTCTCACCACTTGATGGTCCATCGTGAGTGGTCCATGGTCAGTGCGAGGCGCGATAGCTGGGGGGCTCGTCCTCCATACATCAGCCTCATTCCCTCCTTCCCCTTCGGCTTCTTCTTCCACCGTTCGCATCCATCATCAAACCTTTCCCATTCATCATCCATTCGGCCTCCCCACCAGCGCCTGGTAGTCTTCCGGAGTATCCAGGTCGAGAAGGATACCCTCGTCATCGACGGGCATCTCCAGGATGCGGTCCCGGTGAAGGTCCCGCAGGCCGCGCAGGCCATCTGGGCCCTGGTAGCCAGGCAGGTCTCGTGCGATGGACCAGGGGAAAACGATGGGATGGCCCTTCCGGCCCCTGACGCTCGGCATCACGATCCGGTCCGGCCGGTCCAGGAACGCCTGGGACACGAAACGGATCACTTCCGGGGTCAGCCGGGGCAGGTCAGCCAGGGAGAAGAGGACCCCTGCGGGCGGGCAGCCCCGGGCGAGGAATTGGACGGCGGCGACGGCGGAGGAAAGCATTCCTTCCCGGTATCTGTGGTTGATAACGAGATCGACGCCAACGGGCCGGAGTGCCCGGGCGATCCCGGGCCACGCGTGTCCCGCGACGACGAGGATCGAATGGAGGCCAGCGGCCCGGTGCGCAGCGATGACGTGCTCGATGACGCTGCCATTCCCCAGGGGCAGGAGGGGCTTGATGTTGCCCATTCGGCGGGACTCGCCGGCAGCGAGGATGACGGCGGGGATCATGTCCTGGAGTCGGCGACGGGCATGGCGTGATCGATGGCCTTCGACCGGTCACGGAGGGCCTGGACGGCCTGTTCCGCGGCGGGATCGCCGCCGTTGCGCATGCGGCTGCGGGCGAGGACGAGCTGGGCCGCGATGCTGAGGGCGATTTCCTGGACGCTCTGGGAGCCGATATCGAGCCCGACGGGCGCGAACACGCGGCGCATCAGGGACTCGGGGACGCCCAGGCGGTGGAACTCGTTGAAGATGAGCCGAATCTTGCGCCGGCTGCCGATGAGCCCGACGTAGGCCGCGGGCCTCCGGATCACGCGATAGAGAGCCTCCTGGTCATGGAGGTGGCCGCGGGTGACGATGACGACGTAAGTGTCCTCGCCCACCGGGAAATCTTCGAGGGCGCGAGGGATATCCTCGACAATCAGCCGGTGGGTGTCGGGAAACCGCTCCCGGCTGGCGCAACTGGCCCGATCATCGACGACGGCCACTTCGAAGTCGAGAAGGACGCCGAGGTGGGCGAGGGCCTGGCCCACGTGGCCCGCCCCGGCGATCAACAGGACCGGCTTGGGCAGGACGGGTTCGAGGAAGAGCCGCTTCTGTTCCCGCCCCTCCGGGGATCGGGTGGGGAAGAGGGCGGGCCGGCCTTCCCGGGCTGCGGCCTGGGCGGCTTCCAGCACCGCCCCCGCCTCCGGCGGCGACCCGGGCCCCACGACTTGGCCGCTTCCGAGCAGGCAGAGGAAGTGCCGGTCCGGTGCGGAGTCCTCCCGGGCATCGAGGTTCGTCCCGAGGACGACGCGCCGGCGTTCATCCATTTCTCGGATCAACCCGGCATAAACGGAGGCCGCGTCCGGCAAGTCCAGGACCTCCACAAAGACGTCCATGCGGCCGCCGCAGATGAGGCCGTCGTCCCAGCCGTAATCGTGATCGAGCACGAACTGCAGGGTTTCCGCTCGTCGGTTTTCGAGCACCTGAAGGGCACGCCGGCGCACTTCGGCCTCGACGCAGCCGCCGCCGATGGTGCCGATCGTCTGAGCGTTGGGCAGCACGAGCATCTTGCATCCGGCGCCCTGCGGGGTGGAACCCCGCGTGTCGATCACCGTGCAGAGCACGCTCCTCTGCGCCTGCCGCAGGAACTGAAGGATTTTTTCGTAGATATTACGCATCGTCCGCAAGGACCTCCATGGGCTCTTCAATGAAGTCCTTCTGTGCGGGTGACCAGGTGAAGGATTTCGCGGTGGCGAGACGGCCGCCTCGGATGGAGGCGATGAGGTAGTGGGCGTCCGGCCATAAAGGCTCGTCATCGCAGAGCGCCCGGCGCTTATCCTCTGCGGAAAAGTACGATTCCTCATTCGGATGCGAATGAAAGATGCCGCGGAGGTGGCGGCCCGTGTCGTCCAGCTCCTGCTGGATGCGAAAAAGCTCCCTCTCGTCCAGATGATAGGCGTCCCGGGCCGTCCGCGGGTGCATCTTCGGGTCCTCCTCATGCAGGCGATTCTGGATGTTGGTGCAAGGATGGGCCGTCGTGACGGGCCCCTCCGCCTCGGGCGAGGAGAGGCAACCGCAGCATTCCTCGGGGAACGCCTTTTCCGCATGGCGGACGAGTACCTCGAAGGCGGAACGAGTGATGCGGAGCATCATGGGGATCGAAGGACGGCGCATGGGGAAGCGAATCCGGGCCGCCCGCCGGCGATCGCTGGCATGATCCGGATTTCCTTCGCGCTGGCCACGGGGGTTTCCAGGTCGCGGAGCAACCGGATGTCCTCGCTGTCCACGTAGATGTTGATAAACCGGCGGACCCGGCCATCTTTGTCCAGTAATCTCTCCTTGATGCCAGCGCAGGATTGGTCCAGGTTCTGGAGGACCTCGCCCACGGTGGTCCCTTCAACAAGCACTGAAGGCTGCCCATTGGAGTAATTGCGCAGCATCGTCGGAATGTTCACCTTCACGGCCATGACCCGGACTCTCCCTCGGATAAGAGGACAGGAACGCAGCCGGGGGAAAACGATCCTCGTTGCCGACCGGCTTTCCGGCACAAGGTGACGGGCGCGGAGAAGCGGGTGCACTTCCATGCCCGTCACCTTGTGGATGCTCGTCTTCGAGCCCGGAAATGCGGGTGCATTTCTGAACAGGGATACTAGCGGCTGGAATGAGGAAAGTCAACCGGTGCGCCTCCGGGCAGGGGCGTGCCGACCGCTGATCGATCAGCCGGAAGCTTGACAGGTCACGACGAACTGGCTTAACTTGTTATGGATCGGTCAGCATCTGCGCAGGGTGGAGCGACTTCGGGGCATCCGCCAGTCGCAGGGGGCTGAGGGGAGAAAAAGTCTACGGGTCGGCGGTCCGACATTTTGGAAGTCAAGACGGTGGGTTGCCCATGTTGACGATGTTGGAAGACGTTAAGGAATTGGGTTGCGGTCAGGTGAAGTTCTTGTCGATCTCCGGCTATCTGGATGCGAGCACCATCAGCCAGTTTGAGCAGAGGATGACGCGGATTGTTTCCGAGAACCCCCGAAAAATGATCGTCAGTTTTCGAGGACTGGAGTACATCAACAGTGCCGGGATAGGCCTGTTTTTGAGCACGGATCGGCTGCTGGGACAGGCCGGTGGGAAAATGGTGCTGGTAGATATGCCTGCCAAGATTTGTCGGATTCTCGATGTGCTGGGTTTTTCGAAGATTCTGACCATTACGTCCGACGTTCAGGCGGCGGCCGAGCGATTGACGGCCGTTTCCACGTGAAGGCTACTGTTTTTCCGTCATGAATGCCGCTCCGACTCCACCGCTGCCTCCTTCCATCACCCTCTGCGTGCCCGCGCGGACGGACAGCCTGCACCTGATCCGGTATGTGGTCCTGCACGGCGCCATCCAGTTCGGATTCCCGGAGGAGGATGCGGCGAAGATCGAGATGGCCACGGACGAGGCCTGCTCGAACGTCATCGTGCATGGGTACGGGGTCGCCAGGAGCGACCGGAATCATCCACCCCTGTACATTTACATCTATTTTGAGCCGGATCGGATTCTGATCCGGATAGTGGACAAGGCGAAGCCCTTCTCACCGCTGAGCCATGGGGACGTGCAGATTCACGAGTACCTGAAGCAGGGGAAGCTGGGCGGGCTCGGGATTTTCATCATGAAGGCCCTGGTGGACGAGATCACTCATCAGTACAGCGAGGGCGAGGGAAACAAGCTGGAGCTGGTCAAATTCCTCCCCGGCCGGCGACCCCGGAAGTCTTGAGAGAATGGGATCATGAGGTCGGCGTCAACCTTCTTCGATTCAGCGCGATAGGCCCGGCGGATCGGCCGGGCGAAGGATCGGGCGCATCATGTCGGGTCGCTTTTCACACTTCCGCGGGGCTCTGGTCCTCCTCTTCGTCCTGGCGAACGCGGGAGCGCTATCTCTCGGCAGTTCGGGCCACCTTCAAGCGTCTTTCGCCAAGCTCCTGGCCCCGGCCCTGGACGAGGAACAGGCGGCCGCCATCCTTTTCCTGCTCTGGAATGCCGTACTGGCCGCCGTCCTGGTTGGATTGGATTTCTACCACCGCTCCCTCCGAAGAGAGCTTCGGGAACTGGAGCGTAAGACGAATCGGCTCGAGCTTCTCGTGGCGGACACGGCTCCGGAGACGCAGGTGCTGGAGACCTTGAGCGAGCTTTCGGTTCAGTTTCTGGACCGGATACATCTCATGCCGCTGCTGAAGCGCATGGCGACGATGGCCCGCCAGGTGCTCAAGGCGGACGTGTGTGCGCTGGAGATATTCAGCGACACGACGGACCACATCCTGCTGGTGGACGGACTGGATCGACTCTCGTTTGGCCGGGAGGTGTACAAGCGGGTCATCGACCAAGGCAGCTCGATCCTGATCAACAACATCCAGAATCATCCCCGCTATCGGGAGCTTGCGGATCAGAATCTCCTGGGCATGATGCTCGCGCCCTTCCAGCTCCGAGGAAGGGTCATCGGCATCATCGGGGCCTTTTCGAGGGTGGAGGGCAACTTCACGGGCCGGGATTTGCGGCTGCTCCACGTCTTTGCCCAGCACGCCGCCCTGCTCATCGAGGCGACTCAGCTCATGGAGGCCGTGCGCCGCCTCTCCTTGAGATCGAACTCGGAAGACGTGGCGGACCTGGCTCACCTGCGGGAACGGCTCTCTCAGGAACGGGAGCTGGCGGACTACGAGATGGGAGTGGCCCGCCGCATCCAAAAGGACCTGTTGCCCCGGAAACTGCCCGACATCCCGGACGCCAAGGTCGAAGCCCTCAGCCTGCCCGCCAAGGAGGTCGGCGGTGATTTCTACGACGTCATGGACCTCGGCGATGGCCGATGGGGCCTGGTCATCGGCGATGTCTCCGGCAAGGGCGTGCCTGCCGCCCTCGTGACCGCCATGTCTCAGACCGTTCTTCACCTGGTTGCCGCGTCCGGCGCGCCGCCCTCCGAGGTGCTCTCCCGGCTCAATGCCATGCTGGTCCGGGAGACCCAGGCGGGCATGTTCGTTTCCATGTTCTATGGAATCTGGGACAAGGCACGGCGGACCTTGAGCTACTGTAATGCGGGCCACGAGCATCCGCTCCTTTTTGCTCGGGGGAAGGGCGACTGCCAGTACATCGAATGCGGCGGCATTGCGCTCGGCGCCGTCGAGGATGTCAAGCCGTTCCTCGAGGACCGGGAGTTCTGCATGCAGCCGGGGGACACGTTGCTGCTCTACACGGACGGCGTCGTCGAGGCGAAGAACAAGGCGAATTCCATGTTCGGGCTGGACCGGCTGCGGGAAGACGTCGTCCGAATCGCGCACGAGACGCGCAATGGCTACCTCCAGGCGCTGGTGAGAGACATCGATGCGTTTGTTTCGGGGGCGGAGCAGCATGACGACATCACGCTGCTGGCGCTTTCCCTTTCGGAAGTGAAGGGGGCGGCATGAAAACCGTTCAAGTGGGTCTGATTGGATGCGGGGTGATGGGATGCGGCCTGGCCAAGGCTCTCACTCGTGTCGAGGGCGCGAGATTGGTCGTCGTGTCCGACCCGGACCGGCAGGCGGCGGAGAAATTGGGCCAGGAGCTGGGGGTGCCGGCCGTGACGGACCTGGGGCGCGTCCTGCGCCGGAGGGGCCTTCACGCCGTTATCGGGGCGCCGCCGCCCTTCAAGCACCGCGAGGTCGCCGTCGCGGCAGCCCGCGCCGGAAAGCACCTGTTCATCGAAAAACCCCTCGCCGCCTGCCTCCCGGACGCCGATGCGATCCTGCGGGCGGCCAAACGGGCCCGGGTGAAGCTCATGGTCGGACACGTCTGCCGTTACCATCCCGTGCACCGCAAAGTCCGGGACCTCGTCGCCGAGGGGGCCATCGGGCGGCCGCTCCTCCTTCACGTCTACCGCCTGGGCGGGCCTTGGGGCGGCATCTGGGCCAAGTCCTGGCGGCTCAGCCGGGAGATGTCCGGCGGCACCCTCATGGAGGTCAACGCGCACGAGATCGATTTCATGCGCTTCGTCTTCGGGGACGTCCGCTCCGTCTACGCCGCGGGAGGCAATTTCCTCGAGAAGCGGGCCGATTTCCCCGACCTTGCCCTCCTCACCTTGAAGTTCCAGTCCGGTGCGATGGGCTTTCTCCATTCCAGCCAGGTCTCCGCACTGGGCGGTTACGGATGCCGCGTCGACGGCCATGAGGGCAGCCTCCTGATCCCTTCTTTCTGGGGCGAGGCCGCGGGCGTTCAGCACAAGCGCTGGGAGGGCGAAAACCGCTTCATCCCCGCCTCGGACCTGAAGGGAATCGACGCGGTCCAGGCGGAACTGACCGAGTGGATCGAGGCGGTCCGCGGGGACACGCCGGCCCCGGTGAGCGGCGAGGATGGCCGCGCCGCGGTGGAGATCGCCGAGGCGGCCTACGCCTCCATCGAGACCGGCCGGGCCGTGGAGCTGGGCCGGGGCGCTTCCGGCGCCGCCTGAGTCCGTGCTGGAGCGGGGTGGCCGGATTGACTTTGCGCGGCCCGGGTGCTACTTTTCCGGTGTCACGAAGGCTCCCCCGAACCGGATGTCCCATGAGCCAGCCGAAACTGCGGCCCATTGAAGCCTTTCCGGTCGATGACCGCGGGCAGCGGCGGATCGTCATCCGGGACCCGCGCCATCTGACGGACCGGATCCTTGCGGTCAGCCCGGAGGCTTTCCTGATCGTGGCGATGCTGGACGGGGAGAATTCGGTCAGAGACATCCAGGCGGAGATTCTGAAGCGTTTCCAGGTGATGATCCCCAGCGAGGCCATCGAGGGGCTGGTCCAGACCCTTGATGAGCATCTGTTCCTGGAGAATGAGCGATTCGAAGCCCATTGCCGCCAGCTCGTCCAGGAGTTCCGCGACGCGCCGGTCCGCCGTCCCTGCTGCGCGGGAGGGGCTTACTCGGAGGACCCCCAGGAGCTTCGGAAAGAAATCCAGGCCTATTTCAAGACGGAGGAAGGCCCCGGACTCTCGGACGGGCCGTCGGCCGGGAAGCCGCTGAAGGCCTTGATTGCCCCGCATATTGATTATCAACGCGGCGGGCCCTGTTATGCCCACGTCTACAAGAAGGTGTCGGAAGCGCCGCCCATCGACGTCTTCCTGATCCTGGGCACGGGCCACGCCGGGCCCCGCGGCCACTACGTTTTCACCCGGAAGAATTTCGAGACGCCCCTGGGCATCGTCGAGACGGACCAGGATTTCATCAACCGGCTGGAGGCGCGGCTGGGGGCCGACCTCTGCGAGGAAGAATTCATCCACAAAGGGGAACATTCCATCGAGCTTCAACTCGTGTTCCTTCAGCTCACTTACGAGCCGCGGCCCTGCCCGAAAATCGTCCCCATCCTCTGCGGTGGATTCCATGAAGCCATGTCGGAGGGGAAGGTGCCCTCTGAAATCCCAGAGGTACGCCGGTTTCTCCAGGCCCTCCGGGAAACGATCGCCGAGAGCCCCCTCCGCGTCTGCGTCCTCGCCAGCGCCGACTTGAGCCACGTGGGCCCCCGTTTCGGGGACGAGGATCAGGTGACCGAGAATTTCCTCGAATGGGTGCAGCGCGAGGACCTCGAGATGATAGAGGTCGTCCGGTCCCTCCAGGCCGATGAATTTTTCCGGCAGGTGCAGAAGGACAACGACCGCCGCCGCGTCTGCGGCCTCGCCTCGATTTATACGCTGTTGAGCGTGACGGACGCCAGAGAGGTGGAGCTTTTGAAGTATGCCCAGGCCCCGGACCCGTCGGGCTTGCAGGCCGTGACCTTCTGCGGCGTCGCCTTCCGTTAGCGAAGCGTTGCCTCAAACCGATCCGTGAGGCTCGAGCGGCCGCGATCGAAACAGGATACGGCAAGGCTTCGCCATGCACCATGCGCTTCGCTGAGGTGCAAGGCTTCGCCAAAAGGCTTTGCCTCGCAATGCCACAGTTTCTAAAGGGACACAGCCCTTCCCCAGCGGTTGGGGAAACTTGTTTCATGGGTCGCGGTATTGAACCTTGTAGACGGCTAGTACACGCGTGCGGGAGTGCACCCGCATTTCATTTCCGTGGCACTCCTGCTCCGCGGCATCCCGGCGGATGCCAGCGAAAATGCCGCTGACTTCGCCTGGAGCTCGAACACATGCGGAGTCGATACGTTTCCCTGTCGCGTGTGGTGGTCACGGGCCTGGGCGCGCTCTCGCCCAACGGCGAAGGCGTCGATGCCTTCTGGAAGGCCACGGTTACCGGACGGAGCGGCATTCGGACCATCGAGGGTTTCGAGACTTGTGGCCTGGCCTGTCGCTTGGCGGGGCAGGTGCGCGAATTCACGCCCGAGGCCTGGCTGCCCCCGCGGGACCTCCGGAACGTGTCTCGGGCCGTGCCCATGGCCATCGCGGCCGGCCGGGAGGCCTTGAAAAACGCTGGCCTCGACCCTGCCGCCCTCGACGAGGGGGCCCGCCGCAACTTCGGGGTCGTGCTCGGTAGCGGCGGAGGCTGCATCGAGTTCACCGAGCGCCAGTACCAGAATTACTTTCACGACTCCCTCCGGCTGGTCAGCCTCTACAACATCCCCAGCTCGACCATCGGCTCTCTCTCCAGCGAGCTGTCCACCGCCTTCCGACTCCATGGCCCAAGCCACGTTCTCAGCACGGGATGCACAAGCTCGACCGATGCGATCGGCTACGCTTTTCTCCAGCTCCGATACGGCCGGATACAGGCCGCACTCTCCGGCGGGGTCGACGCCACGGTCACGCCCGGAATCCTCGCCGGGTTCTGCATGATGAAGATTCTCTCGACCGCCTGGAACGAGAATCCGGCCAGGGCTTCGAGGCCTTTCGACCGCCAGCGAGATGGATTTGTGCTCGGCGAAGGGGCCTGGATGCTCGTTTTGGAGACTCTGGAGCGCGCCCAGGCCCGGGGAGCCCCGATCCTGGCCGAGATCGCCGGCTACGGCTCGGCCTGCGAGGCCTTCCACCGCGTGCGCCTGGCCGAGAGCGGCCGCGAGCCGGCCCGGGCGATGCAGTTGGCCATTGAGGACTCGGGCCTGGCCAAGGACGAGATCAGCTACCTCAACCTACATGGCACCTCCACGGTGCTCAATGACCGAGTCGAGACGCAGGCGGCCAAGCTCTGCTTCGGCCGCCGGGCCTACCAGATTCCCATGAGCTCCCTCAAGTCCATGATCGGACACCCTCAAGGCGCCAGCGGGGCCGCCGGCGCCGTCGCCGCTATCCTCGCCATCCAGTCCGGCCTCTTGCCCCCCACCACCAACTACGAGGTCTTTGACCCCGAGTGCGACCTCGATTATGTTCCTAATGTCGCACGCCGTGCCCGCGTCGATGCCGCCTTGGCCAACTGCCTCGGCTTCGGCTCGAAAAGCTCCGCCCTCGTCATCCGGCGGTTCGCCCCCTGAGACGGCAGGAAGCACGCAAGACTGAGGCGCCGGAAACCCGTAGACCCCTTCCCCATGCCCACCATCCTGATTACCGGTTCGAGCGGCCAGATCGGCACGAATCTCTTCTTCGGCCTGCGCCGGCTGGGTTTCCAGGTGATGGGCGTGGACCGCCGTCCGAACCCCTGGACGGGCGAGCTGCCGACGGTGGTGACGGACTTGACGGACCGGGCGCAGGTGGACGCCCTGGGCGGCGGCAGGCTGGGCGGCCTCGATCTGGTCGTGCATCTTGCGGCGCATGCCAAGGTTTTCGAGCTCGTCCAGCGGCCCGAGCGCGCCCTCGAGAACATCGTCATGACTTATCACGCGCTCGAACTGAGCCGCCGGGCCGGCATCCCGTTCATCTTCGGCAGCTCCCGGGAAGTCTACGGCGACATTCATCGCATCATCACCGGAGAGTCCGATGCCGACTTCGTGATCGCTGAAAGCCCCTATTCCGCCAGCAAGATTTCCGGCGAGGCCCTGACCTATTCCTATGCACGCTGTTACGGTCTCAATTATCTCACTTTCCGCTTCAGCAACGTCTACGGTCGGTACGACAACGACCTCGAACGGATGGAACGGGTGGTGCCCCTGTTCATCGACCGCATTGCTCGTGGCGAGGAAGTCGTCGTTTTCGGCGAGCAGAAGGTGCTCGATTTTACCTATGTGGATGATTGCGTGGACGGCATCATCCTGGGCATCCGGGGCCTGCTCTCGGGCCGGGTGAAGAACCAGACGTTTAATCTGGCCTACGGGGAAGGCTCTTCCCTTGTCCAGCTCGCCCACTGGATTGCCGAGGAGCTATCCAAGCCGCTGAACCTGCGACTCGAGCCCAGCCGGCCCGGCGAAGTCACCCACTACGTGGCCAACATCAGCAAGGCCCGGTCGATCCTCGGATACGAGCCGAAGGTCCCCCTCCGGGAGGGCGCCCGCCGGACCGTTGCCTGGTGGCGTGAATGCGGCCGCTTGTCCCCCTGACCGGGGGCGCCACTGCACAAGGAACAGCCGAACCCGTGCCATCGACGCTTGTCCCTCTGACCGGGGCCGCCACCGGTCTTTCCCAGGTGGGCCCGCTCCAGCGCTTCGCTTGTCCCCATGACCGGGTGTGCCACCCTGTCACGCCGGCCGCTCCTACCGAAACTGTTTCTCGACTTGCTCGAGGGGAATCGTCTCGTCTTGTTTGAAATCATCGAGCAGGGCTAGGAAGGCGTGATTGCGCCGTAGGAGTTCCACCTGTTGACGTCTTACGCCCATTCTGCTATACCATTTGTCGTTCCATCTCTCTCCCTGGCGGCCCGCCCTCTGATCGCTCCGGTCTCCGTATAGCGCCCCCCCGCGGCCAGTCCATGTCCTCCACTCCGGCTGCGTCCTCCGCAGCAAAAAATCTCAATATTCGCCTCGATGAGCCCGAAATCTGGACGATCCCGGTCTCCAGCCGTTTGCTCAGTCTCCCGCCTTATCTCTTCGGCAAGCTGAACGCGCTCAAGCAGCAGCTCCGGCGCGACAAGGTGGACATCATCGACCTGGGGATGGGGAATCCGACGGACCCGACGCCCAAGGTGGTGGTGGACAAGCTCTGCGAGGCGGTGCAGGACCCCCGCAACCACCGTTACTCCGTCGCCGCGGGCGTGGACAGCCTTCGCCGAGAGGTCGCCAAGCACTACGCTCAGAAGTGGGGCGTCGAGCTGGACCCAATGCGCGAGGTCATCGCCACCATTGGATCGAAGGAGGGCTTCTCCCACCTCTGCCTCGCCCTCGTCGGGCCCGGCGACCTCGCCATCGTGCCCGCGCCGGCCTTTCCCGTGCACATTTACGCGGTCACCATTGCCAGCGGCCACGTCATCAGCATCCCTGTCCTCGACCAGGAAAACTTTCTCCGCAACCTCGTCAACGTCTGCGAAAACGTCTTCCCGAGGCCCAAGCTGCTCATCCTCAATTACCCGCATAACCCGACCACGGTCACGGTCGAGCTGGCCTTCTACGAGGAGATCGTGCAGATCGCCCGGCGATTTCACCTCCTCGTGATACAAGATTTCGCCTACGGGGAGACGACCTTTGATGGATACCGGGCCCCGAGCTTCTTGCAGGCGGCCGGAGCGAAGGAGGTCGGCGTCGAGTTCTCCACCATGTCCAAGGCCTTCAACATGGCCGGATGGCGCATCGGCTTCTGCTGTGGGAACGCGGAGATCGTCCGCGCCCTCGGCAAAATCAAGTCCTATTACGACTATGGCATCTTCCAGCCCGTCCAGATCGCCTCGATCATCTGCTTGCGAACGTGTGACGAATTCGCAGAGGAACAGGCCCGGATTTACCAGAAACGGCGGGACGTGTTCTGCGGAGTGCTCAATCGATACGGCTGGACGATCGACCCACCGCGGGCGACCATGTTTGTCTGGGCCCCCATCCCGGAGCCCTTCCGCTCCATGGGTTCCGTCCCCTTCAGCGTCAAGCTCATGCAGGAGGCGCAGGTCGCTGTTGCGCCGGGTCGCGCCTTCGGCGAGCCGGGCGAAGGCTACCTGCGGCTGGCCCTGGTCGAAAACGAGCACCGTTTGCGCCAGGCAGCCCGGCAGATGGGCCGCCTCACGCGGTCCTGAGTCGGAGTGATTCGCTTTTGCAAGTGCGGCCGCACTTACAAGCTCGAAGATTACCCGGTCCCTTTCTCTCTTGGAGGTCAGCGTGTCGGAAAAGAATCCTCAGCCCATCATCGAAGCCTTGCTCTTTGCCACCCCGGAGCCCCTGAGCGCCCAGAAGCTCGCGAGTCTGGTCCGCGGATGCGACGTCCGGCGTATCCGGGATTCCGTCCGAGAAATCCAGAAGCAGTACGAGGAGAGCGGCCGCGGCTTCGCCCTCGTCGAAGTCGCCGGCGGCTACCAGGTGCTTTCCCGCCAGGAGTACTCGGAGCACATCCGGGACCTGCATCATTCCTATGCCGAGGCCAAACTGTCGCAGGCGGCTCTCGAGACCCTGGCCGTCATCGCCTACAAGCAGCCGGTGCTGCGGGCGGAGATCGAGGCCATCCGCGGGGTGCAGGCGGGCCCGCTGCTCCGCAGCCTGATGGACCGCGGGCTGGTGAAGATCGTGGGCCGAGCGGATACGTTGGGCCGGCCGACGCTTTACGGGACGACGCGGCGCTTCCTCGAGCGTTTCCTGCTGAAATCCCTGAAGGACCTGCCCCAGGCGGAGGTGATGGAGGCGGGTGAGAAGGACCCCGCGGCGCCGGATTCGTCCGAGCGGACCAGGGAAACGGCGGAAGCGGGGTCATCCGTACCCGAATCGACTCCGGCGACGCAGAAAGAAGCCGTCGAGGCCGTCCGCAGCCCCGCCGGAGCGGCACAGACTTGAGAGTCTCTGATGCGAAGGCCTGTCCATGCCGACGTGGCGGCTCAACGGCTGTTCATGCCGGCTTGCGCCAGGAAAGTCGGAAACGCTCCTGCGTCCCGAGCTGAATCTCGTGATCCCGCTCCTTGATGTCCGAGATCAGGACGCGGTCCACCCTCTGCCCGTCCACGAACGTTCCGTTCGAGCTGAGGTCCTCGATCTCGATGCTGTTGGCGTTGTAAAAGGTGATCCGGACGTGTTTCCGCGACACCGTCTTGAAATCCTTCTCTTCATTCCGCTCCTCGGGTGGAAGCTCCTGCCACCGAGCACATTTCCGGAGCGAAATGTCGCAGCTCCGGCTGCGGCCGATGACGACGGACTGGCCGTACTGGAGGGGATACTGCTCGCCCTCGATGAGTCCGGCAATGCCGATGAGGATGGGACCTTCGTTTTCCATGATGGGCTGTTGACGTGGCGCTGGGCTGCACGTCCTCGACCCTCGCAGCCGCTTGGGGCTACGTGAGTGGGTCACTTCTCCGGGCGCCGACAGGACCACCGGCGGAGACGTTTGGCCGAGGACGGAAGCGATTCGCTTCGGCATTATGGATACCACAAGCTCCCACGGGGTGCAAGCCGGGGCCGGTGGGTGGATGACGTTTTCGGAGTCCCGTAGGAACGAACGAGCAAAGCCCAGCGATTCATCGCTGGGAACGGGGACAGACCGGTTTCCTGTCCCGAAGGGGTGGTTGAGATAGCCCAACGATTCATCGCTGGGTACCAGGTATAATGTCATGGTCAAGGTGATCGACATCTTCGGCAACGACCCGTCCAGGTGTTCGAGGTGGAGGTCAGGTAGTGATGAAGCTCACACCGGATGAACAGGCATGGCTGGAGGCTTATCGTAAAGCGCTTAAGGAGCAGCATCGCGAGGCGGTGGGGCGAATGGTCATCTATGGCTCGAAGGCGCGAGGAACAAGCCATCCGGACAGCGATCTGGACGTGCTCCTGGTCTTGAAGAACCAAGCGGCTTCGCTCAAGCGGGAACTGCGAAACATCGGTTATTTGCTAGCTGCCACATCCGAGGCGGTGCCGTCCATTCTGGCCTATACCGAGGAGGAATGGGAAGATCGAAAGGACATAGGTTCGCCATTCTGGAACGCGGTCGAGAGGGATGCCGTGGAGGTCTTATGAACCGGATTCTAACCTTAGCGGAGTGGATCCGGGGCTGCCAGGCGCTCCGGGCGGCGCAAATTCTTGCCGGCGAAGGACTCTACGTGGATGCGGTTTCACGCTGCTATTACGCCATTCTCCATGGAGCAAAAGCTGCCCTTTGTGTCCAAGATGTGGCGGCCGACTCTCACGCGGCAGTCAGACGACTCTTTGGCCTCCATCTGGTTCGCACGGGCGAGATAGAGAGGGAATGGTCCGCCTATCTGGCCGAAGGTCTCGATGACCGTCTGGCGGCCGATTACGACGCGAAGGTCTCTTTCTCAAAGGAAGAGGCCGAGAAGGAATGCCAGAGAAGTCAGGAATTTCTCGACCGCATCCGACGCTACCTTTCCAACAAGGGTTTCTCAGACAGCGAACTTGAGGTAGGGCACCCCCAGGCCTAGTTCTTCAGTGCGGAAGTGCAAGTGCCCTTCCGCACTGGAGACTTAACCTTGGCTTATGCCAAAGTATTCTCGAAAGTAGGGGCGCGTCCCGAGGAGCGATGACCTGTTATGAGAGAGGAGCGGCCCCATTATCTCGGGCACCGACAGCGCCTACGAGAACGGTTTCTGAAGAGCGGGCTTTCCGGGTTCGCCGAGCATGAGGTTGTGGAGCTTCTGCTGACGCTGGCGATTCCGCAGAAAGACGTCAAAGAGCCTGCCAAAGAGTTTCTGAAACGGTTCGGAAGCTTGCGAGGCATTCTCGACGCACCCTTTTCGGAGCTTCAGGAAGTCAAGGGAATCGGGAAAGTGACTCCTGTCGCCCTTCGGATCATCCGGGAAGCAGCCACCCTGTACCTGCAGCAAAAGGCCGAGCAGGAAACGACTCTGGCGTCTCCTGAAGCCCTCCATAGCTTTTGGCGCAGCCGGCTCGGTGGGCTTCAACATGAAGTCTTCGAGGTGGCTTATCTCGATTCCGGCTACAAACTTCTTCGTGAGGGCGTGGAAAGGCTTGAGGAGGGAACAGTGGACCGCGCTGCCGTTTATCCTCGCCGGGTCATGGAGGCCGCGATGAAACGAGGGGCGGCGTCCGTCGTCTTTGCCCATAACCACCCCAATGGCAGCGTCCAACCTTCCGAACATGACAAAACTCTCACCAAGGCGCTGGTCTTGGCCGCGACCACCCTTCAAATCAAGGTGGTCGATCATCTCATCGTCTCGGCCGATGAAGTCTTCAGCTTCAAGAAGGAGGGCCTTCTCTGATGGCCATGGCCGAAGCCATTCTTAGAGAATTCCCTGAGCTTAATGACGCTCAAAATGAGGCGGTGGGACACACCGAAGGCCCCCTTCTCGTCATTGCCGGGCCGGGGTCGGGAAAGACTCTTGTCCTCGTCGTGCGGACGCTCAACCTTCTTCTACAGGGGCTTGCCCAGCCCAAGGAGATTCTCCTCTGCACCTTCACTGAAAAGGCCGCTTTCGAACTTCGTGACCGCCTTTCTCTCGCCGCGAAAAAGCTTGGCTACAAAGGCGACCTCTCCGAGCTGCTCATCGGAACCATCCACGGCCTCTGCAACGACTTCGTCCTGCGTTATCGCCACCGGACACCCCTCGGCGCCAGCTACGAAGTCCTCGACGACCTCACCCAGCTTTTGTTCCTGTTCGACCACTTCGAAGCCATTTTGGGATCGGAGATGAACGGCAAATACCTCAGCCGCTGGAGCACCCTTTGGACCGCTATCGAAGGCGCACGGGACTACTTCAACAAAATCACGGAAGAAATGGTGGACCCCGCCCAACTCGTGCAGTCCACCGACCCCTTTCTCCAAGCCATTGGCGCGGCCTACCAGGCCTACACGGCCAGGCTGTTCGAGACCAACCACGTCGACTTCGCCCACCAGCAGAAGCTTTTCCTCCAACTCCTGGAAGACTCGGAGGTCGGCCCGACCGTCACGGGCCGGGTGCGCTACGTCATGGTGGACGAATACCAAGACACGAACACCATCCAGGAAAGGCTCCTGCTTCGCCTCGCGGCAACGCACGGAAACCTCTGCGTCGTCGGCGACGAAGACCAGTCGCTCTACCGATTCCGCGGGGCCACGGTCCGCAACATCCTCGAATTCCCTCGCCACTTCAAAGACTGCCGGACCGTCACCCTCTCCATCAACTACCGCTCCCACGAAAACATCGTCAACGCATACAACAAGTTCATGGCCTCGTGGGACTGGAACAACCCCAGCGGCGGACCCTCTTTCCGATACCCGAAGACTATTGTGCCGGACCCCGCCGGCGCCTTCCCCCATTACCCCGCCATCTTCGCCGTATGGGGCGGGAATCCAAAGGACGAGGCGCGCCGACTGGCCGAACTGGTCGCCTTCCTCAAGGAAAATCGAGTCATCGAAGATGTCAGCCAGGTGGCCCTGCTTCTCCACAGCGTCCGCCTCGACCACTGCGAACCCTATCTCAAGGCGCTCTCCGACCGCGGCATCCCGGCCTTCTGTCCCCGCGCAAGAGCCTACTTCGAAAACGACGAGGTGCGGCTCATGGTCGGATGCTTCGCCGTGCTTCTGGGCTATTACGGAGCGGGCCGGGGAAGCATCTCTGGGCCAAGCCTCCAGGAACTCGCCGGGTACGTGGATGGCTGCATTACCGACCTTGGCCGACGGGCCGCTCAGCCTCATCCCCTGGCCCAGTGCCTTCAGAGCTTCACCGCCGAGATTGCCGCACTCCGCCCCGGCGAAACCCTTGACCGCCGCCTCGCGGACTACTTCTACCAGTTCTTCGCCCGGGAACCCTTCGCCGCGCTCGTCAAGAACGAAAACCATGCCCGCAACCTCGCGATCTTCTCCCAACTCCTGAACGTTTTCCAAGCCTACTACCACTACACGGTCATCACGGCCCGCAACCGCGAGCCGCTCCGCTTTCACTTCTTCCACAGCTTCCTGCGCCTCCTTTACGAAGGCGGCATCAACGAATACGAAGACCCGGACCAGCCTTTCCCGAAGGGACACGTCCAGGTCATGACCATCCACCAGGCCAAAGGGCTGGAGTTCCCCGTGGTCATCGTTGGCTCGCTGGCCGTGCAGCTCGGTTCGCCCAAGGACGTGGACCGCACCCTCGGCCCTTTCTATCCCCGGCCGCCTTTCGAGCCGGAAGACCGCATCACCGGCTTCGACCGCATGAGGCTTCACTACGTCGCCTTCTCACGGGCCGAAAAAATGCTCGTGTTGACGACCACCGAGCCGCCCAAGCCCCACTTCAACCCGGTCTGGCAGGGGCTTCCACAGTGGCCTTACGTCCAGCAAGACCTCCTGAAATCCCTGTTCTTCCGCCTCCGGCAGCGGATGGCCCTGAAAAAGACCTTCAGCTTCACGAGCGACCTGAAGGTTTACGAGACCTGTCCCCGCCAATACCAGTTCTTCCGCCATTACGATTTCGTCCCCGCCAGGTCCGCGGAATTCTTCTTCGGCGCTTTGGTCCATCAGACCATCGAGGACATCCACCGCCAGGTCCTCGACGGCAAAGGCGACATGCTGGACGAAAACCGGGTCCGGGAGATGTTCGACTTCAACTTCCGCCACCTGTTGAACCGCAGCCTGCGCCCCATCGGCCCCAAGCAGCGGGAGGAAGCCTTCAACCAGGTCATCAACTACTTCCGCCAGAACCGTGAGGACATGAAGCGGGTGATTGAAACGGAGGTGGACGTCTCCCTGGAGAAGGACGATTACATCCTCATCGGCAAAATCGACCTGCTCCTGGGCGGGGACAACAAGCTGGAGCTTCTGGACTTCAAATCGCAGGCGCGGCCGGCTGAGGACGATGAACGCCTGCAAGGCTACTACCTTCAGCTTTGCATTTACGCCCACATCCTGGAGCAGCGTTACGGCAAGCGGCCCGACCGCCTTCTCCTCTACTGGACGGGCGAACCCCACCAGGAAGACGCCCTGATGGTCTTCGAGTACCGGCCCGAGCTGGTGGAAACTGCCGGGGCCTATTTCGATCTGGTGACTGCCAGGATTTTGAAAGAGGAGTTCGTCGTCAAGAAGCCTCCGGAAGCCAAGGTCTGCAAGGAGTGTGACCTCCGCCGCTACTGCTACCATGAGGGCATCATCGAGCTGAAGGAGACGGAGCTATGAGCCGGAAATCACCGGCTGAGATTTGCCAGACACCGTCTGGGAAATTCAGCAAAGCAACAGGAAGTCTGTGTTTGGTTGTTCCATCAAGCCCCAACGGGGCGAACTACGATAGCCCAGGCCAACGGCCTGGGTTAAGGGGTCGAACGAATACCCCCAAGCCCCAACGGGGCGTACTAGGTTTCTCAAAACGATGAACTCCCCTGCGGTGAACATCAATTGCGTCGAAGACCATATCCATATCCTGTGTAATCTGTCCCGCACCCATTCGATGGCCCAGGTTATCGAGGAGATCAAGACGTCCTCCTCAAAATGGATCAAAACCAAGGGTGAAGCTTACCGTGATTTTCATTGGCAGGCAGGGTACGGCGCATTTTCTGTCAGCCAGTCCAAGGTTGAGGCGGTCAAGAGGTATATCGTTCAACAGGAAGACCACCATAAGAAGAAGACGTTTCAGGAAGAATATCGGGAGTTTCTGGCCGCCAATGGAATCAAATGGGATGAGAGATATGTGTGGGATTGAGGCGCTAGTACGCCCTTTCAGGGCTGCGCATCGACTTGGAATTCTTTTCCCAGGGCTGCGCTTTGCTCCGCCCCGGGCTATCCTAGTTCGCCCCGTTGGGGCTGCGAACCAAATGCAGCCCAAGAGTAAGGATGAACACAGACCGCCAAGCCCCAACGGGGCGTACTACGATAGCCCAGGCCAACGGCATGGGTGTGCTGAAGGGGCGGAATAGGTCTGAAACATTCTGGGAGGTCTGAATGGCCAAGATCGAGATCACGAAGACGGAACTGGTGTGGCCGGGGAAGTATGGCGGGGATGGGAACCGGCGGGAGACGCCGCGGGTCAATCTGCCCTTCCAGGTCATCGAGACCATCAACGAAAGCCGGGCCACACGAGAGGCGAAGAAAGGCCCGAAGCAGCCCACCCTTTTCGACATCTACGCGGGCAAGGAGGGCGACACGTTCGAGGAGGGCTGGCGCAACAAGCTGATCTGGGGCGACAACCTCCTGGTCATGGGGTCCCTGCTGGAGAAGTTCGCCGGGAAAATCGACCTCATCTACATCGACCCGCCGTTCGCCACCGGGGCGGATTTTTCGTTCACCGCCCCGATTGGGGAGACTGGCCAACAGGTCTTCAAAGAGCAATCCGTAATCGAGGAAAAGGCCTACCGAGACACCTGGGGTAGTGGCACAGCATCGTTCATTGAGATGCTCCAGATGCGCCTGGCGCTGATGCGAGAATTGCTATCTGAAGACGCGAGCATCTTTGTTCACATCGGAGCGGAGGTCAGCCACTTAGTTCGATCGGTTATCGAGGACGTATTCGGTGCCGACAATTTCCGAAACGAGATTGTTCTGCCTGGAAGAGCTATAAAGAATCTCCAGCAGCAGTTCGAGCAAGTGTCACGGCTACAGATCAGACATGATGCTCTGTTTTGGAGTTCAAAGTCTCCAGCCACTCGTTTCCGCCCGTATTGGGTCGAGAAGCACGATGCGGGCAATCCGGAGGGTCATTGGCATCACGCATGGAGCACAGCTGATCGCCCGACGATGCGATACCCACTACTTGGAGTGACGCCTACTTCCGGTCAGTGGGTGTGGTCGCAGGAACGTGCAGAAAAGGCCGTCGCGAACTACGAGCGATATCTGAAAGAAGGCGGCGGAAGGACCTTGGCAGAATACTGGCGGGACACTGGCTGCAAGCTCGAGTTCATCCGCCCAGATCCGAAAGATGGCAAGCCGCAGTATTGGCGGGCTCCTGCCGAGACAAGGATCGCCGACACTGTCTGGGCAGGTATCCCCATTTACAGCGCATCGCAGGGGTATCCGACCGAAAAGAACGAGCGATTCCTTGAGGAAGTCTTGCAGTTGGCCTCCAACCCCGGCGACCTCGTCGCGGACTTCTTCTGCGGCAGTGGCACCACGGTGGCCGTCGCCGAGAAGCTCGGCCGTCGCTGGATTGGCTGCGACCTTTCCCGTTGGGCCATCCACGTCAGCCGAAAGCGGCTTCTCGAACTCGAAGGCTGCAAGCCGTTCGAGGTCCTCAACCTCGGCAAGTACGAGCGCAAATACTGGCAAGGGATCACCTTCGCGGGCAAGAAGAAGGACGACCAGCAAGTCGCCATCTTCCAATACATCGCCTTCATCCTCAAACTCTACGGGGCCGAGCCTCTCGCCGGAATGCAGCACCTCCACGGCAAGAAAGGCAAAGCCGTGGTCCACGTCGGCGCGGTGGACGCGCCCGTTACCATTGACGAAATCAACGCCTGCATCGAGGAATGCCTCGCCGTCAAGCAGTCCGAGCTTCACGTCCTCGCCTGGGAATGGGAGATGGGCCTGGCCAACCTGATGGTCCAGGACGCCAAACGCCGCGGGGTCAAGCTCCTGCTCCTCAACATCCCGCGGGAAGTCATGGAGCAGCAGGCGGTGGACAAGGGCGATATCCGCTTCTTCGAGGTCGCCCACCTGGAAGTGGAAATCAAGGTGGAGAAGGGACGGAAGGTCACGGTCGCCCTCAAGGACTTCGCCTTCCCCTATGCGGATTTGATCCCGGATGAGGTCCGCAGCAAAATCAAGAAGTGGTCGGATTACATTGACTATTGGGCCGTGGACTGGGATTTCCAGAACGACACCTTCATGCAGGGCTGGGTGACCTACCGCACACGAAAGGACCGAGCCCTGGCGCTCAAGTCCGACGCGCACGCCTACGACCTGCCTGCGCCAAGCAGCGCGCGGCAGGCAGGGAAGCCGGGAAGGTATAATGTCATGGTCAAGGTCATCGACATCTTCGGCAACGACACGTCCCAGGTGTTCGAGTTGGAGGTCAGGTAACCCATTAAGGAGTCAGCTATGAAAAATGGACTTGAACAACGGCTTCACGAGGTGCTTGCGCAGTTGTCTTCTGAGGATGTGCATGCCGTCGTCGCCTTTGGCGAATTCCTAAGTCAGCGACGTCACCCCAGAAAGGGAAGCCGGGCGCAAGACAAACTCTCCAAGAAGGAGCACGCTCGGATTGTTCGTATCCTCAACGGAGTGGCTGCCTTATCCGCGGAATCGGGCGCTTCAGTAACTAACCGGGATCACGACCGGTACCTCTACGGAGCAAGATAATGGCTGTTTTCGTCGATACTGGCGCATGGTTCGCCTATTTTGTCCGCAGAGACACGGACCACCCGGCGGCTGTGCGCTGGATGAAAACGAACCGTCAACCTTTGGTGACAACCGATTACATTCTCGACGAACTCCTGACGCTCCTAAAGTTAAGGGAAAGCACTCCGGTTGCTGTTGCGGCAGGCGAGTCCGTCCTGGAGCAAGGAGTTGCCAGACTGGAGTATGTCACTCCCGAGGACTTTGAAAACGCTTGGCAAGCCTTTCGGCAATATCGCGACAAGGAGTGGAGCTTTACGGATTGCACCAGCAAAGTGGTGATGGAGCGTCTGGGTATAGCGCAAGCCTTCGCCTTTGATCATCACTTTGACCAGTTTGGGTCGGTGGTTGGTGTTCCATCAAGGCCAGAGCATGGCTAAGGCCGTCATTTCCTACGACAAAGACCTCCCCGAAATCCCGGACCGGCAGGCGCACCTGCCGCCGAGGTCCTACCTGCGAAAGAAGGCCGGAATAAAGGACGAGTATGAAATCGTTGATGGTCGGCGGCCCAGCAAGCTGTTGCTCATCAACAAGCTCCGAAAGGCAGTCCAGGAGTGGCGTGCCGCGGGCTATCCGGGCGCTTCTTCCGTGACGGAACGGCTTTTCACTTATTGGTTTGACGAAGACCATCTCGTCGACGGAAGCGCGTTCCGCTATTACTTCGGGCAGCGGGAAGCCGTGGAGACCCTGATTTATCTGGTAGAGGTCAACGAAATCCGGGATGCCCGCGTCCTGATAGACACCTTTGCCGAGCTGTTCTACCCCGAAGGCACTCAGCGCCAACTCCTCGGAACTGAAATCGTCCACCAAACCTCCACGGAAGGGACGCGCCAGATTCGGCGCTACATCCCGGAAATCGATGCCGATATCACGCAAGACATCCCGCCGGAAAACCTCCGCCGCCATGCCTTCAAGATGGCCACCGGCTCCGGAAAGACGGTCGTCATGGCCATGCTCATGGTCTGGTCCTATTTCCATAAGCGGAAGATTCCAGGTTCCGACCTTTCCACCAACTTCCTGCTGCTTGCGCCCAACGTGATCGTTTATCAGCGGCTGGAAAAGGACTTTGCGAGCAATCGGATTTTCCAGGAACGGCCTCTCATTCCGCCGGAATGGAAAAACCACTGGAACTTGAAAATCATCCTGCGGGGCGACAGCGCGGAGCCGGACGCCTCAGGAAACCTTTTCCTGACGAACATCCAGCAGATTTATGAGTCACGGCAGGAGGCATGGACACCGGAAAATGCGATCCAGGCGCTTCTCGGCCCCAAGCCCCCGAAAGACCTGAATTCGCACGAAAAGTCCATGCTCGACCGAATCAAGGACCTCCCGGACCTGGTCGTGCTGAATGACGAGGCGCACCACGTCCATGACGAGGACCTCCAGTGGAACAAGACGCTGATGGCCATTCACCAGGCGCTGCCCAAGGGGCTTTCTCTTTGGCTTGACTTCTCGGCGACTCCGAAAGACCAGAACGGCACCTATTTCCCATGGATCGTTTGCGATTATCCTTTGGCGCAGGCGATTGAGGACCGCATCGTCAAAGCTCCTCTCATCGTCCATCAGGTGAATCGGAATGACCCCGGGGATGTGACGACCGAGAAGCTGATTGAGGCTTACGGGGATTGGTTACTGGCAGCGGTCGTTCGCTGGAAAGAGCATCACAAGACTTACAAACCTCTGGGCCAGAAACCCGTCCTCTTCATTATGACGGAGAAGAATGACTTTGCGGACACCCTCGGCGACTGGCTGGTCACAAACCCGGAGACCAACCTGAAGCAGAGCGAAGTGCTGGTCATTCACACGGACAAGGAAGGTGAAATTACGAAGGCGGACTTGGGAAAGGCGCGGGAGGCGGCCCGCGACATCGACAAGCCGGGGAACAGGGTCAAGGTGATCGTCAGCGTCCTGATGCTTCGGGAGGGCTGGGACGTCAAGAATGTCTCCGTGGTGCTTGGGCTCCGCCCCTTTACTTCCAAGGCAAAGATACTGCCGGAGCAGGCCGTCGGACGGGGACTTCGGCTCATGGAGGGTATCAGCCCGGACCGCACCCAGACCCTGGAAGTCATGGGCACGGAGGCATTTGAGGACTTCGTTCGGGAGCTTGAGAAGGAGGGCGTAGACATCAAGACGACCACTACTCCGCCGCCACCACCCGTTAAAGTGCAGCCGGTGGAAGAGAAGATGGCTTATGACATCCTCATCCCCATCACACGTCCGATTTACACGCACAACTACAAGAAGCTGGCGGAACTTGATCCTCTGAAGCTGGACGCCATCTACGACCAGGAGGAACTGGAGAAGCAGGTACGGATAACGCTGAAGATGGAATTCGCCACCACGGAAACGGAAGTTCATCAGGAAGACATCGGGACGGGGCCGTCACCTTTGGCTCAGGACATCCTGTCTTCGATTACCAACAAAGTGATTGCTTTTGCCAAGCTCCCCGGAGCCTTTGCTGAGCTTTACCCCATCGTCCGAGATTATGTCGTCTATCGTTGCTTTGGGCAGACAATCGACTTGGAGAAGGAAGAAATCCGTTCCCATCTGCGGGGGCTATTCCTTCAGGAAGGCATTGCCAAGTATCTGGCCCGAATGATTGGGGAGCTTACAGCGGAGAAACGGGCGATTGAGTTTGAAAACCCGGATTTCCGGCTTTCCGTGGTCAAGCCGTTCACCTGGCGGAGAAATCTGCCTTTGCTGGACTGCAAGAAGACGGTCTTCAACCTGGTGGCGACGTTTAATGATTTCGAAAAAGAGTTTGCCCGGTTTCTAAACGACAAGTGTGACGACATCCTGCGCTTTGCTTCCCTGGGCACTACAGAACAGGAAAGCGGGACTCGTTTCAAGGTGGACTACCTCAAACCGAGCGGTGCCATCGGCTTCTATTACCCCGATTGGGTCGCGGTCCAGGAATACGGCGATAGCGAAATCAACTGGATTATCGAGACCAAAGGCCGGGTGTGGGAAGGGACGGAAGCCAAGGACGCAGCCATCGAAGATTGGTGCAAGAAGGTCTCCGACCAGACGGGCGAAGAGTGGCGTTTCCTCCGAGTGAACCAGACTGATTTCGGTCAAGGCAACTTTCTCAGCTTTGCGCATCTGGCAAGCCTCTGCCTGAAAACGGCGAATCCTGTCTTGTGGAATGAGCAAACACAGCCGGTCTGAAGAACATAGGAGCGGGAGCGCCGACCCGTCTTCGGCGGGTAAAGCGGTGGTGAAAACCCTTCTGGAGAAGGGACAGTCCCGATTGATTCACGCCGGCAGCAGCGCCGTCAACCCCAGCCCGTAGAAGGTGTACTCTGCGTCCGTGGCGTCGTCCCACGGGCCGCCGCGGAAGCCGCCGGACTTGATCTCGACGGAGCAGGCGAAGTTCTCCAACGCGGGAAGATTCAATCGGCGTGCCTCGCCGATCTCCATGAGCACGAGCAGGCCCGTGAAGCTCGAGAGCAGATCGGCCATCGGCGTCCTGGCGTTGGCCCGCAGGCCGCCGTCTGGGCCCTGCATGGCCGACAGAAACGCGGCCGCCGGATGGAGGATTTCGTGCCCCAGGCCGCCGAGCAACCGCAGGAGCGTGACCGCCGCGGCCGTCGGGTTCGTGCCGCCGCGCCGTGCGGGTCCGACCTCGACGAACCCGCCGTCCTCGCGGCGTCGGGAGCGGATGAAATCGGCCATTTCCATGGGCCTGGGGATTTCGCGGCCAATGAGTTCATAGGCCAAGGCCACTAGAAAGCTGTGATACGTGCTGCCCGAGGCCGCTTCCGTGGACTTGGCGTAGCCCCCGTCCGGTTTCCGGTAGGACTCGAGCGTGAGGGCCACGCGGTCCGGCCAGGCCTCCGGGCTGCCCTCGAACACGTCGCCCCCCCCGGCCTCGTGCAGGAGCGCCCGCGACATGAGCAGGGACAGGAAGTCGATGATGCTCGTCGAGCCCCGCGTGCAGTCGCGGAGATACGCCGCCGCGCGTCTCGCCGTCGCTTCATGCAGCGCCCCCAGGCAGGCGAGACCGCGCAGCCCGAACGCGGTGTAGTAGAGGTCGGGCTGGCCCGCCCGGTCCGGAAACCCACCTTCCGGAAGCTGCAGTGACTTGAGGTAACTCGCGTGCCGGGCGCGGAATTCTTCTGGGAAACGCTGGAGGGAATCGGCGAGGCGGCGGGTGAGATGGACCAGGTAGGGGGACTCGGCTGACACAGACCAGAAGCTCCAGGGGACGAGCCGGCGAAAGGAGAGCACGTCAAGCCGCGTCGGGGGCCTTACCTCCGATCGATCTTGGAACGGATTTCGTCCGGGATCGGGATGGCTTCGAGAGGCCTGCCCGGGCTGCATCGGCAGCAAACGGTGACCAGTTGTCCGCGGGCGATCTCCTCTCCGTTTTTCTGGAATGAAAAGGCAAGGGTCAGGGACTTGCGGCCCTTCTCCTGCACTCGCATTCGGACCTCGAGAACGTCCTCGAACCGAGCGGGCTTGAGATACTCGCAGGAGGCGCTGAGCCGGGGCCATCCGATGTCTTCGCCGCACCGGGTCTCGCTGACGCTGTGGCCGAGGGACCGGAAGAAGGCGTGTTCGGCCTCCTCCATCCACCGGAAGAAATTCGTGAAGTGGGCGATGCCGGCCATGTCGGTCTCGGCAAATTCCACTCGACGCGTGATGGTGTATTCGGGTGGCATGGTGAAGGCTGTATCATTTCTCCGCGCCGCGCCCACTGCGTGGCTGACTCTTACCCGTACTTGACACTGTGGGCTATGGACTGGCGCAGCGAGGGACAACGGTCCTGCCAAGCACGAATCCCTTGGTGATGTCGGCCAGACGCTGCAAGCCACGCCACATCATTGTCGTTCCTGGCTCGCCATCGCCATTTCGGCCGAGAAAGCCTCCCAAGGATGCGATCATCCGCACGGTTTGTCGAAGTGTGGGTGGCTTTTTCGGTGGGAATTCCTCCTTGACGTAGGCATGGAGAGCTTTCCATTCATCCTCGCTTAAGTAAACCTCGCAGGAGATATTCGGGGTCTCCCGGCCCTGTTTCATGAGTAAATAGATGCGCCAAGCCACGACCATGTCGATGGCGAGACACGCCTTTAAACTTTTCGCATCGCCGAGTCGGCGGTCCTCGATGCGGCATCCGCTTTTCAAGGTGCGATGATAGACTTCGATGCCCCATCGCAGCGTATACCACCGGATACGCTCACAAGCTTCTTCAAAGAGAGTGGTCGGCACGGTGGTTAGGAGCATCCACTCCACGGGCTCATTGACCGATGGGGAGTAGTCCACCTCCTGAGCCAAGACGGCCCAGACATGGACCGGGGGCAGGTCCTTCCCGCGCGGCGGCATCAAACTCAATTCCGCATATCGGACCGCCAGTTTCGCTCTTCGGGCCGGACGAGACCCTTTGCGGGGGAGGAGCAATTCCTGGTAACCCGCGATCGGCTTCGCTTCCATCTTGGCCCAGAGTGTGTCTCCCTCCTCGACTCGACGGTCCCGGCCCCGATCAGCCCGAACGAGCAGCTTCGGGCCTGACGGGTTCGCCAGGGCCTCGGCAAAGAGTTCGTAGATGTCGGCCTCTCGGTCCCCGACGCTCACCACCACCGTCTTCGCACAGACAGCCTGGGCTTCGGCGGCAGCTCGATAACTTTTCAGCCACTTCATGCTCTCCTTGGCTTCGATGGGCAATTGCTGGCGCTTCGCCGTCTTGCCGGCTTCTTTCGAGTCTCGCGCCCAACATTGCACGTTTAAGAGTCCCAACGGCGTGCCTTCCGTGTTAAAGGCCAGCGTGTCGTGCAGGATCAACCCCACTGCGTCGTTCTGCGTCGTGTGGATCGGCCCCAAATCTTCCGTCGCCGGATGCGCGCTGTAGTTCAGCGTCGTCGAGTCCTGCACCGCTAGCACCACCCGCTCCTTCGTCATTCGCCCCACCGTCGCTTCGATATGCGGCCGCACCAAGGTCTCCATGTCCACCTGAGGATTCCTGAAAAAACGGTAGGCCGCCTTCGTTTTCGCCTTCGAGCCATTGCAGGCCTGGGGCACCAGCGCTCCAGGCCGCTGAAAAAAATCTTGCCCCAACCTATACAGCCGAGCCTTCAAGCGCTCATCATATAATTCGACGCTCCCCAATTCTTCTTCCACCCAACTCGAAGGCCTTTCCCGTCCTGGCCTCGAGCCCAGAACGCTCTGCGGCTCCGCACACAAAACGTCTTTCCAATCCTCCCGCACCACCTTCACATAGATGTCTTTCGGCCCATCCGACACCTTCCCGTTGGGATGCCCACTCCCTCGACTCGCCGTCTGCCCCACATGAATCCAGTTCGCCGCCTGGTAACTCGTGCCGCGAAACCGCCTCGGGTCCACGAACGTCTCCACCAACACCGGCTCATACCCATACCGCTCCCGCCAATCCCCTCTCAAACGATTCAGACATCGACTCAGCACGTGCGAAGCCAAATTGACAACATGTACCGTAGGCAAAATCAGAAACCGGCTGTTCGATATCACCTCTCGCAGGTGCGCTCGACGGGCCTTCTCGCTCCATCCGATCCATTCATCTCGCTTCTTCAGCCGCCAGGTCCCCGCACTGAAGCTCAAAGCCCCAAGCCACCCCTGCTTCTCACTCCTCACCACATACCGCATCTGCGCACCACACAGCGGCCCATTGCCAAGATAATGATATCTCTTCATCAAGGCGTTCCAGAGCCCAGACATCTTGCTGTAGCGACTCGTCACCGGAAATACCTCCACCTCTCCCAGCTCCCCCAGAGAGCAACGAACCTCTCGTAACTCCGGCAGACACCCTTTCCCCTTGGCTGAACGTCGCTGGAACGGATAGACTCTCTGCGTCTTCGGCAGAGCGAGCTTCTTTTGCTCCTGAAGCTTCAACAGCGCCTTCCGACAACTCATCTCTTGAAGTTTCCCATTCGGGCCGCGCCAGTTCATCCACTGGCAGACTTCTCGCGAAAGCGTGCGTCGGGATATCGAGGGCCGCACCTTCACCGTGCCCTCGATACGCCGAATCACTTCCGGGCTGAAATGCCGACCACAGGCTTCCATGCCAGAAGCGTAGCATAGTATGCCCACGGTGTCAAGTGTGTCCCAGTGTCAGGCGCCGCTGGATGTGGTTCTTTCACTTTCTCTGCTTGCCCACCCGCTTCTTCAGCCGTTCCACCAAATCCCGAAGCTCGCCAACGGACATCTTTTCCAAGCGTGACCGGGAAGTTATGGGCTCGCCCAAGAAACGCTGGCACGCCCGGATTTCACCCATTATTTCGCCTTCCAGCCTGCCTTTCTGGAGCCCTTTCTGGAGCCCTTTCTGGAGCCCTTTCTGGAGCCCTTTCTGGAGCCCTTTCTTCAAACCTTCCCTGATAAAATCGAGTGCGACGGAAGATTCTTTCATGGCTTCCCTCCGAATAAGAGAAAAAATCAAGTCTTTCGGATATCTCAGACTCGCCAGAACACCGATTGCAGCAAGTACGTTCGCCTTGGTCCTATTATCTGACACCTTGGAAGCCGCTTCAAGCGCCAGGGTCAAGGGTTCTTCACGCGTCTTGCCCTGCGCCAGGGCCACAAGGGGAATCAGGCCTGCAGCGCCTTTCTCGAGTATCTCCGTCGCCTCTAGTTCCCATAGGCGGACCTCTGAACCTTCGAAAAAAAGCTGATGCTGGCCGAAGACCGTCTCTTCCAGTCGACCCCGGCCCGGCCCCGGATACCCTTTGCTGGTCAGGTAAATGAAGACCGAAAAGACTGGCAGATGATACTGTTTTCTGGCT
>JACPCR010000082.1 GCA_016179685.1 Planctomycetota bacterium | reverse complement strand
CCGACGTGAGCGTAACCTCTACTGAACCGCCGTATACGAGGCCCGTACGTACGGTGGTGTGACAGGGAAAGCCCGCGAGGGCCTACCTATGTCGATAGTAGACGAGTTCGTCAGTGCGAGCACACTTAGGAACTCGCCTGCTAGTGCGGTGCCGTGCCGCAAAGGTAAAGGTCCCCCTGGTCCAGCAGCCGGTCCTCCTCCGGATAGCGGTCGGGCTTGAACTGGTAGGTCACCCGGCAGAAATATCGCTCGTCGTCCGGCGTCCCCGAGCCCAGCCGCTTCTGAAAGGCGTCCGGGTCATACGATTCCATCACCAGGTCTGGGCGGCGATCGGGGCCTGGGCTGAGGAGAATCCAGCCTCCGAGATGGAGCTTCCGGCCGTTTTCTTCCCGCGCCGGCCCCGGATGGTATCGGAAGCGCCCGTCGGGGGAGAAGGGGTCATTCGGCATCCATTTCAGGTATTTTGGCTGGAGCGCGTCGAGGGTGGGCGGAAACGTCCCATTGTCCATGAAATAGTGGTCAATGGCCTCACCGATCAGCCCCATATTCCGCCGGGCGCGAACCACCCGCGCCCCGGGCGCATTCTTGATTCCCTCGACCAGAGCGACGATGCCCAGGAAGTGCACCAGCAGACCCTCCGAAGAATGTACTTCGAGCATAAAACCTTCCGGGTCGGCGATGCCCACCGCCAGGACGTTTTTCAGCTTTGGGAGTGCCGGCTTGAACTCCTTCATGATCATCTGCGCGGTAGGCTCGGCGAACTGCTCGAGCACGTCGAAGAGCGTCTGAGTCATCTTCTGC
This sequence comes from Planctomycetota bacterium, assembly GCA_016179685.1. Lineage (GTDB taxonomy): Bacteria > Planctomycetota > PUPC01 > JACPCR01 > JACPCR01 > JACPCR01. The sequence goes on along the minus strand of JACPCR010000082.1, from coordinate 57,096 downwards.
ACGTCGATTTGAATCAACAGATTCATGCCTTTCTCGTAGGCCTTCAGGCGCTCCTGGAATGCGGCGTCGTCCGCCAGGGTCTTCTTCTCCGCGCGGGCCTGAAGGACGGACCTCAGCTCATCGGCGGAATTGGACAGCAGGACGAACTCATCGAGGAAGGCCATCACGAAGCCACGCCCCTTTTCCTTCTCCTCGTTGTCCCCGACGTCTCTGCGAGTGTTTCGCACCTGGATCAACTCCGCCTGTTCCTCAGCGAGGACCTCGTGGACCAGGCCCGCATCCCAGGCGAACTGGGAATTCAAAAACTGGCGGACCGCGTTTTTGAGAACATCGGGATTCTGAATGCTCAAGCCCAGAAGGAACACCCATTCCTCCCTCGGGGGCTTGTCCGCACGAGTCAGGAGCGATTCCTTCAGGGTCGGCGCGTCGGCGGCAAAGAAGACTTCGCCCGTCAGATTCGCCAGCACGTCCTGTTCGATGCTGATGCCTACGCCCTGCTCGATGAATTGCCGTCCCTGCTCGAGATTCACCAAACCTTGTTCACCTTCGATTCTCTGTAGCGTTTTCCGGAAGCCTTCGGCCAGAGCCTGCCCGCTCTCCAGGTTCACGCTGGCGAAGAAAGGGAAATGGGCCGGGACGTATCGGCCGCCCAGAAGCGGCCGCGGCTGCGGCTCGGTGAAAATCAGAGCGAGGCCTTGGGGCTCGACCTCGCTGCGCCGGAGGAACAGGCGTTCCGTGGCCTCACCGCCCTCAAACCGCAGCGAGGAAGAGATGTCGGCCAGGCTCAGAACGCCCGAAGCCTCCAGTTCCCGGGCGGCATTGCCACCCGCAGCCTGGGCTTTCAAGGGCTCGAGAAGCGGGGCCACGTGGAAATAGCTCCAAAGATGCGCCTCATTCAGCGACCTTTTCTGCGCCGCCTGGTAGCCTAGCGCATGAGCCAGCGGCGGCAGCCCCGCCTGCTGGTCGTCCAGCAATCGCCGGACGCCGTCCTCCGTCCCGAGAATGAAATAATCCTTGATGAGGGTGTAGGCGAAGGTCTTGCCCTCACGGGTGTCCCGCACCCGCTCGAGGGTGAAGGGCCCCACGGCACTCCTTTCCAGCTCGAGCCATGGAAGGGTCCGGAGCACCGTCCGGCGCACCCGTTGATCGAGAAAGTTTTGGAACTCGGCCCCACCCTTGCGCAAGTGGCAGGCGATCACGATCGGGGGCGGATTGGGAGCGCCGCCCGGCGGGAAGACCAGGAGCGACACGGGGCTTCCGAGATGCCCGAGCCAGTCATCGAGGGTCGCTCCGGTGAATTGCATGCCAAACTGGAGGATTCCCAGGAGCAGTCCCATCCCCATGCTGGCATTTGGCCCCGAGAGCAACTGCCCGAGAGGCGTCTCCAGCAGGCTCGACTTCAGCGACGCCACGTCCTCGGCGGACGCGTAGTAAATGGCCCCGGCCCCGAAGAGGTCCGCGGGGCTTGCCGCTTCCTCGGCCAGGGCGGGTCGGTCCAGTTCGATAACACCGAGGCATGCCAGAAACACGGCGGATCGCCCCCACCTCTCCATCGAGAACATGGTCATCTCCTGGAAAAAGCTGGAAACTGCGGTGGAGCATCATTATAACGGCTTCCCTCTATCGGACAATGGCGAACGCGGTGAGCATCACGTGCCGGACTGGGTCCTTCGTTGAACTCGGACGAGGCGCTGCCGTTCCCGCCGTAGAAGATGAGCGGCGCGGCGGGGATCGGTCTCCCGGAGCAGTTCGGCCAACTCGGCGAGGTGGTCCTCCATCTTGAAGATTTCCGCGGAGGCGGGGCCGTAGTAGCGGTTGAGCCGGTCACGGTAGGCGAGCCAGTTGGCCCGGCGCAGCTCGCGCAGCTCGATGCGTCGAATCTCGGCCGCCGAGCAGGGACGTGCCTCGTGCGTACGGGCGTAGAGGAGATGGTTGCGGGCTTTCCCGACGACCATCAGAAGCCTCATTTCTCGGAGGCAGTAGGCCGCTTGCCGGGCCTGCCACTCGGGGATGTCGAGGCCGAGGGCGAGACCGCGGGTACTGAAGGGGGACGCGAGGACCGGGGGCACGAAGGCCAGGAAGTCATCCGCCGTTCGAAGCGTCCGGCGCTCGAGGATGCGGACCAGGGTTCTTTCAGCCATGCGTCCAGCGGCCCTTCGGCGCGCCCCGGTCTCCCGCCGTTCCTCCTCTTCGGTGAGGAGCAGCTCGAGGGCCAGGTTGGACGAAGGAAAAAGGTCCGCGATCGAAACGAGCTCCTGGAAGACGTCGGTCCAGCGGCCCCGGCGGGGTGAGATCCGCGGTGCACTCGCCCGGCCGGTCCGAGGGTCCACGCGTACGATCCGAAGGGTCCGGCAAATGGGATGAACGAGGAGGACCCGCCGGCTTTTGGTGAGGCGCAACAGCTTGGGCCGGAGGGCGCTGAAGTTCGCCGTCTGGACCTCGACGAGTTGATTCGGCTGGAGAAGAGCGTCGATGCGGTAGCCGTCGACGGCCCGCTCCTGCCGACAGGCCGATCCGGCGTAGAGTGTCTTGAGTTGCTGGTGGATGAGCGTTTCGGACAAGGGGCAGAAGATTCGTCACAAAAGGAGACCGAGCAGCCTAGGTCGGATTTCTCACAAGTCACAACGGCGCGCCCAATATCCGCCTGTGCAGCAATGCGTTGCAATGCAGGCTTCAACGCGGCCTACTTGTCACCTCGGTCCGGGATAGTCCTGAGCGAGAACGACGCAAGTCGTTCGAGTCGAAGCCCGCAGGGCGCATTTCGAACACATCGTGTGAGGAATGCGGGCCAGGCCAAGTCCCCCATACCGGTCCCTCCCGCACCGAATTTGTCGAGAAGTCACGGTTGTTTCTCAAGAGGCTTCTCAAGGGCGACGTGGTAAGGCTTGTCCACAAAAGGGAATTTCCCGAGGGCCGATTCGTTCAGCGTGACGCCCAAGCCGGGCCGTTCGGGCATGCGGATGCGGCCGCGGACGGGAACGAGGGGGCGGTCGAGGATTTCTTCCTTGAGCGGATTCCAGGTCATGTTGAATTCGAGCAACCAGCGATTAGGGATGGCGGCGACGAGGTGCGCGTTGGCAGCGGTGGTCAGGGCGTTGTGCCAGTTGTGGGGCATGAGCTTCCTGCCCGTCCTGCCGGCGGCCCGGGCAATGCGGAGATTCTCGCTGAGCCCGGTAACGTTCGTATCGGTCTGGACGATATCGACGGCGTTAGCCTCGATGTAGGGCTTGACGGCTTCCCAGGAGGCTGCGCCTTCCAGCCCGGTGAGGGGAACATCCAGCTCGGAGGCGATGCGGGCATAATCGGCCGGGTTGCGGATGGGATAAGGTTCCTCGTACCACACGACGCCCAGGCGCTGGAGGGCGCGGCCGACCTCGATGGATTCCTCGACGGACCGGAGTCGCATATTGCCATCGACGGCGATCCTCATGCCGCCGGGCCCCAGCGCGGCCATGAGCTGGTCCATGAGGCGGAGGAAGCGCTCGGGCTGCACCTGGTCCATCGCCCAGTCGCTTCCGAGGCGCAATTTCATGGTGCGGTATCCCTGGGACTGCCAATCGAGGGCTTCCTGGATGAGGCTTTCGGGCCGGTCCCACCAGACGTAATCGACGCCGCCCGAGGCATAGGCCTCGATCTCGGGGACGGCCTCTCCGTCGCGGGCGAGAAGTCTGTAAACCGGTAGGCCCGCGACCTGGCCGGCGATGTCCCATAGGGCCTGGTTGACTCCGGAGAGGCAGAGGGCGCGAAAATGGTCGCCGCTGGCGGGCGTGAGGGCATCGATGGCGGAAGGGTCCTGGCCGATCAGTTGGGGCCGGACCTGCCGGTCCAGGTATTCCTTGATGCGTGCCGGTCCGCCGTAGGGGCTCGATTCACCCAGGCCGACCAGGCCCGCGTCGGTTCGCACACGCACGATGACCGAGTGGGCATAGACGACGCGGAATCGTGCGGTGCGCCACTGATGTTCGGGCGGCAGGGGGCAGGTGAGGAGGATCGTTTCGACATCGGTGATTTTCATGGAGAGAGTTTCCAGAGGTTAGCGCGAAACAGGAACGAACGGCGAGGCCGCTTCAGGGTCCAGCCGAATTTTCGGCGCCCGCGGTGCCGGCGTCCCTTGCCGGTGATCCTTCTGCAGGCGGTGAGGGGGCGGGGCCGAGGGCGGCCAGGCGTGCCGAAGCGAGGGCGGTGTGCCAGTCGGGGCTCGCTCGGGAGAGCCGTACGGACTCAGCCAGGAGGGCCCGGATTTCACCGGCGGGCTCACCTCGCAGGAGCGATCTCTGGCCGAAGAGGAATTTCCAGAGAGGCCGATCGTCAGACGAATCGAAAATCTCAGGCCCAACCTCGCCGGACATGAAGGCCTGGAGGCGGAGGAAGGGTCCCTTCAAGGAGCCTTCTTCAGCGAGATTCTTCCAGAGCTGGAGAGCCGCTTCCTTTTCTCCGGCATCGGTGACGAGGGCCGCCAAGCGGAGGATGGCGTGGCCGCGCACCTCATGCTGGCGGGGAAGGCTTTGGACGAGCGCCTGGAGGCGCTTCCGGGCCTCCTGGGGCCTCCGGCCGAAGAGAAAGAGGTCCGCGGTCTCGAGGGCGATGCCCTGCTGGGCGGCCGTGGTGCGCTCAACGGGTGCAAGGGCAGCGGTAAAACTGTCGAGGAGGATGTCGAAAGTCTCGACGGCACGGTCCGGAGACAGGGCGGCCGCGGGCGACGTTTCAGCGGGGGCTCGCCCCGGTGCGGCCTCCGGCTGCACGGCCCGCTCAGCGAGCTGATCGGCGACTTGCAGAAGCCGGGCATGCAGCTCGGGGGCCTGAGGGAAGGGCCAGTGCTGCCTCGCATAAGGGAGAAGGCGAACCAGCGCGTCCCAGTCGCCGGACTGGTGGGCGGCCTCGGCGGCGGCGATGAACTGCGGCAACAGCTTATCCGAAGGGAACGCCCGGTGAGCGGCGATCACCTCGGGAAACCGCCGCCGCCGGTTGGCCTCGCCGGCGAACTGGAGGAGAAACTGGATGAACTGCGGCTCGGAGTCCTTCATCTGGCCCTGATCGAGCTTATCCTTGATGAACTTCAACACGCCCAGGCAGACCGAGTAATGGTTCTGAACGTCCTGCTGGAGGGCCATGAAGTTCCTTTGGGCTTCTTCGAGTCGTTTCTGCTCCTCGAGCACTTTGCCCTGGGCGGTCTTTTCCTTTTCCCTCCGGCCGATGATCTCGGGGCTCTGGACCGGGTCGATCCCGCTTTTCTGGGCGTCCAGAAGGGCTTCACGGATCGCCTTCTGGTGGAGCTCGAGCTCCCGCTGAGCGGCGTCGGCGGCCTCTTGTGCGGACCGTGCCAGTTCCTGTGCCGCGGGCAATCGGTCGAGCACCTCCTGGGCCTGTCGATGGGAGAGGTCGAGAAGCTCGAGGAAGCTGCGGGCGAATTCCGGGATGGGGAAAGCATTGTAGACCTCCTGCGCGGTTTGGACCATCCGTTTGCGGGCCAGGTTGGAGCCGAGCCGGAGGGTTTCCCGAACGAGGGTGTCCGTCATCGGAAGCGAGCGCTCGCGCACGACCTTGAGGATTTCGATGGCGGGCCCATGTTCTTCGAGGTCGATGGCTCGAGTGATGGCCAGTTCGATGGGGGCGAGCAGCCGCCGGGATGGCGGGCCGGGCATGGCGAGAATCTTGAGGAGATCGGGGTATGCGCCCGTGCCGGCGAAGGCCGCGGCGAGGTTCGCCTTCATGGTCTCGAGCTCCGCCTCGACGAGGCCGGGTGCGTCCTCGCTGCGGGCGCTGCGGAAGATGCCCTGGGCCTTTTCAAAGAGCTGGCAGGCCTCGGCCCTTTCGCCTTGGGCAAGCAGGCCATCAACGGCGGTGCGATAGGCGCTGACGAGGTTGTTGGCGGGAAAGCTTTGATAGACCTCGTTGACGCGCTGGAACTGGCGGAGCTTGCAGAACTCGTTGCCGAGGGCGACTGCGGCCTGCTTGAGCCCGTCGGAGACGAGGGCTTTCTCACGAGCGAAGCGAAGAAGCCGCAAGGCGGCCTCGAGTTGTCCGAGTTGGATCGCCTGGACCACGCTTTTCTCGAAGGCCAGGGTCATTTGGGAGTCCGGGAAGGCGAGGTAGAGGTCCATGACGTGATCAAAGTGGGGATACGCGCCCTGCCCGAAGCGAGTGGCGAGCTGGACGGCCTGGATGAGGAACTCATGGTAGAGCGATTGGCCGAGGGCCTTGGAAAGGGCATGGAGGCTGATGTCCGCCGCGGGGTCCGCCCCGGCCCGGAAACGCACCTTCTGGAAAATGACGAGAGCCTCCTCCAGACGGGGCGTATTGAGGCAGCGCTGGACCGCATCGCGAAAGTGCCAAATCCAGGCGGCTTCGATGGGGATGCCGCGGTCCGACAGGAAGGCCAGGGACCGAGCTGCCTCGGAGAGCCGGTTCAGAGGCACATAGCAGAAAAACTTGCGAAGCTCGTTTTCGGTCAGGAGCTTTTCGATCTCCGGATCGCTCTGGGCGGGCGCGGCCTGGGGAATCTGGAGGTAGAAATCGAGAGCCTTCTGGGGCTGGCCTTTGAGCTCCCAGCAGCGGCCGATGAGATGGCTGGCCTGGAGGGCTTCGAATTTGCCCATGTAATCCGCCATGATCTGGGTGAGCTTCTCAATGGCCACGTCATAGTCCTGAGAAAGGATGAGCTGTTTCTGGGGGAAGTAGAAGAGGGGCGCTTGGGGCGGAATGCCTTCGCGGGTCAGCCGCACGGAGTCGTAACGCGCCGAGGTGTCCCAGACCGCGAAGCCGAGCCGAAAGATGCCCAGATCCCGAATAATGTCGAAATCGTTGTAGTGCAGGGACGCTACCGGTCCGTCCGCAGTGCGGACGTCGAATCGGAGGCGGTAATCCTCGCGTTCGAGCAGGCAGTGGTAGGCGGACCCCGGGGCGAGGGACGTGACGTCGACCTGGGCGAGGTTGACACCGCTGCGCTGGAGGAGCAGGTGGGGGCCGGACTCGCCTCCTTCGAGGATGAGGCGATAGGCCTGGTTCTGATCGATGCCGATGAGGGTATCGAGCCGCGGTCCGACGACGCCGAGGAAGCGGACGTCGAACTCGAATTTCATGTTGCCCTTCAGGGGCAGGGGCGGATCGAGCATGAGGACCGCCTCGCCCTTGGCGCTGGCGGCCAGTTCACCTTCGATGAGACTCCAGGCCTGGCCGTTTCCCAGGGGTTTCCAGACCTCTTTCAGAACTGGCCCGTCGAACTCGTCGGCCACCTCGGTGACCTCCTGGGGCCGTGTCTTCTCCGCTTCCTTCTCAATCACGCGCTGGACTTCCTCGCCCAGACGGCTGAGCTCCTGGTCCTTCTCACGCAGCTTTTGATTGAGGAAGAGAACGGCTATGGCGGATGCAGTGGCGATGGCGAGAGCCATCAGAGCGGAGACAATCGGCAAGGTGTGCTTTCTCGTCCTGCGCCAGGCCCGGTAGAGCAGGCTCGAAGGCCGGGCCTGGATCGCTTCTCCGGCGAGAAAACGCCGCAGATCGTCGCCCAACTCGCCCATGCCCTGGTAGCGCCGCTCCGGATTCTTCTCCATCGCCTTCAGGATGATGGTTTGGATGTCCCGATGGACCTTCGGATTCAGGCCCCGGGGGAGCGGCGGGTCGTGGTTGAGGACCTGCATGATGATGTTCATCATGTTTTCGCCTTCGAAAGGCGGCCGGCTGGTCACCAGCTCGTACAACACGGCGCCGAGCGAGTAAACGTCGGAACGCTGATCGAGCCGATGGGATTCTCCAGCGGCCTGTTCCGGGGACATATAAGCGGGGGTGCCGATGGCGCTCCCGGTCTGAGTAAACTTCGTCCCCGAGTCGAGCTGCTTGGCCAGTCCAAAGTCCATGATGTGAGGCCGGCCATCCAGGTCCACGAGAATGTTGCTGGGCTTGATATCGCGGTGAATGACCTTGTGTGCGTGCGCATAGGCGAGGGCATCCGCGAGCTCGATGCAGAGCTCGAGAGATCGCCGGATGGAGACCACTCCCTCGGCGATGAGCTTGCCCAAGGACTTCCCATGAATGAAATCCATCGTATAGAAGTGGCGTCCCTGGCATCGGCCAATCTCGTGAATGGGCACAATGTTGGGGTGGCGCAACTTCGCCGCCGCTTGGGCCTCCTTGTAAAATCGCGCGACCTGTTTGCGGGAGGCGTGTGCCCCAGCAAGCAACACCTTGATGGCCACCTCCCGTTGCAGGTGCTTCTGGCGGGCGCGGTAGACGATGCCCATGGCCCCCCGCCCAACTTCCGATAAGATTTCGTAATCCCCAAAATCTCTCAGAATTTCGATGTCATCTTCGTCCGCCCTGCGATCGGGGGGGGAGGCGCCGGTGTTCTCCTCATCTTCTTCGGGGCCTCCCGAGTCGCCATCCGACTCCAGGCTCACCGTCGGGGCATCATGAACATCCGGGCCGTCGCAGTCAGCCTGTCCCGAGGGCTCAGCAGACGCCGCCGTGCTGGCGGGCGCATCGGCGTGCCCCTGCTCCCGGGCCGGGCTGATGGCGCAGGATTCCGGCCGCGCTGGGTCAGCCGTTTCCGTTGCGGCGGGAGGAGAAGGACGGTGAAAACGCGTGGAACAGGAGGGGCAAACGACTTCCAAAGGGTCTGCTTCGGGGGTAGGCGGAGGGAGGACGGAATGGCAGCTTGGGCAGGTGATTTTCATGCACGAGGCAGACAGGGTGGGTATTGGATGTTAGCACGGCCGGACGTGAGTTTCAACGGAGCTCGGACGCGTGTTAGTGTCCTAGGGTGTCAATTCTCCGCCCCACGCGCCCGCTCCGCGGGCACCCGGCGGGCACCCGGCGGAGAATTTGAAAGGTGTCCCGCCAGACTTGCTCCCGCGGGAGGCGGGTCGGGTGTCAGTTGATCCCTGAACCCTGAACCCTGACACCTTTTGCACCCTTGCTGGGTTGCGGGCTTCGCCCGCCTTATAGGAAGTGCGGGTGCACTTCTTCTTCATACCTGTGCGAGTCGCGGGAGTCACACGGGTCGGCTTGAGGTAGCGCTTGAGGCAAGAGCCGGAGATTTGCGTGCGCGAGGCAAATATGCTATAAGAGCAAAATATGTGGGAGTCTGAGCCTGTAACTTCTCCTCCGGGTGCCCACCAAGCGGGCTTGGAGATGTTTTGAAAGGGGATTTTTTCTGTTTTGTTGCGCCGCCTCCCGAAGGGGTCCCGTTGGGACCGGGCGGCGTCGGAAATGGGAGAGGCGGGTACCGGAGGCCACCGCATCCGCCTTTCCTCCGCAGGATACCGTTGGAAGAAGCGCCGGCCATGGAGGGACGGCGCGTGAGATGAAGCCCCGTAGAATCGTGCTGACGATCGACGGTCCCGGTGGAGCGGGCAAAAGCACCGTGGCGCGCCGGCTTGCCGAACGACTTGGTTTTGCTTTCTTGGACTCCGGGGCCGTCTACCGTGCGGCTACCTGGTTTGTGGCCCGCCTCGGGCTGGATTGGGAGGATGAGGCGCCCATCCTGGCGGCTCTGGATGATTTCCATCTCCGCCTGGAGGAATCACGCTCGGGAATGAAGGTTTTTGTGAACTCCATAGATGTCACCGTGCCGATCAGGCTTCGGGAAGTTTCGAACCACGTGTTCCACCTGGCCAGGCGGCCCGGGGTGAGGGAAAAGCTGGTGCCGCTGCAACGCTCTTTCGCCGAGGGAAGGAACATCGTGGCCGAGGGAAGGGATATGGGTAGCGTGGTTTTCCCGGACGCGGACTTGAAGGTTTATCTGGACGCCAGCCTGGAGGAGCGGGCCCGGCGGAGGAAGAAGGAGCACGATGCCCGCGGCGAAGAGGTGTCTCTGGAGGTGTTGCAGGCCGAGATTCAGCGTCGCGATCATCGAGACATGATGCGGACCGCATCGCCGCTCTCCAAGCCCGAGGGGGCATTCGTCCTCGATGCGACCCTCCTGCAGGTCGATCAGGTTCTGGAAATCTTGGTTCAGGAGGCAAAGAGAAGGAAGCTTGTCTGAGCCGAGTACGTGCCCGGTGATCTATCAATCGGCCCGAATACTGGTTAAGGGAGCGTGTTTGTTGTATTTTCGCCTTCGCTATTTCGGGGAGGAGCACATCCCGAAGCAGGGGGGATTCATCATCGCATCGAATCATCAATCCTATATGGACCCGGTTTTCGTCGGCACGGGGACCCGCCGCCCGCTCCATTTCATGACGCGGTCGTCGGCCTTCCGGATTCCCGTCGTGGGACCCATGATCCAGAGGCTCAATGCGTTTCCCGTGGACCGTGGGCAGACGGACTTCCGGGCGATTCGCCGAGCCATGGAGATTCTCGCCGCGGGCGGCGGGCTGCTGGTCTTCCCGGAAGGCACGCGCTCACGGGATGGGAGTCTCGGGAGGATGAAAAGCGGCGTGATCAGCATCGGGCAACGGGCCGAGTGTCCGATCGTCCCCGCAGCCATCCGCGGCGCCTTCGAGGTCTGGCCGCGGCATCGCCTATTTCCCCGCATGGGGCGCGTCTCCGTGGCTTTCGGACCCCCCATCCCGCCTGGATGGGCTCGAGAGAAGGCCCCAGAGATCGCCGGACGACTTCAGAAATCCATCGTCCGGTTGTACGAGGGCCTGGAGTGGAGACATCCTGCATGAGGAGGAGGTCACGCGCACGGAAGTGCGAGTGTCATTCTGTGCAGGTGTGCTGGAGTCTTCCGCCGGCGGACCTGTTGCGAGTCCAAGTGGAAAGGTCGATGACCGATTCCGTTTTTTCCGTTCTTCCCCGGCCGTGCCGGGGACACGTTTCGTGCGATTTTGAAGGAGTTTCAGAGAAATGGTTCAGCCCCAGTATCACGCGCTGTTGAAGGAGCTGGAGACGGACGAGGAGATTGACCGGGAGGTGAAGGAGGCCGTCGGCCAGGAGGGCACCCAGGGTTTGGAAAGCATCTACGGCCAGTCCATCCAGAATTTCGAGGTTGGGGTCATCCTCAAGGGGAAGGTCCTCGAAGTCACCAGTGACGTGGTGCTGGTGGATGTGGGTTACAAGTCGGAAGGAGTGATTGGGGTGTCCGAATTCGACGATCCGAAGGAACTGGACGTCGGCGAGGAGATCGAGGTGCTCCTCGAGGCCGTCGAGGATGATTCGGGAATGGTCGTCCTGTCGAAGCGGAAGGCGGACCGCATTCGAGGGTGGGAGCGCGTCATTTCAGAGTACAAAGAAGGGGACAAAATCTCCGGCCGGGTGCTGCGCAAGATCAAGGGAGGGCTGCTCGTCGACATCGGTGTGCCGGTTTTCCTGCCGGCATCGCAGGTGAACATCCGACGCACCGGGGACATCGGGGAACTCATCGGGCAGGAAATCGAGGCGAAGATCATCAAGATTGACGTCAGTCGGCGGAACATCGTGATCAGCCGTCGCAAGCTCATCGAGGAGGAGCGCGACCGGATGAAGAAGAAGTTGCTCGAGGAGATACAGGTGAATCAGGTCCGCCAGGGAGTGGTGAAGAACATCACGGATTTCGGAGCGTTTGTGGACCTGGGCGGTATCGACGGCCTTCTTCACATTACGGACATGAGTTGGGGTCGGATTTCGCATCCGAGCGAGATGGTGAAGCTGGACGAGCGAATCGAGGTGGTCATTCTGGACTTCGATCGGGAGCGAGAGAAAATCTCGCTGGGCCTGAAGCAGAGGAGCGAGAGCCCTTGGGTCCAAGTGGAGCAGAAATATCCGGTGGGCTCGAAGCATCGCGGCGAAGTGGTGAACCTGATGTCCTACGGCGCCTTCGTGAAACTCGAGGACGGGATCGAAGGCCTGGTTCATATCTCGGAGATGTCCTGGACCCGCCGGATCAACCATCCGTCCGAGGTGGTCCAGATTGGGGACGAAGTGGAAGTGGTCATCCTGGCGATCCACAGGGACAAACAGGAGATTTCCCTGGGGATGAAGCAGGCGGAGGCGAACCCGTGGGAGACGGTGGAGCAACGGTACACCGCTGGGGCGCGTGTCTCTGGCCGGGTCCGCAACCTCGCCAATTACGGGGCCTTCGTGGAGCTCGAGGAAGGGATCGACGGGCTGTTGCACGTCTCGGATATCTCCTGGACGAAGAAAGTGACTCATCCTTCGGAAATCTTGAAAAAGGGTCAAGAAGTCGAGGCGGTCATTCTTTCGGTGGATAAGGAGCGCAAGAGGATCGCGCTGGGCATGAAGCAACTCGAGGATGATCCTTGGGACCGGCACATTCCGGAGTCCTACCACGTGGGCCAGGTCGTCACCGGGAAGGTGACGAAGATTACGAATTTCGGGGTGTTCGTCGAGCTGCAGACCGGCCTGGAGGGCCTGCTCCACATCTCCGAACTGGCGGATCACAAGGTCGAGAACCCGGAAGAGATGGTGCAAGTGGGGACGGGCATCGACGTGAAAGTGATCAAGGTGGACCCTAAGGATCGGAAGATCGGTCTGAGTTTGCGTCGAGTGGGGCGTGTGGAGGCAGGCGGAGAGGCCGCAGCGCGTCCGGAGCGTGAGGCGACCGCGGGCGAAGCGAAGCGGCGTGAGGCGGATGTGGAGGCTGAGGAGCCCGCGTCCGTGGCTGACCTCGAGTCCCCAGCGGCTGCCGAGCCGGCCCGCGGAAAGGGGGAGCCTGAGCCTCCGACAGGCCCGGCTTCGCCGGACGAGGAATGATGCTCGAGACTCAGCGCCAACTGGAAGCGATCCGCCGCGGGACAGTGACCGTGCTGCGCGAGGAGGAGCTCCGGCAGAAACTGGAGAAATCTTTGTCGGCGGGGAAGCCCCTGCGGGTGAAACTGGGGGTGGACCCGACCGCTCCGGATATTCACCTGGGGCACACGGTGGTGCTCGAGAAGCTGCGCCTGTTCCAGGACCTGGGCCACCAGGCCGTGCTGATCATCGGGGACTACACCGCCATGGTGGGCGATCCGTCCGGCACGTCCAAGACTCGGCCCCAGCTCACCCGAGAGAAGGTGCTGGAGAACGCACAGACTTACCTCGAACAGGTGGACCGGATACTGCTGCTGGACCGGCTGGAAGTGGTCTACAACGGCGAGTGGTTTCGTTCGATGACATTCGAGCAAGTCCTGCGGCTGGCCGCGCGGTTGACGGTCTCCCGCATGCTCGAGCGTGACGATTTTCGCAAGCGTTACGAGTCGGAGAGTCCCATCGGCCTGCACGAGCTCCTCTACCCCTTGATGCAGGGCTACGATTCCGTCAGGGTCCGATCGGATGTCGAGCTGGGAGGGACGGACCAGACCTTCAACCTGCTCGTGGGTCGAGAGATGCAGAAGGCCGAGGGCATGGAACCCCAGGTCTGCATCACCTACCCGCTGCTCATCGGGCTCGATGGCGTTCACAAGATGAGCAAGAGCTTGGGCAACACGGTGGGGGTCCGGGAGTCGGCCCGGGAGATGTTCGGAAAACTGATGTCCCTTGCGGATTCGATGATGCGCATGTACCTCGAGTTGTTGACCTCCCTGCCCGAAAGTGAAGTGCAGGCGCTCCTGAGCGAGGGGACGCATCCGCGGGAGGCGAAGGAACGACTCGCCCGGGAGATCGTGGCGCGTTATCATGGACGCGCAGCCTCTGAGGCCGAGGCCGAGGAGTTCCGCCGAGTCTTCTCGCGGAAAGAATTGCCGCAGGAAATGCCCGAGGTCGTCCTCGAGCCCGGGTCGCTTCAGGATGGCCGGATTTGGCTCGTGAAGCTGATGCACCTGGCGGGCCACGCCGCAAGCCACAGCGAGGCCAGACGCCTCATCGAACAAGGGGCAGTCTCCGTCGATGGCGTAGCTCTCCGAGACCCACAAGCGCTCATCGCGCCGCGGACCGGCGCGGTCCTGCAGGTGGGCAAGCGCCGGTTCGCCCGCATCCGTTCCGTTCCTTTGTCAGGAGGCACTTCGCCATGAGGCTATGCAGAGCTGGCGTTCTGACCTTGCTGTCCGTCGCGTTTCCGTTGGCTTTCGCTGCCGCGGAGGAGAAGGCTGTGGAAAAACCGGAGCCGCCCCCGAAGGAGACGAAGTCGGAGCCGAGCCCGGCGCGCCTGCTCTGGGACGAACTGGCGGGCCACCTGGCCAAGAAGGCGAAGAATACGGTCTTTCAAAAATACCGGTCGAAAGAGGTGGAGCTGACGGGCCAGGTGGAGAAGATGACCCCCAATACGCTCCTCGTCCGCGTCAGCCGCCGCATCTCCTGCATGGTGATCCTGAATCAGAAACTCGAACGGCCGGAGGCGGAAGAGTTCTCCGTCGTCGTCCTCGGTACCGTGGAGATGATCGATCCGAAGTCGATGAAGGTGACGGTGAACGCCAAGAAGGTGGCGGTGATCGATGAGGAAGAGTCGGAGGAAGCGTCTGAAGAGGAAGGAACGAAGGAAGAAGGAGCGCAATAGTAATTAGCCGGCCCGCCGTACAAGCCTTCATGGTCGGATGATGCATTGGCGAAGAATTCCTTCACCCGGTTCATTATGGGGCTTTCCTTTCCAGCGCACGCGTTCCGTCGTGAAGACGAGACCGAGGACGAGGGATTTTATGCGCTCCCTCGCCTCAAGGTGCATTTGGACGACGCGGCTATCGAATCGGTGCGGTCCCTCTTGCGCGAGCGCGTGCCTCCAGGGGCGCGGCTTCTGGACCTCATGAGTAGCTGGCGGTCACATCTGCCCGCGGGCGTCTGCTTCGGCGAGGTAGTGGGGCTGGGCATGAATGCCGAGGAGATGGGGGAGAACGGGCAGCTCACGAGCTTCGTGGTCCACAATCTCAATCAGAATCCGTCGCTTCCCTTTTCGGACCAGTCGTTCGACGCGGCCGTGTGCGTCGTCAGCGTCCAGTACCTCGTCCGGCCCGTCGAGGTCTTCGCCGAGGTCGGGCGGGTGCTCCGGCCGGGGGCACCGTTCATCGTGGTGTTTTCGAACCGGTGCTTTCCCACGAAAGCCGTCCGGATGTGGTTGTCTACGGATGACGCGGGGCACGGTCGCATCGTCCGGAAGTATTTCGACGCGTCGGACCGTTTCGAGTCCGTCGAGTTTCTGGACCGCTCTCCGAGCCCCAGGCGTTGTGGCGATCCGGTCTATGCGGTGATCGGCCACCGGCAGTAGACGGGTGTGGGAGGGCACTCGCACCTCCGTACCCGTCTGCTTTCAACGTCTTTGCACAGGTCTCGACTGCGGCCTATAATCCCACGGCGGCGGAGACCGGAGAGCCAGGAGCATGAAAGCCAAATTGGCGGTGGGCCAGCCTGCGTGCCGGGTCGGACAGGTCGCGGTCAATCTGCGCCGGGGCGTGGAAATGATCCGTGAGGCGGGGGCAAGAGGGGCATCCCTCCTGTGCCTGCCGGAGTGCTTCACCACCGGCCTGGTGTTCGGGGAAATGGAACGCCTGGCGGAGAGGGTGCCGGGGCCGACCACGGACCGGCTGGGCGAAGCCGCCCGTGCCGCCCGTGCCCATGTCCTCTTCGGCATGGTGGAAGCCAACCCGGCGGGGAAGCCATTCAACGCGGCGGTTCTGCTGGACCCTGACGGCCGGGTCTCTTCGGTTTACCGCAAGGTTCACCTTTATATGGCGGAAGCCGAGGTGTTTGCGGCCGGAGCGCGGCGCAGCGTTGTGGACCTGGGCTTCTGCACGGCGGGGATCACGATCTGCTATGACTACATCTTCCCGGAGTACATCCGCCGCTTGGTGGACCGGGGCGCGAGGCTCTTGCTTCACCCTACGGCCTGGGTCAACACGGACGAATGTGAGCGCTGGCGCTACAATACGGACGCCTATCGAGCCGTGGGGATCGCCAGGGCGGTCGAGAATACCATCTTCTATGCCTCGTCCAATCACGCTTCGGTCTATGACAGCGCAGGGTCGCTCCGGGGGATCGGACACTCGTCCATCGTTGCCCCGTGGGGCGAGATTCTGGCCGAGGTGCCGGAGGGCGAGGGCATGGCTGTGGCCGAGTGTGACTTCGCCAGCATCGAGGGGTGGCAGAAGACGGCTGCGCCGTACCTGCGGGACCGGCGAGGAACGCTCTACGAGCAGTTGAGCCTTTGTTGAATCTGGATTTTGCAACACCTGGAGGAGACTGGGAGTCATGGCAGATCTTCAACAAATTGCACGGATCGAAAAAAACAGCGAGACGGCCATCGTCTTCAGCCTGACCGATTATCGCAGCGAGAAGTATGTGGACGTGCGGGAACACGTGACGTCCGACACCTATACCGGATTCACGAAGAAGGGCATCCGGTTTCACGCTCGTTTGCTCGACCAGTGGATCGAAAGCTTGCAGAAGGTGAAGGACGTGATGGAGGGCCGGGCGGAGACTCCGCCCCAGCCCGCTGGGGAGCAGCCGGAGAAGCCGGGGGAGGCGGATCTCAGCGCCGAATCCCTCCAGAAGGCGGCAGAGCAGCCGGAGAAGCCGGGCGAGGCGGCCGGGGAGCAGCCGGAAGGCGGGTAGCCGAGCGAATCCTGAACACGGGAACTGACCCGGATTTCTCATCCCGGCGGGATGAGAAATCCGGGTTAAACGAGTCCCTTTTGCCGGCGGATCGTCCATTCGAGGACCAAGGCAAGGACGAAGAGGGTGAAAACGGGGTAAGTATCCCAGACGTCCCGATGGTGGGCGAGAGGAATCTCGGTGGACAGCTGTTTGTCCAGGATTTCCTGGAGCACACGGGGAAGTTCTTCGATGGGATGGAAGCTTCCGCCGGCGGCCTCGGCGGTCCTTCTCAGGAGCTTCAAGTTGGCGTAGGGAGCATCGAACTCGCGATCGGGCACCGCAACGTGAATGCGGGCATCTCGCTTTCCGATATCCAGGTCCTGATGGACCGCGGCAGCCGTGATCTTGTAAGCTCCTTCGCCGGCCGGAGTGTAGCCTGCTTCGTAGTGATCCTTCTGGAAGCTGGCAGGGATAGCGAGGGGCCCCGTCCCGCCCTCATCGGGCTCGACCGTGACCCGGACCTCCGCGTCGGGGCATCCGTTGCCTTTCTTATCGAGGACTTCGACGAGGATGCGCACGGATTCGCCGAGCGAGTAGGATAGTTTATCGGTGCTCAGGAGAACCGTTTTCTGGTCCTGCTTGTCCCGTGAGGCGAGCCAGAGGACCACTTGCCGCCAGAACCTCTTGTGCCGGGCGGCCGTCTCCGGCGGCTGTCCGAGGACCCACCGGTAAGTCGTGTCCCCGAGGAAGGCGGCGACGCGCCCCTTTCCGTATTCCTGCACGGCGAAGAGTGGTTCGTGCATCTCGGATTCGGCGAGTATCCGGGATGCCGGCTTGGCGGCGCCGACCTGCGTAACTCCCAGCAGGGGCGGGAGGGCCGACCACGCCGCTGCGCTGGCGTCAGGATCGCTTTCGAGCGCCATGATGAAATGGGAACGGCCCTCGGCGGTCAATCGAACGGGCACGGGGCCGTCCGCCTGGCCATCTCTCGAAGACACCTCGAAGGGGAGGATGTCCGCCAGCGGAGACGTGGCATAGCCGCCGGGCCCGAGGGAGTCGTATCCGCCGAGAAGGGCCATTCCGGCCCCGCGCTCCCCGACCATCCTCCGAAGCTCCTCCAGCGTTTCTGCGGGAAACAGGCTCGCCGGAATGTCCCCCAGGATCACCACCTGATATTTCGGCAGGTCCTGGGACTGGAGAAAGCGTTCGAGCCGCTGGGGCGTGGAAATCGTATGAGGGAGCGGGGAGGTCAGGGCGAGGTTCTGCGAAGATTCCAGGCTGCGGCGGAGGAAGCCGAATTCGGGCCGAAGCTTGCCTTCGAGATAGAGCACGTTCAGGCCGCCGGTGAGGACCTCGACGAAGGTGCTCGCCTCATTGTTCCGGTCCGAAATTTCGTTGCCGGACACCGGGATGGTGATGCGCAAGGTGTGCGAGCCGGGCAGGACGGCCCGGTGGTTGAACCGAAGGGTGTGGTCTTCGGCCTCGGAATTCAGGACGAGTTTTTCGCGATGGATGTCCTGCCCGTCGAAAGAGAACAGAGCTTCGAGGGTCTCGCCCTGCATCCCGAAGGCCTGGACCTCGGCCTCGACGGGGAACTGGTTGCCCGAGAAGACCTTGCGCGGGGCGAGAATCTGGACCGCCCGGGCATCGCGGATTTTGAAGCCGGACTCGCGGCCGACGCCGAAGACGTAAAGGGGCGACGCCAGGTCGCGGAAGCCGAGCGCGGACTGGACCGGGTCGGGGCCGTGATTGTTCGAACCGTCGCTGAGGAGAAGGATGCCCGCGACCTTCCGGCCGCGGGAAAGCAGGCGGGCCTGGTCCAGAGCGGTCCCTATGGCGGTCGCCTTGTCCGACCAATCGAGATCCCGGCTGTCCCAGGGCCGGGCCTCGCGGCCGAGAAGAATCCGCTCGAATCGGTACTCTTCGCCCAGCTTGTCGAGAAGGGACGCTTCACGCCGCAGCGCCTCCTGCACCGCTTCCGCGCGGCTGCGATCTCCATCCATGTCCCTCACGAGCAGGCTTCGGGAGTGGTCGAGGATCAGGATGACCATGCCCTTCTCGACGAGAATCTCGACGCGGGTGAGCGATGGCCGGAGCAGGCAGACGAGGATGGCCAGGATGGCCAGGACTCGCAGGGACAGGAGCAGGACCTTGCCCGCCACGGGAATCTCACGGTGAGTGCGGGCGTAGGCGAAAACGGAAAAGGCGAGGAGGCCGAGGCCCACGGCCGCCACAAGGCCGTAGGAGAGGAGGGGATGGAACGAGAGATGCGTGCCGGCTTCCATGTGCGCTTCAGCGGTAGATGCGGTTTGCGAGAAAGCTCTCGACGCAGAAAAGAAGCATCAGGAGGACCAGCAGCGGGGCCGTGATCTCCGATCCTCGTGCCGATTCGGCCGCCTCCCGCGTCAGATCATCCTGCGCCGTGAGGCCCTCAGCCTGAGGTATGAGCTTTCGCAGCACGTCGAGCCCCAAGGGATGGTAGCGCTCGGCATCGGATTCCAGGTTGACGGAGTAGCCGAGCTTGCGCGTCCTGCTCGCGGACACGAGAAACACCTGAGCGTTTCCCAAGGCGGGACCCGCCGTGTGGAGCGCCGAGGCGGTGGAGGGAGATACGAATAGGGCTACGGGCCTCTCGCTGCCCGGCTCGAAGACGTTCACCGCGGCCTCGAGCTCGTCGGGCCGAACCGGGATCGGGATGGGCTCTCCGGGATGGTACGAAGTGACGGCCACCTGCCGCCCGGCGAGGTAATTGACGAATTCATGGAGGAAGGGCGGGAAGACGGGCCACTTGGGAAGGTCCGACCATTCGGTGGTGAGGGCGCTGGTGAAAACGAGGATGCGCCCGCGTCCGATTCCGCCCTCGATCAGGGCGGGCAATCCGGAGAAGCTGGCGAGGACGCGGAGGGGATCGCCGGGCTGCGGAGCGGCCACCTCGACGAACTGGTGGAATCGGGCCAGGGAGATCGAGGAGAGGCTCTCCCCGCGAAACCTGTCGAGGAAGGGGTGAGGCTCGGGCCGGAGGGCCAGATGGGTTTCCAGGCCCTCCTTCACACCCAGGAGGCGCAGGGGCAGGTGGGTCAGATTGCTGTAGTGTTCCGGGTCCGTGGACGGGCCGAAGGCGATGCCCAGCCCGCCGCCCCGATCGACGAATCGCCAGAGCTGGTCCCATTCCCGGGCATCGAGTCGGGGTCCGTTGAGCACCAGGACCACGTCGACGTCCTGGAGTGGGGCGGCCGTCAGGTGGCCGGCCTCGGTCACGACGATCTGGACGCGCTCGCGTCCGCGAAGGCCCGAAGGCGAAAGGGCGTTGAGGGTGAAGAAGGCGTCCGAGTCTCCACCGGGGCGCACGACAGCGATGGCCTGCACGGGGCCGACGACCTGCACGGTGAAGAATCGCTCGTTATCCACGGCGAGGGCATCCTCACGGGTGAGGCGGATCGAGCCCTGGGCGAGCTCCGCCTCCGTGAATTCATAGGGAAAGGAGACGGTGACGGTCTTGCCGCCCGGTATCTCGACCTGGCGGGATGCCCGCTTCTGGCCCTGGACGAAGAGGTCGAGGCCGCACGAGCGCGTCGGCCCGGAGTTGTACACCTCTCCGTCGATGCGGACGGGGCTGTTGCGGTCCACCAGGCTGCTCGAGGGCCGGGCGCTCAAGATGGCCAGATTCTCGCCGCGGGCTTCGGCCACGTCGACGAGGACAAGGCGGACCTGTTCGGCGTTGTGGGGCGGAGGCACGGTCATGGGCATCCAGGCGCCGACGCAGAGGTTGGAGAAGACGAAGATTTCCTTGAGACCGACGCCGCGTCGGCCCAGCATCTCGTAGGCCCGGGAGATGGCCCGGGTGCAGGACGGAAGGCGCGTGGTCGGCTGGGCCAGCTCCAGGGCGGAAATCACCGAGGCGAGATCGATGCTGAAGTCGAAAGGCTGCTGCGAGGAGAGAAAGAGGGCAACCGCGCTCCCGGGCGGGAAGCTGCGGACCAAGTCCGACGCCAGCCTCTGCGCCCGCTGAAAGTGCGGAAGGCCGTCCGAATCCCGGACGCCCATCAGGTACGAGTCGTCCAGGATGATCACGGCCCGGGTGACCTCGGAGTTGCTGGCTAGAAACGACGCATGGCGAACGACGGGTCGGGCCAGGATGAGAGCGAAAAGAAGCACAAGAAAAACACGGAAAAGAAGCAGCAGGAGATGCTTGAGCCGGATTCCACGGGATGACCCCTTGGCAGACTGCCGTATGAATTGCAGAGCCGTGAAAGGGATGACCTTCGGCCGCTCCCGGTGAATGAGGTGGATGATCACCGGAAGGATGCCAGCGAGCATTCCGGCGAGCACGGGAACATTGAGAAATTCCATCGGGGCTCCGATGACCCATCAACCGAGTATCCCGGTTCAGAAGCGCGGGAGCGCTTCTGAACCGGGATACTAGCATTTTCTCTCCCGCCGGACCAGGAACTCGAGGAGAGCGGAATCGAAAGGCGTGGAGGTGGTCATCTGAACGTAATCGATGCTCGCGCGTTCGCAGGCGCGGCGATACCGCTCCAGGAAAGCCTCCATGTGTGCCCGGTAGGCCTCACGGACGCTCTCCGGGTCCACTTGCACCCGCTCCGCGGTCTCCACGTCCTGAAAGAGGGTCATTCCCTGGAACGGAAATTCGGTCTCCGCTCGGTCCAGAATGTGGAACACGATGACCTCGTGCTGGCGGAAACGCAGCAGGTGCAGGCCTTCGAGGACAGATTCGGGGTCATCGAGGAGGTCTGAGAAAAGCACGACGAGACCACGGTGTCGGAGCAGCTCGGCAGCCTGCGCCAGGGAAGCATGCAGGCGTGTACGGCCGCCGGGCTTGTTCCGGCTCAACTCGCCCAGGATGGAAACAAGATGTCCCCGCTTGCTTCGCGCCGGCAGGTAGTTGCGGAGGGCGGTGTCGAAGGTGATGAGCCCCACGGGGTCCTGTTGCTGGATGAGCAGGTAGCCCATGGCCGCGGCGAGGCAGGTGGCATAGTCCATCTTCGACAGGCCGCGGGGCTGGTGGCGGTAGGCCATCGATTCGCTCATATCCACGAGGAGAAAACACTCCAGATTCGTCTCCGCCTGGAACTTTCGCACGTAGAGCTTGTCGGTCTTGGCGTAGACGCTCCAGTCGATCATCTTGATTTCGTCGCCGAGGGTGTACTTGCGGTGCTCGGAAAATTCGACGCTGAAGCCGTGGAAGGGGCTGCGATGGAGGCCGGCGAAGAAGCCCTCGACGACGAACTTGGCCTTGAGGTCGAGGCGCGCAACCTGCTGGAGGACGTCGGGATTGAGGTAATCGGCAGCGTTGGAAGGCATGCGTCAAGACAACAGCAGCTCGAGGTCCTCCCGAGCCAGGTTGCGGATGAGACTGTGTTCCGCGGTCAGAATGGCATCGGCCAGGTCCCGCTTCGTGTTTTGCAGATCGAGCACCTTCTCCTCGACCGTGTCACGGGCGATCAGACGATAGGCGAAAACCTGGCGCGTTTGACCGATGCGGTGCGTGCGATCGATCGCCTGGGCCTCCACCGCCGGATTCCACCACGGGTCCAGCAGAAAAACATACTCCGCAGCCGTCAGGTTCAGCCCGAGTCCACCCGCCTTGAGGCTGACCAGGAAGAGCTTGCAGGCCGGATCGGTCTGAAAGCGCCCGACTCGCTCGGCTCGGTCCCGCGTCCGGCCGTCGAGATATTCGTAAGGAATGCCCGCCGAGTCGAGCCGGCCGCGCAGGATGGCCAGCATGCTGGTGAACTGGGAGAAAACGAGCGCCTTGTGCCCCTCCTCGAAGACCTCGGTGAGCTGGGGGAGGAGCAGATCGAGCTTGGCGCTGGACTCGCCCGCCCTCGCCCGATCGATGAGACCGGGATGAAGGGCGGCTTGGCGCAGGCGCAGGAGGGCTTCGAGAACCTGGATTTTGACCCTGCGGATGCCCTCCTGGGCCACTTTCGTGAGAAGCGCCTGGCGGTAGTGAGTGCGGAGCTCGTCGTAGAGTTGGCGCTGTTCAGCCTCCATCTCGCAGTAGAGGGTCTGCTCCAGCTTGGGCGGCAGGTCCCGGGCCACCTGCGCCTTGGTGCGGCGGAGGATGAACGGGCGCAAGGCGCGTGCGAGCGGGGCCCGTCCGCCTGCATCGGGAACGCGGTCGCTAGCGGCGGCGAGACCGAAGACCGGGGCGCTGCCGAGCAGGCCAGGATTGAGGAACTCGAAGAGACTCCAGAGTTCCCCGAGATGGTTTTCAATCGGGGTGCCGCTGAGAGCCAGCCGGTGTCGGGCTTGGAGCAGCCGGGCGGCCTTGGCGGAATCGGTCTCGGCGTTCTTGATGGCCTGGGCCTCGTCCAGGATGCAATAATCGAACACGACGTCTTTGAAGAAGCCAGCATCTCGGCGCAGCGTCCCGTAGGTCGTGATCACAAGGTCGTGAGCCTCGATGGACAGCGCGTCCTTCTGTCGGCCCGGACCCGTGTGATCGAGCACCCGGAGCTTCGGAACGAAGCGGGCAGCCTCCTGTTTCCAGTTGAAGACGAGAGACCGAGGAACGACGGCGAGAGAGGGGCCAGGCGGGCCGGGATCGCCCGCCGATCGTTCGCCCCGGAGCTGCCGGCGGGCCTCGAGGAGCGCCAGCACCTGGACGGTCTTGCCGAGTCCCATGTCATCCGCCAGGCATCCCCCGAAGCCGAACTGGCGGAGAAAGCCGAACCAGCCGACGCCGTCGCGCTGGTAGCCGCGGAGTTGGCCGGCGAATCCTGGGGGGGCTTCCGCAGCCGGGACGCCCTCGAAGCGCCGCAGTTCCCGGCGGGCGCGTTCGAACATTTCATCGCAGCTCACTTCGGGCTGGGAGGCGAGGAGCGCGTCGAGGAAGCCCACCTGGGCGTTCGTGAAGCGGAGGTGATCGTCCTCGGCGCTTCCCAGGCCGGCGAGGAGGCCGTATTTTTCGAGCCATTCCTCTGGGAGCATGCCGAAGGACCCGTCGCCGAGCCGGACCATCTTTTCGCCGCGGCGAAGGGCTGCCAGGAGTTGGGGCAAAGGGACCTGGTAGTCGCCGAATTGGACTCCACCCCGCAGCTCGAACCAATCGATGCCGGAGTTGACGGCGAGCCTGAACGGGCCGGGCCGGCGCAGAATCTTGCCCTCCGCCTCCACGTGCCAATCTTCGGCCAGCAGCGTCCGAACGACGTGGGGAAGCTGCCGGGCCGCAAGCTGAAACTGGGCGGTGAGGGACCGGGAAACCCGGCGGAAGCCGAGGAGTCCCATGCGCTCCGCCGCCTTCCTTTCAGCGCAGAGGTCTCGGCGGACGTAGCGACGGTCCGGGGCAAGATAGAGGCCCCGGCCCGGCTGCATCTTCGCAATCACCCTGCCGTCGTACTCGAAGAACAGCTCGCCAAGGAGCACATCCTGAGCCCGTCCGGACTGGGGCGCGGGCCGCAGGATGAGCCGTGGGCGCGGCGTGCCCTGAACCTCCTGGATGCCGAGCTGGCCAGCCAGGACCAGGCGAGGGAGGACCGACATGCCGACGAGCTCGCCCAGGAAGGCCTCCTTCTCCTCCGGGGGAATCGAGAACGGAGCGCCTTCGAGCAGCGGCGCAATCCATGCAAAGGCGCCAAAATCGTTGAACCGCCCCACCTGGTCCCCCCAGATCACCAGCCCGCCTCCGGCGAACACGAGCGGCTCGGTGAGAGACAACGTGCTGTCGCCGCGGTGAAGCGCGCCGGAAACAATCAGTTCCTGCCCGGACGGCGCCACGTCCACAACCAGCACAAAATCCCAGGGCGGTCCATCGTTCCAGCGCAGCGTGCGTAAGGGCTTCCCCTCGCCCGGCTCACGAAGAAGACACCGGCCGGTCTGGCACATCCGTTGAACAAGGGTCTCCTGCACGGTCGGGGCCAGCACGCAGCGAGGCGGAATGGTTTCGAAGAAACTGTTGTAATACCTGAGATCATCCTGCGCCATGGCCCCCTTGAGGAAGCCCAGAATCTGCCGGTCCTCCGCGTCCGGCACTTGGTGAATCTGATGGATGAAAAGCCGCTTCGACTTGGGAGTGCCCCATCCGCCGTCCTTTCTCCGCCGCCGGCACGCCACTTCCACCGTGAGGCCGTGGGCCGAAAGCCGCGTGACGGGAACGTCGACCAGGTAGAGGATTTCCTGGTCTACCGGCCAAGCCACTTCCTCCCAAGGGTTTGCCGAGCCGAGTTGTTCTACCAGGGCCAGGGATTTTTTCCATAATGGCCTGGGCTGCGCACCAACTGGGGGCCCCTCAGCCGGGTCCCATGGCCTGTGGCTGCGCCGGCCTGGAACGGAAGCCGCCTCCTTTCCTTCTTCTTCTTCCTCGTCCTCCTCCTCTGTCTTCGGCTCGTTGTCTTCTTCTTCCTCCCGCTCATCGGAGTCCTTGTTCGCCCATTCCTCCCCCTCGATGTCTTCTTCTTCCTCCAGGGCCGAAAACGCTTCGCCGTCCTCTTCCTTGGCCATCATTTCAGAGGGGTCCAGGTATTGCAGAGACCGGATGACGCTGCCTGAGCCGGCGAGATACGCTTTGCTTTCCGCAGCCAGGAGGGTCGCCCAGACATGCTTGCAGGCCCCCATGCCCCCGGTGTAGTACGGGCAGGTGCAGGAGATGATGACGGAACTCTGCCGCCGGTAGAGGCCGACCGTGTACAGCGAACCGCCCTGGACGAGCGCGTCGACGTGAAAATCATCGCCGGAAACGATGCGGACGCTCCTGGCCGCGAAGTAGGAACGGCCGCGGTTTCTGGCCGTAGACGAGAAGAAGGGAGAAAGCTGAGTCGTCAAGGACATGGGCGACTTCAAAAACCCAGGGCGTAGATGATGGCGTTAGCCGCAACCCGAAGGGCGTCGGGACGTTCGACGCCGCGGCACTGGGGGCAGGCATGATTCTCGATGCCGCAGCCGAGCGAAAAGGGACTATAGACGACCCGCAGCCGCCCCTCCAGCGTGAGGCCGTGAAGGACGGGGCGGGCGAGGCCGGGCTGCTCCTTGAGGACGGCCGGGGTGTAACGAATGGACTCGAGAGGGAAGCCGCACGCGAGGAGAGGGTGCGAGGCTGGGATTTCGGCAAGAGGAGCTTCGGGAAATATCTCCTCCATTTCATGGCGGAAGGAAACGTCGAAGGGCTTCCGGCCGCAGCACGCCTCGGCCAGGAGGAAGCCTCCCCGCAGCAGATGCTCGCGAAGCGCCTGCCGCTCTTCCCGGCCGAAGCCGAAGGCATTGTGGCCGGTGAGAAACAGGATGGGAAAATTGGGCAGGTCAGCGGAAGTCAGCGGGAGGGTGTGCCGGGCCGCCGTGACGGTCATGTTGACCCCCTCTCGAAGGAAGGCCTGAAGATTTTGGAGCGCGAGGGGGTCGGTATCCCAGTCGCCGGAGTGGCGGATTTGGGCGAGGGTGAGGGCCCCGCGGGGCATCAGCTCGCCGGGCGCACGCGGGGTGTCCGCCGGTGCCGGCCGCATCGCGACCGCATCCAGCTTGTCGCGCAGGGGAAGGTCACCCATGGCGTAAAAAGCCACGTTCATTCCCACGCGAAAGGCCTGGCCCGAAAAGTCCTTTCGTTCCCAGGCGCAAGAGAGGTCGGCCGGCGAGTAAAGGATGGCGGTTCGGCATCCGAGGCTCACGCCTTCGAGGGCCGCCGCCTTGGGCGTGAGGTTGAAAAAGGCGTGATACACATCATGCTCCGCTGGCAGTTTTTCGAGCTCGCGGCCGGGGAAGGCCTCTCGGATGAGGGCGCGGAATCCGGCGTCAAAGGCCCTCTTCCCGCAACACGCCTCGGCGAACAGCACGCCGCCTCCTTCCAGAAATTGCTCGAGCTTCCGGATTTCGGGAGCGGCGAGGCCGGGAAGGGTGTGCCCGTTCATGTAGAGCAGGGGCGCGGTGGCCCATTCCTCCACGGACGCGTCCGCTGGAAGCACTTGCCAGGCCACCTTCCGCTCGAGCCGCTGCGATATGAATTCCGTCAGATTCTTCATGTCGTCGCGGTCATTGTTCCAGTCCCCGCTCCATTGGAGCTTGTTGACAAGGACGGGAACCTTCCCTTTGGCAAGGGTGAGAAGGGCGAAGGCCGTGTTGAGAACGCCGGTGGGCGAGCCGCCCGGATCGCCGCCCCAGCTTCCCGAAGCGTTCTGCCGTCCGACGAGCTGGACGGCGAGGCTGCGATACCAGTCGTGCCGTCCGATGAATTTCTGCCCGCTGAGGATGCCGACGCGCTCGAGCGCATAGGTCGTGTAATAGGCATTATGGCCCGTGTCCGTGCTCCAGTTCTCGCTCAGGAACGCGATGCCGCCCGCCAGGACCTTCCCCTCCTGATAACGACCGCAGACCTCGGACGTGATGGACGTTTTCTCGCCGGCCAGGAGCAGGCTGGCGGCGCCCGCAGCGGTCATGGAAACGGTCGAGCCGCCCTGGACGTTGTAGCCCCACCCGCCGTCCGGATTCTGCGTCGAACGGAAATGATCGAGGATGCGCTCCCAGACCTGCGGCTTGACGGCGACGCCGGCCCGGCGCGCGGCGTGGAGGCCCAGGACGGCGAACTGCGTGTTCGAGTGGTCGCCCCCGCTCGTGAAGCCCGGCTGCTCGAAATAGGTCCACGTCCCGTCGCGGCCCTGGGTTCGAACGAGCCAGGCGGCGTGTCGCTGAATCTCGGCCCGGTAGCGCACGGCGTCGATCTCGGCGAGGGCCATGACGACGAGACCGGCGGAGTAGGTGCGCGTGGGTGGCCGCCGGAGGATGTACTTGACGGCGGCCTGGAGAGCCGGATCGTCTCGAGGCACGCCGGCGTACAGAAGGGCGAGGGCGGTGAGGGCGGTGAGTCCAGGCTCGTAGTCCGAGGCGTAGGGCCAGCTCCCATCGGGCTGCTGGGCGCTGCGGAGGAAGCGGATGCCCAGGTCCACCGCGTGATTCACGTCCTCGCCGGTGATCTCGGCGGAGGCCGCCGCCTGGAGGCCGAGGAGAGCCGCGAGGAGGGCCGCAGGAACGAGGTTGCCGCTCGAAGGACGGCTGGGAAGACTATTCCTTGCCATACTTGGAGACGTCGGGCTCCTTGACGGACTTGAGGAGGCGGTGGACGATCTCGACGGAATCGATGCCCTCGGCCTGGGCCCGGAAGTTGGTGGCGAGGCGGTGGCGCAGCACGGGCACGGCCGCGTCCTTGATGTCGTCGATGGCCACCGTCAGCCGCCCGTCCATGGCGGCATAAGCCTTGCCGGCGAGGATGAGGTACTGGCCGGCCCTCGGCCCGGCGCCCCAGTCCACCATCTCCTTCACGGTGTCCGGGGCCAGAGGGTCCCGGGGACGCGTGCTGCGGACCAGCCGGACAACGTAAGAGACCACGTAACGGGAGACCGGGACGCGGCGGATCAGATTCTGGACGGCCTGAATCTCGTCGGGTCCCATGACCTTCGCCACTTCCGGCCGATTTCCCCCCGTCGTGGCGGCCAGTATCTCCTCCTCCTCCTCGAAGCTGGGGTAGTCCACGTGGATGTTGAACATGAAACGGTCCTGCTGCGCCTCGGGCAGCGGGTATGTCCCCTCTTGCTCAATGGGATTCTGCGTGGCAATGACGAAGAAAGGCCTCGGCAACGCGTAGGTCTCTTGCCCCACCGTGACCTGACGCTCCTGCATGGCTTCGAGGAGAGCGGCCTGCGTCTTCGGCGGCGTTCGGTTGATCTCGTCCGCAAGGATGATCTGGGCGAAGAGGGGGCCTCGTACGAAACGGAACTCCCGCTGACCCGCCGCCTCGTCCAGGATGTTCGTGCCCGTGATATCCGAGGGCATGAGGTCCGGCGTGAACTGGATGCGCTTGAACTTCAACTCCAACGTGGCGGCCAAGGCGTTGACCATGGCGGTCTTGGCCAGGCCCGGCACGCCCACCATGAGGCAGTGGCCACCGGCGAAAATGGCCGCGAGGGTCTGTTTCAGGACCTCCTTCTGGCCGATGATGACCTTGGAAATCTCATCCAGGGTGGCGTTGCGCAGCCGATTGAATTGCCGTATGGCGACTTGAAAGCGTTCGTCTTCCATCTACTCTCCTGGCTCGAGGACCGTCCTCAGGCGTCCGGAGCACCGGTAACGCGCCAAGGCCGCTTTGAAAGAGGCGTCGGACGATTCGTCTCCTTCCACCCGCTCCGCCAGCGGGCGGGTCAAGCCCCGCAGGAAACAGAATTGGGCCAGGGCGAGACGGTCCGCGGCCTCCCGGCCCGAAGTACATTGTTCGACCAGGTGATAGATTTCAAGAGGAGAAAATTCCTTCCAGCCCCATTTCTGGTCGCCCGCGGGGGTCACACTGACGCCCTCCCAATCGGCCCACAAGACCTCCAGCCGGAGTCCGCCGCGGGTGTGGAGCGCTGGCGTCCCGGGCAACCGGCCCTGCCGGATGCGCGAGAAAACCGTGCGGACAAATTTCTGGTCGCCCGGGATGGACTCGAGACAGGTGCGGGCAAAACCCCGGAATTCGGGGTCCTCAAACTCCTCAGCGGCCCGGCGAACCAGGCGCTCGGCCTGGCTGTACTTGAACTCGGAAAAAGCAGAGGTCAGATCGGAGGCGAACCGGCGGAAGACGAGGGTCTCCGGTGAATCGTCGGCAGGAGCATTCACCGGCCCGGTCTTCGTGCCGGAAGAAGGCGTCCGGTCGAGGCGCGCCAGCCGGGCCTGGGCATCCTCACGCGCCCCGGAGCTGCGGGCGTGGAGGACGATGAATTCCAGTTCCTTTTGGGCGAGGTCCGACCGGCCGGACTGGGCGAGCCTTTCGGCCCGCTGAAGGGCCTCCGGGAGGCACGCCATTTCCTGCTTCTCGATCTGCTTTCTGAGGGCCTGCAGGTCCGCGTGACGGCCCGGGGCTGCGCCCTCAGCCTCGAAGCTGTCCAGGCGCTCGGCGGCCTCGAGAAAGTGTTCCTGCTTGGCCAGCCGCCGGACATCCCATTCCAGACGGCGATAGCCCTCTTCGCCAAGACGCGCCATCGCCTCCTTCAACTCGCCCAGGCGACGCCGGGCATCAAATGCCCACGAGGTATCGGGATGCCTCTCCGCCACACGCTCGAAACGGGATGCCGCGGCCGCCAGATCGTCGGGATTCTGGAATTGGAAGACCTCCGCGGCCCGGAATTCTTCACCCGCATCTGACGGCCGGCGCTCCGTGGTGTGCGGGCGCGTCTCCGTTCCCACCGGGGCCGCTTCCGCCCGTGGAAGATGTTGAGTCTGGCCGCGGTCGCGAAGAAGAAAAATGCAAGACAGGAGGAGGATCGCAGCCACGCCTCCGCAAAGCCCGATCTCGCTGAGCCGGACTCGCGGCCGGCTCACGCTCTCGAGGGCCGCCAGCAATTCCGCGTAGTCGGTAAATCGATCCTCCGGCCGTTCCGCAGTCATCCGCTCAACCGTCCGGCGTGTCGCCTCGGAGACCGGGCTGCGGCCAGCCTCCGGCCGAACCGGAAGGCGGTCGCCTCCGGCGTCCAGGAGCGGCTGGCCGTGGAGGAGATGGTGGTAGATGACGCCGAGGGAGAAGATATTAGAAGCGACCGTGAGGGGCTTTCCGCGCCGTTGCTCGGGCGAGAGGTACAGCGGAACTTCGAGAAGTTCGTACACATGCTCGTCAGGCCCGCTGGCGGCATGGGGGTGGACGGGGAGGGGGAAATCCATCACTTTCACGATTCCCTCGTCCGAGAGGAAGATGTTGGAGGGCTTGAGATTCTGGTGGAGGACGCCTGCCCGGTGCGAGGCGTCAAGCCCCTGTGCGGCCTGAAGGATGTGCTGCCGGGCCTGTTCCTCCGGTATCCGGCCCTGCTGGCGGAGAAGGTCCCGCAGCGAGTCGCCTTCGACAAACTCCGTCAGAAGAGCGTAGTGGTCGCCGCCGCGTTCGAGGCCCAGCACCCGGGCGACGTGGCGGTGGCGCAATGGAGAAAGCCGCTTCACACCCTCTTGAAGGGCCGAAAGAAACCCCGGCTGGGACGTCAGACGGCGGGAAAGGACCTTGACGGCGACAAGGGTATCGGTGGACTCGGACCGGGCGCGGTAAACGCAGCCGGACGCGCCTTTCCCTTCCAGTTTGATCATGCGATAGTGAGGAACGCTGGGGAATCCGCTGGCGGAGGCCATAAGCAATCGGGCCTTTTCTTCGATTTTTTCCTATCTTCTTGTCCCATGGAGGGGCAGGAACCGGAGGCCACTGCACCCCCCCATTTCCTCCGCAGGATCCCGTTGGGAGAAGCGGCGATCAGGGACGGGCGGCGTGTCAGGGCTCGACCGCGGGCGGGACCCGAGTCTCGTCCACAATGGCCCCATAGACCCTGGGACGCCGGTCCGCCAGCATGGCCTCCCGGAACACCTGGTCCTTGCCCCAGGTCCAACTATGCGCCAGCCGGGGCTTGTCCAGGTCCACGGATGCAAGGGAAATGCCGGCGTAGCGCCCGGCGGAGGAGAGGATGAGGCCGTCGGGCCCGATGACGCCGCTGCGGGCCAGGTTCATGCCGGGCCGCCAGGCCGTTCCATCTCGGGCGCCAAACCCGACGTGCACGAGGTAAACGCCATTATCGATGGCCCGGCTCTTGATGACGGCGTAGCACAGTTCTTCGCCCCACCCGCTCCACCAGCTCGGCCAGAAGATGATTTCAGCCCCTTCGAGGGCCACACAGCGGGCAGCCTCCGGAAAACTCATGTCGTGGCAGATGATAGTCCCCACGCGGCCGAAGTCGAAATCCACGGTGCCGAGCCGGTCACCCTCGACCACTCCCTGTTTCATCTCGAGCCGCGTGGGATGCACCTTGGCGTAGTGCCCGAGCACCCGGCCCCCGCGGTTGATGTAAAGGGCAAGATTCTGAAGCCTGCCGCCGAGGACGGCGCAGACGGGCAACACGACGTTCATTCGGTAGGTCCTGGCCGCCTCGGCCACTTGGAGCGTCGAGGGGCCCGCATAAGCGTCTTCCCAGATTTCCCGGTCATCCCGCGGGGCCTGGATATGGGAGGTGGTCGAACACTCGCCCAGGCAGACGACGTCCGCCCCCTCCCGGCCCGCATCGTGCAGCCCCTGGAGAATGTGACGGAGGTGGAACGCCTTCTTTTCCCGGGGCGTGTCGCCCTCGACCCACGCGGGCATCTGCAGTGCGGCAATCTTGACGCGCCGGCTCATAATCGTACAAGATACCACTTTACGTACCGGCTGCCAAATCGATAGCCGGGGGATGGCAGGTGCGGCGGCCTGCCACCACGTGCAGCCCCCGGCGGCTCGCCCGGGGGGATGGGGATGGCAGGTGCGGCGGCCTGCCACCACGTGTAGCCCCCGGCGGCTCACCTGGGTCTCCTTTCGTACACGCGTGCCAAGGTGCGAATGCACTCCCGCACGCGTGTACGAGTCGGTTTGAGGCAGCACTTCTCAGTGGAAGGAGATCACCAAGATGAAAATTGCCGTTGGCGGGATCATGCACGAGTCCAATTCGTTCAGCGTCAGGCCGACCACGCTCGAGTCCTTCCGGGAAAGCTCGCTCCTCGAAGGAGAAGCCATCCGTGCGGTTTGGGGCCCGGCGCACCATGAGGTCGGCGGCTTCCTCGCGGGCGCGCAAACCCACGGCTTCGAAGCCGTCCCCACCCTCATGGCTTGGGCCACTCCGTCCGGGATGGTCCAGAAAAGAGCGCTGGACGCACTCACGGGCCGATGGATCGATCTGCTGGCCGGCGGCCGCGGCCTGGACGGCCTGCTCCTGGCCCTGCACGGCGCCATGGTGCTCGAGGGCCACGAGGACGGTGACGCAGAAATTCTCCGGCGTCTGCGCCGCAGCCTGGGCCGGGATTTTCCGATCGTCTGCACGCTCGATTTCCATGCCAATGTGTCTGAGGATATGGTCGCCCTGTCCAACGCCCTGGTCATCTACCGGACGAATCCCCACACGGACCAGCGCGAGCGCGGGCTGCAGGCCGCGGAGTTGATCGCTCGACTGGTCAGGGGCGAAATCCGGCCCCGCCAGGCCCTGGCGAAGCCGCCGATGATTTTTCCGATCCTCCACCAGAACACCTCGAAGCCGCCCCTCATCGGCGTGATGGACGAGGCCCGGGCGCGGGAAAAGGACTCCCGAATCCTCGTGGCCAACGTCGCCATCGGATTCCCGTACGCGGACGTCCCGGAACTGGGGCCAGCCGCCGTCGTCGTGACGCAGGGTGACGCGGAGCTGGCCCAGCGCGAGGCTGACCGGCTTTCTGAAGCCCTGTGGGCGCTGCGGGACCGGCTCGGGACAAACCTCCCGGACGCGGCCGGGGCCGTTCGACTCGCCCTCGAGTCCGATCGCCGCCCCGTCGTCCTCGTCGAGATGGGCGACAACATCGGCGGAGGTTCCCCGGGCGACAGCACTTTCATCCTCGCCGAGCTGCTACGGCAGAAAGCGGAGCACGCCGTCGTCGTGCTCTATGACCCCGAGGCCGTGCAGACCTGTCTCCGCGCGGGAGTGCGGCAGGAAGTCGAGATTCGGGTCGGGGGCAAGACCGACCGGCTGCATGGAGAGCCCGTGATGGTCCGCGGCCGGGTGCATTGTCTGCACGAGGGCCGGTATGAGGAGACGGAAGTCCGGCACGGCGGGAAACGCTTCAACGACCAGGGTGTGACCGCGGTGGTCGAGTGCCCCGGCCAGAATCTGGTGGCATTGACCTCCCTGCGGGAGCCTCCGTTCAGCCTCCAGCAGCTTGTGAGTTTGGGGATCGCCCCCGAGCGCCAGCACGTGCTGGTGGTCAAGGCGGCGATCGCCTATCGGGCGGCGTATGAGCCGATAGCCGGCCGGATCATCGAGGTGGACACACCCGGCGCGACGACTCCGAACCCGGCGCGGCTCGACTACTGCCGCATTCGCCGGCCGATGTTTCCTCTGGACGCGATTCGGGAGGCGTAAGGGCTTGGTCACGGGTCATTTGCCATTTGTCATTCATTACCGCCAGAAGCCATGTCTTGATAGATGGGCGAAAAAATGACAAATGACAAACAGCAAATGACAAGCGGATTTCACTCGCCATTTCGGTCCATCCACGACTGGATGGCCTGGAAGCGCTCCAGCGACACGGGTATCCCGTCGGCGAAAGGCGCGAGCACGAAATGGGCATTGCGCAGCCGCGGGGTGTAAAGAGCGTCCAGGGTCGGGCCGATGCGCTCGGCCGGGCCAGAAATGAAAATACTCGGGTCCAGAGCGCCGAAGAGGACCGTGTCCTCACCGAGCACGTCGAGCGCCGTTTCCCAGGAGGTGTTGCCCGTGGGTGGCGGAGTCAGTGCGTGGACGCCGTCGAGTCCCGTCCGCTGGATGTCCGGCAGAAGGTCGCGCACGTGCCCGCACATGTGAATGATCGCTATCTTCCCCGCCCGGTGGATGGCCTGAACGAAATCCTTCACATGGGGACCGTTGAAGCGCCGGTAGACGTTGGGGCTGATGTAATGGGTGCTCGTGTTTTCAACGAGCATGACCAGTTCACACGGACCCCGGCCCAGGATTTCGAATGCTTGTAGCTCGCGCTCGTGCATGAGAGTCAGCAGGCGGACCATCCCAGAGGGATGGTCCGCCAACAAGTAATAGAAATTCTGCGTTCCCATGTCGTACTCCAGGAGGCGAGGGATGGTGCTCGGACCCCAAAATCGGGTCACAAGCCCATCGTCTCCAATGAGCGCGTTGAGGGCGCGGAAGGCCGGAACATCATCCTGCTCCACGAAGCGTGCCCGTTCCCAAAGTTCCTGGTAGACCTTCAGATCGTCAAGACTTTCCACTCAGCCTCATAGACCCTTACCGAAAGGACACGAAATTCTTCTCACTTATGAAGGCCGTCCTGGGTGATGCCCACCAGCGCTTCTGGCCATGAAACAGTGGGCTAAAGATGCCCTGGAGTTAAAAGATGGGAAGTCCGAACTTTCGGAAAGCACCTATAAACGCTACCGGTTCAAATTGGAGATAAAAAAACCCTCACAGGGCTTGACGAAAGCCTCGTGAGGGTGGCCCTGAACTTTACGCCTGTCTTCAGAATTCGCACGCAACCTGATGGACATTTCCGTCATCCATCACATACCGTGCGTCAAAACACTCAGATTCCCATCGGGTATCGCGCGGCCGATCACCATGGGCACGGAACTACTGTGAGTCGTGTTGCCCTTTTGAAACTGGTTACGTTCTCGCGTAAGCTCAAAAGGGTATCTAAAGCTCAAATGCGTTTATTCTACCAAATTAAGACAGTATACTCAAGCTGAAAAACAATAAATCAGCGGAATAAATGATGTTAAGGCGTTTATCGCACATCATAAGTTATGTTGTCACAGACACTTAGCACTGATTTTCCAGTAGATTTTCGGCAGCGGAGATGGTTTAATTTGCGGTTGTTCTTACTTGCAACGCTCTGCCGGATCGCCGCAGGTCTCAGTGACTCCTTCCTGCCGCGACGCCGTGTTCTGCCGGTCACGCTGATCCGGGCGGTCATGGGAA
This sequence comes from Planctomycetota bacterium, assembly GCA_016179685.1. GTDB lineage: Bacteria > Planctomycetota > PUPC01 > JACPCR01 > JACPCR01 > JACPCR01. The sequence continues at coordinate 22,294 of JACPCR010000082.1, read as the reverse complement.
CGCCTGGAAGGAGGCGGCTGCACTGCCGGAACTCCCGGCACGCGCAAGGGAGGCCTTCGAATCCACAGAAGGATGACAGCAGTCCCAACGGGCTCCGTCCTGGAGATGGTGGCGCTCCCAGAAGATGCGAGCAGGGTGCTGGCGCTCCCGGAATTCCGACGCTAATCAACGAAAGGTTACTAAAACACGATGTCCGACATCTTCGCCGAACGGTTCTCGATCGCGATTGCACAACGCCGGAAGAAGCGCGACGACTTGGCACGAGAGCTGAAGACATCGAGATACCGCATCTACCGGCTGCAACGCGGCGCGGAGCCGACTGTCGATGAGTTGAAGACCATCGCCGCTTCGCTACAGGTCTCCGTGGAGTTCCTCATCGGGGAGAGTCATGAACTGCCTGGCAGCAGGATGCCCTCGAGTGACCCGAGGAAGACAGGATTGGCCGGGTCAGTAAGACCGGAATCGGAGTCCGCCGTGGCGGAAGGCGGGGAGACCTATGGCGTGCCGGCCCAGGTGGTCATGGGATTCCTCGCGCACGTTACGGAATGGTACTTCCGGCAAAGACTGCTCCGGGAGCCTACCGTCGAGGAGTTCAAGAACCAGGTCGAGCTGGCGATCGGGCAGGTCGCGCGAGGGGCGGGGTCGCAGTCTTGAGTCCGCAGTCCAAGGAAGCATGGAGCGGGGAGCAGGGGACCAGAGGACAAGGGACAAGTGGACCAGAGGACCAGGGTCTGACATCTGAGGCCAGGGGTGTGGGGGCCCGCGCGAAACCGGGCCAACCCTGGCGCTGAAATCCGCGAGCCCGAAGGACGCAGCGGGTTACATTAGTCCTTCTCTCCCAATAATTTGCGGACCTCCTCCTTCACCAGCCGGGTGATCGTTTCGGCCAACTCGTCCACCTCCTCCTCGCTCCGCTGCTCCATCTCGTCAATTCGGCCCGGATGCCGCATGATGATCGCCTTGATCTTTTCCTTGAGGTCCAGGTTCTCACTGATCATGTCTTCGTTCTCCTCATGCACACGTACGTCATCGGGCCGTGCGGGGCTGCGCACCCGAAAGATAATGGCGGAGGCCGAAGGCCGAGGCCATTTATTGCATGGGAAACTCATCCTTCAGAAGCGTCCGCACGCTCCTGGAGGGCTTGGACTGTTTCCCTTCCGCATCCGTGTAGGTGACGACGAAATAGAGCGGGAAGGAGGCCTTCAGGCCACTGACCAGCGGCTCGGTCTGCTGGCCCTTCACCTGCACGATCGCGCCTCGCCCGTCCGGATACGCCGATACCCAGACCTGGTACTCCTTCGCGCCCTCGACGGGTCGGAATGCGACGTGGACCCTCGTGCCGTCGTGCTGATGCTCGGGTGGATAGAGCCTGAGAATCTCGGTCGGCTCGCCGACGCCCTTCTCCTCGAGGCCCAGGATGGGATTGGGCAGGCCCGAGCCCGTGGCCTTCGGCCGCAACGTGCCCGCGGCTGCACGCTGCACCTCGACCGGGCGTTCCGTCATCATTTCGGGGCTCTCATAGACCGCCAGGAGGTCGTCCATCTCTATCGTACGATCTTGCACCGGCAGGAGTTCATCGACGTAAATCTGGTGGGTCTGCATCTCGATGATGACTTTGTTGAGCGAGAGAGGTAGGTCCACAATGCCCTCCTCCGAGTGATTCCACCATACGCTGTCTTTTTCACGATAATCGTCGCCGGGTGCGTTTCCAGGCAGCGGGAATTCCAGGTAGCGCCAGCCGTCGAAGTTCAAATAGGACCAGGAGTGCACGTCATCGCAGTTCCATTCGTCTTTCGTGCCGATGCTCTGGAAGACCTCGCCCTTCGCATCCGCAATCTCGTAAACGATCCGGCCCCATCCGGAGATGCCCCTGGCGAAAATCCCCAGAGCCTTCGGCCTGCCCGGGATCGGAATCGGCCGCGGCGGACTGAAAACACCGTACCAGCTCACGAAGGGCTTGCCCTCCGGCGCTTCCGTCAGGGCCACCCGCCAGACCCGGGACCGTCTTTCGGCCGAGCCGACGCGTTCCGCCTTCATCGGGCCCGGGGTCCGCACCACGTCCCACTCGTTCAGCGCATAGCGCGGGTAGCATTCCGGGCTGTAGGACCAATCGGCCGATTCGAAGTCCTCGAGCGTGCGCACGTGCGGCCCGGGTGACTCCGTGTAGACCGGCGTGCCGGCCTCGGCGGCTTCGATCGGACCGCCGCGGGCGAGGACCCAGACCGGCGTCTGGCCCAGCGGCACGTTCGTGCGGCCCTCGGACACCGCCAGCGGCATGGCGTTCCCGTTCTCATCGACACGGGTCAAAGCGGCCTTCGCCGCCGCCCTCAAGGTCACCGGCCTCGTGCCCCGCACCGTCCAAAGAGCATAGACCCACCGATCGCCGGAATCCTTGAAACGCACGCAGTAGGCGCTGCGCGAGCCGGTCGGCAGGTATCCATCGTAGGTTGCCGTATCCAGCACCTGAGTCATGGTCGCGAAGGCTGCGGCCGCAGGCTTGGGGTTGTATTCGGGCCGGCGGCCGATCAGCCCGATGCAGCCGTAGTGCTGGCTGCCCCAGTAGCCCTCGCAGTCGTAAGTCGTCCAACACGCCAGGAAACGCGACGTGCCCTGGGCGAGCGACAGCACGGCCGTCCGCACCATCGAGTCCGCTGAGCCGCGGTGTCCCAGCGCCAGCGGATGGCTCGATGGGTAATAGGACTCGACGTGCACCAGTTCCTTCTTCTCGTAGCCCAGCCGCTTCATCTCCTGCTTCAGGAAGTACATGTGGTTCGGCTCGACCGCGCGAGGCGGCCGTTCCGGCATGCGCTCGAACTGAGGAGAATCCACGCCGTAGCCGTCGAACAGCTCCTTCGGGTATCCGTCCCGCATGAAGGGCAGGGAGAAGAGGGGTCCGCAATGCCCGAACAGAAACTTCACCTTCGGGGCGTGCTTGCGCGTCCCCTCGAACGCCGCTTTCGCGCTGATGAAATGGGCGCGGATCGACGCCTTCTCCGCGTCCGCGTAGGTGTGCCACGGCAGCCCGAACGACTCCGGCGGATTCCCATGCGTGACGGCCAGCGAGATCGCATGCTCGGCGAAGACCGATACGTATTGCAAATCCGGGTCCTTCTCCAGCATCTTCGCCACCGACTGGCCGAACTCCTCGCTGAACTTCTCGTACTCCGCCGGATCGTAGGGGTCCTTCCGAGCCCATTCCGGCAGACCGCCGTACAGCATAGGCGCCAGCGCCGCCGTCGGCGCTATCCCCCACCTCTTGCGCTTCTCGTGGGGGACGTGCCCGCCGATCCGGCAGCCAACCGCCCTCATGAGATGAAGATTCTCGTCCGCGTCCGCATTTGTCCCATGTCCGCCGTTCCATTCCCACAAGCCCCACCGGCTCGTTCGCTCGTCCGTCACCCGCGTGTCCGGCGGCACTGTCAAGAACGTCCCCTCACGGGCCTGCGCGCCTCCCTCATACCATAGCGACGCACGAACCCAGTGCAGACCGTACTCCCGCAGTTCCGGCTTGTGCTCAAGCCTGCGCCCCTCGAAACTCGGCATCGTGATCGCCCATTCCACCTTCTCCTTTCGGCCCCCGGGCGAGCGGACCTCGAGTGACACCTGCACCGCACGAGCCTCTGCCCCCGAGTTCTTCAAATTCACCACCCACACGGGCTGCTCCGGCCACGGGTAGACCTTCGTCGTGCGGTTGCCTGATGACACCATGGACACGGGGGCGGCCTCGAGCGTCAGGGCGTAGAGCCGCACCGCGCTGGGCAGACCCGCGGGGTGGCGATCGTAGAACATCGGGTCCGGGAAAGCCCGGAAATCCTGCACCTCCTTGGTCAATTCGAGGTTCAGGACCGGTTCCTCCCGGAAGTCGGATGCGAGCGCGGCCGCGTCCAGCTCGATGGGCAGCAGCCAGAGGCTGCCGGCCGCCCCATCCAGCATTTTCACCTTGAGCTTCTGGGCCCCTTTGGGGCGGGACCGGGCGTTGAACTCGGGCACCGTCGCCGCGGCGTCCAGCGCCCATCCCTTGCCCGGCTTGAAAAATCGCGCCGTCACCACCGGCGTGCTGTTCGGCTCCCCGTCCGATCCGGCGATCAGCCACAGCCTCTGATAAGCGCGATTGGGAACACGGACGCGGATACGGGCCGGATCGAGTTGACCCGTTTCAGGCCACGTCGTCGTCGGCGCCGCGTCCCGATAACCTTCGCCCAGCCGATAACGAAACAGACTCTGCCCGATGTCCACGTGGTCCGCCGCGGAAGTCCGCGCGGGGAATTGGAACGGGATGCCCTTGACCTGCCAGGTCCGATCCCCGCCGGGCAGACTGCCTTCTTCCACGTGCCCCAACGCATTGCAAACGTCCGAAAGGGGCACGGTCTCGTAGGCCGAGACGCCGGGCCTGCTCGGAAAAACCTCGAGGGACGCCAGCCAGGCCTCCCCTCCCAGTTCGAGCCGCAGCGCCCCGTCCGATCGAACGCGGTTTTCGTCCTCTACCACCAGCAGGCCGTTATGGTAAATTCGAATGGACCGGCTCGTCACTTCGGCGCGGATTCGCCTCCAGAGGTCGTTCCCGTGGGGCAGCCGGGCCATGTCGTTCTCGATACGAATCCGGAAATCCTCGTCCCACAGCGGCGAAATTTTCGCCCCAGGATATCGTTCGATCACTTGCACGGGCTTCCAGCGATCGTTCGGCAACGCGTTCGGATGCGGCTGCGTCCACAGCGTCCCTTCGCCCATCATGGGGGTCAACATGCACCCTTTCTCTCCGTACCGCGACAACGCGAGCGAAAAGGCCTGGGCGCGTGGCCGGGCGGCGTCTACCACCCCGCAGCGCAGCCGGACGCTGCCCGACCCGCCCGGCCGGTCCGAAATCCGTACCAGCGCATCCACCCGATAGGCGCCCGTAAGCGTCTTCAGCGACTGAAGATGAAGCGAGGCCTTCGCTGGCACTTCATAGACCTTGCGCCCAAGGAAGGCATCATCGGCAAGGCGTAAATGACCGGTCACTGCCCAGTGTGATGGGACTTCCTCGGGCTTGCTGGAAAGGAAGAGCGCCGGGGGGCCGTCCGGGCAGCTTTCCTGAGCCCAGGGGGCGTCCGCCCGCGCTGGACAAGCCAGCAAGACCGGCCAGAGCAACAGGATGGGGAAGCCCCACTTCATCACCGAGCTTGGTCTCAATGGATTCGACACGAGGTCATCCTGCCGCCCATCATAGACTTGTAACATGAAATGGCTCTTGAATTTCGCCGCGCTCGTTTTCCGGTGCAGAAGCGCTCCTGCATTTCCGCACTCGAGCCTGGCTTTCTCATCCCGGCGGGATGAGAAATGCGGGATAGGCACACACACGTGCGTCCGCTACAATTCCCACAGTCACTCTGGTCATGAGGAGAACATGGCACAAACCCTGAAAGTCGCGGTCGTAGGAATGGGACACGGCAGGTCGCACGTCCGGGTCTTTAACGAATACATCGAACGGAGCGAGGTCATTCTAGTCTGCGATGCGGTGGAGGCCAGAGCTAAAGCCGCGGCCGAAGAGTTGGGAATTCCCCGGTGGACAGCCCGCTACGCCGATGTGCTCGATAACAAGGACGTGGACCTGGTGGCGGTCTGCACGCCCTGTCACCTCCATGGCAGACATGCCCTGGCTGCGCTCGACCACGGGAAGCACGTCATGGTAGAAGTCCCCATGGAAAACCAATCCTTGGAAATCCTGTGGAAGATCGTTTACATGGCTGAACGGCGCAATCTGAAGGTTCAAATGGATAACCAGCACCGTTGGATGGCCCCAGCCGTGCATGCCCGGCGGCTTCTTCAGGAGGGGAAACTCGGGGACCCCTACTACATCGAAACCGAATACGTTCATGACATCGAATCGATCACCGTCCGGAAGGATGGCTTCCCCACTTTCCGCTGGGGGCTGGGAGAACTGGCCCAGGGCACCATCAACGCCGGCGGCGGCATCTATGCCGTGGACACGGCTCGATGGTTCTCGGGCGAACAGTTCGTCGAGGTCTTCGGGTTCGGCAACAAGAAGAACATGCCCTACCGGCAGGTTAATGATCACGAGGTGGCGCTCTTCAGGACGGGCAGTGGGAGCATCGCCCGCGTGGTTTGTTCAAAGGGTCCGAAGCGCCCCACCATCGAGTATTTCGCGGTCTATGGGACGAAGGGCACGCTGGAGACCTCTGGGCGGCTTCCCCATCCTGCCGAGGGGCCCGGCCTCTATGGATGCTTCGTGGGCGAAGATTATCACGGGGACACCTATAGCTGGATGTACCAGATGTCCGTGCAGGGCGACCGGCCGGCGGCCGCCGCCGTTCCCCGCCAGGGCATGAGAAAAATTTCCGTTCCTCCTCTGGTGGTCGAGCCTGAGATGGCCCAGCGCGTGGGCCACGGCGGAACGGAGTACCTGTCTGACCTCGATCTGGTTCATGCGATCCTCGAAGACCGCCAGCCGCCGTGCAACGTCTACGAGGCGGCCAGGTCCTGTGCCGCCGCCATCGCCGCCGTTCAGTCCATCACGGAGGGCCGGCCCGTTCGGATTCCGGACATCGCCGACCGCAGCGATGCCATCAAGAAATTCGGGCCCCTGCCGACGGCTCCGTTGACTTCGGACGAGCTTTGAACTGAATAGCAAGAGAAGCGCAGCAACCCTCCGCAGCTTTCTTCCGGCGTCACGGGAATGGGCTGTGAATCCTTCGCTTCCGATCCTGGCGCGCACTTGACCGCGAAGAGCCGAAAATACGTCAGGAATCCGTGCACACGTGCACTTCCACTCCCGAGTGCCAGCTCTATCCCTCCGGCCGCAGGAGCCCGCTCGCCTTCACCGCTCGGCGGAGAACAGCTTTGCCAGGAGGCCGGGAACGCGAAACTCTTGGCTGGCTGATTCGAGCGGCCGAGTCTCCATCCCCTGCACCCAGTGCAGATACGAAAGGCCATCCGGCGAACCGTCGTATCGGCCGTCCGGCGTGACCACCACCCAGTCGCGATCGGCTAACGCCACCAGCGTCGCCAGCTCCTTCCCCTTCGAAACGCTCCACAACTTGATGCGCGCGTCCGCACTGCCGCTCGCTAGAAAACTTCCGTCCGGACTGAAGCTCACCGAGGTCACGGTGTCCCAGTGGCCCTGGAGATCATAAACCGCTTCCTTCTTCTCAACGTCCCACAACAGGACCCGCTTGCTCCAGCCCGCGCGGGCCGCCAGCTTGCCGCCCGGAGACATCCGGATGATGCTTCCTTCTTCAGCGCCTGCCGGGACTGAAGAGACCTCGCGACCACACTCGGTGTCCCAGAGCTTCACCGACCTATCCTGCCCGCTGGTCGCCAGCAGCCCGTACTCCCCAAAGCTCACCGAGGTCACGGCTTCGGTATGACCCGAGACGGTTCGGATTTCCTTTCCGGTTTCGACCTCCCAGAGCCTTGCCGTCTTGTCCCAGCTCCCGCTGGCCAGCTTCTTCCCATCCGGGTTGAAGCACACCGAGGTCACCCCGTCGGCATGCCCTTCGAAGGATCGGATCATCGCACCGGCAGCGACGTCCCACAGCCGCACCGTCTTGTCCCAGCCTGCGCTCGCGAGCCGCTGGCTGTCCGGGCTGAAATCGAGCGCCGCCACCACGTCCGTATGTCCCCCCAGGGCCCGCACCCCGCAGCCGTCCCTCATGCCCCACAATCGCACCGTCCGGTCCCAACCCGCACTCGCCAGAAGCCTGCCGTCCGGGCTGAAGGCCACGGCGTTGATGCGGTGAGCGAGCCCGCTCAACGCCGGCAGCGGCTTCAACGTCTCCGCATCCCAGAGCTTGACCGCAGAATCCCAGCCCGCGCTGCACAGCCGGACGCCGTCCGGGCTGAAGTGCACGGAGGCGACCCGCCGCGAATCGGCCTCGACCGATCCCAGTGCCTTCCCTGTAGCCGCATCCCAGAGCCTGAGCGAGCGATCCCAGCCGCCGCTGGCCATCCGGCGGCCATCCGGGCTGAAGGACACGGAGAGCACCCTGCCCTGGTGTCCAACCAGGACTTTGACCTCCCTGCCCTGCTGGAGGTCCCAGACGCGCACTCTCCGGTCATCCCCGGCGCTGGCCAAGAAGCGCCCATCCGGACTGAAGCTCATCGAGGCGACCAGTCCCCTATGACCCGTCAGCGTGAGCGTCTTCCTGCCGGAACGGACATCCCGGAGTGCGATGCTTCCATCGATCGACGCGACGGCCAGGACGGCTTCCCTCGGACTGAACGCCACGCATGAAGCCTGGACCGACCCCTCAATCCGCATGACCCGTCCCGAGTCCACGTTCCAGAGCCGGACCTCTCCCGTTTCTGCGGATGCATCCATTCCAGCGGCGGCCAGAAATTTCCCGTCAGGGCTGAAGGCCAGCGACCGAATCGGCAAGGCGAGGTCCCGGAAATAGCGCGTCCAGCGCCCGGGCACGGTTTCCCACAGGATGACGGTCTTGTCTTCACCGCCAGTGGCCAGAAGACCGCCGTCCGGGCTGAAGGCGACGGTGGTCACCGCGTGCGAGTGCCCCGGAAGGACCCGAAGCTCCTTGCCGGTCTCCACGTGCCAGAGCCGAACCGTGCGGTCATCACTTCCGCTGGCCAAGAGCCTCCCGACCGGGCTGAACACGGCGCACGTGACGGCCGAGGCGTGGCCGGTCTGCACCACGAGCCGGGCCTGTTCGGCGAGCAGCGGCCATGCCCCTGTGAGGAAGAGGACCAGCCACACCAGCGACATCAGGCGGGCCGTGGACCGCAACCGAAGTGTGGGTGGTGGGTGGTGGGTGGTGGCCAAACTGAGGACCATGTACGAAGAACCCAGGACCACGTTTTCAGGTCTCCGCGCCTGGCTGCGGCGCGGGTGCCCCGTACGGGGCGCGGCGGACAAGTGCCTAGTATCCGAGTTCATAAGTGCACCAGCACTTATGAACTCGGATACTAGTACAACCTGAACGGGATTCCCCCAGCACCTCCCCTTCCGGTGTACTAGGCAGAAACCCCTCCCAAATTTGTGCTCCCGGACTTGCCCCTCCGGAAGGGATCCCGCATCCCAACGGGATCCCTCCGGGAGGGATTTAGGCGTGGCGCTACTCGGACAACGGCTAAAGCCGTCACTCCAACGACTTACGCCAAAATGTAGCGCTGTCGTTCTAGTCTTGCCACTCGCAAATGAAGTAGAGCTTGGTCCTGACCTGGAGGCACTCCCAGATGGACAGGGAAACTATGGGATCGTCCATATGGAAGGCGAGGACATAGGCGACGGCAAACTCGCCGGGGCCCGTGGGGGTCCGGGGCTTCAACTCTTCCAACGCTGGCGATAGGAGCAGACCCTCGGGATCGATCCACTGGCTTTCAGCTTCAGAAAAACGAATGCCCAGCCACGCATAACCCTGGCAGCCGGTCGCCTTCCAGATAGCCCCGTTGTCCTGCAAATCGAGCGGCACGGCGAGTCGCCCGCCCTGCTGGCGACACCATGCCGCAGCGTCCGACCAGCTCATGCCCAGCGGGATCAGCGCCACAGAGCGGCTTCCCACCCGCACCGCCAGGTCCCGTCCGCGCCGGTCTCCCGAGCGGAGTTGCGACGCCGTATCTTGAAGGCGGCGATACTGCTGAGACGTCCAGCCATTGATCGATTCGATCTGACGGCACACGGGAAGCACCTTTTCGGCCTGATCCGTGTCCCCCAGGAACTGCTCGATGGGAGCGTCCTTCAAAGCGGAAAAGTCTTCGATGTCAGAGTCGATACAGGCGAACCTTCGCAGAGGCATTCCGCGGAGAACGTTCACGTTTCGGATCGGATTCTTCGAACAATTCAGGTAGGTCAGCGGCATCCCGGACAGAGGCGTCAGGTCCTGAATCTGGTTGCACTCGGAATTCAAGGCGGCCAGAGGAATCCCGGACAGAGGCGCCAGGTCCTGAATCTGGTTGTCTCCACAATCCAAGGCGGCCAGAGGAATCCCGGACAGGGGCGTCAGGTCCTGAATCTGGTTGTCTCCACAATCCAAGGCGGCCAGAGGAATCCCGGACAGGGGCGTCAGGTCCTGAATCTGGTTGTCTCCACAATCCAAGAAGGTCAGAGGCATCCCGGACAGAGGCGTCAGGTCCTGAATCTGGTTGCCTCCACAATCCAAGGCGGCCAGAGGAATCCCGGATAGCGGGGTCAAGTCCCGAATTGGGTTGCCGCTACAATCCAAGGCGGCCAGAGGCATCCCGGACAGAGGCGTCAAGTTCCGAATCCGATTCCCGTGACAGTCCAGGGAGGATAGCTTCATGCCGCGGAGAGGGCCAAGGTCCTCGATGATGCCACCGGTAAAGGATAGAACAGAACATCCGGCCCCCTCCAGCCCTACCAGCGTCTTCAGACGGGCTCTTACCAGGTCCAGCTTTCCGATCCCAAGTTCTTTCAACATCTTGAGGTAGGAGGTCTGCTCATCGGCTGACAGGCTGGACTGAAGGAATGCCCCGCCCGCCTCGGTCTTCGTTGAAAGGCAAGTGATCATGGCATTGTAAACATAAGTGACCGCGGGTGTGCCCGGGTTCCTGGCCCGGGCACGCACAGCGAGATGGACCGCCTTGGCGAACTCTTCCCGGACGCAGAACATCCGCGCGGCCTGGGCCAGGGCGGTGACGGCGAGGCTGGCCTCCTGGGCCTCTCCCAGTCGTTCAAAGATGGCCAGGGCTTCGCTATCCTTGCCGAGGGCCTGCAAGGCGACGCCGCGCAGGAATTCGGCCTGGCGGCCCACGTCGCTGTCGCCAAACAGGGAGACCGTCGACGCAAAAAACTCATCGGCGCTTGAGAAGTTGCCCGACCGCAGCATCGTGCGGCCGATCTCGAGCACGGACACGACCCGCGGACTGCGCCGGTAGAAAATCTTCAGGCGCTTCACCCGGCAGATGGCGCCGGCGCCGGCCCCCGTGAAGAGTGAAAAGGAGCGGTTCTGGGGGCCCGACATGGGCAGGGGATCGAAATACTCGATATCGAGCTGGCTGTTGATCCAGACCCGGACCCATTCCCCTGTCTTCTCCATCACCAGCACGTACTCCTGGGTCTTCTCGATCTCGGCGGTACCCTCCTGGAGCACCATGAACTCGCTCCTGGCCGTGGTCTCGAGGACATGGTAGTCTATACGTGGAACCACAATGTAGCGATACCCCTCGAGTCCGTCGCCGGCCACCGAAATGCCCAGGATCGGCCGGGTGTCCTGTTCCCGTACCTCCCATTGCGCCTCGATACGCAGATCGTGCGACAGAGGTTCCTTGTATCGGACGAAGGCCCGCCCGGAGCCCCAAACGCCTCGGATCACGAGGGCGCCCCCGGCCATTTCGACCTCTTCCCCGGCTGGAACATACGAACGATCCTTCACGAGCTCGTTCGGGCAGACGACGGGTTCGAGCCTGGGGTCGAGAGACCCTTCACTAAAATCGGTCTCGAGAGCGAGAATCCACTGCGCCTCCTTCTCGTCCTCGAGGCGGCGTCGGTCCAGCTCCAGCTTGGCCGCATTCAGAGTGGCGATCTGCTTTTCCTTCTCCGCCAGGTCCGCACGGTGGCGCGATTCACGCTCCTGGCGGCGAAGCTCGAAGACCAAGGCGCCAGCGATGGACAGGACCACCAGCTGACCCCAACCGGCAGAAGCACCTGCCGGTGTCTCCTGGCCCACCGAAAGAATTGTTCCCGAAGATCGGGCCTGCGCGCCTTCACCGGCTCATCGGCGAGAAAGACGCGAAGATCCGAGGCAAACTCCTGGACTGACGTGTACCGGTCCGCCTGCCGCCGCGCCATGGCCTTCTGAATCACCGCGTCGAGGTCCTTCGGAATGTTCAGGTCGGGCCGCCGCCGCCGCGGCGGGATGACTTCGCCCCGATCAATCTGCACAAGAATCTCGTTGAGCGACTGGCCCTCGACGGGCCTCTCCAGAGTGATCCATTCGTAAAGCGTCGCGCCCAGACTATAAATGTCGCTGCGTGCATCCACGCTGGCGTGCTCGCCCGCAGCCTGCTCCGGGCTCATGTAGGCCGGCGTCCCCACAAGCTGGCCCTGCTGGGTCAATTGAACGTTGAAGTCCTCCCGGAGACTGCTCAGCCGGGAAGACAGTCCGTCCGCGGGGGCATCCGGCGCCTGCAATCGGATTGTCGGTCCCTCGCGTGGCGTGCTCGCCGGCGCGCCGGCGGGAGGCGACTCCCCGGGCAAGTCGGCCCGGGGCCCCACAATCTTGGCCAGGCCCCAATCCATCACGTAGACCTCGCCAAATTCGCCGATCATGATGTTGGACGGCTTGAGGTCTCGGTGAATCACCCCTCGGCTGTGGGCGAAGGCCACCGCGTCCAGAACCTTCAGAAAAACCAAGACGCGCTCGCTCAGGGTCCAACGCCGGCCCGACTCCCCCTTCCCGGCCTTCAGTTCCTCGACGATATCTCCTAGATTACGGCCCTGCACGAGTTTCATGGTGAAGAAGAGCCGCCCATCAGCACGCAGGCCAAGCTCGTGGACGGGGACGATGTTCGGATGCTCGAGCTGGCCCGTGAACTGGGCCTCCTCCACGAACCGCGCCACCACAGCCTGCGATGCCGCCTGCTCGCGCACGACCTTCATCGCCACAGGCCTGCGGATGTCCCTGTCCCGCGAGAGCAGGACCTCGCCCATACCTCCGGCCCCGATGGAACTGATGATCTCGTAGCGCGCACCGGTAGAGCCGCCGGAGGGAAGCGATGTCGCCGGAGTGGGAATCGCACCTCCCGCCGGCGGGGACACCAGGTCCGCGATCGGGATGGAATCCTCCTTCTTCCGCCCAAGCTCGGCGGCGGGCAAGTCAATCGTGGTATGGACTCCCCGGCTGACGAGGAATTTTTGAATGGGCGTCGCGGTCTTCTCCATGCCGTCGTGCCGGCCCGCCTCGGCGATGCCCCCAGGCCGCTGGGCCCGATTATCCAGCGGCACGGGGCATACCTGAGCGGAGCCGCAATGGGAACAGGCCGGCTCGCCCGGCCCCGGCGTCTCCTGAAACGTTTTACCGCAAACGAGACAGACGCGCATGAGCAACCTCGGCCATGAAGACGCGAGAGAAAGGTCATTATTCGATCTGGACGCGGAAAGTCCATCGCCCGCCCCGTTTTGAGGCTTCAGTTTTCGGGGGTGTCGAAAACGGGATTCATCTGTTAAGTTCTTGGTTCTTGACGGCCCCCTCTTTATGCAAACCCTGGAATCCCGCCTATGAACCCAGGCAAGATTCGATTCGGCATCATCGGCGCGGTCGGACGCGGTTCCGGATACGTGCGCGCCCTCAGCGTCCATCCCAGCACGGAGGTCGTCGCCCTCTGCGATATCCAGGAGGAGGGCCTCAAACGCCTCGGAGCCGAGATCGGCATCTCCCATCTCTTTACCGACGTCGAGAAAATGCTCGATTCCGGGCTCGTCAACGCCGTCGTGGTCGGCACCCCCATGCCGCTGCATGTTCGGCAATCCATCCTGGCCCTCGATCGCGGTATCCACGTCCTCTGCGAGGTCCCCGCTGGAGTTTCCATGGAAGAGTGCCATGACCTCGTCGGCGCGGTCCGGCGCAGCCGCGCCAAGTACATGATGGGCGAGAATTACTGCTATATCCCCACCAACGTGCTCGTCCGGGAGATCGCCCGCGCTGGCCTCTTCGGCCAGCTTTACTTCGGCGAGGGCGAATACATCCATGAACTCAAGGACCTCAACGAGGTCACCGTCTGGCGTCGCCGGTGGCAGACCGGCATCAACGGCAACACCTATCCGACCCACAGCCTCGGCCCCGTGCTCCAGTGGTTCGGCAATCAGCGCGTTGTCGCCGTCTGTTCCCTGGGCACGGGCCATCACTATACGGATCCTCGGGGCCGTGCTTACGAGAACGAGGACTCGACCTTCACTTTTTGCCGGCTTTCCGGCGGCGGCCTCGTCAACCTCCGGCTCGATATGCTTTCGAATCGCCCGCACAATCTGACCTACTATTCGCTCCAGGGCACGGACGGCTGCTACGAGGCGGCTCGAGGCCTCGGCGACCAGCCCAAAATCTGGCTGAAAAGCCGCAGCCAGCGCGTCGAGTGGAAGCCCCTCAAGGACTTCGAGCAGGAATTCCTCCCCTCCCACTGGCTGAACCCGCCCGAGGACGCCCGCAAGGCCGGCCACTGGGGCGGCGACTACTGGGAAGTCCAGGACTTCGTGTCCGCCATCCTCGAAGACCGCGACCCGCCCATCGGCATCCATCAGGCGATGGACATGACCCTGCCTGGGCTCGCCAGCCAGATGTCCATCGTCCAAGGATCGAACTGGGTGGCCGTCCCGGACTCGCGGTGCTGGTGAGTCTTCGAGGCGGTAGTTTTCAGCGGCGTGAATGCTGATGCGCATTTCCGCCGCTGAAAACTCGTAGACGAGTTCAGAAGTGCGGTTGCACCTCTGAATTCGATGACTCCATGATCCCTACGGCCATCAGTCGCATCCACCGGCCAACGCCGCCCGGCTCGCCCCTGCCATGAATCCACCGGCCGAATCGATGAAGTGTCCCTCGGACTGGCGCAGCCTCTGGACCCTCGACCCCGCGGTCCATTTCCTGAATCATGGGTCCTTTGGGGCGTGCCCGCGGGCCGTCCTCGAGGCTCAACTCGAACTTCGGCAGCGGATGGAACGGCAGCCCGTGCATTTCTTCGTCCGCGAGCTGGAGGGCCTCCTCGACTCGGCTCGTGCGGTCCTCGCCGGTTTTGTCGGCGCGGACCCCGAGGCGCTCGCCTTCCTTCCGAACGCCACCGCGGGCATCAATGCCGTCCTCCGTTCAGTCCGCCTCGAGCCCGGCGACGAGCTGCTGACGACGGACCACGAGTACAACGCTTGCCGCAATGCGCTGGAATTCGTCGCGCGCCGCGCAGGCGCACGGGTGGCCGTCGCTGCCGTCCCGTTCCCCATGGACTCGGCCGAAGGCGTGGTCGAAACCGTCCTCGCACGGGCCACCCCGGCCACCCGCCTTGCCCTGCTGGACCACGTCACCAGCCAGACGGCTCTGGTCCTCCCCATCGAGCGGCTCGTCCGTGAGCTTGCGGACCGGAACATCGACACGTTGGTCGACGGGGCGCATGCACCCGGCATGGTCTTGTTGAACCTCGACGCCCTGGGCGCAGCCTACTATGCCGGGAACTGCCACAAGTGGCTTTGCGCCCCCAAGGGGGCAGCCTTCCTTCACGTACGGGCAGACCGCCGGCCTGGCATCGCGCCCCTCGCCATCAGCCACGGCGCCAATTCCCAGCGGATGGATCGCAGTCGCTTCCGCCTGCTGTTCGATTGGACCGGCACCCACGATCCGACGCCCTGCCTGTGCGTGCCCGAGGCCATCCGCTGCCTCGGCGGCCTGCTGGCCGGCGGGTGGCAGGAGTTGATGGACCGGAATCGGCGTCTCGCTCTCGCGGCCCGTCAAGTCGTGGGCGAAGCCCTCGGCCTGCATCCTCCCTGCCCCGACTCGATGATCGGCTGCATGGCGTCGCTGCCCCTGCCGGACGGATCGGCCGATCCGCCGAAATCGGCCCTTTACGGGGATTCGATGCAGGACAAGCTGCTCGAGCAGTATGGCCTCGAGGTGCCGATCGTCCCATGGCCGGCCCCGCCGCGCCGTCTCATCCGCGTCTCCGCTCAGATCTACAACACCCTGGACGAGTATGAGCTCCTCGCACAAGCGCTCCGGGAACTGCTGTAACTTCTTCAAATAAAAAAACTCTGGATGGCCGCGGCCACGCCGCAGTCGTCGCAGCCGGGAGCGACCCAGTCCGCCGCCTCGATGGCCTCGGCGGTTCCGCTCGCCAGGGCCACTCCGAAAACGCCCTCGAGCTCGAGCATCGGGACATCGTTGCCCGCGTCGCCAAAGGCCATGATCTCCCCGGCCCCGATGCCGAGATGACGCGCCAGCGCCAGAAGCGCCACGCCCTTGTTCACGCCCGCATCCATGATCTCCAGGTGATACTCCGGCCAGGTCTTCGCCAAGTAGACGCGGCCGGGCAGATGAAACGAAAGAAGCTGCAGCAGAATGTCACGCCGCTCCGGATGCGTCATCACAATCAGCTTCGTCGGCGACTGGCCATGGAACTGCCGCAGGTCCCCTACGTAATGAAAAATCGAGCCGGTCTGACGGTGATAGCGATCGCTCCAGACCGTCGGGGCATGGGCGTAGAGGAGGTCTTCCAGGTAATAGTTGAGATGGAGACGGTCCCCTTCCGGGGCATGGGCGTTGAACCAGTAGACAAAATCCACGATGCTTTGCGCGAACTCTCGGTGGACCGGCTGGTGAAAGATCGTGGCTCGGCCCGCCCGGCCCGACAGTTTCACCATGGCGCCGTTATAAGCGATGATGGGCCCGTCCAGACCGAGTTGGTCGAATACCGGCTGAATCGCTGCGCCCATGCGACCCGAGGCCAGAGCGATCGTCGCACCCGCCGCCTCGGTCCGGCGCAAGGCCTCTCGGTCCGCCTCCTGAATCTCGCCCCTCCGGTTGATCAGCGTCCCGTCCAGGTCCAGCGCCAGCAGGCGATATCGACGCCGGAAGGACGCGTCACCAGGGCCTGATCCTCGACAGGTTTCTTTCACGGTATTCCGCCTCGGAATGCCAGCGAAACCGCAGTAAAGCGGCCTCAAACCCGGCCACTCTTTTTCTCGTGCTCGTCCCCGTAATGAGCGTCGTCATTCACCAGGCCATGGACGAAAGCACAGGGCCCCCTGGCCTTGTTTCAAGGCGGCATCCTGCTCGTCCTTGAAACGCGAGCGTACATTCCAGCGACGAGGACGATAACCCACGCGAGTCAAGCAGCTCGCAGCACTTTCGAGCTCGTCTACTCGTCGTCCCCGGCGACTCAGCGGAACGTCGCAAAAATCTCCCTCACAGGTCCCGTTGCGTCCACTCCTCGTCTACGGACCTCCAGAGCCTGCCCGTTGGATTCTTGTTTTGAAGCTCGAGAGGCAGCCGATCGTGCCGAACATTATCGAAACACTGGAGCATGGCGAAGCGGCGGAGCGAGGCCGGGATGCCCACAGCCGTGAAGCCCGGGTGTCCCGTGGCGGGGAACGGGCCGCCGTGGTTCATGGCAGGGGTGACCAGCACCCCGGTAGGCATCTTGTCATTGAGCAGACGCCCCACGCGCTCCTGCAGCAAGGGCGTCACCGTCCGATAAAGCGCCTCGTCGCGGCCGCCGCGGTGACTGTAGACGCAACCGGTGAGGTTGCCTTCGAGATGCGACAGAATCTCCTGAAGCTGAGCGACGCTCTCGGCCAGCACGAACAAGCTCGCATTCCCGAATGCCTCCTGCTGCAATGCCTCCGCATTCGCCAGGAACTTTGAGCCGGAGACCCGCAACACCGTGTTGTGGACACAATAGCCCTCTCCGCCCCCGGCCTGCCCGCCCGTCACCACCTCCGCACCGGCCTGTTCGAGGGCTTGGATGCTTTGTAGAAGCGCATTCTGAACCCCTTCGCCCAGGAGGGTGCCGACCTGCGCAGCCTCGAACCGGGCCTTCACCGTGTCGATCCACTGCCGGGCCGGAGCGCTGTCCAGGAGCAGCACAAGCCCCGGATTGGTGCAGAACTGGCCCGTCCCCATCAGGCAGGAGGCCT
The DNA here is from genome assembly GCA_016179685.1 of Planctomycetota bacterium. Classification (GTDB taxonomy): domain Bacteria; phylum Planctomycetota; class PUPC01; order JACPCR01; family JACPCR01; genus JACPCR01. Next base: position 4,716 of record JACPCR010000082.1, on the reverse strand, counting down.
GAAATTCGCCCGCTATCGCGTCCGCGCGTTCCTCGAGCGCGCCCGGGAGGACCACCACCGGATTGATGCTGCTCAGTTCCAGGTAGATCGGTTTCCCCGCTCGGTCCGCCGCCTCCTTGAGCGCCAGCCCCGCCGGACGCGACCCGGTATAGGCCGTGGCGCCCACCAGAGCGTGTGAGACCATCCTCTTGCCATCCTCGTGGCTCGTCCGGTAGAGAAGCTGTACGCTGGCCGGGGGCATCTCCGTCTCCTCGGAGGCCCGGAAAGCCTCTTCGGCCAGAAGCCGTGTCGTCCCGGGATGCGAGGTGTTGGCCTTGGCAAGGACCGGGTTGCCCGCGGCGATGGCGGCCGCAAAGTCGCCCCCGGCCACGCTGTTGAAGGCCAGGGGAAAATTGTTGGGGCCAAAGACGCAGACGGGCCCCAGGGGCCTGTACATCGATCGGACGTTATTCTTCGCATCGATCGTCGGCAGCGTCCAGAAGCCCTCGCGTGCCGCCGCCGCCGCCTGCCGGATTTGCGAAGTCGTCCTGGGTAGCTCCGCCGTGTTCAGCCTCGGCTCCCTCGGAAGTGCCGTCTCCCGCTGCGCCAACTCCACGATCTCCACACGCCGGGCCTCGATGCGGTCCGCCAATCGCTCGAGAAACTGCGCCCGCCGCTCCGACGATAGCCCGCACAGGCCATCAAAGGCCCGACGGGCCGCCCGCAAAGCCTCTTCAACCTCCAGCCACGGGCTCACCGGATAACGCGCCGGCAGCTTCTGCTTCGCCTTCGGATCGCTCGCCTGGAAGTAAGCACCGCTGCACGAATCACGCCAGACGCCGCCGATCAGGATCGGTTCGAGCTTCTCGGACATGGATCTCGGCTCCATGAGTGGACGCGGACGAAAGCGCACCTGCACATGTGCCCGCGCCGCCTAGTGTCGAAATCGTAGGCCACCTGTCAAGTTCTTGAAAGGAAAGGCGGGTTATCATTTCCGCCCCCAATCCCTATAATACCCTTTTGCACGGGCAGGGAGAAATGCGGATGCATTTCTCCCTGCCCGTGCAAGAAAGGACACGCCACCATGCCTCCCAAGGATCGGCTTCGCGTCGCCATGATCGGCTGCGGCGGGCTTCCCAACGGAACCCTCCTGCCCGCGCTGATGCTCGTCGAGGACCTTCTCCTTGTCGCCACGTGCGACCTGCGGGAAGAGGCCGCACAGAAGACGGCAGACCGCTTTCGTGCCGAGCGCTCCTACACGGACCATCGGAAGATGCTCGACCAGGAAAAGCTCGACGGCGTGCTCGTTGCCGCGCCGCCGGCCATCCACGAAAGGATCGGCATCGAAGCGCTCGAACGCGGCCTGCACGTCTTTACCGAAAAACCGCCCTCCATGACCCGCGAGGGCGCCCGGCGCTTCCGGGACGCCGCACGAGGGAAAACCCTCAAAGTCCTCATGGGCACCGTTCAGCGCCATTGCCCCGTCAATCAGATGGCCCGCGAGATTCTCCACCGGCCCGAATTCGGCCAGCCCATCCTCTATCAGGCCCGATACCTCTGCCCGGGGCCCGGCATGCGCATGGACTGGGGCCTCAAACGAGAGTCCGATGACGATATGTTCCGCTTCTTCTTCCTCGATCACATCATCCACCATCTCGACCTCGCCCGCTTCTTCATGGGGGAGATCGCCGCCGTCACGGCGATGCGCACCCGCGCGCCCGGCGAGGTCTACGCGGCTTCCATCCTCTATCGCTTCGCCTCCGGCGTCGCCGGAAGCCAGTCCATCGCGTTTCGCTCGCCCGTGTTCGAGAATCGGTCACTCATCGCGGGGACCGGCCCCGCCTGGGTCGAGACCCACAACTGGTCCAAACTCGCCTATTCGCTCCCCAACTTGCCCGTGGGACAAGGCGGGTACAGCGACGGCCGCATCCTGTCCTGGGACGGCGGCATCAGTTACCAGAACGGCGTGAGCCGGCCAGGATACCGGGAGGAACTGACTGCGTGGGCCGCGGCCATCCGAAACAACACCGAGTGCGGGGCCAATCTCGAGGACGGCTACCGCGAAATGCAGATCATCGACGCCATCATCCAGAGCGTGCGAGAGGGACGGGAAGTCCCCATCCCGGAGGACTGAAGGGCTGACACAAGAGGGCAACCTCACTTGAAAATTTTCTTGATGGCCGGCGGACAGTGGGCTGGCTTCCTTCGATGAGGTGTTCGCCGCCCGCGCGCGTGGAGGCAGGCGGCCGCGCCTGCCATCGCCGCCCGCGCGCTCACGCGAGTCGCCGGCGGCCTCCCAACGGGATGAATTTCGAACTTCGGTTTTTTGCATTTCGCCGAGGGTTTCCTAAATTAACCGGGCATGGAAGTGCTCTCGTACTTCCAGACTTGACGACTCGCGAATGAGATTCCAAGACGGCAACTGCAAACTCCTTACAGGACCGTTGACCATGAAGCCGAACGCCATGACATTCCGGATCGGATTCCTCCTTCTCGTACCCGGATTCATCTGGGCCGAGAATGCGACGTCACCCGGTTCATCGGACGGTCTCACGCCTCACCAGCGCTGGTCCTACGTGGTGCGCGGCGGCAAGCTCCTTCCTGTCTGGCGAGTCAATCCGCGGGCTCGTTTCTCCAACGGACTCGGACCCGTCCAGGTGGAAGGCCAGTATGGGTACGTCGACAAGGACGGCAAAGCGGTGATCGCCTTTCAGTTCGAGGACGCGGGTCCATTCTCCGAAGGACTCGCCTGCGTCCGCATCTCTGGCAAATACGGGTATATCGATCGCAAGGGCAGCAAGGCGACCTCCGTGCAGTACGAAGATGGCCGCGAGTTCAGCGAAGGGCTCGCCGCGGTCCGGCTCGACGGCGCGTGGGGCTACATCGACACCAACGGCAACAGTGTGGTCTCGCCCCAGTTCGCCGAGGCCGGAGAGTTCTGCGGCGGGCTCGCAGCGGTCCGCATGAACGACAAGTTCGGCTACATCGATAAAAGGGGCAAGACGACCATCGAGCCCCTTCTCGAAGAAGCGGGCCCGTTCTACCAGGGACTGGCCATCGCCCGCGTGGCAGGCCTATACGGCTACATTGATAAGAAGGGCAAGATCGCCATCAATCCCCAGTTCGATTTCGCAGGCCCCTTCGGCGCCGCCCTGGCCCCGTTCCGCTGGGACGGCAAGTTCGGGTACATCGACCACAAGGAACGCCGGGTGGTCCCACCCAAGTACGATGACGCCGGGTTCTTCGCAGGATCGCTCGCCCCGTTCAAGAAGAATGCCCGATACGGCTACCTCGATAAGAATGGAGCGCCCATCATGCCGGCCACCTATGAGGAGGCCGAGCCCTTCTCCGACGGGCTCGCCGCGGTGCGGCAGGGAAAGCGCGTGGGATACATCGACGAGAAGGGCCACATGGCCATTTATCCCCAGTTCGTCGAGGCAGGCCCGTTCTGCGAGGGTGTTGCGCCTGCCCTGGTCAACGACCACTTCAGCTTCATCAACAAGGCCGGGCGCTGCATCTGGATTCCCCGCCCGACTGGGAGATAAGTTGGCGAAGCGCCGCCTCAAGCCGATTGTGTGGCTCGAGCGACCAGAACCGAAATAGAATACGGCAAGCGCTTCACTCGCCTTGAGACAACGGACCATTGCGAGGGACAGAACGATGTATTGGGTGAAGGACTTGAAATTCGACGCGAACGGGCTGGTGGCCGCGGTCGTGCAGGACTGGAGGACCTCCGAGGTGCTCATGCTGGCGTTCATGAGCGCCGAGTCCATCGAGAAGACGCTCGAAACGGGCCGGATGCATTATTGGAGCCGCTCGAGGAAGAAACTCTGGCTGAAGGGCGAGACCTCGGGACATATCCAGTCGGTGAAAAGTGTGGCCGTCGACTGCGACGCGGACGCGCTCCTCTTCAGGGTCGAACAGGTCGGCGGGGCGTGCCACGAGGGCTACCGCTCCTGCTTCTTCCGGCAGGTGGAGGGTGACGGCCTCAAGGTCGTCGGGGAAAAGGTGTTCGAGCCGGAGGCGGTTTACAGCACGAGGAAAGGTTAGCGCGCATTTCTCACACGGCGTGTTCGAAATGCACCCTCCGGACTTCGATTCGAGCGACTTGCGTCGTTCTCGCTCAGGGCTAATCCGGCTCGAGGTGACAGGAAGTCCGCGTTGAAGCCTGCGTCGCAAGGGATGCCTGCACAGGCGGATATCGAGCGTGCTGCTGCGATTCGTGAAAAATCCAAGTTAGCGGCCACGAGTACACGTGTAAGGAAGTGCACCCGCACTTCCTTACACGTGTACGAGTAATGAATGTATTGCCGCATAGCATAAAACGTCATGGCGTCATGGGAAAGCTGCCATAACCGCCTGCTGAACATAGGTAACTTTTCAATAAGTTCGGGGAGACGGCCCCGCCCGATTTCATCATCGATCATGATTCAGCACTTCACAAATTTTCGTAGCGAAGCGCGTCAGCGCTTCGGCGAAGCCCGGAAGGGCTTCGCCTGCGTTCGCCGGGTGTCGGGCCTGAATTTCGTAGCGAAGCCCGGAATTGATCCCTTTTCCCGGCGGGCTCCCTACGGGAGGAAGGGCTTCGCCTACGTTGGCCGGGCGTCGGGCCTGAATTTCGTGGCGAAGCCCGTACGGGCTTCGGCTACGTGTGCCGGGCATGCTCGGCGTCTGGAGGTGAGAATGTGGGAGAACAGCCCCACATTCAAGTCCTCTACCATCCTGGTGCAGGAGAAG
>JACPCR010000081.1 GCA_016179685.1 Planctomycetota bacterium | reverse complement strand
GGCCGGCACAGCGGCCGCGCTACCCCGACTCTGCGGCCGACACAGCGGCCGCGCTACCCCGACTCCGCGGCCGACACAGCGGCCGCGCTACCCCGACTCTGCGGCCGACACAGCGGCCGCTCTACTGCGCTATGGGCCTTTCAAGCGCCGCCTCCAGGCCTCGAGGTCGGCCCGCATCTGGTCAGCCTGTGGAAACTTCGGATCGCTTTCCAGGATGTACCGGAAATGCTCGGCCACGCGGGCCGTGTCCCCGGCCCGGATGTGCTCCACCGCCAAGTTGTAACGCGTCCGGAGAAGGTCGGGATGCCTCACGCCAGCTCGAGCCGCCTGTTCGAGCGCCGATTCCGCTTCTCCGAGCCGCCCCTGCTGAAGCCCAAGCCGCGCCAGGTTGTAGTAGGATTGGAACTGCCCGGGCTGCCTGCGGATGCCTTCTCGGTAACATTCTGCGGCCCCTACCCAGTCGCCCCGCTGTTCCCGGCAGAAGCCGAGATTGTTCCCGGCGGCGGCGTGGCCGGGCTCGAGTTCGAGGACGCGTTCGAAGGCGGACGCGGCCTCGGCCCACCGCTGGCTTCTCTGCAAGGCCACCCCGAGGCCGAAGTGGGTGTCCGCGTCATGGGGATCGAGCTGGAGCGCCCGGCGGTAGAGCGCGGCCGCGTCCTCGAACCGGCCCCGCTCCATCTGGACCCGGGCCAGGCCCCGGAGGGAGTGCCGGTGCTCGGGCCAGACGGCGAGGGCCCGCCGGAAGCAAGATTCCGCCTCCTCCCATTCCCCGCGTTCCGAATGCAGGATGCCGAGGTTGTAGAGCACCTTGACGCTGCGGGGACTGGCGGCGTGCGCGCTCCTCATCAGCGACAGGTTCGAGCGCCAGTCGGCGTTGCGGGCGAGCGTGCGGGCGGCGGCGGCGAGGAGGACCAGGGCGAAGGCGGCCCGAGCGCAGGCGCGGGAGCGACCCCGAGGCCGGCGGTCCGCGGCCGCCGCGGCGAGCGACGCGGCCGCCAGGCAGAAGCCCAGCGAGGGGAGGTAGAGCAGGCGCTCCCCGATCACGGTGCCGATGGGGACAACGAGGTTGGAGGCCACCGAAAAGGTCACAGCGAGGAAGAGGAGGCCGAAGGCTGCGGGCCGCGCCCTTCGGAGACTCCAGATCAGGAGCGCGCCGTACGCGGCCAGGGCCAGCACGGTCCGCAGGTTTCGCGGGTCCGCGGCCGACTCGACGAGCGGGATTTGATCAAAGGAATAGTCGGCAGAAAGTGTTATGGGCCAGAGCAGCAGCCGTCCGTACTCGCTCAACAGGTAAAAACGCGTGAGCCATGCGGCCTCGGGCGCGGCGAACGCCATCGGATTCTCGACCCGCGTGAAAGGGACGCGAGTCAGGCTTCCTGCGGCGTGGGAGCGCCACACCAGGTAGACCGCAGCCGACAGGCCGAGGAGGACATAAACGCGCCAGGGATGCCGAGTCCGAATCGAGACCCCGTTCTCCTCCGAGGGCCACGGCGCTGGTGGGAAGAAGTCCAGGAGAAATAACGCGGCGGGGAAGGTGATGGCGCTTTCCTTGGACAGGATGGCCCCGAGGTAGAGCGCCATCAGGGCCGCAAGGGGACCCGCTCCGGGCCTCTCGCGGCATCTCGAGTAGACGCACAGGCCGGCAAGAAAGAACAACGAGGCCAGAAGCTCGGACCGGCCAGCCACATTCGCCACGGCCTCGGTATGCACGGGATGGGCGGCGAAAAGCAGCGCGGCCGCCAGGGCCGTCCTCCATGACCCCAGGAGAAGAATGCAGACCTTGAAGACGAAGCCGGTGCAGGCGGCATGGAGGAGAAGATTGACCAGGTGGTAGCCGGCGGGGTCCAGACGCCCAGCGGCATAGTTGAAGGCATACGTCAGCGTAGTTAACGGCCGGTACGAACCGGTGTGGTCGGGATGGCCGCGCGGCAGCCCCCCGACGTCGTGCAGGAATAGGTCGCCGATCCGGGCCAGGCTGCGGATGTCCGGATTGTGCACCACCAGGCGGCTGTCGTCCCAGACCAGCCCGTTCTCGAGGGTATTGAGGTAGAGGAGCGAAGCCGCGGCGGCGGCGAGGCCAAGCGCCCACCTGGGCGGCAGGCCGGACCCGAATGGGCCTTCCGGGACTTCAGGCAGGGACCGACTCGTCCGCATTTTTCACAAACTTTCGGCCGAAAGTTTGTGAAAAATGCGCGCTAAAGAGTATAGCCTCCAAGTCCCCGAAAGCACGGTCGAGCCGCCTGGGACTGCGTGTGGAGGCAGGCGGCCTCGCCTGCCATCCGATCCGACTCGCGCCTGTGCGTAGCCGACGCCGTCCGGGCGTCGGATGCGCGGGGCCGTTGCGAAGCGCAGGAGCGCTTTGGCTACGTTCCCGATGCGCGAGGAGGCAGGCGGCCTCGCCTGCCATCACCCCAGGCGAGCCGCCTGGGGCTACGCGCGACTGAGCGCCTCCAGGAGGGAAGCCTTGAGCTCTGCCAGTTTCACGGGCTTCTGAAGCCAATAGATGTGGGGCAGCGCCACCAACTCGCTGGCCGCGGTTTCCTCCTCCAGCGGGTAGCCGCTCAAGACCACGATCCTCAGGTCCGGGGCCGTCCTGCGGAGCGCCGTGACGAGCTGCACGCCGCTCACCTCGGGCATCACCATGTCCGTGATCATCAGGTCGATATGGCGGCGGTCGCGGTCGAACCGATCCAGGGCTTCCCGGCCATTCGAGGCGCTCAGCACCCGATAGCCCAGTTTTTCCAGCATGCTGGAGACCACCTGGAGGACCACCGGCTCGTCCTCGACCAGGAGAACGGTCCCGCCCGGCGCGTCGGGTTTGACCTCCACCGCTGCCGGCTCAAGCTCCGGGGTCTGACACCCGCACGCGCACAGGGGGAGGTAGATGCGGAAGGTTGTTCCCTGGCCGACCTCGCTGGCGACGTCGATGTATCCGTTGTGCATCTTGACGAGGCCGTAGACCTGTGCCAGGCCGAGTCCGGTGCCGCGGCCGGGCTCCTTGGTCGTAAAGAAGGGCTCGAAGAGGCGCGGCAGATGCTCCGGCGGTATGCCGGCGCCCGTGTCGGAGACGGCGAGCAGCAGCCATCGGCCCGGGGGTAGGCCCGGAAGCGAAGGAGCATCACCGAGCCCGATCTCGCAGGAGCTGACCTGGATACGGAAGTGGCCGCCGGACGGCATGGCGTCCCGAGCGTTCAGCGCCAGGTTGGTCAGGATTTGCTGAATCTGGGTGGGATTTCCCGATATCCCTGCGTTTTCACAATCCGTCAGGTCCAGCGAAATCTGGACTTTTTCCGGGATGGTGTGGGACAGGATGCCGACCATTTCCTTGAGGAAGGGCCCGAGAGTCATGGGTCCGCGCTCAGCCACGCTCCTGCGGCTGAAATCCAGCATGCGGCGCACCAGCTCGGCGGCGCGCCAGCCCTGGCCCGAGACCAGGGCGAGCTGCTGCCGGAGCTTCTCCGGGATGGCCTCCGACTTCTGGAGCAGCTCGGTGAAGCCGATGATCGAGGTGAGGAAGTTGTTGAAGTCGTGGGCGATGCCCGCGGCGAGCTGCCCGATGGCCACCAGTCGGTCCTGCGCCTCCATTTTCTGCTGCATGTCGCGTTCGGCGGTCACGTCACGCAGGAGCAGAAGGCGTCCCACTTGCCCGCGGTCGTACGCGGCCGGCCGTACCAGGACCTCGAATGTCCGCCTCGGGATGCCCTGGACAGCCACTTCGTGAGCCGTGCCTTCCGGGTGAGGCTCGAAGAAATCCGTGATGGGCGAAGGTCCCAGCCTCTCGAGGCAGCCCCCTTCGGACATGCCGGCCAGGTCCGAAAGATACCGGCGGCCCAGCGGATTCACGAGCACGGGCCGGCGCTGAAGGTCCAGTAGAATGACGCCCAGGGGCAGGCATTCGAGGACGGTCTCGACCCGCCGCCTCGCGTCGGCCCGCAGGCCCTCCTCGTAGTGCCAGGCCTCGAGGGCCGCGGCAAAGGCGGGCGCCAGCCGCAGGAGAGACCGGCGCTGCCGCTCCGGGAAGGCGTCCACTTTCCAGCTTCCCAGGATCAGCATGGCGCTGAGGTCTTCGCGGAGGACGAGGGGTATGACCCAGTTCGTCTTGAAGCCGGCACGGGCGCGAACCTCGTCGCCCCAGAACTGCCCGCGGGACGTGTCCGGCACGTAAAGCGCCTGGCGCGTGCGCAGCACCTCGTCGGGATAGCTGTTGACTCCGAGGGGAAAGACCGGGATTTTTCCGGGTCCAAACAGCTCATTCAGAAACCGGTCCATCAACCCGTCGTGTTCCGGCCGGACCCACTGGAGATAGGCCTGGAATCCGCGGCATTCGGGCCGGTGGACGAGGAAGCTGCCGGCATCGATGGGAATCTCTTCGGCCACGCAGGCGAGGCAGGCCTGGAGCGCCTCGCCGGGCCTGCGCGTCGCCAGCACCTCGTGCACCCGGGCCAGCAGCCGCTCCTCCCTCGCCGACTCCCGGGACGTATCCGCCACGCGCCGCAGTAGCGTCGCCATCGACAGGAAGCCGAGGGGCGACCCCCCTTCCATCACCAAGGCGTACTGGGCGTGCCGTAAGCCGAGGAGATCGATGGCCTCCTCGACCGGCAGGCGGGCATCGAGTTGCGGGACATCCACGAGCGGGAGGTCGATGACCCGCCTCGTTTCGGGGTAGCGCAGGGAATCGTCCGGCGTCACCAGCCGCCACCGACCTTCCCAGAACAGGGCTACGGGCCGCCCGGCATTCAGTTCTCCCCAGACCGTTGTCAAAGTGTCCCGTTCGGAACACTGCGATATCGGGTCCAGGAAATCCTGAACACGTTTTGTATCGCTGGGCATACCCTACAATTCCACTCGCTCCTCGGTCACGATCTCGATGCCGATCGCCACGTGGAGGGTGTCCGTGTCCCCCATCAGCTTGTCCACTTGTCTTAGAATCCGGGGTACGAGTTCCGTCTCTGGGATTTTTTGCAGATCGGATTCGCGGATCATGACCGCCTCGACCACGGAATGGTCCATTTTGATGAGACGATAGATGCCCGGAACCATTTCCTGGAACGCCCGTCCAATGGCATTGGCCCCCACGGGCGCCCGCCGTCCGATCACCAGGGCGTCCTGGACCGGCGGCAGTCGGAACTGCGTGAACCTCATGGTCAAATTGGCTTGTCGGGCCGACTTCTTGTCTTCGAGCCTGTTCGGTCTCGGCATGAGCGACTCCTCCTTGTAAGCGGGTCTCAGGGCCGGCACGCCCCCGCTAGCGACCCAAGGATAGCCCAGCAGTCCAGAAAATTCAAGAATTGCGAAATGTTGCGACTCGTATGAAATCCGCTGCGCCCTTCGGGCTACGCGGATTTCAGAGCCAGGGCTGGCCCGGCTTCGCCGGCCCAACCCTGGCGGGTCAGCACAAATCTCTAACTCTACAAGTCGACCGTGTCTTCCCCTACGATTTCCACCTCGATTTCCGCCTCGAGGCAGCTATCGGCATCCATGATGCCTTCGGCGTTCCGTACCAGAGTGGCAACCAGGTCTTCCTCCGGAACGTTGCGAAGCATTGACCGGGCTACGAGGACGGCCGCGATGGTCGGATGAGTGACTTGCAGGAGTCGGAAGCAGCCGGGTGACATTCTTTCGAACGCGCGCTCCAAGGCTTCGGGCCGGACCCGAGCGTGCTTGCCGATCACCAGGGCATGCCGGATAGGCGGGAGCAGGAACTCTTGGAAGCGAAGGGTGAGATTCGCCTCACGATGTACAAAATCTCCATTCCGGTTCGGTGATGTCATAGATTTTCATTCTCCCCGCTCGTTCGTCATAACGGAAGCTCTCCCTCACCTCCATCCAGACGAGCTAGAAAAGGACCCCAGCGAGATCACACGACTCGATCAGAGGTCGCTTACCCATCCGAAATGATTCAATCAGCACGGCGCTTAGATTTCGCCTCCGCAGGGCCCCTCGAATGGGGACAGGTCAGGGGCGGATTTCAGATTCAGGCTTCAAAAGGAATCCGCCATCCTGCAAGGCTCAAGGGTGACACTTCGCCTTTTGCGGCCCGAAGTGAAGTCGGTGCTTCGAACGGGCGAAGGAGGGAAGCGATCGCTGAATTTTAAACGCAGGGGGCGCAAGGGTCGCCAGAGGCGCAAAGCTCACCAGAGACCAGGGTGCTAATCGGCAGCGCCTCCAGCACCTTGGGTGGGCATCCAGCAGGATTACTATAACACAACTGGGATCGGATGATCATCAGAATCGAGCCCATTATGCTGTAAGAATCTCGGGATTGACCAGGTTGGGGGGGCGATGTCCCCTCAAGACGGCAAGCAGGTTTTCCGCCGCCATCATGGCCATGCGAGTACGCGTGCCGATGGTGGCGCTGCCGATGTGGGGGAGCACAACCACGTTCGGCAGGTCGGCCAGGCCGGGCTTCATCGCCGGCTCGTCCTCGAAGACGTCGAGGCCGGCGGCGGCGATTCGGCGGGACCGCAGCGCCTCGACGAGCGCGTCCTCGTCCACGATGGGCCCCCGCGCCGTGTTGATCAGGATGGCGCCGGGCTTCATCTGCTCGATCTGCGGCCGGCCGATCAGGTGAAAGGTGCGGTCGGTCAGGGGCGCGTGGACGGAGATGAAGTCGGACTCGCGAAGCAGCTCGTCGAGGGCGACCCGTTGGGCGGCGGTTTCGCGTTCGAGGGCTTCGGACCGGCGGGCGGCCGAGGCATACAACACGCGCATACGGAAGGCCTTGGCCCGCAGACCCACAGCCGTGCCGATGCGGCCGGCGCCCACGATGCCGAGCGTCCGGCCCGTGATATCCGAGCCCAGAAACAGCATCGGCGACCAGCCCTTGAAACGGCCCCGGCGCATGAAAGCGTCCGCCTCCACCACCCTCCGGGCCGCTGCGAACAGAAGCGCCCACGCCAGGTCCGCCGTCGCGTCCGTCAGCACGCCCGGCGTGTTGGTGATGGCTACTTTGCGCCGTGTGGCCTCCGGCACGTCGATGTTGTTGTATCCCACGGCATAATTGGCGAATACCTTCACCGTCGGCGCAGCGTCGAGCACTGACGCGTCGATCCGGTCGTTGAGCGTGCAAACCACCCCGTCGCATCCCTGAATCCGGGCGGCCAGTTCCGAGGGCGTCAGAGCCCGGTCCTCCGGGTTCACCCGGAACGACTGGACCTGCGATCGGAGGAAATCGAGTGCTGGCCGCGGCAATTCCCGGGTCACACAGACTTGAAATGCCATGGCCCGGATTGTAGGAGCCTTCGGGGAGGAATCAAAGGAGAAATGCCGCCGCCCTTCGAGCGTCTGCATTTCTTATGAAATCCGCCTCTTTCTTCTGCACGATTTCCGGTCCGGTGATGAGGATGCCCAGGGCGTTTCGGGGCAGCGCCGCCTCGAAGGCCTTGACGCCCGCGTTTTGCGGGACGGAAACGCAGCCAGTGCGTATGCTCGGCGGCCTCCTCCTCGCCATGAGCCCGAGCGACCAGCCGCGCTCACAAACCGGTAGGCGTGCCTCGCATTCGACACCTTCATGGGAATCGAGCCGGCATACACTTCCCGCAGCTTCTCCGCCCGCGGGGTGTCCAGCTCGATCCCTTCCTCCGCCACGGCCACCAGGTAGCCGCGCTCGTTCTTCGCGCCGCGGACGCTGTAACTCCTTAGCGAAAACGTCTATCGTCCCTGCGGGACTCTTGTGATTGATGCGCTTTCCCTTCCCAGGGCTGCTATGTAGGGTGGCAGTGTCCTTGACGTTGCCACCTTGCATAATAGCGTTTTATCGCCTCGTCGCCGAACGACGAGGCGATAAAACGCTTTAGACACTGGCAGGAAGAACACTTCCAAACTGGTGGAGGATCTGGGCTCCGTCCCTTCCATGCAGAGTGAGGGCGCGGCCGGCCTGCCTTCAACACTTCAGCAATTGTTGAAGCGATGGGGGCGCGGGCAATCGCTCGTGCGGCGTGCGGGGGCGCGGCCAGCCTGCCCTCAACACTTCAGCAATTGTTGAAGCGATGGGGGCGCGGGCAACCGCTCGTGCGGCGTGTGGGCGCGGCCAGCCTGCCTTCCCCCCTGGCGAGCCGCCTGGGTTACGTGGAGGCAGGCGGCCGCGCCTGCCATCCCTCTGGGCTTGGCTGATACCTGACACCCAGCTTGCTGGTCATGGGAGCGCCCAGCGAACGGCTTCAGCGACCGTGTCGTTCTTCCCGCGGTTCATGAGGCTCACGCCTTCGCCTTCCAGGTACGCCACCTTGGCATAGGCGGTCAGGATGTCCCCGCCGGCTAGCTGAATCGAGGTCGGCCAGCCCGTGTAGCAGTTCAGGGACATGGCCAGAAGGATGGGGTGATCCCTGTCCCAGGTTTGGCCATCGTCCTCGCTGAGGACGGCAAAGACACCGTAGGGCAGGTGGTAGGAGGCATAGCTGCACAGGAGACGGCCATCCTGGAGGCGTAGGAGATGGGCGTGGACTTCGCTGTAACCCAGAAAGGGCCGCGGAGGCGACCAGGTCAGGCCGCCGTCCTCGGATTCGGCCAGGAGCATCTGATCTCCCGATTCGTCGCCCGGGGGCGTGGGGCGTCCCCGCGGCGGCGGCTCGGCCTGGACCGCATGGTCCCCGCTGACTCGGCCCGCGGCCAGTATGCGGCCATCGCGCAGGCGAATCAGCGCCGCCTCGGGGAACATGGACTCCGGGCTGTCCCACATCTTCACGCGGCCGCGTTCCTTCCAGGTGCGGCCGCCATCCCGGGACCGGAAAATCCAGCCCTGGCAGGGCGGCGCGTCAGGATGACTCAGCGGATAATACGTGCCCTTGGTCATCAGGAGCGTCAGGCCGCCGTCCGGGTCCTCCAGCACGTTGCGCACCATCTCCGCATCGAACACGTGGCAGGTCTCCCACGTGACGCCCCGGTCCCCGGACCTCAACATCGCCCTGCCGTTATAGAGGAGCAGCGAGCCATCCTGGAGGCAGACCAAGGCATGTTCCTGCCCCAGAAGCTCTTCGCCCCGGGTCTCGACCTGGGACCAGGTCAGCCCCTCGTCCCGGGACTGGAAGACCGTGAGGTGCATCTGCCGATCCTCTCCGCGGTAGGAGGGCGTGGCGAGGACCGTGGCATCGAATAATTGGACCAGCCCGGTCTTGTAGAGCCCGCGCCGGCCGATGCGCGAGCGCGTGGCTGGCCGCCTCGTCCAGAGGGCGATCTCGTTCAGGTTCATCCCCGTGTAGCCCGCTAGGCCGGCGGGGTATCTCGAATAATCGGGCGGGTCAGGAATCGGATGCTTCATGCCTCTCCCGTCTCAACTTTTCCCGCGCTTCCTTCAGCATGGCTTTGAAGTCTTTTTCGGTCGTTCCGAGGCCCAAAGCGTTCGAGTGCAGGACAAACTCTGCGTCTCCGAGCATAACCCGGACGATGGTCTTAACGCGGTCGTCTTCTATCTCGTCCAAATGTTGCTCCATCTGCTGAACCCGCGAGTCGCGCGCGTGGACAAACTCCGCGATGCGGTTTCTCTTCTAGGAGCGCTTGTTTACGGGCGGCATGGACGTCGGTGCGCCAGGGCCCCGCGGGATGCCCACTGGCCATCATCCCCCCGCCAACACCCATCGACAGCAGCAGGGACCGGAACATGCTTGGACCTCCATCCGATGAGCGAGTTTCCCCTTGAACAGGGACTCACGAAGGATACGGTAGCGGACGTACAGTTGGGGTTCAAGATGCCAATTTGGAGATGCTTGTCGAAACATTTCTGGGTCAACAACATCCCACGGAAACCGCCGAAGCTGCAAGTGGGGAAGGGACACCCGATGCTTGCATGGTCGTGCCCGTATGGAGACGGGACCCTACCGCAGAAAGAAGTGTGGGACGGCCACCGCACACTTCGAGAAGTGGGCGGAACACTCGCCGGCGGAGCTGTGAAGACTGGACGGGCAGCGCACACTTCGAGAAGTGGGCGGAAGGCTCGCCGGCGAGCACGGGGGAAATCACATGGTTTAGGCACATTTCTCCGTGTGGAGCTCTACGCGCTTTCCCGTGCGTGACGATTCGTACGCGGCGTCGATGACCTCGAGGACACGGAGGCCATCCAGCGCCGTCACCACCGGCTCGCGGTCCTCCCGGATGGCGCGGACGAGGTCCATGGCGAGGTCGTAGAGCCACTGCTCCTCCCCGTAGACCCCCGGCCGCGGCACGAGTTCCAGCGTCACCGTGCGCTCCTTGGGATCGTTCCAGGTGCGGCTTCTGGCCATGTAGGTGTTCGAGCCCATGGAGTCCCATCGGGCGCTGCCTTCGCTGCCCCAGAGGGAGAGGCCGGACTCGTAGTTGCCGCCGACGGCCTGGAGGTATCCCATGTGGAGGTTGGCGATGACGCCGTTGGCGAACTCGAGGGCGACGGCGGAGACGTCGTCCATGTTCTCGCCTTTCATGTGTCCGACGACGGGCCGGCAAAGAGCGGCGACGGACGACACCTCGCAGCCCATAAGGAAGCGCATGGCCTCGATCCAGTGTCCGCCCAGCATGTGGAGGATGCCGCCGCCCTCGGTATCGTGCCGGTGGAAGAGGCCCTGGGGGTCGCGCAGGCCCGGCCGAACCTGGGTGGTGACGAGCTGGGCGTGCAGCGCGAGCGGCCGGCCGAGCGTCCCATCGTCCAGCAGGCGCTTGATTTCCCGCACGACCGGGTGACGCCGCCAGGGGAAATGGGCGAGGACCTTGACCCTGTTGTCCTGGATGGCCTGGACCATGGGCCGGAGGTCCGCCGCGGTGCGGGCAAACTGTTTTTCCATGAGGAAATGCTTGCCCGCTCGAGCGAGTTTCGTTCCCTTGGCGGGCATCTCATTCGCCGGCAGGGCCACGCAGGCGACCTCGAAGGCTTCCCGGGCCAGAAGCTCGTCCAAGCTGGCATAGAAACGCGCGGAAGGATCGGTCGTGCGCACCTTGTCCAGCAGAGCCGGGTCCGTGTCCTCGCAATACGCTACGAGCTTGACCCCTTCGAGCTGCCGGAAGGTCCCGATCAGCGCGCTGGCGTGTCCGTGTCTCAGACCGATACACGCGGCCCTCAAAGTCTCGGACATGATGCTCCTCCTGTGATGGATTCCCGGTGCGGCGTGCGAGTAGACGCGTACGCAAGCGCACTCGCACTTCCGTTCGCGTCCATAAAAGTAGAGGAGCTTGGAAATGCGAATGCGCTTCCAAGCTCCTTCACTAATAGCTCTCAATCCGGAGCTGCCGGTCCGTGATGGGAAACCGGACACGCGCCCCGTCCTGCCGGTTGGACACGTGCAGGGCGATGATCATCTCGAGGGCTTTGCGGGCGGCATCGCCCGAAGACGGCGGCTCGCGGCCCGCCTCGATCGCATCAATGAGATCGTCCACCATGGTCAGCATGGGACTCTGAACGGGATAGTCCACCGGCGGCTGCCGGCGCACCCAGGTCCCCTGGCTCTCCTTGCGCTCGTCCGCGGTCCACCATTCCCAGTCGCCTTCGCAGTTATAGCGCACGAGCTTGCCTTTGCTGCCGACGACCTGGAATTCGAACAGGTGGCTGATATCCAGGGTGCAATCAGCGATGAGCCGGACGCCGTTGGAATACCGGAACAGGGCCAGGCCGCCGGGGTCAGCGTCCACGGGGTTGCCGAACCAGGCCTGGGCCCATTCCGGCTGCAGGCCGGCGAACATATTGGCGCAGTCGAAGTAATGGGTGCCGGCGGTGCAGAATCGGCCGCGGCTCCAGCGCATGGAGAGGTGGTGGACCGTGCCGATCCCGCCGTCGGCGATCAGCTTCTGCCAGCGCCGATAGACGGAGTCCCCGCGTCGCTGGTGATTCACCTGAAGCACCACGTGATGGCGGCGGCAGGCCTCGAGCATGGCGTCCGCCTCCGTTAGCGACGCCGCCATCGGCTTCTCGCAGTAGATGGCCTTCACGAGACCGCTTTCCGCCACCGGGACGACGATCGACGCGTGGTCCACCTGCCGCGCCGCGATGCTCACGATCTCCGGCCGCTCCTTCTCCAGCATCTCCCGGAAGTCCTCGTAGACCGCGTCGAGGCCGTGCCGCTTGCGGAACTCCTCACGCCGGTCCGGCATCTTGTCGGACCCGGCGACCAGCTCGGTCCGAGGATGGGCCACGTAGGTGTTCGCGTGCGCATAGGGCTGGATCACCGTCATGTAGTAGGCGTCGTCGGCCCGCTGGCCCATGCCGCCGAGGCCAATGACCGCGGCGCGATAAACCTTCTTGGAATGAATTTTCTTCATGGGGGTCATGGTGTGGATACCTCTCTTAAGGCGGACATTCTGGTAAGAACCTAGGCGCTTGGGGTCAACCTTGAAAAAACTGTTTAGGTCGAGTTACGCTTTATCTGAAATCCGCGAGCCCGGAGGGCGCAGCGGATTTCATTCATGAATCTTCCCTGATCCTCGCCGGACACCCGCCGGGACGCGGCGCGAAGAGGTTACAGGCTTCGACACTCATCCGCGACTGCGCGGTTACGCAGCGTGCCGACGCCCTGGATTTCGATTTCCACCACGTCGCCGGGCTTCAGCGGCCCCACGCCCGAGGGCGTGCCCGTGAAGATGACGTCGCCCGGATTCAGGGTGAAGCATTGGGTCATGTCGGCCACCAGGGCCGCCACGGAGTAGATCAGGTCCGAAGTGTTCGTGTGCTGTCTTACGGTCCCGTTGACCCGCGACTCGAGCGTCAGATTCGTCGGATCGAGCCCCGTGGCGATGCAGGGCCCCATCGGCGCAAACGTATCGAAGCCCTTGCCGCGGAGCAGCACACCGGTGTCCATCTCGGCCTTCTGGACGGCCCGGGCGCTGACGTCGTTGCCGCAGGTGTAGCCGAGGACGTAGTCGAGCGCCTCGGACTCGCGGACGCGCCGGGCGGTCCGGCCGATAACCACCACAAGTTCGCCCTCGAAATGGATTTCCCCTTCCACCTTCGGCAGAAGAATGTCGTCCTCGTGTCCAGCGGCCGCGCTCGGCGGCTTGAGAAACAGCAGGGGGAAGGCCGGCTTCGTTCCACCGCCCTCGCGGATGTGCTCCATGTAGTTCGCTCCGACCGCGACGATCTTGCTGGGCTGCGCCGGCGGAAGAAGCTTCAGCGATGAAATCGGTCCCACCGCCTCGCCGACCCTCTTGCTGCGGTAAGGCGAACCGGCCAGCTTGCAGACCGTCCCGTCGTCCTGGACCACGCCGTAACCAGTCTTGTCCTGGTGGAGATAATGAACGATGCGCATGGAGGGAACTCCTTTCAGAAGGTGGTCTTCAGCTTCACGGCCTTGCCGGTCTTCTCCGTCTCGTAAGCCGCGCACATGATCTCGACGGCGTGCCGGGCGTGTTCCGGCGTCCCCTTGGGCGTCTGGTCCCGGAGGATGCAATCGACGAAGTGACGATGCGGGGCCGCGCTGGGGGCCGCGGGCACGGTCGGCCTGAACCAGCCCGGGGCCGGCCGCGTCAGGAAGACGTGGATTTCGGCGTCTCCCGGCTCGAGATGGAGCGTGCCTTCGGAGCCGTGGATGGAGGTGCCATCGCGGGTGCCGCGTTGGGTCCAGGAGGTCTCGGTGACTCCGAGCCCGCCGCCAGCGAGCTCGAGGAGGATGACGACATTGTCGTCGATGCGGACGCCTTTTTCGAGGGTCTTGGCGAGGCCGAAGGCGCGCCGGGCGGGGCCGACGAGTCCGGTGAGGCCGCTGACCGCGTAGACGCCCATGTCCATGCCGGCACCGCGCTCGGCGATCTCGGGATTGTAGAACCAGGATTGCCGTCCGGGTCCCCCGTGGGCGACGCGGCGGCGGGCCTGGCAGACCTGCCCGATGGTCCCGTCCCCGATCAGCCGCCGGGCCAGATCGTAGGCGGGCGTCCAATTGAAGGGGAGGCACTGGACTTTCTGACCCCGCGAGCGCGCTCGGCTGGCCGCCCGGACGAACGCGTTCGCCTGGTCGATCCGCGTCGTCAACGGCTTCTGGACCAGGAGATGCTTCCCGGCGCGAAGGACCTCGATGGCCAGCGGGACGTGGGTCGGATGCCACGTTGCCACGATGCACGCGTCCACGTCCTCGCGGGCCAGGAGTTGAGCGGGGTCCGAATAATGCGCCTTCGCGCCCCAGCGCTCCGCAGTCGCCCGCGCCCGTTCCCCGTCCACGTCGGCGACGGCCACCAGCTCCGCCTGCTCGATCTGCCTCAAATCCGGCAAGTGGAAACCATTGGCGATTCCGCCGGCCCCGATGATCCCGAAACGCACCCTGGTCATGGTCTCTCCTCAGCCAACCGAGCCGCAGAGAGCTTTTCTCTGGGCGTCCGTTGCCCGTTGAAGGGGGACGTTTTCACCTCTTCGATCCGGCCCCGTCGAGTTGCCGCGCCAGCTCGGCGATGCTGTGATTGACCCTTTTCAGCGCCGGGTAGATTTTCTTGTAAACGCGGAAGGCCTTGTTGTAGGCGGTGCGGCGCGCCCGCCTGGGGACGAAGACCTGGCGCACCTGGACGAGTTGTTCCGCCGCAGCCGCGAGCGAAGGGAAGATGCCGACGGCCGTGCCCGCCAGCATGGCGGCGCCAAGGCAGCCGGCCTCCGAGACGGTAAGCGCCTGCAGCTCGACGCCCAGGATATCCGCCTTGGATTGCAGCCAGGCATCGGACCGGGCCCCGCCGCCGATGGCGTGGAGGCACTGGACTTCGAGGCCGGCCTTGCCGAGGGCTTCGAGGTTGACGCGCATTTCGTAGGCGATGCCGTCGAGGATGGCGCGGACGAGGTGGCCGGGTCCCGAGACTGGCCGGAGGCCGAGGATGGCGCCGCGCGAATCCCCATCGAGGTACGGGGTGCCGCTTCCCGTAAAATGCGGCAGCAAAAAGACTTCCGCCGGACCCGGGACAGCGCGTTCCACCAGAAGGTCGTAAACGTCGCGGCCGCTCGAGGCCGCCGCGGCACGCTCCTCCACCGCAAATTGATCCCGATACCACCGCAGGACGTTCCCCGCGCTGTACACGAATGCCAGCGTCACGTAACGGTCCGGCACCACGTGCGGATACACCGAAAGATTCTGATCGAGCATCGCCTCCGTCAGGATCGGCTCCCTCATCGATACCGTCATGCACTCTACCGTGCCCGTGGTGTCCGTCCCTACCCCGGGCTCCAGCACACCCGCACCGAGGGCGCAGACCGGCTGATCGTGCCCGCCCGTCACTACGTTCACCCCAACGGGCAGTCCCAGGTCCGAGGAGACCGACGCGGGCATCTCGCCGATCACCTGACCGGCGGGGGCGACTCGAGGCAGAAGCGAGCGGTCCACCCCAGCGATCTCCAGAATCTCGTCGCACCAGTCCCGCTTCCTCACGTCCAGCGCCAGGCTTCGGCCCGCTACCGAAAGGTCGTTCACCGGCTCGACCCCCATGCGGCAGGCGAGGTAGTCGCCGTAATGCAGGAACTTCCAGGTGCTCCGGTACACCTCGGGCTCGTTCTCCCGTATCCACATGATTTTCGGCAGCGCATATGACCGGTGGAGCGCCATTCCCGTCTTCTGAAAAATTTCGATACCGCTCCACTTCGAACCCAGAGCATCCGTCTGCGCCTGGGCGCGGCCGTCCACCGAGGTGATCGTCTTCCGGAGCGGACGGCCCTCTTTGTCCACTGGATGGAACGCCTCGCCCAGGACGGACGTGCTCAGCGCCTGGACCGGTGATTTCGAGCCCGCGGCCGCTTCACGGACCACTTGCTTGACGGACTCCCAGACCTGGTCCGGATCGGTCTCGGCCCAACCCGGTCTGGGATAATCTTCCCGGTATTCGCGGTACGCCTTCGAAAGCATTTCCCCTTCGCGGGAGAAGATGATGGCCTTGCAGCCCGTCGTCCCGACGTCCAGTCCCAGCAGACTCATGGATACATCCTCGAAAAGAGAGGGGCTGGCCCACCTATCGCACGTGTGCGGAAGTGCGGGCGCACTTCCGCACACGTGCGATAAGCCTGGGATGTTAAGCCGGCCCCAAGGTGGCGTCAAGAGGGACCGAAACAGAACAAGGCTGGTGCGGTCAGACTCCTGGAGTTTGGCCGATGTCCGTTCATGCGGCCGAGTGTTTCCCAGGAACACCCTTTCTCAGGGTATAACTTCTCAATAAGTTTGGCCAGAGGGTTCGATGATGACTCAGCGCTTCGCGGACTCTCGTAGCGAAGCGCGCAACCGCCTCGGCCGCCTGAATCCAATTGATGATCGAATTTCCGTTCCATTGGCCCCTGCGCACACTTGTGCAAGTGTGCGCAGGCCTGCCAGGGGCCCGAACGCCGGGAATCCTCCGTTTGCGGACGCCGCACCGGTGCGCACACTTGTGCAGGTGTGCGCAGGTCCGCCAGGGGCCCGAACGCCGGGAATCCTCCGTTTGCGGACGCCGCACCGGTGCGCACACTTGTGCAAGTGTGCGCAGGCCTGCCGGAACCTGAACGTCCCGAGTGGAGAGTTCGCGGACGCCGCGGCCCCTTTGCGCGTGCGCTGGCTTCTCCTGTGGGAGAAAATGGAAGAGAATAACAAGGGAATGAGGCCTGGAATCGAAATAAGAGCTAAAGGATGCACAACGATGACACGTGAACTCATGTGTTTCACCCATACGGATCGCCCTGCTGTCGTGCGATGCCGGCAGTGCCAGAAGCCCGTGTGTTCCGAGTGCGTCAAGTCCGATTCCAACGGGAAATTCTGCAGCCTGGAATGCGCCCAGAAATTTGCCGAGTTTCAGGATCGCGGGCTGACCCGGACGAGGGGCGGTATGGGCCTGCTCGCCAAGGTGTTTCTCCTTCTCGCCGTGCTCGCGGCCGCCCTCTACGTTGGAGGCCGGATTCTGCACGTGCCCATCTGCGAGGAAATTCTGAAAAAACTCAACCTGCCCTGAGGCGGTCCAAACATCCTGCACAGGACGCAAACTTTCGCCAGGATGTTCCTGCCGCGGATTCTTTCGCAAACGAAGAAGAGTCTTCCCACGGATTCAAGAAACCCACGGATGGGGAAAGAGGATACACGCGGAACACCGTCTTCCCACGGATTCTCCTGGACTTATCCCTATGGGGGGATCCCGTTACGCGGAGCTGTCCTCCCATAGGGATCCCGTTGCGACGCCAGGGAATTTCCATGTCCGGCGCGTCGTCTCATGAATGAGCGTCGTTGACAGCCGAGACCGCGTTACGGAGAATAGGTCTCTGCCCCCTCGGAAGAAACTCCACCTGTGGGAGGTCTTGCACATGATCCGAGTCAAAAGTCGAATGTCCGGGTGGAAGGTAGAGTCGCCCCAAGCTGGGCCTGTGAGCCTGCTCGCCGCGGGGCTGTTCGCCCTGTGGGCGCTTCCTGCTCCCTGGGCCGAGGGCGCGCCGGCCAGCGTCCTCGAGGGGAAATGGACCTTCAGCACGGAGGGTGAAAGGATCGAAGGAAGAAGGGATGTGGACAGGCTCAATCGAAAGGTCCGCTTGACTTTCGAGAAGGGCGAGAAGGGCGGCATGGTCGTCGTCGGCGAGCCGTTCGGCTTTCCCATCATCGAATCCAATATTTCCACGGTGACGTTGGGTGGGAAGATTTCGTTCAAGACCACGTATCGGGTCAAGGGGCAACCGGTGCCCATCAAGTGGGAAGGGAAATTGAATCGTGAGGGCACGGAGATCACGGACGGGAAGTTTTCCTTCATTCTGGGGACTGGCACCTTCACTGCGGTGAAAGCGACGGGCGATGACAAGAAGGCGGAGGACGGGGGAAAAAAGTGACGGTCTCCGCAAAGTCAGGGGTCTCCACACTTCGGAAATCCCTTCCTACGGGAGATACCATGGCGCGAACGGCCTATGAAGGAATTTCCTGGGAAAGGATGATCCGGGCCGTGGAGAAAGTGCGTGAGCGACTGGAACGCGCGGTCTCGGCCCTTGAGCAGGCGGGCGTTCCGTACGCGGTCATCGGGGGACACGCGGTGGCAGCGTGGGTCTCACGCGTTGACGATGCGGCGGTCCGAAACACCCGGGACGTGGACATCCTCGTGCGGCGTGCGAACCTGGAGGCCGTGGCTCTGGCGCTGACCGGGGCGGGTTTCATTCGTCGGCATGTTTCGGGAGTGGAGATGTTTCTCGACGGACCTCATGCGAAAGCAAGGGATGCCGTACATGTCATCCTCGCAGCAGAGAAAGTCCGGCCGGACTATGCCCTGCCCGCGCCGGATGTCACGGAGTCCGAGAAGACCCCGGCGTTTCGCATACTCAGCCTGGAAGCGCTTGTCCGGATGAAGCTCACCTCGTTTCGCGACAGGGACCGTACTCATCTTCGAGACCTACTCGACGTGGGGTTGATCGATTCGACCTGGTGTGGGCGGTTTCCGCCGGAGCTTGCCGGGCGTCTCCAGAGTCTTCTGGATAGCCCGGAGGGATGACCCTGTCAAAGTAGACGGGCATGGAAGCGCTGGCGCACTTCCGCACCCGTCTACGAGGAGACACAGGTTTGGATAAGGAAGCGAAGAAGACTCCTGAAGGCGATGCTGGTCAAGGCTTGCTTGCATTTCCTGCCGCGAGTCCATCGCTCCGCGCGACCCAGCGTGATACCGACACAGGGACCGTTCTCGAAGGCATGGCCCATCACGCCCTTGCCCTTGGAGGTTACACCTGTTCTCCTCAACAGGTCATTGGCACGAGGCCCGGCGGCCGAAAGCACAAGGTGGACCTAGTGGCCTCGAAGGGCGACGCCACGTTCCTCATCTCCCTCAAGTGGCAGCAGGTGTCCGGGACCGCGGAGCAGAAGGTCCCCTTCGAGGTCATCTGCCTCGCCGAAGCCGTCCGGGACGGGAACGGACGCTGGACCAAGGCTTATGTCGTGCTCGGCGGCGAAGGCTGGACCCTGCGCGATTTTTACGTCGGAGGCGGGTTACAGGACCACCTTCGCCACGGCAGGCTCGTCGAGATATTGACGCTGGAGAAATTCGTCGCCCTCGCCAACAAGGGTCGGCTCTAGTAGACGAGTTCGCAAGTGCACCCGCACTTCCGTGCGCGTTGACGGGTGTGCTCGCCAGCGGTCCGAGACCCGATGGCCCCAGGCGTCAAGACCACTTCTTGCATCTGGACTTTCGCCCTCCCGTGCCTTTGTACCTCGTCAGCACCCCGATCGGCAACCTTGAAGACATCACCCAGCGGGCCCTTCGGACGCTTCGCGAGGCGGACCTGATCGCCGCGGAGGACACCCGCGTCACAGGCCGTCTGCTCGCCCATTACCGGATCGATCGGCCGATGCTCAGTTATTTCGAGCACAACGAGGCCCGCCGAATCCCCCAGGTCCTCGAAGC
The DNA here is from genome assembly GCA_016179685.1 of Planctomycetota bacterium. Classification (GTDB taxonomy): domain Bacteria; phylum Planctomycetota; class PUPC01; order JACPCR01; family JACPCR01; genus JACPCR01. The sequence continues at coordinate 91,359 of JACPCR010000081.1, read as the reverse complement.
GCTTCGCCAGGGCCAGAATGTCGCTCTCGTCTCCAATGCCGGAACACCTGGGATTTCGGACCCCGGTTTCCCTCTCATCCGCGCCTGCATCGAGGCCGGCATCGGCGTCGTGCCCGTCCCGGGCCCCTCCGCCATCCTGGCAGCGCTGGCCGCGTCCGGCCTACCGGTCCACGAATTCTGGTTTCGGGGCTTCGCTCCACGTAAAGCATCACCCAGAAAGCGATTCCTTCAGGAATCCGCCAGCAGTTCCGCCACCCTCATCTTCTACGAATCCCCCTTCCGCATCAGAGCGCTCCTGGAGGCTTCCCTCGAGGTTTACGGCGACCGCCGCTGCGCCCTCGGCCGCGAGCTGACCAAGAAGTTCGAAGAGATGATTCGCGGCAACCTTTCGGAAGCCATCGCTTGGGCCGCGCACAACGAGCCCCGCGGCGAATTCGTTCTCCTCATTCAAGGGTCCTCCTGAGTCAACGGTGGTGTGTTGCAGGAGACCTTCCACCTCGGCAGGCGGAGATCGCTCGCTCTCGCAGTCCTTCGTTCCGAGTCTTGAACGCAAAGGGACCAGGGGAACAGACGACACGGTGACGCGGTGACACGGCGACAAGAGGACAAGAAAGAAGCAAGAAGCGGGGAGCAGGGAGCGAGTAGAAGGCAAAAGGCCGAGGGCCAAAGGGAAAAGGCAAAAATTGGATGAACGGAGGGGGGACCAGGGGCCAGGGACGGGGGCCTGATACCTGACACCAGGAATTTGGAGGTGTGGGAGTATGGGGGTGTGGGAGTATGGGAGAACAACTGTTCAGCCTACAGCCTTGATCACAGAGGGACCATGGGCCATGGACGATAGGCCATGGACAAGGGACGAAGGACAAGGGATCATAGACCATGCACGAGGGACCAGTGGATCAAGGACTCCCCAAAGGCGGCCGGGCAATCCATGATCACTACTCGGAGCCTACAGCCTTCATCATTCATGATTCAGGACTCACCACCACCCACCACCCATCACCCACCGATTCGGCAGGTCGCGATCTCTGGCTCGGACTCGGACGCCTTGTGTCCGGACACTCCTGTTGACTGGAATTGGCTACGGGCCCTACTCGTGTTATGATTGCCGGGAAAGTTGTGCGTCTGGGCAGCGTTGGGTAACGGGGGCAAACCACCAAACGAAAGGCATTCAGCGGCGTATCTAAGAGAGGATACGGAGGCGCCGAATGTCCCGGGCGATCATGTCCGAAGAGACGAATCCTTTTTCCTGGACCGGGCCGGGCCGTGCGTCAGGAAACCGCGAAGAGACGGACTTGGATCTGCTCCAGAAGTGTCAGGATCCGAACCGGGCGGTATCGGACGTGGCCTTCGAGGAGCTGGTAGCCCGTTATGGCCCAAGGCTTTATCGCATGGCCTATCGCATCCTGGGCGACCGGTTCGAGGCCTGGGACATCTGCCAGGAGACGTTTGTGAGAGTCTTCACGTCGCTGCGGCGGTTTGACGAGCGGTTGTCCTTCTACACGTGGCTCTACCGAATCGGCATGAATCTGACGATCGACACGCTCCGGCGTCGCCGCGTGCGGCGCAGCGTGGAGCTGGTCGAGCCGGAACAGCACGCGTCGAAGCAACTGCCCCCGGATGAGATTCTGCAGGGCTCGGAGCGGGCGCACCTGGTGCAGGAGGTCCTGAGCGGACTTCCCGAGAAATACCGGATCGTGCTGGCCCTGCGGGACATGGAAGGATTCACGCCGAGGGAGATCGCCAAGATCATTCACGTGCCCTCGTCGCTGGTTCGCTGGCGTCTACATCATGCTCGGAAGCTTTTCAAGGACCTTTGGTCCAGACGGTCAGACGTATGAACTGCCAATCTGCGAGAAAGCATCTACCTCTTTACGTTGGGCGCGACCTTCCCGATGAGATGTGCAAAGAGGTCGCCCTCCACCTCGTGGAATGCGAAAGTTGCCAGGCCCAGGTGCGGGCCTACCAGGAATCGCACCGAGCCCTGCTTGAACTGGGTGCGCAGGGGCTGACGCCCCAGGCCATGGAGACGTTGCAGCGGAGCGTCAAACAAAGGGTTCGAAGACAGGGCTTTCAGCCGTTCGAGCCGGCCGCTTCGCCGCACCGCTGGAGGTCATGGTGTCTGGGAGCGGCCGCGGCGGCAGTGGTCGGCCTCGTGCTGACCACCTGGCTGAAGTCGCCGCCGCCGCCCCTGCCGGCGCTGAACGCCCCGCAGGCCACTCCTCCCGCCCCGCCCCTTGCCTCGACCGAGCCTGAGCCTTCCATAGCCCCGCTGACCTTTTCCGAGAACGACCGCGTCCTTCCGCCCGTCTTCACCATGGAGCCGGAGGAGGAAGGCGAGATCGAGATTCTGTTTCCCACGGAGCGCGTTCATGCTCGCCTGGACGTTCCGGCCTTCCCGCCGACCCTCGAAGGGAATCGGGGCAGGATCACGAGCCGTGATGAGACCTTTCGCGAAGAGGCCAGGGCTACCCGAGTCCGTGCCCGGCTCGTCAGTTTCTGAGCCGGCGGATTTCTCTCTCAAATGGGCGTCTCGCAACCATCCTGTACGGTTTCCTCAGCGAAGCGCTGCCTCAAACCGAGCCGTGTGGTGCGAGCGACCAATACTGAAATGATGTGGGACTGGGTTTCGAATCTTTCGCCGGGGTTTGTTTCCTCGAAGACTCGAGTCGATCGGGCGGGAGTCTTGCGGCGGCGTATCCGGGTCGGCTTGCTGGCCTTCAGTGCCCTGGTCGTCCTCGCCTGCCCTGCGGGATTGACCGCGGAAGAAGGAATCGAGCAGTTTCAACAGGCGCTGATGACCCTGGCGGAACGAGTGCGCCCGGCGGTGGTCCTGGTGACATCGGAGCGTGAGATTTCGGCCCTGCCGGATGTTCCGGACATCCAGTGGGTCCCCTCCTCCGCGGAGGATATGCCATCGAAGCGGGGCCGCCCGCAGACGCGCCGGTTCATCCAGCGGAGCGTGGCCTCGGGTTTCGTCATTGACCGCGCGGGCCATGTGGTGACCCTGGCGAGGGCGCTGAATCTTCCGGCGCGCATCCGGGTGAAATCGATCCGGGGCGACGAAGGGCCGGTGCGTCTTATGGGCGTGGATGAGTGTTCGAACGTAGCCGTGCTCGAGCTGGAAGACCAGCGAGAGGATTTTCTGCCCGCTCCGCTGGCGGAAGAACCCGTTTTCCGCATCGGGCAGTGGGTGGCCTCCATCGCCAACCCCTACGGACTCGAGGGATCGGTGTCGCCGGGGACCGTGAGCGGGGTGAACCGCTACCTGGAGAGCCTTTCGGCCTGCTACCTCGGGCTCGTGCAGATCACGAATCCGATCAACCCGGGCGAGATTGGAGGGGCTCTGGCTGGGCTGGACGGTCGGGTGGTCGGGATGCTCTGTTCGAGCTATGCGGACAGCGTGCAACCGATCGGGAACGGAGCGAACGTGAATTTTGCGATTCCCATTGACCAGGTCCTGCGGAGCGCGCGGCAGATCATCGAGGAAGGCCGGGTGGCGCACGGCTGGCTGGGTGTGACCGTAGCGGCCCCGCAGGATGGCAGCCAGGGCGCGGTGGTTGTTTCCGTGGCGTCCGAGACGCCGGCGGCCCTGGCGGGATTGCAGCCCGGGGACCTGATCGTCGGGCTGGGGCCGGAGCGTGTGCTGCGTCCGCGTCACCTGCAAGCCCTGGTCCTGGCGTCGCGTCCCGGGACCTCCGTGGAGCTGAACGTGCTGCGGGTTGACGAGAGGAGGAAAGTCACCGTCCAGCTCTGCCAGTCTCCGCCCGAAGCCTACGCCTGCCTCTCTCAAACGTCGAGAGGGTGGCTGGGAGCGGGAATGAAGGAGATCAACGGAGAGATGCGTGCGGCCTTCGGCCTGGAAGGACTGGAAGGAGTCCTCATCACGGAGACCGTGCACGGATCGCCGGTGGTGCAGGCGGGACTTCGTGCGGGCGACGTGGTGCTGGAGATCGCCCGGCAGAAGGTTCGCGGTCTGGTCGATTGCCAGCGTTATCTTTCGGAATGGGGGCCCGGGGAGGAACTGGACCTGAAGGTATTCCGAGACGGGGACGTCCTTTCGCGCCGCGTTCGGCTGGTGCCGTTCCCCCCTGGCGCTCCGGTGCCGGGAATACGGGAAGATTCCCGGCCGACGGCCCCGACAGCGCAGGAAATCCTCGAGCAAGAGGTCCTGAAGCTTCGCCAGGAGGTCGAGGCGTTGCGGAAGGAAGTGGGCCGCCTCCAGAACCCCCCTGAGCCCTGAACCCTTTCCCGCCGAGCCGGAGCAGCGGATATGGCTTCCCAGCGGTCTTTCGTGACGAGCTCGATCTTGCTGCTGGCCCTGGTCTTTGGGCTGGGTCTGTTCGCCTCGCTCAACTGGCCTCGGCGCGGATTGGAAATGTCCCCCAAGGAACGGCAGGTGCTCCGATCGAGTCTGGGCCAGCCGCTGGGCGCATCCCAGGAATTTGCCACCGTGGCGAAGCTGGTCATGCCTTCCGTCGTGGGGATCACGGTCACGCGTTATACGGGCGGGGGAGAGCCTGCCCCGGAGGGAGTGAGGAAGCGGTTTCCACACCTGCCCGAAAGGCTGGAGAAATTCCATCCCTGGGGAACGCGCCCGCCGTCGTTGCCGCAGGACACCGCCGGATCGGGCGTCATCGTCGAGGTCGAGGACACCTCGGCGTTGATCCTGACCAACGATCACGTGGTTCGGGGCTACCATGAGATATCCGTCAGCCTGAGCGACCATCGGGAATTCGAGGGGCGCTTCATCGCCAGCGATGCGAAATCGGACCTAGCGCTGCTGCAAATCGAGGGGCGGGAGCTGGAAGCAGCGCAGATGGGGGACTCGGAGGAGCTTCAGGTGGGCGAATGGGTGCTGGCCATAGGGAATCCGTTCGGCCTGAGCCACACGGTGACCGCCGGGATCGTCAGTGCGAAGGGGCGGTCGGACGTCCACCTGATCAGCAGCAAGTTTGCGTATGAGAATTTCATCCAGACGGACGCGGCCATCAACCCCGGGAACAGCGGCGGGCCGCTCGTCAACCTCCGGGCAGAGGTGGTCGGGATCAACACGGCGATCGCCAGCGTCACCGGCGGCTACCAGGGCGTCGGATTCGCCATTCCCATCAATCAGGCCCGAAGGATTTATCGGCGGTTGATGAAGGATGGCCGCGTCTCACGCGGCTGGCTGGGGGTGGATATCGACAAGCTCCGGCCGGAACAGGCGCAAGTTCTGGGAATCTCGCACCGGGACGGCGTCCTCATCCGGGGCATCCGGATGGGCACGCCGGCGGCGAAGGCGGGTCTGCGGCAGGGTGATGTGATCCTGAAATTCAATGAGCAGGGGGTCCATACCGTGGAGGAGCTTCGATACGCGGTGGCGGACGCCCCGGTGGGCAGCGAGATGGAAGTGATGGTGCTGCGGGGCGGTGATACCCTGGCTCTCCGGGTCCACATCGGCGAACAGCCGGCGGATGACCGCGAGGCATTGCCGCCGCTGGTCCCGGAGGAGGGCGACCTGGGGATGAAGGTCCGGGACCTGACGCCCGAGCTGGCCAAGGAGAAGGGTTACGAAGGCCAGGAAGGTGCGCTGGTGACCGATGTTCAGGAAACCGGCAGAGCGGGCCGGGCGGGCATCCGGACCGGGTCGTTGATCCAGTGGGTACACCAGGGACCGGAGCGGCAGTTCCAAATTCGGTCGGTCGAGGACTATCGTCAGGCCCTGGGGAAGATCAACCCGAGGGAGCCCCTGGGCGTAACGGTTCGCGACGGCGACCAGACTGTGGAGCTGATCACGGTCGAGTGAGCGTGCGGTCATCCTCCCATTTCTTATGGCCTATATCACCGATCCGGAACAGGCACGGGAAATTTACGAACGGCACGCCCGGGCAGGCGTGCCGGTGGCCCGCATCGGCAGCTCCTCGTACGTCAACAACGAGGCGCTGATCCGGGCCTGCTCGGAGTTCGCCCGGGAGCAGGGCCTGCGGCGCATGCCCGTCTCGCTTTTTTTCACCGCGAACTACCCCAACATGAGGCAGATGGCGCGCGTCACCACGACGGGCCGGCCCGAGCTGGGCTTTCTCGTGAGCGCGGCCATGGTGCGGGAGCTCGTCGGCTGCCGCTACAGCCCCTTCACGAACGTGGACGTGATCCCGCATCTCGACCATGGGCAGCCCGGGGATGACGACGTATTCCTCCACGAGTTGCGGCATCAGTTTGCGACCGTCATGTTCGACGCGTCGCAGCTTCCGTTCGAGGAGAACATCGCCCGAACGCGGGACTACGTGAAAGCCGTTGCCGGGCGTACCCTTGTCGAAGGCGCCGTCGAGGAGGTCTCCGTCGAGGGCGTTTGGGACACGAAGGACCGGCTGACGACGCCCGCCCAGGCCCGGCGCTTCCTCGGCGAGACCGGCTGCGATCTGATCGTGCCCAACATCGGCACCGAGTCACAGAAGGAGACTTCGGAGAAGCTGCGCTATGAGCGCGGCCGGGTGCGGGAGATTTACGCGGCCCTGGAAAAAAAAGTGATGGTCATCCACGGCGTGTCGTCGCTCTCTCTGGAGGAGCTTTCGACCCTGTCGGAGGACGGCGTCGCCGGGGTGAACATCTGGACGCGCTTCGCTCGTGCGGCGGGCGAAGAGGCCCGGCGGGTGATCGCTGCCGCAGACGTGCCGAAGAGCGAGAAGGACCCGAATCGCCGGTTCGATCCGTTCGACGTGACCTATCACCGGGCGTGGATCGAGAAGTTTGTGGCCGAGGTGAAGGAGTTTCTTTGCCAGCTCGGTTCGGTCAAACTCGCGAACAGCGCAGCAAGTGCTGGCGCACGTCCGGCCTCGTCGACTTGACGCGCTGCTCCTCCCTGGGTGTCGCTTCTCCTCACGCGGCCCAAAGGCCGCAACCCAGCAAGGCTCGGAAAGGTGTCAGGTGTCGGGAATGAACGGACACCCGACACCTGACACCTTTCAACATCTCCGCCGGATGCCCACCGGGTGTCCCGCCGGGACGCGGTGCGGGGCGCGGAGATGTTACAGGATTCGACTCCAACCCTGTCCCCATGGGACCTAGCTCATGACCAGTTTCTTGTGTTTTTCCGTCTGCTTCTTCGGCTGGGGCCTGGCGATGTTCCTGATGACCTTTGTCAGCCGGTCGCTCAACCTGAGCACCATCCTGGCCTGCAACCTGGTGGGCTACATCCTGACGAACCTGTTCGTCCTACCCCACGTCAAAGTGGGCTGGACGTTAAGCCACGGGCTGGCGGTTCTGATCGGGGTCCTGTTCGTTGTTTCGAACCTGGCCTATTACCAGCTTTCGAAGCTGGGCGGCCAGGCGAGCATCCTTGCACCCCTGACGAGCCTGTACGTGGTGGTGACGATCTTGCTGGGCTTTTTCATTTTGGGCGAGCCTTCAAGCCCGCGCAAGTGGGCGGGTATTCTCCTGGCGCTGGCGGCGATTTACCTGCTTTCGACAACCGACGTCACCTCCGATCCGAAGGCCCACGAGGTTTCGGATGCCCGGCCGTGAGGGACCCTTCGCTGGGAGCGGTTTTTTTTTCGAAGCTTGCTGACTCGCTGCGTTGTGGCAACTTATAGATTCGAGTGCCTCAATTTCCCCGAACTTCTTGAGAAGTTACAAGGCCTTTTTCTTAAGTGGTCTCCCTGATCCCCGCCGGTCCGCCGCCGCCCGCCCCGCCCCCGCTAAGAGGCCATACGGGCGCTCTCCGTCGCGGCCTCGAGTCCTTACACGTGGGTCCCATCGTTCCCTTCTCCTCAGGAATCGAAGCGCTTCCAAGACCCATGGTCGTTTCTTAACGCAAGAGCGCTCAGGGCGCGAGCAGCGCCAACGACAAACGTTTTCTTGGAACCTGCATGGCGTGGAAGCGCCGTCCGACTCGCTCCGGCCGGTCTTCTCGGCGGTGAAATCCACGTTCCCCAGTCGTTCCATTGCTTTCCAGTTTCGGACGATTATCATTCCTTCACCCGGAACTTCTGTACCTGTTACCGTCTGAACGGAGAAGGCGACCCATTCCAAATCGTCAACAGTCTTCGAAGTGCGATGGCGAGGCCGTCCGTAAAGTTTCCGGCGCAGAAACCGCTCCCTGCAAGAAAAACTACGTGGAGACCTTCGACGACGGGCCGGGGGGATGGATCGGATGGGACGCCCGTGGCGCGTCTGTCCCCGAGATTCGCGACAGCGCGGCCATCTCGCGGAGCCCCTGGTGGGTCGACTTCAATCACGCCCCACCCGGAGCGGGCTACCTCCACCTCCTCTACTGCCTTCACACGACGGCCCGATACTACCCTCAGAAGATGAGGGACCTCGGCATCCCGAACCGCTTCTGCGACGGCGGCTTCCCAGTGGACTTCACCGGGGCGAAGCTCACCGCCCGGCTGCGAGGCGATCTCGATCCTCGAGGGGCCCATCTCGTCCTCCTGGCCCAAGGGAAGGTCGGCGGCATCACCATCAACTCCGTCCTCACGGCACAGCCGTTCCGCGTCACCCGGGACTGGTCTGAACAAGCCATCACTCTCGAGCCGGACTCGAAGCAATGGGCCTGTCTCGGCTCGAGGCACGACCGGACGGAGACGTACGGCTGGGGCGAGATTCAGGGTCTTTTACGGGAGGTGAACTGCGATATCATCCTCGTGCTGTTCCCGTTGGACATCGTGCCCGCGGTGTCGATCCAGGGCGACCCCCATCGCCTGCGGGCTGGCCTGGAATACCCCGTGGACACGGCCCGGCTGCCCCGGGGGGAGGTCAGGCTCGACGAGATCCGCATCGAATTCGCTGCCCCATGAACGACCTTTCCTTCGAGATTCGGTCCAACTACCAGCTCGGCATTTCTTTGATACCCTGGGGGGCTTCGAGTTACCGCCGATTCCCCGTGCGGCTCTCGCTTCCCGCGCCGCCGTGCGCTCACCACCCCGACCAGGCCCTCGAACTTTGGGCAGAAAGCGGCGAGCGTGTTCCTTCGGAAATACGGCCTTTCATCCTCTGGCCGGACGGATCGGTCCGGGCCTGGGAGGTCTGGTTTCCGGCCGACTTGAATCTCGGGGAGAAGAAGCGTTACACGCTGAAGCCGCGGTCGGGCGAGGCGGAAAGGCCATCCGAACCCATCCTATTCCTCTCCGATCCGGCGCACTTCAGCGTCTCGGTCCTGCTGTCGGACGGGAGTCGCCTGGCTGCCGAGGCGGGATTCTCCGCCGGGCCACGGGCCGCCGCGCCGGGCCGGCTCGCCACCGACGAGGAGCAGCCCGTGGTCCTCGAGCGCGAGGGGAAATCCTGGTTTCGTGGAGCGATGATCCGCCGGACCTGGACCTTCTATCCCGGCATGGAACTGTCCCTGCGCCTCATGAACAGCGGCCCGGCGGACAGCCTTTCCGTCCGTGAGGTCCGGTGGGAATTCGATCTTCCCCTCGGCAGTCCCACGCGCCAGATGGTGCAGCAGCTTTTCCATTCGGCGGACCGGTCGATCCCCTCGGCGCGTTTCGTCGAGAATGATGTGAGCTTCGTGCTGAGGGCGGACGCGGGCGGAACGCGAGTGACGGACATTGCGGCCCTGAAGGATTCCGTCTCGAACTACCCGCCCTACGAGCGGCCCGGGGCGGTTGCCGTCTCACCCTGGCTCGCCGTGGGCGACGCCAGCGCCTCCTGGCTGCTCCTTGTGGACGAGGCCTCGGAGCGTTTTCCGAAGGGATGGCGCATCGAAGGACGCCGCGCCGTCGTCGAGTTGCACCCCCTGGAGGCCCACCCGCTCGGGTGGCGGCAGGGAATGAGCCTGTTCCAGAGGCTGCACCTCGTCCGTTTCCCGCCGGGCCTGGATGGCGCAGCGCTGAACACAGAGGCCTGGGCGTGGCAGCGGCCGCCTCTTCCCCGCGTCGACGCGGACCGCTACCGTGCCTCGGGCTGGCGCATCCCTTTCCGGTACGAGCCCGAGCGGTTTCCTCGGACGGAGAACGTCCTTCGCACCGCCTTTTCCTTCTCCTGGTATCGGGGCACGTTCTGGTGGGGGGACGAATCGGACGACATGAGCTTGGCCGAGCACCTCGCACTGCCTCCGGACCAGAGACACCGGGCTCGGCCGCGCAACGGCGAGTACGACATCACCGGGGCCTCGGCCAAAGAGTTCGCCCGCACGGGACGCGGGGAGTTCCTGCGGATGTGCCGGAACGCGGCCGAACACCTCCTCTACACCGATTTCGTCGGAGTGTCGGACGACCCCTGGAAGGAAGGCGGCGTGCCTGCTCACTGCCGCGAGCACACCCGGGGCGCGGCCTACCCGAGCCACATCTGGACCGAGGGGCTCACCCTGTACTACCAACTCACGGGCGATCGGCGCGCCCTCGAGGTCGCCTGCCGCATCGGCGACTTCATCCTCAAGTACCTCCACGAACGATTCCCCATCGTCACGGCCACCGCTCGGGAAGGCGGCTGGTCCCTGATCGCCCTCTCTGCCCTCTACGACCTCACTCGAGAGGACCGCTACCTCGACGGCATCCGCCTCATCGTGGATGCTTACCTGAATCTCGCGCCCGACCGGTTCTTCCCCGAGAACGGCAGTTTCATGGTGGGCATCGGCCTAGTGGGCATCGATCGCGCCAGGCCCTTCTATCGCGGCGGCGACATCCGGAAGTTCATCCCGAGCGTGCTGGACTGGCAGATCGAAAACCGCAGGACCGGCGAGGGGCTTTTCGACTTCCACTACGACAGTGAGAAGGAGGGCGCCTGCCACATCCAGGTCGGGATGCCCGAGGCGCTCGACATCGGTTACCGGCTCACGGGCAACGAGCGATACCTGCGTGTGGCGTTCCGGCAGTTCCAGTTCTGGCAGGCGGGCACGCTTTTTCACGTCGTGGGCAGCGAGGATTCGAAGGATTCCCGCGTCGCTGCGGCGACCCAGTTCACCTGGATGGGCTGCCTCGAGTCCTTCGCGGAAAAGGGATGGCTGGACCGGATGCAGTTCTGACCCGAAGGGGTTCACCGAGTATCCCCATGTGTACGAGAGTTACCTTTGGCCGGGAGCGGATGCTGGAGCTGGACGGCAAGCCGTTTTTCGCCCTGCAGGGACGCCACATGCCCGCCGGCGCGACCATGGAGGACCTCGCGGAGGCCGGCTTCAACTGCTTCCGACACCTCGTGTTCGGCACGCTCGGATCGACCCTGCCCCCGCCACAGCCGCTGCCTCATGAGCTGCACGGCCTGAAAATCTGCGCTTACCTTTACAACCGCACCAACCTCCGGGCCAACCCCACGCATGAAGAAGAATTGACCCGTGCGGTCTCGGAGCTTCGGGAGCATCCGGACCTGCTCGCTTACGAGACCTATAACGAACCGGCGTGGCGGCCCGACGCGCCGGCCGCGGTCAACCAGAGTGCGGATGACCTCGCCACCGGTTACGAACTGGTCCACCGTCTGGACCCCGGCCACCCTGTCCATCAAGGCCACAGTTGCAGCGGCACGGTCGAAGGACTCGAGGCCTACAACGCGTGTGCGGACATCCTCGGCTGCAACCCGTATCCCATCCTGCCGCCGCGGATGCGGCGTCACATCGGCATCCGGCCCGACGGCCGCGCGCTGGATACGCCGGACCAGACCCTTTCGGCCGTGTGCGATTACACGAGAAAGATGGTCGAGGTGGGCCGGGGCCGCAAGCCCGTCTGGATGCAGCTTCAGGCCATGGCGTGGGAGGACTTCTTCAACCCGAAGCAGCCGGGGTTCGAGGGCCAGACCCGGGACGACTCCGCCATCCTCTACCCGACCCATGAGCAGATGCGTTACATGGCCTACGCGGAGGTCATCTCCGGCGCCAGCGGGCTGCTGTTCAGCATGTTCCGGGTGCCGGCGGACCAGCGCATCTGGCAGGACATCCGCCGATTGGTGCGGGAGCTCCGCGGGCTGCACGACGTTCTGGCGGGCCGGACGTTGAAGCCGCCCCTCCAGACACGGTATCGCAACCTGGGCTACTCCATCTGGCGGGGCGTGGAGACCCTGGCGAAGGAGCACGGCGGGAAGCGGTTTCTGATCGCGGTCAATAGCGGCTTTGACCCCGCGGAGGTCACCTGGACCGGCTTCGATGCCCAGCGGACCCGCAGCCTTTCCGTGCTGGGCGAGGGCCGAACCGTTCCGGTGGTGAACGGGTCGGCCACGGATTTCTTCAGCCCCTACGCGGCACGCGTCTATGAGGTCGTCGGTTAGCGAAGCGCCTGCTGTATCCTGCTTCGATTCTGGCCGTTCGCTAACGATCGATCCGGTGAAGCGGCTCGAGGCCCCGGGCGATCCGGTCCACGTTTTCCGCGGCGCAGGCGGCGCGGGCGAGGGAGGTGCCGTCCGTGGCGCCCGCCGTATGCGGTGTGACCACGACGTTGGGAAGCTTGAAGACCGGAAGAGCCGGGTCCGGCGGCTCGGTGGCGAACACGTCGAGGCCGGCGCCGGCGATCCGGCCCGAGGCCAGGGCCTCGAACAGCGCTGCCTCGTCCACCAGCGCGCCCCGCGCCACGTTGATCAGACAGGCGGTGGGCTTCAGGAGCGCCAGTCGCCGGGCATCGAGGATGTTCCGCGTCTCCGCATTGAGGTGCAGGTGCAACGACACGAAATCGCTCCCGGCCAGCACCCGATCGAGGTCCGCCGGCGTCCCCACGATCTCCGGCCGGACCTCTTCGAGCACCTCGGGCTCGATCGCTCGAACGTCGATCGCCAGGATGCGCATGCCGAAGGCCCTGGCCCGCCGGGCCAGGTCACGGCCGCTGGCCCCGAAGCCAATGACGCCGAGCCTCAGCCCCTTGAGCTCGCGCCCCATGGGCTCGTGGAGCACGCCGGCCCCGAAGTTCGCCGCCCGTTCTTTATAGCGATGCGCCAGCATGAGAATGAACATCATCGCCGTCTCCGCGAGCGCCACGCTGCTGAACTGGCCCGGACAGTTCGATACCGCGATCCCCTTCGCTCGAAGGGTGGAGAGGTCGAAATGATCGAAGCCGGTCCCCAGAATCTGCCAGAGCCGAGCGCTCCGGGCCGCGTCCATCATCTCGCGGGTGCCGACACTCCCGCCCTGGTCGATCACCACATCGATCCCCTCGAACTGGGGTCCGATCGGCCGCCGTCCGTCGAAAAGGCGCAGATCGTGACGGTCACCCACCGCCCGGATGACGTCATCGCACCAGGGATGGAAATGATTCGGGAACGGGAGAAGGAGGACCTGGAGTCGTTTCATGTTACCTCGGCGTCTTCGCGGCATTCCGGACGTTGTCCAGCACTCGCTGACATCCCGCGGCCAGGATCGGCTCGTCTCCGCCAGCCAGCAGCAGGCGAAAGCCCTTCTGGACGCAGTCCTGGACGCTGCCCGGCTCGAACACGGGCCCGGCGACACCCGTGCCCGCGGGCTTGCCCGCGTCCTGCGCGGCCTCGAGGACCGTGCGGATGGCCTTCTGAAACTTCGGGCATTCGTACTCGAACGGCATCCCGAGAGAAATGGAGAGGTCTACGGGCCCGACGAGGAACGAATCGACGCCTTCGACGGACAAAATGGCCCGGATATTTTTCACGGCCCGGGCCGATTCGATGATCGGGATGTAAACGGTCTCGCGGTCCGCCTCCTTCGTATAGGCCGCGGCCTTCAGCCCGTAACCCGCGGCACGGTGCGGGCCCCAGCCGCGCGTGCCCCGGGGCGGATACCGGCACGCCCGGGCACCGCGCTCCGCCTCGTCCGCCGTCTCGATAAACGGCACGACAATGCCCATGGCCCCCATGTCCAGATACAGCTTGATCAGGTCCGGATCGTTCTTCGCCGCACGAACGATCGGAGTCGCCGCCGTGCACCCGATCCCCTGTAGCTGCGACTGGATGCCCTCCGGCGTCTGCGGCGCATGCTCGCTGTCCAGGAGCAGCCAGTCAAAGCCCGCCAGGCCGAATTGTTCCGCAATGGCCGGGCAGCCGAACCGGAGCTGTGCGCCCACCGCGACCTTACCTTCAGCCAGTCGTTTCTTCAGGCTGTTCCTCATGGAATGGACTCCGGAGGAGGGGTTTCCTTAAGTGGACGAGTTCGCAAGTGCGGGTGCACTTCCGTGCCCGATGACTAGGAACTGCGGCTTTACAAGCAAGGCCTTTTAGCGAAGCCATGCACCTCAGCGAAGCGCATGGGGTGCATGGCGAAGCGCTTGCCGTATCCCACCGCGGATTCTTTCTCCAACCGCAGAAGGGTACCCCCACGGATTCTCCCGTAGGAATCCCGTTTCCCGTAGAGATGCTGTGGAGGGAAAGAAAAACGCGGAACGAAAAACGGATTCAGTGTTCATCAAAAAGTTTTTACAAGTTTGGGGCCCCAAACGCCTAAGTGGGATTCGGCACAAAGTGCCCTCCGCGGCACTCCTTGAGGTAGTTCAGACCCCGAACCTGGCCGGTCATCTCGAGGTCGCCGCGATAGACGGGGTCGTGCCAGCCCTCGATGTCGATCGAGCCGCGGAATCCCCCCTTGCGCAGGTCGGAGATGATGTCGGCCCAGTTGGAGTCGCCGAAGCCCGGCGTGCGGTGGAAGGCGAACGGCCTGGGGCCGCCGATGCCGAACTGCCGGAGGACGTCCCAGTGGATCGTGCAGTCCTTTCCATGGAGGTGGAAGATTTTCTTGACCCACTGGCGGAGCTGCGGCATGGGGTCGATCAGCTTGACCATCTGGTGGCAGGGCTCCCATTCGAGGCCGAGATTGTCCGCCGGGACGGCGTTGAACATCAATTCCCACGCCGCCGGATAGTGTGCGATGTTCCAGTCGCCGGAGCTCCAGTTGCCGCCCATCTCGCAGTTCTCGAAGGCGATCCGGACCCCTCGGTCCGAGGCTCGCTTGGCCAGCGGGCCGAACACCTTCTTGAATTGCGGTATGGATTCGTCGATGCGCTTTCCGCGGAGCCGGCCCGTGAAGCCGGTCACCAGATCGGCCCCGAACAGGTGCGCGCCGTCGATCAGCTTTTTCCATCCCTCGCGGGTCTCGCGGTCGCCCGGCGCGTCATCGAGCGGATTGCCATAGATGGACACGGTGCTGATGACGACGCCGGAGTCCCCGAGGGCTTCCTTGACCTCCCCGGCCAGCTTCTTCAGGTTCACGTCCCCGATCCTCTGCCAGAAGGTCAGCGAGAAGGATTCGAACCCGTGCGGGAGAATCTGGCGGATCGTGCTGGGAGCGTTGCCAGCGCCGACGAGCGTGCCGATTCGGATGGATTCCTTGGACAGGTCGTGGTTCATGACGAAACTCCTTCAGTTCAGGGGAGGCCCATTGAAGAGGAAGCGGCTCGCCTCGGGGCGGCGAAAACCGGAGATTGTAGGAGAATACTTTCCGATTGTGAACTCGTTTCCCCGTTCAGAAATGCTCCCGTGCCTTCGAGATACAGTACTCGACCGGATTTTCAGGTTAGCATCCCTGTTCAAAATTGCTGGTGCACTTTTGAACAGGGATGCCAGCGGGATGAAAAATGGCGCTGAAGACCCTCTTCAAGCCATCGAGGATGAGAGGTGAATCCAACGGTAGGAGGCGACATGCAAGCAGCAGATTATTACGTGTCCATCAACGGCAACGATGCCTGGTCCGGGAAACTCGCCGAACCGGCGTCCGGGCGGCCGGAGGGTCCGTTCCGGACGCTCGAACGGGCGAGGGGCGAGGTCCGAAAGGTGAGGGCAGGCGGAACGGCTGTTGGCCAGGGCGTCACTGTTGTGGTCCGAGGCGGCGTCTACCCTATGGCAGAGACTTTCACGCTCGATGCCCGGGACTCGGGCTCGGGGGACGCGCCGACGGTCTACCGGGCCGCGCCTGGCGAGCAGGCGATCCTCGCAGGCGGCGTGACGATACCGCCTGATGCCTTCTTTCCGGTCACGGACGCGGGAGTGCTGGAGCGTCTGGACCCCGCGGCCCGCGGGAAGGTGGCTCAGGCCGACCTGCATGCGTTGGGCGTCACGGACCTGGGCAGTTTCCCGGTGAAATACCAGGGTGCAGCGGTGACGCCGGAACTGTTCTTCAACGGTCAGCGCATGACGCTGGCGCGATGGCCGAACGAGGGCTGGGCCACCATCGAGCGGATCATCGAGCCCGGCGCCTGTCCCCGCACGGGTGACGCGGGCACTCAGGGCGGCGTGTTCGAGTATTCCGGCGACCGCCCGTCGCGCTGGGACGTCGATTCGGGCGTCTGGCTGCACGGTTACTGGTGCTACGACTGGCACGCGGAAGTGATCCGGATTCAATCCATCGATCGTGAAAGGCGTCGGATCACGCTGGCCGCGCCCGCCCAATACAGCGTCCGGGATGGCAATCCTTCGCCTCGGCGCTATTACGCCCTGAACCTGATTGAGGAGCTCGACCGGCCCGGCGAGTACTACATCGACCGCGGCGGCGGGCGGCTCTTTTTCTGGCCGCCGGCGTCGCTGGCTGGTGCACGGGTGATGCTCTCCATCCTCAAGGGCCCGGTCGTTGCCGTCAGGGATGCGACCGCGGTGGTCTTGCGGGGATTTCTTGTCGAGGCCTCGCTGGGAGAGGGCATCGCCGTCGGCGGCGGAAGCGGCGTCCGCATCCAGGCTTGCGAGGTCCGAAATACCCGCGAGATCGGCATCTCCGTGTCCGGCGGCTCAGGCCACCGCGTCGAGGCCTGCGATATCCACGACACCGGCACGGGCGGGATCACGCTTTCCGGCGGCGACCGCAGGACGCTGACCGCTGGCGGGCACGAGGCGGTGAACAACCACATCTGGCGTTTTTCCATTCACAAGCCGACCTATTCGAATGCCATGCGGATTCAGGGGGTCGGCCACCGTGCTGCGCACAATCTGATCCACGACGCTCCGCACCAGGCCATCAGCATCGAGGGGAATGATCACGTCATCGAGTGGAACCGCGTGCACCACGTCTGTCTGGAGACGGACGACTGCGGCGCCTGCTACAAGGGCCGCAACCCGTCGTGCCGCGGCAACGTCGTTCGCTTCAATTTCTGGCATCACATCGGCAGCCCGATGGGGCACGGCAACGCGGCCGTGTACTTCGACGATGGCGACGGCGGCGACACCGTGTTCGGCAACGTCTTCTTCCGGTGCGGCGAACCTGGCAAGGGCTCGTTCGGCACGGTTTTCTCCCACGGCGGGCACGACATCCTGGCCGAGAACAACGTCTTCATCGAGTGCCGGCGCGCCTTGGGCTCCTACCCCTGGAGCGACCAGCACTGGAAGATGATCGTCGACGGCGGTGGCGATTGCTTCTGGCAGGAGAAGCTGCTCAAGGAGGTCGATATCACTCAGCCACCGTACACCACGCGCTATCCGGCCCTGGTCGGATTCATGAATCCGCAGCCGGGACAGCCACGGGTCAGCCGGGCGGTCCGGAACGTCCTGGTGTTGTGCGCCAGCACGTGCAGCGGCAACTGGCAGGTCCCGCTCGGGGAGAACTGGGTCACCGAGGGCGATCCCGGATTCGCCGGCGCGGCGAGGGGCGACTTCCGTCTCAGGCCCGACTCCGAGGTGTATTCGAGGCTGCCTGGTTTCCAGCCGATACCGTTCGAGAGGATCGGACTGGTCAGGGATGAATTTCGGGCCGTCCTGCCCGAGATGGTGTGGGGTCCTTGAGGCGGGCGAAGCCCGCAACGCAACAAGGGTGCACAAGGTGTCAGGGTTCAGGGTTCAGGAATCAACTGACACCCGACCCGCCTCCCACTGGGAGAGGTCTGGCGGGACACGTTTCAACTTTTCCGCTGAAATCCGCTGCGCCCTTCGGGCTCGCGGCTTTCAGAGCCGGGACTGGCCCGGCTTCGCCGGCCCAGCCCTGGCGTGGGAACAGAAGTTTTTGTTGAAATTCGCCGGCAGCGGGACGGCACGAGCGCCTTTGTTCATAGTTACGTATGCTAAACGTAGACCGTTTAAATACAACGGGTTATGCAAGGTGGCAACGTCAAGGACATTGCCACCTTACGTAGCAGCCCGGGGCAATCCGCGGTAGGCGGAGACGCCCAAGGCTGACTATTTCTGACCTGCATTACTCGGAGTCAGTCTCCCTTCACCCGCTTCGAGAGTCGTTCCTGCGGGCAATCCCGACCGCCGGATGAACTCGTTGGGAATCGGCCTGGAATTCTCCACGTCGCGGTTGAGCAGGACGAGAAACCTGTCGTCACCTCGCGGGTCGCGAAACGTCCGGGCCAGAATTTTCTCGATTTCGGACACCTCGGATTCCGGCACGAGCCGGCCGAGAAGGTTGAGATATTCACGGACCTTCTGCCCCACCCGGGCCAGGCCCTCGTGGGAAGCCGTCGGCTCGCCCTGTAGGGTCCTCATCCCGACCCCGTGTTCCCATTCTTCGAGATTCGCCTGGCTGTCGGGCGGCGGCTCGGGCGTGGAGTTGTAGGGGAAGAAGAAAACGCCTTTAGCGCCGGCGAGGATGGCCGCCCAGACCTGGAAGGACATTTCCGGAGGCGTGGGCATGCGGAAGTTGGGCCGGGACTCGGGCCTGGCCCCGCCCAATTTTCGGACCCACGTGGTTTCATTGGCCTGGGCAAAGACCCAGAGGGGGACGCCGGCGGAACGAGCCAGCCGGACGTGCCGGCCGGTCCACTCGAGGTAGCCGCGGGTGGCCTCGTCGGGAGTGGCCCAGGTGTTTACGGGAAGGGACCAATCGTGGACGTGGGTAAAGACGTAGAGGTCCATGACGAGCACGCGCAGGTCGCGGCCCCGGATTTCCGCCTCCTTCTTGGCGACGTTGAACCAGGTGGAGATGTGGATGGTCGTGACGGGATGGACCGGGTCGATGCGGGCGACGGCCCGCCCGACCTCGGCCAGGGCGTCGAGGGTCACGGTCTCGCCCTTCTCGACGTTATCACCGATCTCCTCGACGGGGCAGTAGGCGAGGAGCGCCGGGTGTCGTCCCCACTGGCGGGCGACGGACTTCCAGAAAGGGACGACCTCGGAGCGGGTCCTGGCGAGAAGCCGTTCCTCGCCTTTGGGGATGGCATAGGGGAAGCCGGACCCCTGGATGACGGCTTTGAGCTGGTGTTTTTCCGCGGTATCGAGCCAGAGGCCGATCCGGGGCGTTTCGGCGAACCAGGGAGCGAATCCGGCGACCCACACGGCGTTGCATCCGAGGGAGGCGAGGTCGGCGCTGATGGCATCGATGGTGGATGCGCTGTCCTCGCCCATGCCGAGGAGGTCGCCCCAGGCGAAGAGGTCGGCCCCGACCCATGCCCCCAGATAGAAGGGGGCGTCCCGCGTGCCGACCGGCCGGGACTCCCGTTTCCCTTCGGCCGCGGTCCAGGAGCCGGATGTTGCTGCAATAGAGACCAAAACGAACCATGACCGCTGGAAGGAGCAAGCCATTCGGGCGACTCAGGTAGGACTTCGGGCGCTATTGCGGGGGACGTCCCGCAGTGGTGCCAGCTCTAAGAAAAGAAGCCGATTTCGCTACTTATTTTTCATCTTGCTTCTGATCTCATTTTGCTTAACGATTGATGTTTCGGCTACTTATGAAACATGAGGGGCAAGATGAATAGCCAGAGGAAGGACGACCCAGCGTTGGCTTGGCACCTATGGGGCGTCCCGGCGGGGTGGCTCCGAAAAACTGAGCCGGTGTTCCCCTGAAGGGATGTCCGTCCAGAAACACAGGCGATCGCCGACTCTCTTGGAATTCAGTATGCGCTGGCCATCCAGGATCGGTTCTCCCGGACACTCCAGTCCGGGGAGGGAAATGCATTCGAAGGACATGCCCCGGATCGTGCCTTGGGGATTGAGAAGAAGGAAACCCTCTCTCTCGGGGATGAGGGTCACCCTCCGTACGGCGCTGACGTAATCTCCCCAGTTGGCCAGGGAATCGATGTGGAGGCGGCCCTGGTCTCGGAATCGCGCCAGATTTTGCAGGCTCTGGTCATACCAGCCGGCCAGTTTCATGTGACGCCTCCCGCCTTCGTCCAGGTCGAACTGGATGACGTTGTACGCCAAGTAGCAATGGAGGATGCTGACGGAGCGATTCTGTACGAAGGTCTCGAGGCTGTCAGTCGAGAACAGGCTCGCGGACCACTGGACGTTCATGGTGCTGAATAGCTTGAGCTTCCAGCGGTCGCCAGCATCGGTGTCCAGCGCCGGCACATAATAGAGAAGGTGCGACGGAGCGTTGTCGCGAATCAAACTCAGATCGCCATAAACCTCCGCCTGTCCGTAAAGGTCCCCGTCCGCCCAGGCATACTCGATGCCGAATTCCCGGAGGGCGGGAAGGATGTAATATTTCGGCCGGCTGGAGTCCCACCCGCTGCGCATGATCATCGTCTCGTTCGCGCCATGATCGATCCAGATGCGGATACCCAGGCCGCTCAACTGCGTCAGGCCATAGCGCGTCTCCTCGGCGTCGGGATTCCAGCTTCCTGCCGTGTGGGCGCCGAACTCGATGGGCAGACCTTCTTTACGGTATCGGCGGATGAGCTCACCAAACTCTCGATTGCCCGCATAGGATACCTGCTTGAAGCTGATTTCTTTCTTGCCGCCGGGCATCCGAAGGACGAAAGGGAAGTCGGCGCCGCAGGCGAAAAGCGACTTGGTGTAGTGGATTTGGTTGCCAGCGAGGCCCTGGCCCGGCGTCACCTTTCCCTCCGGATTGCCGTAGGTCAGCAGGAGGTCCGACTCCGTTTCCTGGAAATCCGCATGCTCCGTCAGGATCAGCGTGGCCTGCCGGCCCTGGGGCTGCCAGAGGGGCATCAGGAAGCGGCCGCCTTCCGAGTAAACCAGTGTCATCTCGGCCCGGGGCAACCACCGCGCCACGCCGAGATTCTCATGGCAGCGACGCCCGCTTCCTTCTCCTCCCTCGGGGAACGGGGTGGGCTCGGCCCGATTCACGAGGAGTGAGCGTTCCGAAAAGTGGTAGTGATAGGCGTCGATGGTCAACGCGCGGCCTGCCGCTATCCAGTTCACCTCGAGGAGATCGGCGGCCCCGAAAGAGAGGGTATGGAGGATACCGTGTTCATCCATGAAACCGACCTGGTGGGGCAGGAAGGAACCCAGGACCCACTTCCGGCCGTCTTGCAGCTCCATGAGGCTGTGGTCGCGCTTCAGGATGAAGACCTTGGTCGCCGGGGCAATGGTCACCTGGACGCCCGAGCCGGCGATGGGGCCGCGAGTGACGCCGTCGTGGAGGCTCTCGAACTGAAGGGTGTAAACCCTGGAACTGCCCATCTCCCGCGGGGTGATGCAGGCCCGGCGGCCCAGGGCGTACCGGCGCATCCGACCGCCGTATACCCGTACCTGCCGCACGATGGACGGGTCGCGGGTGGGGTTATGGCACAGGCCGAGGAACACGCCGCGCGCCTCCGGTGCGATGGGAAGGTACGGGAACTCATCCCTCATGCGCTGAAAGCTGGACCCGTCCGGAAAAGGCCAGATGCGCATCCGGCAGTCCGTCCACCGCTCCTGGTACCTCCCCGTTTCGTCCGCCCATGCAAAGAAATACTGGCCCGTGTGGGTCTGATCGTAATCGACCTCGAACAACAGGTTCTGGCTGCCCTGGAGACCGATACACGCCGCGTCATGCGGGTTGCCCGGCAGCGGCATCGGGAGAAAATTCGGGCTGCCGTCATTCGTGGATTCAAACAAGAGCGTGCGCTCGCCGCTCATCACGTCAACGAAGGGGTCGATCCGCAGAGGCTGACCCGGAAAGCGAACGGCCGCGGTGGACCCGTCAGGAGTGAACTCTTCGAGTTTCTTGATGAAGAAGCTCCGTGCGCCCACTTCGTGGACCAGATAAAGCGAGGCGGCCATGCCGCACGCGCCGAGCAGAATCTTCAACCTGGGCCGGCCGTTCATTCCGTCGACTCCCTGACCGAGACCTCGAGTTCCACCCTTTTCGGCGTCAGATTGTCCATGTCCTGGATCATCAGAACGGGCCAGGCGAAGTCCGGCCTCAGCTCGGAAAGATAAAAATACTCGAAGATCAGGCGGTCATCCGTCCCGACCATGTTGCGGTATCGCTCGAGAACCTCGGCACGGTCGTACTCGATGATCGTGACGCGCGCAGTCGGGTACGGCGGCTGGAGCGGCGTCTTGAGGTCGCTGAATCGCTTGGAGAGATACTGCCGCATGGTGTATTCCGAGACGAGGATGGATTGCCCATCCTGGAGACCCAGGGGGTGGTCATGCATGAAAACCCAACTGCTGCCGGGCAGCACGTAGCCCTGCTGGAAGAATTCGAAGCCCAGGCGAGCGATTCCGATGTAAGGCTCGAGGGCGAGGTAGCCTCCCGGCCGGACGATCTGCCGGACCTTTCGCATGAAATCGAGGGAATAGATGTTGCTCGCTCCGGACCGGGTGAGTCCCAGGATGCCGATCTGGACGAGGTCGAACTGCTCGCCCCGTGCGAGCGCCTTCTGGACGTAACGGCGGCCATCCGTGGCATGGACTTTGACCTTGGGATGATGGAGCGTTTCAGCGATCCGCGAGTCGGAGTACTTCTCGTAGGCCTCGAGCACCTCCGGGGCAAGTTCCACGATCACGAACTCCTGCACGAAGTCGAGTTCCTTCATGACGAAAGGGAACTCGCCGGAGCCCAGGCCGATGAGCAGGATGCGTTTGGGCCGGAACTCGGGATCGGCCATCTGAGGGACGACCAGGCTGTAGTACTGGTAGTAAACGGATTTCTCATCGATGAGGGCTGCGGCCGCGCCGGCGTTGAATGGCCGCACCTCGTAGCGTTGCTTGGTGTGGCCGTTGAGGAAGATGGGTGTCACGGTGGTATGCCCTTCCAGGACGGCTACGGGCTTGTCGGCCCCGATCATCTTGACGGCGGGCCGCTTGTCGCTGAGCGGGGAGAAGTAGTAATCACGGGGCACAAGAATCGTCGCCAGGATGACCGAGGCGACCGCGGCGGAGAAAGCGCGGCCGCGGCCGCGCCCTTCCCCGCCGGACTGCCAGAACATGAGTCCCACGCCCGCCAGCGTCGCCCAGCACACGAGGACCAGGGTGCGGATGCTGCCGATGGACTCGAAGAGAAAGATGGCGGTGATAAAACCTCCGAAGATGTTGCCCAACGTGGAGCAGAAGAGGATGGACCCGAAGGTGCGGCCCGCCGTACGGATATCCCGGGTCGCCATCTTGGCAACGGCAGGCAGGTAGGCGCTGAAGAAGATCACGGGCACGTTGAAGAAAAAGGAGATGACAAACCCATAGGGAAGGATCGAGATATTGTGCTTCGGACTCCTCGGCCGGATGAGGTCGAGCGCCGACAGGGGCGTGAGGCACAGGACGAGCAAGGAAACAGCGGCGCCGACCAGGAGAAGGGCCAGCAAGGCGGGGCGCGCCTCGGGGGGCCGGCGATCGATCCAGCGGCCCCCGAGAAACTGCCCGAGGGCCATCAGGGCCAGGTAGGCCGAGAGGATCATGGGGAAGACGAACGAGGCGGGCGAGAAATAGAAGAAGAGGAAGCGGAAAAGCACCATCTCGATGGACAGGTTGGCGAAGCCGAAGAGCAAGGATGCCAGCAGGATGCGGCAATCGAGTCCGGATGCCGAAGGCCGCTCCGCGGGGGCCTCACCCGCCGGGACAGCCTTCGGCGAGAACTCGGGAAGCCGGGAGGCCGCGGTGAAGAAAGCGACAGCGATGACCAGGTTGATGCCCGCGGCGACGTTGACGCTGCCTTGCAGTCCAAGAAGCTCGATGAGGAAAAGGGTCAGGATGGAACCCAGGGCGGCGCCCAAAACGTTGAGGCCGTAGAAGAGCCCGATGACGCTGCCGAGGTTGTCCAGGGTTCCTTTCAGGAATTCCACGATGATGGGCGTCGTCAGACCCATCAGAAAGGTGGGGAGAACGAGCACCGGGCAGTTCACCGCGAAATCCCAGAGGACGGATTCCGAGCCCGCGGCGGCCCGGTTGACGTGTCTCACGGCCGGGATGGAGCATGCTCCGAGCAACCCGATCAGCAGCTCGATTCCGGCATAGAGATAAGGTAGGGACCGGCCGAAGCGGAAGGAAATCCAGCCGCCGGCGAGCGAGCCGAGTCCGAGCCCCATCATGAAGATGGTGACGATGAACGCGATGGAAAGGGAGTCGACTCCTATCTCCTGGGTCAGGACGCGTTGCCAGGCGACCTGGTAGATGAGGGACGAGAGCCCGGAGACGAAGAAGAGAGCGCCCGTCAAGATGTGCCGCCAGGGTCTGGGTCTCATACTCTTCAGCGGTGGGCGGGAGGCCCAGAATCTCGGGGCGCGGCCGAGCCGTTCTGGCCGCAAGAAAGCGCCAAACCTTAGCGCGGGTGAGACCCGCGAAGAAACCGTATGGAAGAATATCCCGGGAGACTACGGGAGTGCGGCAAATACTTTCACCGCATGGGTCTTCATGGAAAGTGGCCGACACCGTTTAACTTCAAAAAATTAACGGCAGCGGCGGTTTCTGTCAAGCCTGGATGCCGCAAGGATTGCACTTCCAGGGCAGGTCATAGCTGGGCGCGTGGGCATAGCGTCTGACCCCGAGCTTCAAACGCGCCTGGGCGCCGGGCCCCAGCCGCACCAGCACGTGCCGGGCGTGCACTCGTGTATTGCCTACCTCCTTGCCCGAGGCGTCCAGGCGGCGCGCCTCGGTGAACTGGTGCTCCGCATAGGCGCCCGCCTGCACCAGGACCTCCGAGGCCTGCAACGCGTCGGTGTTCACCAGCACAAGGACCAGCGCATCGGGACTCACGCGTTCCACCGCGGCCGCCACGTGTTGCGGCAGGCCGGGCCGCCGGGAAGCAGGATCGAAGTACCGCACGCTCGCGTGCAGGAGGCCACCGTGGTAGATTGCCGCCGGACTTCCCAGCATGAGCTGGGCCATCCCCTCGCAGACGACCGGGTTGATCTCCTGCCAGTGGTGGACGTCCCACGTCTCGGGGTCCGCGTGGTCATTGCGCATCAGCTCCAGCCGGCGGCAGAGCTCGATGTGGGTCTCCGACAAGACCCGGTCCGGAAAATCCGGGTTGTTGCCCTGAACGTAGGCAAACCACGGGGCGGCGTTGTACTGTCCCCCCTTGGAAAAACTCCCTGAATGGGGCCATCGGTCCCGATTCTCGAGACGCTCCAGCCGCTCGCGGTCCTCCCCGGCCAAGGACGTGAAGTAGAGATGAATGTAATTGCGGGGATTGGGCGGGTTGAAGGCGAACCAGCCCTGGTCGCCATGCTTCCAGGGCACCTTGAACACGCCGTTTTCGACGCGGCCCAGAGACCACATCAGGTCGTGCTGCGAGCGTGTCAGATCGAGCCACGAGGCGTCCCCGGTCATGAGGACGGCGTTCTCGCCGGCCATCAGGGTGGATTCGAGGATGTTGTAGCTCCCGTGGGGCCAGCGCCATCCGTAATAGCCGCCCCACCACTTGCCTTTCATGCATTCGCCAATCTTGCCCGTGGGGCCCACGTTGTCGGGCATGATGCCTTTGTTCTTCTTCGTGCGCTGGCACCAGGCCGCGAGGTAATCGAGGACCCATTGCCGGTAGCGCTCGTCGCCAGTGTAAAGATACGCGTGCGTCACCAGGCTCGTCGCGTTCAGGTTCAAAGGAACGTCGCCGCGGGCCATTCGCTGGTTCAGCAGCTTCAGAATCCGCGCGAAGACCGCATCGTCGTTCCAGTTCGCCTTGACCCAGGGGTCCCCCTTGGGCAGCCCGGCCATGTCTTCGTAGGGCGCGAGATACTCGGCGAGGATGGGCCGGTGGGTCACCCAGTCCACGGCCGACATCTCGAAACGCGGGCCGCGGCTGCCGTTGATGGGCGATCGGATCATCTTGCGCTTCGCGTCCCAGTTCGGCGACTCGGGATCGTCTCCCGTGTACATTGCCGCGAACCGCAGCGCCCGGTCCCGGTCCTGATGCCGGTAGGGGTCCGCCAGCCCGAAATAGTAAAGGTAAAGGTTGCTTTCTCCATGGTGCATCCAGTCGTAGTAGGCGTCGAATTCCCGGTAGACCTGTCCGTACCCCGTGAACTGCCAGGTGATGGCGCTCCATTCCTTCCGGGACAACTCGTGCACGGCCTCCGAGCCGCCGAGGGCGTAGAAGAGAGGAAAGCTGGTGAAGCTCTCATAGGCGTCATCCGAGCCGTCCATCCCGGGCCACTCCTGCCTCCAGACGAGTGTGCCATCCGGCCGCGTGTAGCGTTCCACGAACTGGACCGCCGCTCGGTTCATCTGTTCGATGAGATAGCGTTCCATGACCGCCCAGCGCGGCGGGACAACGCGCTCGTTCGATTCGATCGTGACGGGGGATTGGGATTGGGATTCGGAACGTTTGGATTTCATTTGCTGATGAATCTCCGTGATGCGAAAAAACGCCACCGGGCCCCTGGCCTGTGGGTGGTGCTGACCTTACACGTTTGTAGTCCCGGCGTTAGCCATAGCATGCCCGCGTTCAAAGGAAACAGATCGTCCACCCCGAACTTCTTGAGAAGTTACTCGCTGGCCACGTAACTTCTTTTTGTAGAATGAGTTGTGAAAGGAGCTGGCGCTTCATGGTACCATCTCAGGCTCTTTCTATGCTCTCAAGACCCTGAGGCCGGCGTACGCCTCAATCAGGTCGAAGTCGCTATCTTTGTGAAAGAGAAGAAGGTCATTTTGGATACAGATGGCGGCAATGATGCAGTCGACGGTCCTCCTGATCGTCTTTCCCCTTTTCCTGCAACTCCTGTGGATAACCGCCGCCTTCAGATAGGTCTCTACACCCTTCGGTTCGTAAATCGGAAATTCTAGAAGATAGTCCCGCACCTTCTCGAAGTCTGCGTCCCCCTGAATCCCCTGAAGAATCTCAGTAAGGATTATCTCCGTGATGGAGAGATCAACGTCATCTTCGATGAGCCTTCGCAGGGTTTGGCGCTCCCTCGAATGAGCGCCCCTGAAGAAATCTATCCAGACACTGGTGTCTACAAGAATCATGCCCTGCTTTTTCTCATTTCATCGAGGTTGCCTCTCCATTCCACCTTACCCTCGAGCGTAAGAAGGTGCTTCCTCTTGAACCGTCGGATCAGCTCCTCAAGGGCATAATTTACCAGGTCCTTCTTGGTTTTCTTATGGGTGAGTTTCATGCCCTCTCTTACCAATTCCTCGTCCAGTTCTATATTTGTTCTTAACATAAGAGCCAACCTCCTTCTATACACAAAGTTTAGCCAATATTTGTGTATAACGCTGCGAAAAATTAGAAACACTCGTCGGGCCACCCTGGGATGACCCGGAAGGCGTGGACACGCAGGCCAGAAATTGGGCCGCGCGCAGAGCCCTCCGGGCCCATAATTTTTCTCGTTCAGCCGCCGCCCACCTGCCTCTTGGCAGCCCACATCTGCAGGACCCGGTAGGAGACAAGCCCACCGTAACATCTCAATAAGTTCGGGAAGATGGACCCGCCCGATTTTATAACCGATGATGCTTGGGCGCTTCGGCGAGGCCCGCAGGGGCTTCGCCACGTTCGCCGGGTGTCAGCCTGAGCTTCGTAGCGAAGCGCTCGGGCGCTTCGGCGAGGCCCGCAGGGGCTTCGCCTACGTTCGCCGGGTGTCAGCCTGAGCTTCGTAGCGAAGCGCTTGGGCGCTTCGGCGAGGCCCGCAGGGGCTTCGCCTACCTTCATAACTCATAGATTTGACTCGTTCGTCTTACCCGAACTTATTGGGAAGTTACTGCCCACCCCCTCATCGTCCAGGGACAAGGAACGCGGGGCCATTTTGCAGAAAATTCCGAAACGAAGTTTCAAGTTGAGTTGCGGGGATCATTTTTGTTAAGCTCCTGCAAATTGACATTTGTCCCGTTCCTGGATTTCGAACTTCATGGTTCTTCGCGCCTCTGGCCTTCTATGTCTTCTGGAAGCCGCCGTTGCGCTGGCGATGCCGGTGCAGGCGGAAATCGGAGTGCAGATTCTGGATTACGGCATCGGCGGCCTCATGAGGAGCGGGGCATGGAATCCGGTGACTGTCGAGGTGAGCAACTCGGGGCCGGACTTCCAGGGCAGCCTGGAGATCGGGGCCGCGGAATTGGGTCCGATGGTCAACGAAGTCCTTCACCCCGTATTCGAGCGGCCGATCGAACTGCCGCGTGGCACGAGCAAGCGGTTGACCCTGTACCTGTTCAAGGGACCGGGCAACCAGCAGGTCGCCCGCGTCCAGATGCTGGATGCTGGCGGTCGGCCTCTCTGGACGGACAGGACGCGTCCCATCACGATGATCGGACCCGAAGGACGGATCGTCGCCGTGGTGGGTAACTGGGCCGCGGTCCAGCCTTTCCTCCTGCTACCGCCCGAGCCCGGGACGGCGGACCCAGCCGGGCCCCACGGGGTGGAGGCCGAGAGGGCGGCTGAAGCGGCCCGGGGCACGCCCCCGCTTCCGTCTCCCGTGCAGCCGCTTGCGAAGGCCAAGCCCCGTGCTCGCGTCGAGATTTCGGCCCGGGTGCTGGATGAGGATATCCTTCCGGACCATTCTGCCGGATACGAGTCCGCCAGCGCTATTTTTCTCTTCCAGGCCAGTCCCGCCCGGTGGCGTCCCGCGCAGCGCCGGGCCATCGAGGAATGGGTCGCCGCTGGCGGGACCCTCATCGCCGCCTACGGCGGCCGCCAGGAAGACTATTCCGAAACGTTTCTGAAAGGCCTCGTGCCCGAGCCCTCTTCTTGGGACGAAATCGAGGTCTCGCCCGATCGATTCCGGTGTCTCTCGTCCGCACGCCCAAAGCTCCCCGTGCGCATCCTTCCGGTACGCCTCGATGGCGGCCGAGCACTCGCTTTGTCCGACGGCCATCCCCTGGTCGTGGAGAGACAGCACGGAGCCGGGCGCGTCCTCTACCTCGCCTTCGATATCCGCCAGCAGGCGCTGCTGGACTGGCCCGGCCGTGCGGCCCTCTTGCATTCCGTGATCGAAAATCCCCTGGCCCGGACCCCGGGCGAGTTGAAGAACTTCACGCTGAGTTCCCTGAATCAGCTTGATCAGCTCCGCCAACCTGCCTTCTGGCACATCGGCCTGTTCCTCTTCGCTTCCATCCTTTGCCTCGGGCCACTGAACTATTTCATACTGAGGAGGCTCGGGAGAAAGGAATGGGCTTTCGCTACCGTCCCCGCCTTGTCCGTCCTCTTCGCCTTTGGCGGCTACTACTGGACCCTCGGAATCAAAGGCGGGACGGTGGTGATCAAACGAATCAGCTTGCTTTCCCTTGATACCGAATCCCCGAAGGCCCGCCGGACCGATTGGGCCGGACTCTTCACCCCGGCCCACGGCGTTTACACCCTTATGCCTTCCAGCCCGTCCGTGCGGTGGCGGCGGCCCGACCTGCCGGAATACTTCGGAGAGTTGCCGCAAGCCATGCCGTTCCAGGCCTTCTCTCTGGACGCCCTGCCGAACCACGACTCGCCCGCCTTCCTGCCCGCCCCGCTCGAAGTCGGCATGTGGAGCTATCACCTCTTTTCCACCGAGGACGTCTTGGAGGTGGGCCGGCTCGAGGCCGATTGCCAGGTCCGAAACCGAAAGATCGAGTGCCGCATCCGGAACGGGACGAGGCTTTCCCTCCAGGTTCAGAATCTCTGGCTCGGCCGATTCCTCGCTCCCTGGGGCGTGACCCAGGGGCAGGCCACTTTCCAGCCAGGAGAGGTCAAGAGCTTCGCCTGGGACTCCATCGCCGAGAACGTGGAGATGGGCGGCTACGGCAATTTCTCACCGCCCAAGAGCGTGGAAGGGACAAGCCGCGTCGGCCGCGAGCTGTTCCTCTGGGGACGATGCGAAGGCCTGAGCCCGCCCGCCTGGACTCTGGTGTCCGGGAAAGCGGAAACTCGTTCTGACACAACCTTTTACGCCTTCCTGCCGCTCCGGCTCGACCCGGGCAGCACCTACCACCCGCCCGGGACCATCTGCGGCCGAGTAGCCGATTACACGGCCACCCAGGTTTACTTCGCCACCCAGAACTCTTATACGCCATATACACCCTATCCAAACGACGGCGGCTCGTGGTCCTACGTCAGTCTTTCCCCGAATACTTACATCGTTTTCGCCTATGATATCCCGCTGGATGTGCTGGAGTGGAGGGAGGTCGGTATCCAGGTGGTCCCGCACATGCAGCAGGGAAGCGGGGCCGTCACCCTCGAGGCCTGGCAAACCGACCCCGGGGAGTGGCGGAAGGTGGAAAGTGGAAGCGCCTTTCCTGGCCGAAGGTGTTTGAACTTGGAGACGGGCGAATTTCTGCTCCGCGTCACGCCGCGGGCGGGCGGGAACTGCATCCTGCTCGACGTCTCCGTGGGAATGGAGAAAATGTAGCTGTTCCAATCGGCCGAGGAATGAACCATGGCACTCACGCACGAACAAAAGAAATTTTTCGAAGAAAATGGCTATCTGAAGTACGACCGGCGGGTATTGACGGAAGAGGAACTCTCCTCGTTGCGCCGCCGCAGCGAGGAGGTCGTGACGGGCAGGCTCACGCACGTACCACCGCGGTTCATCCAGCTCGAGGCCAAGTTTCGAAGCGGCGAGGAGCAGACCGCGGAGGGTCTGGACCGGGTCCGTAAAATCACCCATCTCTGCTACTTTGACGAGGTGTTCGAAAGGGTCGCCCGGAAATCCGAGGTCGTGGACGTTATCGAAGACTTATTGGGGCCGGACATCAAGCTTTACGCCGACCAGCTCATGATGAAGCCGCGGTTTCACGGGACGGTCACCGATTGGCATCAGGACGCGCCCGCGTGGCCGTTCCTCATTCCGCAGGACCACGTGAGCTGCTGGATCGCCCTGGACGACGCCAAGGTGGAAAACGGGTGCATGATCGTCATTCCGGGCAGCCACCGGTGGGGCCCCGTGGCCACAGAATTCAAGAAGCGATTTCTTTCCGATCCGGATCTGTGCCAGCCCGTGCCGGTCGAAATTCAGGCCGGGTACTGCATGTTCCACCACGCCTTGAATTTTCATCGGACTGGGGCGAATCCGACGCCGAACCGCCGTCGGGGCCTTGCGCTGCACTACATGAGGTCACAGACCAAGTATCTCGGGCTCGAGAACGAGGAGGCGCGCCTGCTGACCGAATGTGAGAAGCCTCGAGGCACGTTCCGCTTCATGCTGATCCGCGGCCGCGAGTTCACTGGCCGGGTCTAATTTTCCCGGCTATTCACGATCCTGCGCGTCGGGGTCGGAATCGAAAGAGTGCCTTGTAAATGAGAAGTCCGGCGGCCCGAGTTTCGTTCGCGGACGAGTCGAATCGATTCGGCGACCTCAATTCTTGTATCGGCCCAGCGGCGACTCGCCGAGTCTCCGGTCGTAAAGCGGGCGGTCGTATCGCGGGAACGGGGATGAGACGACCTCGACGAAGCCGGAAACGGCGCGGGTCGTGGCGTTCCCGATGCCCTCGAAGATTCCGAAGGTGATGGCGTACCAGACGCTATCCTCATGAGCCGCGCGGCCGATGGTGGCAGGGATATCAAAGAAGGCGACGGCAATGTTCTTGACGCCGCGCCCCATCTTGGTCATGGGACCCGGAGGCTTGGCTTCGGACACGGCCGGGAGAAGAAGGAAGGCCAGGACACCGGCCGTGCAGCCGGCAAGAAGCCGGCCCCGGAGGGTCATTCGAGGCCTCATGGGGATTCCTCCTGACACCTGAAGTTCATAGAAATCAAGCAGTTAAGCAATTCGAGCACCCTTAACTCTATCAGAATTGTCCAACGCTTTCAAGCTCAACAGCTTTTCGTGACAAGAACTTATTAACCGTTGTCAGCCGTTTCCCTTCAAAAATCTTGCAGCTTGAGGTGAAGGACCTTCGAGACGCTGTGTTCCATGTCCTCGCAATGATCGAAGACCGATACGGCCATGGGGACCGTTGCGCCCGGTTTGAACGGGGTATCATCGGGAGAACCGGTCTCGAGCTTGCGGGCGAGCTCGAGACACCATTGACCGTCGTTCCATTCACCGCGAGCGCGCACGTCCGCGGCGCTTCTTGAAGGCTTGCCAGGCACGTACTGCGGCACTCGCGGCCCCTGGAATTCCGCCGGGGTCTGCTGGGTCGCCTGCGCCGAATCGCCAGCGTCCTCGAGCCGGGCGATCCAGACCATCTCGCCGGACCTGGTCTTGAAGCTCTTGGCCTTCCCGTTTTCCGGTTGCCGCAAGCTGTGCACGTGATGCTTGTCCATGGCATGGCCGCCCGGATTCGTCCGAGCCGCCTTCCACTGCCACACGTCCCATTCGCACTCGATCGGGGCGGTCATCACGCCGGTGAAGGGACCCCGGAGCGCAAAGCCCAGGCCGAGAACGTCCTCCAGCTCCACCCCCGCCGCATAGGTCTTCTTGGCCTCGTCCCAGGCCCAGGCCTTGTGAGAGTCGTCGCGGGTGGCGTCCTTCCAGCGAGCCAGGAAGAAGATTTCCGTTTGCGTATGGACGCTGGCCAGGCTGACCTCGCTTTCCGCACTTGTCTGCGCCGCCGCGGCAGGCAGGCCCGCCTGACGGCCCAGCTTCTTCAGGCGCACGGTGACGGCCTGCGCCCGGGTCCAGACGGCTTCGTCCCCGCTGCCGTCGATCCGGGGTGCTTCGGTCACCGCGGCGGAGACGAGCGTCAAGGGTGGGACCGGCTCGGCCCAGGCGGGCCGGAGTGCGGAAGCCAGGATGATGAGGCCGACAACCCCGAGGCATTGTGCAGAAACGCATCGGAGGGGGAACGCAAATCCCGGCGAAAACCCTGGGACTGCAATTCCGGGAGGGTTAAGGACTGGACCGTGGCTGAGCAGCGACAAAGACATGACTGCCTATCAAACAGACTGTCAAGACTCATCGAGGAGGGAAGTGCGGATTCTTGTTCGTCCTCGATATTTAGTTTTACAGCGCAAAAGTGCGAAAGCACTTCTGCGCTGCACAAGACTAGCGGAGGCTCTTCCAAGGCTCCTCGCCGCTCATGTCGATGAGGGGTGGCCCCTGGATTTTGGCGGGGCTGAGGATCGCCAGGAAGACGAGCGTGCCCCGGCCAGCGTTGTAGGTGCCGTGAACCACGTTGATGGGGATGTGAGCGGCGTCCCCGGGCCCCAGAATCCGCTTCTCCCGGTCCACCCACTGCTCGGCCTTCCCCTTCTCCACGTAGATGATCTCCTCGAACTCCGGGTGACGGTGAAACCGATGGGCCTGGCCAGCCGGCATGCGGACCCGCACGAGCAGGAGCTTTTCCGCGTCCACCAAGCCGGGCCGGCAGAGCCATTCATGCGGCCCCCAGGGAAGCTGCTCCACCTGCATCTCAGCGCCCGTGACGAATCGTTTGTGCATCTTCTGTTCCTCCTGAAGCTGAACTCAACATGCCGCCCCTCCCTGCCTTCAGCACTAAAACGAGTTTCCCGAAATCGTCGCACGATAAAACAGGTCCATGGAAACCGTCCGCGAGATGTAACCCTTGCAGTGGAAGGTGACGCCGCCCGGGTTGCCTTGGTTGTGGTAACAGAAAAGGCCTTCGCCCCTGGTCTTGATGATTCGGTCGCGATACGTGGGAAGCGCACCGGTCAGCCAGGCCCCGGTCAGCCCTTTACCTGTGATCCCATCGACGACCTGGCCTTTGTGGCCTCCGTCATTCTCATGCGAGCTGTCGTAGAGGCCCGGAATCGTGCAGCCGGCGAGGGTGGAAAGCAGCAGCGCGGGGATGGCGACACGGCCAGCGGTGCGCATGGTGAAAATTGTAGCCGGGAAAAGCCGCGAAGCTAGTAGACGAGTTGGCAAGTGCGGCCGCACTTCTGAACAGGGATACTAGCCGGCGAACAGCTCATTTCGAGCGTCCAGGACTCGCGTCCCCGTGTAGTGCTGCGTCGCCAGGGCTCGATTTCCGGGCGGTCCGAGGGCCGTTTCCTCCCGGATCGCCACTTCCGCCCCACCCCAGCCGTTGTAGAGGATATAAGCCAGCCCGAGCCTGCTCGCCAGGGGAGAGCCAGCCTTCGGCACTTGCAGCGGCTCGATGGGGAGGAGCACGGGGCCCGTGTCCACCTGCCACAGGGGCCTATCGTGCGCCAGGTTCAAAATCTTGACAGGGTATTCCAGAACGACTTCGGTGGAGCGGTCCTCAGCCAGGTAGCGGGTTCGGCCCACCACGGGCCGATTCTCCTCATGCGCCCGCCGAATTCCGTCATAGTCTGTCAAGGCGTGCGCCGATGCGAGGTGTGCCGGGAACACTCGCAGGGAGAGCACGGTTGCGGGGATGCCGCTATGGGTCTTCATCGGCTCGCCGACGCGGTGAGATTCCCGGATGTCCTTGTCCGAGGAGGCGTATTTCTTGATGTAGCCGTACTCTCGGTCCGGCTCGGCCAGGAGCACGAACTCGCAAGTGGGGACCTGCACGAGGCCGCGGGCGACGTACATGTTCTCGCCGAGGCAAGCGCAGCTCAGGTAGAAGGTCCGCGCCTCGACTCCGGGCTGCCGCACCGTGCAGGATGCGTCCGCTTGCAGTCTCGGCGTGTGGTTCACGCGGTTGCTTCGGAAATGGATGAAGGTCCGAGAAAAGTCGATGATGAAGGGTATTTCAGGCATGAGCGTCTTAGGGTGCAACTTCTCCGCGCCGCGCCCACTTTGTGGACACCCGGCGGGCACCCGGCGGAGAAGTTGAAAGGTGTCCCGCCAGACTTGTCCCCGTGGGAGGCGGGCCGGGTGTCAGTTGATTCCTGAACCCTGAACCCTGACACCTTTTGCACCCTTGTTGAGTTGCGGGCTTCGCCCGCCTCAAGGGTACGCGGGTGCGGGAGGAGACGGTATTCTGTGTACAGGATTATACCCCGTAAAGCTCGCCAAACTTCCGTTCCATGTAATTCAGGAAGGCATCGCTGGCGGGCGGCTTGCCGGTGACGCGCTCGACCAGCTCCTTGGCCTTGTAGCGCATGCCCTGGGAATGAATCTTCTCCCTGAGCCATTCCCGCAGGGGCTGGAAGTCCCCGCGGGCGACCCGATCATCCATGTCCGGCAGGTCGCGCCTCGCGGTCTCGAAAAACTGGTCCCCATACAGGTTGCCCAGCGTATAGGTCGGGAAATAGCCGAAAAGCCCAAAAGACCAGTGAATGTCCTGGAGCACGCCGCGCGCATCATCCGGGGGCCTCAGACCCAGATAGGCCGCCATGCGATCGCTCCAGATGCCAGGCAGGTCTGACACCTGCACGCGGCCGTTGAGGAGGTCGCGCTCGAGTTCGAACCGGAGGAGGATGTGGAGGTTGTAAGTGACCTCATCGGCTTCGACGCGGATGAGGGATGGAGTGACTTCGTTGACCGCCCAGGTGATGGTGTCGAGGTCCAGGTCGCCCGCGATCCCCGGGAAAGCCGCCTTGAAGCGCGGCAGAGCGAAGGTCCAGAAGGCGCGGCTTCGGCCCACCAGGTTCTCCCACAAGCGCGACTGGGATTCATGGATGCCCAGGGACACGGCCTCCGCCATGGGAGTGCCCGCGTGCCTCGGATCAAAGCCCTGGTCGTAGAGCCCGTGTCCCGACTCGTGCATGATGCCGTACAGGGAGCTGAGAGGGTCCGTCTCGCGATACCGCGTGGTCATCCGCACGTCACGCACCGTCAGCCCGCTGCAGAAGGGATGGGCGGAGGTGTCGAGCCGGCCGGCCTCGAAGTCGAAGCCCATCGCCCGGGCGATCTCCATCCCGAAGGCCTTCTGCTGCTCGATCGGGTAACGCCGGCTGAGGATGGCTCGGTCCGGTCTCCGTCCCGATCGCACGATAGCGGCGACGAGCGGCACCGTCCGGGAACGGATTTCGGCGAAGATCGGGTCCAATTCGGCCACCGTCATGCCCGGCTCGTAATCCTCGATGAGCGCGTCGTAAATGTCCTGTTTGTAGCCGTAGAGGACGGCCACCTGGCGCTGCAGTTCCACCGTTTTTTCAAGCCAGGGCTTGAACAGTGGGAAGTCGGAGGCCTGGCGCGCCTTGACCCACGCCTGCTGGGCAAGGGACCGGGTGCGGCTGATCTCCTCGACCAGCTCGGTGGGCAGCTTTTTCTTGCGAGCATAGGTCCGGCGCAGCTCCCGGACGTTGACGGCGGCCTCGGCGCCGAGTTCCCCGGACTCGGCGGGTGCGCGAAGCGTCTCGAGCAATTCGCCCATCTCATCACTGATGAGGCGTTGGTGGATCAGGGAGGACAATAACGCCAGTTGTTCCGCGCGGTCGGCCCCCGCTTTCGGCGGCATGTAGGTCTCCTGGTCCCAGCTCACGAGGCCGGAGATCGAGCCGAGGTGGTGCAGCTCCTTCAACCGGGTCAAAAGTTTTTCGTAGGTCGGGTTCATGATGGACGAGTTTCCCGCTTTCGGAATGCGGGAGCACTGCGAAGCCGGGAAACTAGAAAAGGATATTTTGGATGAGCACCTCGCCTCCGGGCGAGGCGCTGGCCAGGCGCGTCCCGTCGGGCGAGGCCAGGGCGAGCCGCGTCGCCGTCTCGAGTTCCATGGTGCCCAGGAGCTTGCCGGTGTGCAAATCCCATGAGGCCAGGATGGGCAGGCGATCAAAGGGCCTGGTCTCGCCGATAAACGAGACGCACACGGCGATGAGGCGGTATTCGCCGCTGAACTGGAGGCTGCGCACGTCGCCTGGGACTCCTTCAAGCTGCCGGATGGGCGGGTCAGGCTTCTGCCAATCGTCGCAGAATTGAATAGGCCGAGGCGTCAGGCGGCCTTTCGCCAGGGTGGGGGAGAACCCTGCGGCAGCGCGGCATCCATCGAGGGACACGGCGGTCCGGACGATGCCTTCGTGGAAGGTCTTGCGACCCAGTCTGGCCGTGCTGGCCGTGAAGAGGGCGACTGTCCCGCGCTGTTCCCCGACGAGCACGGCATGGTAACCACTGGCCGTGCTGACGGCCAGGGATGCCGGGCATAGCGTTTCGAGGGCGGTTTGTGACGCCCTCATGGCTTCGAGCTCCCAAATTTCCATGCTTCCGCCCGAGATGAGGGCCAGGCGCTTCCCTGCCGCGTCAAAGGCCGCGGCGGAAACGCGGCCGCCCAGGATGCCGTGGCGGCCCACCAGGAGACCGCTGCCGCCGTCCCACTCCAGGAGTTGGCAGGCTTCAAGGCCAGAATCCCGGAAAACCCCTTGCAGGGTGTAGAGCGAGAAGCTGCCGCCCGACGAGTTCGTTTCGGCAGGCTTGAAGGCGAGCGCGGCGACCTCGCCTTCGGCCTGGAAGCTGGCCTCGCGCTGGCCTCGTGAAACCTCCCACACCTCCGTGCGGCCGCCGCGCGTGCCGATGGCCAGCCTTTGACCCTGGAGGTCCCAGGCCAGGGCCGATACGGCGTCACCCGCCACGCGGAATCGCCCTCCGGCCCCCTCCGCTTTCCACGCCCCGGTGGAGACGGACCCCGGGGCCGTCGCCGCCCCGCGGGCCAGCGGGTCGCCCTGCCGGGCCACGCCCAGCAGCCACAGGCCCAGGCCGAGCACCGCAAGGGCCAGCGAGAGCCGATGGAGCGCTGGCATCCAACCGGGAATCTGGGGAGGCGGAGCAGCCTCCATCGGCCGCGTGTCCTCCAGGTCCGGCGACGGCTGCGGCGTGGCCGACCTGCCCGTGGAGACCGGGGCCGCTCCGGCGTGCGCAGGCGCGGGGCCGCTCGGCGGGGCGGGTAGCGATTCCGCCCCGTCCAGCCTGGGCGTGGGCCTATCCGGATTTTCTTTCGACGGCTCGGACATTCAAGAATCTTATTTTTGCACCACGTTTTGGGCATCAAGGACTGATACCGCGCTCACGCGCGCGGACATTCAAGAATCTTATTTTTGCACCACGTTTTGCGGCCGTCCATCGAGAAAGGCCAGGATATTCTCGATGGGCAGGCGGATCAGCCTTTCATTCGCTTCCCGAGTGACCCAGCCCGCGTGGGGGCTGAGCACGACGTTATCGAGGCCGAGGAAGGGGTGTCCTGCGGGCAGGGGCTCCTGGCAGAAGACGTCGAGAGCGGCCCCGGCGATGCGTTTCTCCTGGATGGCCCAGGCGAGGGCCAGTTCGTCGATCACGGCCCCCCGAGCCGTATTCACGAGGAGAGCCGTGGGCTTCATCCTCGCCAGCTCGGCGGGCCCCAGCAGTCCCCGCGTTCGATCCGAAACCCGTACGTGAACGCTGACGACGTCGGACCGTTCGAGCAGGTCCGGAAGCTCCACCTGCTCCACGCCGCACGCCCGGGCTCGGGCTTCGTCCCTCGTGAACGACCATGCCAGCACGTGCATGTCGAAGCCATGGGCGATCCGGCTGACGTGCTGGGCAATTCGGCCGAGCCCGACGAGCCCCAGGGTCTTTCCCTGCAATTCGAATCCGTGCCGGTGCTCCCATCGGCCTTGGCGGACGGTCCGATCGGAGAGGGGGATGGAGCGCGCGGCCGCGAGGATCAGCCCGAAGGTATGCTCGGCCACGGAGACGGAAGAGGCGCCCGGGGTATTGCAGACCGTGATGTTGCGCCGCGCGGCCGCGTCCAGGTCCACGTTGTCCGTGCCGGTGCCGGAAAGGGAGATGAGGCGCAAATCGGGTAGCGAGTCAAGGACCGCAGCGGTGAAGCGAGTGAAGTTGCGGACGCAGAGGGCGGCGAGCGCCCCGCGCAGGCGTCCGATCAGTTCCGCCTCGCTGGCGGCTCTGGAAGGGTAGATGACGACCCGGCCCCGTGCTTCGAGCAGCCGGAGCGCCGGGGCGCCCCCGAACTGGGGAGGGAGATCGTCAGGAATGACAAAGAGAGGGGTCAAGGGCGGACCGTGGGCAAAGCCCGAAAGAAG
The DNA here is from genome assembly GCA_016179685.1 of Planctomycetota bacterium. Taxonomy (GTDB): domain Bacteria; phylum Planctomycetota; class PUPC01; order JACPCR01; family JACPCR01; genus JACPCR01. The sequence continues at coordinate 52,760 of JACPCR010000081.1, read as the reverse complement.
GTCTCCTTCCGGCGGTTACCGCTGAGCGAGATCGTCTCGTAATCCAGGCCAGCGAAGAGCGGCACGAACAGGTTGTTGTCGCTGGACATGGGGATCATGGAGGCCACGCCGTTGTAACCGGCGCGGTGTATCCCCGGCGGCTCGTTGTCCGCAATGAACGCGAGGAATGAGGAGTTCTTCAGGCAAGGGAATACTCTCATAAGCAGGGATGCAGATCATGAGAGATGAAGAGGGAAGCTCTCGGGACCCTCAACCCGTCTTCGGAGTGTCCGAAAGGTCGATCGTGGCCGCGAAAAAGTGTTCACCTTGTGGCGGGGCCTGCACCAGCCAGTTTCCACCCGGATCGATCACCCCGCTGGGGGCCGAACAGGGTATATGCGGGGGATGGCAGTTGTCCACGGTCACAATCCAGAGCCGGCCGGCCTGGGCCCTCATGCGCAGATTCGAGTCGTGGAAGGCCCAGTTGACTTTGGAGAACTCGCTGCCGTCTCGGCCGCCATTGACGGCGTGGAGGACGATGCGAGCCCCCAGGCGTGCAAGCTGCTGGGTCAGATGCGAATCCGGCATCGGCGTGCAGCCCGGATTCGCCCAGAGGTCGTTGCAGATCAGGCCCCCCACGGGCACGTTCTTGAGCCGGAACACTTCGAGCGGCTTTTCGGCGTAGTCCTGTACCTCGCCCCGAGGCGGGTCCTCGAGCGTCCCGCATCGCAGGAGCTTACTGTGGAAGCCGACGTAACGGCCATCCACGTCATAAAAGCGGATTTGGTTGAAGCGGCGACGTGATTCCGGCTCGACGAAGCAGGTGCCGAGGGCGAGGCCCAGTCCCGCGCGGCCTGCCCGCGCCGTCACCTCCTCGAGAGCCCGGCCCGCCTCCTCCGTGTCGAACCGCGGGGTGTAGCCGCTCAGGGACCCCTCGGGCGTCAAGAGGACGTCCGCCTTTTCGGCGAGGGCGAAGTCCATGGCCCGATGGAGGGCGGACAGGTTGGCCGCGATCTCCCGGACGACGGGAATCTGCGCGCCGGCGACTCGAAGCCTCATGCTCGCCCCCGTCTGTTCAGGTACTTCCGGGGCATTTTCGCCACGACCGTATAATTCGGGTCGACCATGTTGCCAACGCGGATTTGGACGACCTGTCCGAGCAGGTGGTAGGCCTCGAGGCGGTCGAACCCATAATCTTCGGCCATCCAATCGATGAGTTCCACGCAGGCGATGCGGAGGGCGTCATCGAGGGGCCGGGCGCTCCCGGCGACCATGATGAAGTCCCGGGAGAGGATGCGGGGCCAGCGGATGGCCTGGCCCTTGATAACGCGGAAGCTGAGAGTCACGCGGGCGGCCAGCTCGCAGGCCACGCCCGTGATCTCGCCGTCGCCCTGGGTGGCATGTGCGTCCCCGGTGAAGAAATGCGCCCCTTCGACGAGTACGGGGAACTGGACCTCGTGGCCGGGACAGGTCTCGACGCAGTCCATGTTGCCGCCGTAGTAACTGGGCGTGAGGCAGTTGATGGCCTCGATCTGGGGCGCGACTCCCATCGTCCCCATGAAAGGGCGGTACGGAATGCGAATCCGGCGGCCGAAATGCACCTGCCCCTTGCGGATCGGCAGGATGCGCGTCTGCTCCGGTAACGCGTCGTTCAGCGTCGCCGTCGCCCGCGTGCCTGTCAACGCTCCGAACTGCGGGATGAGGGCCGTCACCGCATAGTCGCGGTCCGGATCGATCCGGTGGACCGTCACGGCCAGCGTGTCGCCGGGAGCGGCGTCCCGAACGAAAATCGGACCCGTCTGCGGGTTGACGAACGGGAAATGGCAGAGCTCCGTCGCTCGATCCCTCGGGCTTTTCAGCTTGTTCCCAAAGGCGTCGATGGTATGGACCACCACCTTCTCGCCCGGCCTGACTTCCGCTATGGGGCGGTGAAACGGGCTGTAGGTGAAGCAGTAGTCGCCGGTCTGGCGGATGTGCCTTGAAGTTTCCTTCCGGGCCATGGCGTCGTCCTTTCGTAGATGGCCATCAGGTGTCAGTCCTCAGTCTACAGGCACCAGCCACTGAAGCACAAACGGGCAACGGGCGAGGAGACCAAGAGTAGAAGGCAAAATCCCGGAGGGATTCCGCTGGGAGGTAAAAAGAAAAATCCCGGACTTGTCTTCCCGTACGAGTCCCCATGGGGGGGATCCCGCCGGGACGTTGGGAGGGCAGGGGAAGCCCCTGGCGGGGAGAAGCCCAGTCACCATGGGAAGGGTCCCGCCGGGACGCTGGGAGGGACCCCGCTGGGAGACGGAAGGCAAGAGAAAAGGCTGAAGGCGGTTGTTGGTTGGTGGTGAAGAGCGGGGCCGAGTGAGAACCAACAAGGGGTGCGCCGCCAATCGGTTGGGGGTTGACTGATGACTATGGGCTGGTGGCTGTTCACTGCTCACCCATTCTGGATTCTGAACTTCCTTGTCCCTTGTCCCTTGTCCCTTGGTCCCTTGGTCCCTTGGTCCCTGGTCCCCTGGTCCCTGGTCCCCTCGTCCTGTGGCCCCCTGGTCCGCTGTCCCCCTGTCCCCCTTCTGCCCGCTCACCGCTTCCCGCTCCTTGCTTCTTCTCTCTCCCTGGTCCCCTGTTCCCCTGTTCCCCTGGCCCCCTGGCCCCTGGCCCCTGGCCCCCTGTTCCCCTGGCCCTTGGCCCTTGGCCCTTGGCCCCCTGGCCCCTGGCCCCCTGGCCCCTGTCCCCCTTCTGCCCGCTCACCGCTTCCCGCTCCCTGCTTCTTCTCTCTCCCTGGCCCCCTGGCCCTGCCGTTGATCCCCCGGGCGATCGATCTATAATGTGCCTCCCCCCTCTTGGCGTCATCGATCGCGGGCGCGCTGTCGCCAGTGTCTTTCTTCTTGCCCTGCGGTGTCCCTCCTCATGAAACTCCACGAATATCAGGCCAAGCAAATCTTTACCCGTTACGGCATCCCCGTCCCGCCCGGGTCGGTCGTCACGGACCTTGGGCAGGTGCGAAGCGCGGTCGAGAGTCTCGGCGGCGGTCCAGCGATCCTCAAGGCCCAGGTGCACGCGGGCGGCCGCGGCAAGGCGGGGGGCATCCGGGTGGTATCCAGTGTCGAGGAGGCCCGAGAATTCGCCTCGAGGCTGCTGGGCCAGAAGCTTGTCACGCACCAGAGCGGCCCCGATGGCCAGCGCGTCAGCGCCTTGCTTGTGGAGGCCCCGTCGTCCATCGCCGCCGAAATCTACGTCGGAATGGTCATCGACCGCGGCGTTGGACTCCCCACCCTGATCGTCTGCGGGGAGGGCGGCGTCGAGATTGAGGAGGTCGCCGCCCGCGCCCCGGAGAAAATCCTCCGCGAGGTCTTCGATCCCGGCCTGGGCCTCCAGCCCTATCAGGCCCGCCGGGTGTTTCTCAGGCTCGGGCTGGAGCGCGGGCTGATGAACGACTTCAGCCGAATCCTGGTCGCGCTGGGCCGGCTTTTCGTCGCGGAGGACTGCTCGCTGGCGGAGATCAACCCTCTGGTCGTGACGAAAGAGAAGAAGGTTCTCGCCCTGGACGCGAAGATCAACGTGGACGACAGCGCGCTGGGGCGGCATCCGGAGACGGCCTCCTGGCGGGACCTATCCCAGGAGGACCCCCGCGAGGTCGAGGCCTCGAAGCATGATCTCAGCTACATCGGACTGACGGGCAACATCGGCTGCATGGTGAACGGCGCCGGCCTCGCCATGGCGACCATGGATACCATCAAGCTGCACGGGGGTGAGCCGGCCAATTTTTTGGACGTCGGCGGCGGGGCCACTACCGAGAAGGTCACCGCCGCGTTCAAGATCATCCTGGCGGACCGCAACGTCGAAGCGATTCTGGTGAACATCTTCGGCGGGATCATGCGATGCGACGTGATCGCCGAAGGCATCATCGCAGCCGTCAAGGAGATCAGCCTCCGCGTGCCCCTCGTCGTCCGGCTCGAGGGCACGAACGTCGAGCGGGGACGCCGCATGCTCGAGGAGTCCGGCCTGACCCTGGTCACCGCCGTCGGCCTCGCCGACGCCGCTCAGAAGGTCGTCCAGCTTGCCCGAAGCCGGAGAAAGTGAGAAATCATGGCCGTCCTGGTGGACAAGAATACCCGTGTGTTATGTCAAGGGATCACCGGCAAGGCGGGTGCGTTCCATACCCGGGCCTGCCTCGAGTACGGGACCCGCGTCGTTGGAGGCGTCACGCCGGGCCGGGGCGGCGAGACCGCCGAGGGTCTGCCCGTCTTTGACACCGTCGCGGAGGCGGCGGGCAAGACCGGGGCGACGGCCACGATGATCTTCGTGCCCGCGGCGTTTGCTTCGGACGCCATTCTCGAGGCCGCGGACGGTGGCTTGCGCCTGATCGCCTGCATCACCGAAGGCATCCCGGCCGCCGACATGGTCCATGTCCGCAAGACCCTCGCCGGCGGTCCCGCCCGGCTCATCGGGCCCAACTGTCCCGGCATCATCACCCCCGGGCAGTGCAAGATCGGCATCATGCCCGGCTACATCCACAAGCCGGGCAGCGTTGGCGTCGTTTCTCGCAGCGGCACCCTCACTTACGAGGCCGTCTGGCAGCTCAGTCAGCGGGGGATCGGCCAGTCCACGTGCATCGGTATCGGGGGCGATCCCATCATCGGCACGACCTTCGTCGACGCCCTGAAGCTTTTCGAGGCGGATGCGGATACGGTGGCCGTGGTTCTCATCGGCGAGATCGGGGGCACGGCGGAGGAAGAGGCGGCGGCCTTCATTCGAGAAAAGATGTCCAAGCCGGTCGCCGCCTTCATCGCGGGGCAGACGGCCCCGAAAGGCAAGCGCATGGGTCATGCGGGCGCGATCATTGCCGGCGGGAAGGGCACCGCCGCCGAAAAGGTCGCCGCGCTCAAGAACGCCGGCGCCGCCATCGTCCCCAGCCCCGCCGAGTTCGGCGACGTCATGGCCCGCCTCATGAGCTGAAGGCTCAACCTCGCAGCTCGTCGCACGTCCGGAAAAAGGTCACCACGTTCTCCGGCGGGACCTCCGGCTCGAGCACGTGGGTGGGCGATAGCAGGAGGCCGCCGGCTCGGGCCTCGAGCGCCTCCGCCAGACTCCGCACCACCCGGCGCATCTCGTTCGTCGTCCCGAAGGGGAAGGTCGTCTGCGTCCCGATGCAGCCGTCAAAAGCGAGGCGTTTGCCAAAGCGGCGACGGACCGCCACGGGGTCCATGCACTCGGGCTGGACCGGATTCAGGATGGTCACGCCGATCTCGACCAGGTCGTCGAGGATGTCGGTGAGATTGCCGTCGGAATGATACCAGACCTGGATGTCCGGCTTGTGACGCCGGGCGGCCGCGATCACCTTCGCCCACCGGGTCTTCATGACCTCGCGCCACAGGTCCGGCTGGAACATCAGGGTCTTCTGGTTCGCCACGTCGTCTCCGGTGGCGATGCAATCGTAGCCGCATCGGGCCGCGGCCTCCGCGGCCCGCAGGTTGTTCTCGAAGAAGCGATCGAGCAGCACTTCCGCGGCTTCGCGCCGCGTCAGCAGATCGACCAAGAACGGCTCGTAACCGCGCACCTGCCAGGCGTTTTCATACATGTGACCCACGAAAATCTGGGCGTAGTCGCCCCGGGCGTGCGCCTCCTCGCAGGCCTTCTTCATCCGATCGTCCAGCCAGGTGGCATTACTGGCGATGGGATAGGCCTCGATCTCCTCGAGGCGGTCCGTGTGTCGTAACGGACTCAAGTAGTGCGTGAAATGGTAGAAGCCGTGGGACTGATGACCGCAGCCGTTGCCGTCAATGGTAAACCCGTTCTTGCCGTGCTCGCGGCCCGGATGGTAAGCAGAGTAGTTCGGAAACTTGTAGCCTTCGGGCGGACGCAGGCCCGCCCCGCTGCCCCCGTCCATCTCAAAATACGCGTAAGGGTCCTTGCCCAGGTGCTGCGTCATCCGCTGGCGCAGGCTCTCGACGAAGCTGGCGCGGCGCGGCACCCGGTCGACAGGCTCGAAATTCACGAATGCTAGGAATCGCTCTCTTCGTGTCATGTGAACTCTCTCCAACAACTGGGTTTCTTATCGATCCGTGAGATGGAAGTATTCAGTTAGTTCCACCCTAATGAAATGGCCCCCGAAAATTTTGCAGCCCTCGCGCCTGCTTGGTTTGGCCCATAGCAAGGCAGCAATTCCGATTCCCGTTAGCTCAACTCATGGCACTTCCCTTGCACCGTGGTGGAGTCCCTGCATAGATTGCACGGTTCTTTCCCGGGTAGACCCGCTGCTGCGTCCGCGGGGTGTCCGAGCAGACCCGCCGCTTGCGCCGGCGGGGTGTTCGAGCAGACCCGCCGCTGCGTCCGCGGGGTGTCCGGGTAGACCCGCCGCTGCGCCGGCGGGGTGTTCGGGTAGACCCGCCGCTGCGCCGGCGGGGTGTTCGGGTAGACCCGCCGCTGCGCCGGCGGGGTGTTCGGGTAGACCCGCCGCTGCGCCGGCGGGGTTTCGGGTCGGTTTGACCCTCCATGCGGCGGCCTCGTTATGAGATGAAGACATGAACCTTCAGAACGACGAGTGGACCCTCGAGGAAGCACGAAAGCACTGGAAGCCGATGACACGGGCGGTGCAGCACGTCGGCGTCCCCGGCTACACGTTCCAGGCCGCCGTGCTGTGGGACGGCTCGATCGTGATCGGGCCCATCGAGTTCAGGGAACTCGAGGTCATGAAGCGGGAGACCGCGCCGCTCGGCCCGAACCGCCTGCACCTTTCCGTGGCTTACGGACCCCGGATGTCGTTTCCTGACCGTTATGGCACGGGCCAGGGCTCGATCCGGCGTCGGCTGGAGCAGGGACGGCTTCCGATCCCCCATCTCGAAATTCGGGACAGCGGCGTCGTCTGGCATGAAACGGTGTGGGCGCATCTTCTGGGCCGTCCGTTTGAAGCCGGGATGTCGCCTCAAACGGACGACCTCCTCGTTGTAGAGGCCCGGTGGAGGGCCCGTTCCGATGCTCGGTCGCCGCTCAAGGCCCATCTCTGGCTTTATTTCGGAGACACGAGCCAGACCTGGCTGGGCTACAAGTGCCGAGTAGGGGAGGAGCTGGACCGCGCCCTCCCGCACACGTACGAGTCGCCTTACGGGCTGCTGGAATCGCAGGTGCGCTACGTCCTTCCGTTCCCCCGCCAGGGACACTTGCGGTGGCACGACCGGGTGAAGCCCGAGGGGGCCGGGCAGGGTCACACGGAACGCGTCCTGGAATGGGAGGTTTCCCTCGCTGGCGAGGAGGAGGCCGAGATCGCGCTGATTCTGCCCTACGCCGTGATCGACCGGGACAGGGCTGGCAAGCTGGCGGCGATGGACCCGAGCGGTGGTTATGAGGAGGTAGTCGGGGCCTGGAAGAGGCTGCTCGACGGACCCGGTCAGATTCTCACCCCGGATGCCTTTGTGAACGACTATGCGGCGGCCGTTGCCGGGCAGATGGCGCAGCAGGTGTCCTGCCGGCGGCAGACAAAGGTTTGGAAATACAAGACGAGTCCGAACCATTACGAGGGCTACTGGCCCTGCAATGCGGCCAAGGCTCTCCCGGCCTTTGATCTCCGGGGCCTGACCTGCCTCTCGAGGCCGGTCCTGCAGAGTTTCATCGAAACTCAGACCGCGGACGTGGGCGCCCTCGGCGCCGATCGACGCCGCGAGAACCGCGGTACGACGGTCTCCGGCGAAGGCTTTGAAGCCCGGCCAGGATTCCTCGGCAATTTCGGGGAGTGGACCGCGAATACGCTGCTCCTGAGCCACGGACTCGAACTCTGGGCGCTGGCCGCTCATTTTCGCGTCACTCGCGACGGAAGATGGCTCGGAGAGGGGCCGAAATCGCCTCTTCAGGCCATCCTCGACGCCTGCGACTGGCTCACGGCCCAGCGAAATCGGACCCGCCGAGAGGAGACGGGAAGCCGGGTCGCCCATTGGGGACTCCTCCCCGCGGCGTCCGCACACGACTGGCTCTCCGGCAACACCATCTTCAACGATGCCTTCTGCATCTTCGGCCTGATCGAGGCCGTGCGAATGCTGCGCGAGACCGGACACCCCCGGGCAGGCGACCTTGCCGGCGATCTGGCCGAATACCGGGCCTGCCTCCGGGAACGCTACATCGAAGCCCGCAATCGTGCCCGGCCGCTCCCGCTGCCCGGCGGGTCTCTTATTCCTTACGTCCCGCGGGACGTCTACGAGCTGGACTGGGCGAAGGTGGACTGGACCTACACGGGCTACGGGCCGCTGCGCGCCGGCGCGTGGGGCGCGCTCGACCCCCACGACGAGCTGGTCGACCAGGCCCTCCGTTTCCTCGAGGCCGGTCTGCCCCGCGGCGAAGGCTGCCCCATCCGACTGCGCGACGCGATCACCGATGCGAACTGGCGGGAAGTGAGCGATCCCGAAGCCCCGCGCCACTATCTCTGGAAACACTACGTGGAATACGAGACCATGTGGCCCATCGGGGTGGACCTCTTCCTCCAGAGGGACGACCTGCCTCGCTTCTTCGAATGCCTCTTCCACAACCTGGCCGTCGTCCTCCACCGCGAATGGCGCGTCGGCGTCGAGTCCCTCAATGGCGTGCCCTCGTGCGCACCCGGCGAGGCCGAACGCTGGCTCGCCCTCCGCAAGATGTTCGTCAACGAGCGCGGCGGATACGACGGCTCTCCCCAGTCCCTCTGGCTGCTCCAGGCCATCCCACGCTGCTGGCTGCAGCCGGGCCACCGTCTTTCGGTCAAGGAGATGGGCACGCATTTGGGCGGCCGGGTGGACCTCGACCTCGAGATGTCCCGTGGGCAGGATACGGTCCGGGTGTCCGCGCACCTGGCTCTGGCCATCCAGCCCGCAGAGATTCGTCTGCGATTGCGTTCCGGCCGCGGCAATGCCCGCCTGGCCTCGGCAAGGATCAACGGCGTCCCGGCGGCCATCCTGGAAGGCGACACGATCCGCCTCCCCGCCGTCACGTCAGGCCGGTACGAGGCCATAGGTCACTTCGAGCCCATGGTGTGAGGGCATTGCGAAGTAGCACGGTCGCTGTGCGACCGCAGAATTGGCAACTGGCCCGCCGCACGGCGTCTGCCTGCCCTGCCTGCGTGCGTGCCGCACGCACAGGCAGGCGGGACGCAGACAGGGCGGGGCTATGCCGATACCGGACGCGCCCGCTTCGCTTCGGGGCAAGCTCCCACACCCCCGTGCCCGACACCTGCGGGTCCCTTGTCCATGGTCCCTTGTCCCTTTCCGTCCGCTCCTCGCTCCCTGTTCCCCGCTTCTCGCTTCGTCGCAGCGTCGGCCCTCTGGACTCCCAGGGGCCAGGCCCTTATCCTCATACTTCCTGGTTCGGCATGAAAACGGCAGCCGGACATCTGAATCCGACTTTGCAAGGTTCACACCCGCCATGCAACTCGACATTGCACCGTTCGCCCATCGTGAGGAGTCCCCTTCAGAGGCTTCCATTCTTTTCCGTTGGGAGGAGCCGAGGGAGATTCATCGGATTCTGCTCGAGTTCCCCTCCGACAGTATCCCTCGGGAAAACCTCCACATTCGCTATTGGAAACGGTTCTGGCCGGAACACCGGGTCCTTCCCTCGGATTTCCAGCCCGGGGCGCTGTGCCGCGCCGGCTGGAAACCGCGGGACGACTGGTTCAACGGCACTTGGGTCACGGCCGACACGCGCCTCGAACGCGCCGGCCGGCAGGTTGCCGTCACCTTCGCGCCGGTGTGCGAGAAGGAGTTTCCCGCCCTCGCGGGGTGCGACCTGAAATTCCGCCAGACGCTGCAGTTGCAGATTCTGGCGCCCGGGGCTCAATCCTTCTCGCCAGCCGTCCAAGTTTTCACGGATTCGGCGCTCGAAGAGCAGCACGTGGCCGTCGAGCTGGGGTGCGGCCGGACGCCGGTCCCCTGGGATGGAAAGGTCGAGGTCTACAACGGCGTCCTCGAGGCGGCGTTGCCGCCGACCGCGGACGACCCTCGACTGCGACTCCGGCTTCTCTGCGCACGGCCGGCGCCGTTTTCCTTCGATCACACGCTCGTGACGGTCCGGTCCACCGCCGCTTCCTTCACGTTCCGGCCCGACGAGTTGGCCGGCGCACGAGTGATCTGGTCGCCCGACCTCGGCGTCCTGGTCGCACCGGAGGAGGCCGGCCTGCGCTACGGCCCGGAACTGCCCGCCCAGCTTCTTACCGGCCGGACGGTCTACGACCGCATCCCGGAGATGCCGGAGCAGAGCCTGGCCCGAGCGATGCGCGGCCAGCCGCCGAAGAAGCCCATGCACTTCGTCGTCGGGTGCGAAGGCCGGCGTCAGAAATTTGGCATCGAGCCGAATGGGGACCTCTTTGCCCGTGAGGGCTTCGTACGCCGGGTAGCGGGGCCCGATACGCCGAAGGTGCTCTGGAAGGGCCGGGACCTCCGGCTTCGGTTCTTCTGGGACACGATGACTCCGAATGGGCGCTTCGTCGATGGCGGCTGCCTTCCGATCCTGGCCTCGACGTATTCCCGGGGCGACCTGGATATCACGCAGGCGGTGTTGGCCACCCTGCCGGGCGGCATCGACCAGCCCATCCGCGGGGAGGATACGGTGGTGGCCTTCGTCCGGCTGCGGTTTCTGAACCGTGGGCCGAATCCCCTGCCGGTGCGCCAGCGATTCCAGTTTTTCAGCGGCGATCCCTCCCGTCCCGAGACCCTGTCCCTGGAAGGCATGGTGGTGCGTGCCGCCGGGGAGCCTGCCTCCATCCGCCTGCTGGTGGATGCGCCGGATGGCGGGAGGCTTTCCCTCGAGCCTTCGGGCCAGGAGCTGACCTACGAGGCGGAGCTGCCGCCCGGCGTCTGCCGCAAGCTGCTTCTCCGCATGCCTTTCGTTTCCGTGCTTTCGCCCGCGGAACTGTCCAGCCTTCGCGCCCTGGACTTCGATCTCGAGCGTGCGGCCGTGCGCCGCTACTGGGAGAAGCGCCTCGCGTCCGGATCGAGTCTCCGGACATCCGAGCCGGACGTGGATGATTTCCACCGGTCGCATCTCACCCACATTCTGATCAATGACGACCATGAATGCGGGTCGAGCCGCGTCATGGGGCGCGTCAGCTCCTTCAACTACGGCAATTTTTCCAACGAAGCGATCATGCAGGTCGTTGACCTGGACCGCCGCGGCCACCACGAGGAGGCGCGCCGCCATCTCGACACCTACCTGCATTACCAGGGCACCGTCGCCCTGCCCGGCAATTTCAAGGGCAAGGAGGGGCTGTTCTACGGCTCCGGAGGCTACGAGCACGGCGACTACAACCAGCACCATGGCTGGGTCCTCTGGGGTCTGGCCGAGCACTACCGGCTCAGTGGCGACCGCGACTGGCTCACGCAGGCCGCCGACCGGATCGTCGCCGGATGCGATTGGGTGGTTCGGGAGCGCCGGGCGACGCAGCGGGTAGACAACCGGGGCCGGCGGGTGCTCGAATACGGCTTTCTGCCCGCGGGAAGCCTCGAGGACGTCCGGGACTTCTACTACTGGCTTTCCACGAATGCCCTGACCTCCTGGGGCCTGACGGCGGCGGCCGAAGCCCTGGCCGACGCGGGTCATCCCGAGGGGCCGCGTCTCGTCCAGGAAGCCCGGTCCTACCTGGCCGACCTGCGTGCGGGCTTCCTCGAGTCCCGTATCCGGTCGCCGCTCGTCCGATTGCGCGACGGCAGCTCCGTGCCCTACACGCCCTCGCGGCTTCATTGGCGCGGCCGCGACGTGGGCTGGATACGTGAAGTCCTCGAAGGCGCCATCATCCTCACCACCACCGTGCTCGAGCCTTCAAGCCAGGAATCCACCTGGATTCTCAAGGATTACGAGGACAACCGGTATCTGGACAGCCCCTACAACTATGCCCTCGACCATTTCGAGGGACAGTGGTTCGACCGCGGCGGCTTCAGCTTCCAGCCTAACCTGCTTTATTTCCCCCCGCCTTACCTCCTCCGGGACCAGGTGGAGCATTTCCTCCGGGCGTTCTTCAACGGGTTCGCCGCCTGCTGGCGGCCGGAGCTGCGCGCCATGACGGAGCACCCATCTCCGACACTGGCCGATTGGGCCGGGGACCATTTCAAAAGCTCCGACGAGGCCATGGTCTCCTTCTGGCTCAGGTCCATGTTCATTCAGGAAGTCGGAAACGATCTCTACCTCGGCCGGGGGCTGCCCCGGGCCTGGCTGGCCTCCGGGGAGACCCTATTCCTGAAGAACGCGGCCACGCACTTCGGCCGCATGAGCTTCGAGATCGAGGCCCGGCCGGGCGGCAATAGCATCCGAGCCAGGATCGACCCCCCGACACGCCGCCCGCCCGCCCGCATCTTCGTGCGATTCCGCCACCCGCAGAAGCTCGCCCTCCGCCGGGTCACCGTGGGTGGCAGGCCCTGGCCCGATATCGATCCGGCCCGGGAATGGGTTATCCTGCCGCCGCTCACCGCGCCGGCGGAACTGGAAGCCCGTTACGACTCATGAGCGCGCCGTGCAAGCCGATCCCCTCAACGTCATGATGGCTTCCAAGCCACGCCGTCCCTGGCAACACCCGGCCGATGTCGTTCGGGTCCCTCCGGCACGAAAACCAGGCGGTCGGCGGCCACACCCCTGGGCAGCTTGAGGGCGAGCTGGCCGAGGGAGGCCTTGCAGGCCAGAGGTTCCGCAAGTCCGTCCCTGGGGAACTGGAGCACCAGGGCCGAGAGGAAACGAGAGGCCGGCTTCCGGGCCGATAGCTTCAGGGCGACCTGAGGCCGATAGCCGTCGGTGCGGACCGTCGTGTCCGAGCTCCACGCCGCGGCGTTAAGGAACTGCACGCTGGCGTGCTGGCCTTCATGCTCGAAACGGAATCCCCCGCCCGAACGGCGCGGCCGCGCGGCGCATTGGAGATAGAGATCGAACTGGCGCTCCGTTTCCGCCAAAGCGTCGTCCAGGAGAATCACCGTGCGCGGCCGCACGTAAATCAGATGCCGCTGATAACTTGCCAGAAGGCCCCGGTACAGCATGGTCAGGTCTGCGATGAAATGGTCGCAACCTTCCGGCGCGGGGACCCGCCGCAGGCAGCCTGCCGGGCTGCCCTGGAAATGCTCCGAGTCCCAATCGACCTGTTCCTGGCCGTCTACGGCCAGCAGGTTGTGCCAGCGGGCGGCGTGGTAGGGCGAGTGGAGGATGTAGCCGGGATCGGTGATCAAGAATTCCGGACCCGAGAGCACGACGAAGTGGCCCTGGACCCCATGGCAGTGTCCGACGGTCTTCCAGGCCTGAAAGCCGATCACGAGGTCTTTGTCACCGAAGCCCTCGCGGAGGACGGCCCAACCGCACCCGTGAAAATGCCGGGTGAGCGGGCCGAGAGGCTTGGAGGGAGCGAGGGACGGGTCGCGCCAGAGGTGCGCCCAGAGTGCGAAGTCCTCGTGCTCGACCTTTTTGGGAGGCGGGGGCCGTCCGCCAGGCCCCCACCAGTCGAAGAAGGTCATGGCCTGCTGGTCCGCCGTGAACTGGGCCTCGGCGTCCTGAAATCGCCGTGCCAGAAGGTAGAGGAACGGCGCCTGGCGCACGCTGATCCACCAGCGGGCGATGGACGAATCGCCGAAGGGGATCATCTCCCGGCCCGAGACGGAGCAGAAGGTGTTCCAGGCGGCGTTGAGGCGCAGCCACGGCGCGGCCTCGAACAGGTCGTCGCCCGTCACCCGCGCCAGGGCCTCGACAAAGGCGACGAAGGTGGGCATGAAGGCATAGTAGTAGCACGAGCCTTCAAAGTATTCGCCGTCGCTGCCCACGTCGCCGCTGAAGTACTCGAGGAAGCCGAAGGCCGTCCGCCGAGCGAATTCGACCCACGCCGGGGCGTCCGGCACCTCGCCGAGATAGGCCAGGCCAGCCAGGCCGAAGGGGACGATCTCGACCCAAGCCAGGGGGTTGGGGCAGTGCCTCTTCATGCCGGTCCCCATCAGGCCCCAAGGATGGTGTCCCGCGGCGGAGACGTGATGCGCATAATCGCGCCGCAAGCGCGCCAGGTCGGCCCCTCGCACCGCTCCCCGTTCCTCCGGCCTGAGTCCCTCATACAGCCAGTCGTAAAGGATCGTTCGAAGGATGGGGTCCGCGGCCCCGTCTCCCGCCGTCTTCAAGAGGACTTGCCGTGCGGCGTCGAAATACCGTTTCTCGGCCGAAAGAAGCCAGGCATAGGCCGGATAGAGCGGGCTGGGACCACTGGCTGCGCCCGGCGCATGCAGCCACTGCTCCGCGGCCGCCAGGATATGTTCCACGAATCTCGGCCGCCAGGCGTCCCCTTGGGCCGAGCGCAGGGAAGGAAGCTCCTCTGCAGAGAGGAATAGTCTCGGGTGAGGCGGCGTCCTCTTGCGGCCCATCGCCCGGAGGTATTCCGAGGCCACGGGCAGACCGGAAGCGATCCGGGCCGTCGAGGGGTCTCGCCCGCGCGCGGGTCGGCGTACGGACTGTGGAGGCGCGGCGTCCCGGGCCTCGAAGCATTCCCGCAACAGCTCGACCGAGAGTTTCCACCGGAGGGTCCGCCCCGGCCCGACGACGAACAAGAAGGTGTCGAGGTCGATCGAAAAGCCATTGGCCCGGGCATAAGCGGAACACGCCTTGAGATGGGCCGCCTCGGCAGTGATGCGCAGGCCCCGGCCCGTCCGCGGGCCAAACACCGCACACCATCCGTCCGTGAGGTCCTCCTCGCGGAAGATCTGCCAGCCGGACCGGACTTTCTCGACTCTGAGGCCATGCCGCGCCGGAACGGCGATCTCCATCGATTCGCCCCAGGCCCGGATGAAATTGCACAGGTTCAGGTCCAGCGTCAGCGGACACCGCATGGCATGGGTCAGCTCGTAAACCACGTCGAGACGGCGGCTGCCCGGCTCAAGCCGTATTCGCTTGGTCAGCCGCACGTCCAGGGGCACGGTCTTGTAACGGCGTTCGAGCGTCGACAGGACCAGCTCGACGCCCCGCGGGCCGGACCGGCGCTCCTGCGCCATCAGGGCGGAACGAAAGGGAGCGGGATACAACCCGTTGCCGTTGAAGTCGTCCAGTAGGCCGATGCCGTGGTCCTGCCAGCGATTGAGCGCCACGAAGTCGATCGCGGCCTGCTTGTCCAGGAACGAGGTGCACCGGCCGCCCCGTGCGGGCTCGAAGGCCGCCAGGAGGTGCTCGTTCTCGAGGACCACGAGCGGATCATCGCGGTAATCCAGGTCCGATTCGTAGATCCGTGCAGACGCCGGAGAAGCCGTCGACTTCGTCTTGTCCATGGGTGGCCACCTTTATAACCGAGGACAGGCGATGCTCGCAAGCCGACTCGTGTTCGAGTTCGCCCGTGCACCCGCACCTGCAACGCTACATCCGCGTCAGCCTTCTTGAGCGTCCGTTCGAGTTCGGATAAGATGATAACAATGAGAAGAATGACGATCGAAGCCGCTGAGGTGTCAGGTATCAACTGGCGAATGTTTTCTGACACCTGACACCTTTCTCAGCATTGTTGGGTTGCGCGCTTCGCCCGTCTTAATGCCCTGCCAGGGCTGTCTGGCGGGGAACTCGCTTGAAGCCTGCGCGGCGGCTTCTAGAATGAGTCGAGATGAAAATGGGGGCGGGAACCAGATCAGGCCTTCGCATGAATTCGCCCTTTCGCATGGCCGTAACGCCGGCTGCCCCATACGACTCGCTTGCCCTTACCTCCCGGCCCGGCGGACGGCATGCCTCGATTCGGGTCCGGTCGTGTCTCGCGGTTGCGGCCCTGGGCCTGGCGATCTCAGCCGCACGGGCTGAGGATGGCCTGGACGCGGCCCGAGCCACTCTCCTGGCGTCGATTCAATCTCTGGAGCAGAGCGAGCAGGGCCTGCAGAGCATCCTCGGGCAACTGGGGCCCGGCGATGCTTTCCAGGCGACGGGTCCCACGCTGAAGGCGCTGCGAGCGGAGGCCCGGGCGATGCAAGAAAAGATGGGCCGGCCTGACGCTGCGGGGCTGGCCGATCCGGCCCTTCAGCTCGCCGAAAGGCTCAACCGGGCCTCCGCGGTCGTGAACCAGATCACTGCCCTGGGGTCCCAGCTTGCCAGTCTTCCCCAGAGCTATTCCATGTGCATGGACACGAAGCCCTACCATGACTTGCAGCAGCTCCTCGAATCACAAGCTCGCGACCTCACCCGAAGATTCCCGGCCCTGTTGGCCGGGACGGACCCCGACGGGATTCCGAATCCCGGCCTGGATGCCAAGGCCCAGGTCTACGCCGCCCTGCTCATGGCCTTGCAGCGCCAGAAGGGGCCGCTCGTGCAATACCCGCGGCTTCTGAACACGGGCCATCCCCTGATCCAGGAATTTCACGCCTTCCTCAAGGCTTTTGTTCCCAATCGAGAGATTGACCTCGCAGCGCTGGATACCTGGATGGCGCAGCGAGCGCCGCAGCCCGCCTGGGTCAGCCAGGGATATGGATGTGGCATGGCGTTGGAGTACTGGGACCGTTTGCTGGCGCTGGAGGAGCAGAATCTGGAGTTCCGGGAGAGCTACCAGCCCGGGGGGGATTCACCGTTATTCCAGAGATTCCGGCAACTTGCCGACCAGGAGGCCGGGTTGATCCGCAATCTGATCGCGTCGGGCCTCAACCCGGACGTGGGCCATGCCCCCCAGGAGAATCAGAAACTCCAGGAGCAATTGGAACGCGTGGAGTTCGCCAGACAGGGGATGCTCGAATTCCTGAACAAGGACAAGGAAGTGTCTGAGACTCGGAAGCGGCTCGATGCGCTCGTCCAAAGGCCGGTTCTGGCGAAGACGGACATTCGGCTTCGATTCCAGCGCACTCTGAAGGAGGCCGAGGAGATACATGACCTCTTTTTAGGGGTTCAGGGGAAGGGTGACCGCGTGGAAGCGCTCGAAGTGGATGGCCGGTTCGAGCTTTTGCGACTCGAGATGGAGTCTCTGGCCGAGGAAGCGGAACTGATGGCCGAAGTCCTCGACCGGAGGGAGGCCTGGCAGGCCCGCCTGCGTGACCCCCGCGTCGCCGAGATTGTCCGGCGGTTCGATGAGCAGGTGGAACGTCTGAAGCAAGCCAGGGCCAGTTATCACGAACGGCAGGTGATGCAGGCCAAGGTGCAACAACGCATCCGCCTGCTCGAGTTGAAGTCAGAGCTCATGGACCAGGCCTTCGCCGCGCTCGACGGCGACATTGCCCAGATCGAAGAATCGGTCTACCGGCTGGCGGACCTGGCCGACGCGGTGGCTGAGGGCGGCGAGGACGCCGGCGCTGACGGCGTCGAGGACAAGGCCCGGAACAGGGAAAGGGACGCGGACCGGATACCGCTGGATGACCCGGTGGACAAGGCGGTGGAGTTCTAAAAAAATAAAAAAAGACGGGACTTTCCCGCCTTTTTCTGATTTAATTCCGTCCTCTGCTCAATCGCGCGACTCGACAAGCGACGCCACCTTCCTCCGCTTGTCCACACCCACCTTGTCGCAATACTCGCCATTCGGCCATTGGATGGTAATGGCGTCCTTGATGCAAACCTCTTCGCAGAGCTTGCAAGCGACGCAGTCCTTTGGCCTCACGTTGTCGGCGACTTTGAAGAAACCGCCGCCCTCGTCGGTTTCTACCATCTCCAGGCAGTCGAACGGGCACGCGTCAACGCAGAACTCGCACCCGGTGCAGAGCTCGAGGTTGACCAAGGCCACCGGCCGTTCCTTGGGCTTGATCTTGTCCGGGAATTCGCCGTCCGGGTTGCCAATGCACGAGACGGGGCAGTAGGTCGCGCAGACGCCGCAATCGATACAAAGGCCGGGATGAATGAAATGCAGTTTCTTGCTCTCCCCGGTGATGCAACCATCGACCGGGCAGGCCTTCAGGCACATGGTGCATCCAACACAGTCCTCGGTGATGAAGTGAGCCATAAAGAAACCCCGGAAGAGAAACGGCTGTCCTGCGAGCGTGCAATTCTTGCTTGTAGCATAGGGTACGCGAGAAGTCAAGCCGTCCCTCGAATTTCCACTGTCTCGCCTCTTGGGCGAATTTTCAACCCCAACCGTCTTTTCCATCACAGGAATCATGAACGCCAACAACCAGGCCCTGAACGTCCGAGACCTCGACCGCCAACATCTCCATCATCTTATGGAGGAATACACCTGTCATCGCAGCCCCGACGTGCGGGAGCGCCTGGCCGAGGCCTATCGCAGGCTTGCGGTCATTTCAGCCCGTCGGGTCCTTCGTGATTTCCGGATTCACGCCGAGCTGGGAATCCACGATCTCGAGAACGCGGGGATGGTGGGGCTGCTCGAGGCCATTGACACGTTCGAACCGGGCCACGGCGCCCGGTTCGAAACCTTCTGCCTCATCAAAATCCGGGGCGCCATCCTCGATGAACTGAGGTCCTTCGAAACCTTTTCACGCCTGCAGAGGGGTCAGTGCCGGAAGGCTGTCCCGCGGGTGGGGCCGGACGGCATCCCGGCGGACGGCGCAACCCCGGCCTCGCATTCCTCGGATGAGGAAGAGACCGAATCCGGGGCCCGCTCGGCGCATTCTTTCTCCTCGCCGGAGGGCCGCCAGACGCCCTGGCGCGGGCTCGTTTCCCTCAACCGGCCGCGCTCGCCCGCCGACAACGACGGCGGGAAGGAGATGGGCTGGAACGATTGGCTCGAAGACCACCGCGAGGGCGATCCCTTCCGGAAAATCTGCCGCGATGAAATCCGAAAGGTCGTGACCGGCCAGTGCTCCGAGGTCGAGCGGCTGGTCTTGGTCCTTTATTATTACGAAGAGCTGTCCCTGAAGCAGATCGGGAATGTCCTCGGGGTCTCCGAATCCCGGGTGTCCCAAATCCACCGGAAGCTGCTCAAGAAGCTGAAGGCCCGCCTGCGACCCCGCCAGGAAGAATTGTTTGCTTTTGCGCGGTGAGGTCTTATCTTTATCTCTGGCGTGGTGGCTCAGGCCGCCGTGCGGGGGCCGGGAATCGCCGTTTCCCCTATCCCGCGGCCTGGCCTGTTCCCGCGCCCCGCAGGCTAGGTGACGAGTTCGTCAGTGCCGGTGCACTGATGAACAGGGATACTCGAAAGGGGAATACGCCGTGGATTTGGTCGGCCGGACCCTGGGCAAGTTCCGCATCACCGAGCGGATTGGCCGGGGCAGCATGTCGGTCTGCTACAAGGCGGAGAACACGGTCCTGGGCAGCACCGTCGCCCTGAAGGTCCTGGCGCCGGAACTGCGGAAGAATCCCTTCTACGTCAGCCTCTTCCACGAGAAGGCCCAGGTCGGCGCCAAGCTCGACCATCCCAACATCGTCCGCATCCACGATCTCGTCATCCAGGATGAGGACCTCTTCGTGGTCATGGATTACGTCGAAGGCCGCAAGCTCAGCGATATGGTCGAGCAGGACGGGCCACTGGAGACCCTGCACGGCCTGCGCCTCCTCAGCGGCATCTGCGACGCGCTCGCCGCCGCACACGCCTCCAGCGTCGTTCATTACAACCTCAAGCCCCACAACATCATCCTCGAGCCCGACGGCAACCCCGTCGTCATCGATATCGGCAATCCCGTCGCCCTTTTCCCTTATCTCCTGCCGGGCCAGGACCAGCTCCTCGGGCGCATCCGTTACCTCTCGCCCGAGGAGCTGCGGCGGGATCGCGTGGACTTCCGTACGGACCTATGGAGTCTGGGCGTGACGGCTTTCTACCTCTTCACCGCCCGTTTCCCCTTCCCGGCTGAAGACCCCGAGGAGCTCAAGGCGCAAATCCTCTCGGACCGTCCCCCGGACCCGCCGACCCGGTTTCGGCCGGGCCTTCCACTGGGCGTGGAGAGCCTGGTCCTGAAGCTGCTCCGGAGGGACCCCGCCGACCGCCATCATTCCGCAGTGAGCGTGAAGCAGGAAGTGGCGGACATCCTCGTGGCGATGCCGGACACTCTGGACCTGGCGAAGGCGGATACGGCGGTGGTCGCCGGGCGTGGTCGGGACTCCCACCGGCCCCTTTCCGCCATCCAGCGGGGGATGGTCGGGCCCTACCGGCTGCTCGAGCGGAAGGGGACGGGCAGCTTTGCCCTGGTGTTCATGGCGGAGGACCAGCGGTCGGGCCGCCTGGTCGCTCTCAAGCTCCTCAAATCGGAATTCGCCGATAGCGAGGAGGTCATCGAGCGATTCCGGCAGGAGGCCGAGTTCGCCCGGCGCATCCACCATCCCCACGTGGTTCGCTTTTACGAGTTCGGCGTCGAAGAAAACGTCCCGGGCCGCCGTGATCTCTATTTCACCATGGAATACGTGGAAGGCCCCCGGCTCAAGGACCTCATCCAGCCGGGCCGGCCCCTCCCCTTGCCTCGCTGCCTCGAAATCGCCCGTCAGATCGCCTTGGGACTCCAGGCCGCACACGACGTCGGCATCATCCACCGCGACCTCAAGCCGGCCAACGTCCTCCTCGATAAGACCGGCCGGGTGCTCATTGCCGATTTCGGCATCGCCGTCGCGCACTTCGTCGAACATCGCCTCACGGCCACCGGCCAGCTCCTCGGCACCTACGCCTACATGTCCCCCGAACAGGCCCGGGGCGAGGTCGTCACACCCGCTTCCGATCTCTATTCGCTGGGCATCATCCTGTTCGAGATGCTGACCGGCGACGCCCCCTTTCGTTTCACCGACGATTCGCCCCTGGTCATGCTGAGACGCATCGTGGAAGAAGAACCTCCGCCCTTCCCGGCTGCCCTCAGCATCCCGGAACGGGTCCAGCAGCTCGACCGCCAGCTTCTTCACAAGCAGCCCGGCGCTCGGCCTCAGTCCGCGGCCCAACTCGCCCGTGTCCTCGAACGCCTTCAAATGGAATCAGCCGCTACGAAAATGCCGGGCCCGCACTCGCTGAATCCCGTGGAGGAATCATGAGCCTGACGGGGACGATGGACGATGGACAACGGACAAGGGGACCAGAGAGAAGCAAGAGGCGGGCAGAGAGGGACCAGGGTCTATGGATTGTAAACTGATGGCCGCTGGCCCCGTGGTCCCTCGGCAGCCGGCACCTGCGAGCTGAGGACCCTCCGATCTTGCCTTTTTCCTCTTGCCTCGCAGCGGAATTCCTCCCAACGTCCTGGCGGGATTCCTCCCATGGGGACTCGTGCGGGAGGACAAGTCCGGGATTTTGCCTTTTACCTTTTTCCTCTTGCTTGCACCTCGCTTCTTGCCACCTGCTGCCTGCCCGTGGCGCAGCTCCGGGGAATAGGATTTTGACGCACCTGAAGCCGCCGTCACCGCCTATTCCTCACGGCTGCGCGGATACCCGCCGCGTTGCAGCAAGGCCCTGGCTTTGGTATAAACAGCCTTGTGAAAATCGCCGGCGACCCCCACGGCCCCCTGCGCCCCCCTGATCCCGGACTTCCAAGGTAACCGCGCATGATCCCACGAGCCCTGGCCATCGCCGTTCTCCTTCCTCTGACCCTTCTGCCGTCCCGGCCCGCTCACGCCGGAGGCTTCACTTTCCAGGTCGCTGCCAAGATTGTCATCGAGGCCGAATCCGGCAAGATTTCCCCGCCTTTCGAGGTCGTTGACGAGGCCGGGGCCGGCGGCGGCAAGGTCGTCTACCTCCGGGATAAGGCCAATGGTAAGGATAAGAAACCTGGCCAGGAGTTTTTTGAAGGTTCAATCGAATACAAGTTCAGCGTGGAGAAGGAAGCCGCTTACATTCTCTGGCTTCGGAAGCTCTGGCTCAACGGCTGCGGGAACTCCATCTGGGTGACGATGGACAAGCCCGTGACGGTGGATGATGCCCTCTGCCTGGGTGAGGACGGCACCTATGAGAAGCTGACCTGGGTCGAGCTGAAGAACGCCAAGTTCCTGCTCAAGAAGGGGCCCCACGTCCTCCGGGTGCAGAACCGCGAGGACGGGATCAAGCTGGACCAGTTCGCGCTCATCGAATTCGAAAAGGACCTTCCGTCCGCGGAGCAGTACAAGCCCGTGGCCATAGAGGCTTCGACGGCGGCCGCCGGCCCTTAGCCCGGATTCCTCAACCCGGCGCGGGATGAGAAATCCGGGTTAGAGCTTGGTATCCAGCGAGGCGACGCCCTGGGATGACAGGCGAATGTCTCCATGAAGCCCTGTATCGAAGTCCCTCCCGTGTCCCAACGTCCCAACGGGATCCCTATGGGAGGATCCCTCCGGGAGGGACAAGGTTGGGAAGGGCGTCAAAGGGGTGTTCGCCAATAAGTCACGGCAATCCAGAACTTGACTTATTGGCCACGGGTTCGAACCTTGTAGACCGCTCGTCGCGTCCTGCTGCGGACGCCGTGCCGCGTTCACCATGCCCTTTCAGCTCACCATCCTCGAAGGCAGGGACAAGGGAAAGTCATTTCCCGTCGAGGAAGGCCGGGCGATCATCCTCGGCCGCGGGCTGAACAGCGACGTCCGGCTCGAAGATGAGAAGGTGTCCCGCTCGCATTGCCGAATCGAGCCCGGCGACGGCGGCTTCTTTCTTTCCGATCTGAAGAGTCTGAATGGCACGTTCCTGGGCACTCAAGCGGTCGCCCGGAAGAGGTTGTCCCACGGCGATTGCTTCCGTGTGGGGTCGACCCAGGTCCAGTTCCTTGCCGTGGAGGCGCCTTCACCCGCCGCGGCTGGGGCTGCACCCCTGGCTTCGGCTGCCAGGCCGGTCCGCTGGAGACGGGTGTCCGAGCGTGTTTTGCCCTGGGTGGCCGCCGCGTCCGTGCTCCTGGGCCTGGCGGGCCTCGCGCAAAATGGTTTCAGCGGCAGCCGTGCAATTCGGGTCCGCTCGGACCCTCCGGAGGCGATGGTTTTCCTCGATGAACGGTACGCCGGTCAGACCCCGCTCGAGGGCATCGCGCTGACGCGCGGGCCCCACTTGCTCCGCGTCGAAAAAGACGCCTTCCTGACCCACCAGGGGAAGATCGAGGCCCGCTTCAACGGTCCGGACCTGCTGGTGCGCCTCCAGCCCGTTCCCACAGGCTGTCTCGAGGTCGCCAGCGTGCCGACCCAGGCGGAGGTGTACGTGGACGCCGAGTTCCGCGGCAGGACGCCGGTGACCCTCGAGGGCCTGCCCCTCGGCGAGCACGAGGTCCGACTGGTCCTGACGGACTACTTGAGCGTCCAGGAGCGCGTGGCCCTGCTCGATGCGCGGCCGGTCCGGCGCGAGCTGGTGCTGAAACAGGAGCTGGTCCAGTTTTATGAGGGCCAGATTGAACGGGAGCCGGACAGCGCCCAGAACTACACGGAGCTTGCGCACCTTCACGTTCTGCATCAGAGGTTCGACGAGGCCATCCAGGCCCTGGAGAACGCCCTGAGCCTGGTCACCGAGGGAAAGGACAACAGCGGTTACGGCAGCCGGCTGCATCAGGAGATCGCCAAGGCCTACCGCAGCGATCATTACGACTACGGGGACTACCAGTCGATTGCTCGATTGCGGACGATGATCGAGGAGATGCTGGAGAGGGTGACGGACCGTTATCCGAGCTTTTTCCAGAACTACAAGCTGCTCATCGAGTTTTACCAGCAGTCGGGCCGGAACGACAAGATTGCAGCGCTCTATGGGAAGGCCTACCAGCGGATGCCGCGGAGCTGGCAGGTGGCCAAGGGGTACGGGACGGCGCTCATGGCTGCGGGCCAGCATGCGGATGCCCGCGACGTGTTCCAGAAGTCGCGCTCGGAGATGCCCGGCAACTGGGAGGCGCACTATCTCCACGGACTCGCCTACCTTCGGGGAGCGCGCTCGCCCGGGGACCGCGCCCAGGCGGCGTCCAGCCTCGAGCAGGCCCTCAAGCTCTGCGCCCGAGGCGGGCCCGTCGCCGAGATTCGCCGCGCCCTCGACGAGGCGAGGCGTTAGTTTTGCGCGGCGGAAATGCGAAAATGCATCTCTCCGCGCAAAACTAAATCGACAGCCCGGCGCGGCGCAGCGATCCGGCCAGCTTCTCGGGCGGGAAGAGGAAAAAGGGGTAGCTGCGGTCCTGAAGAATGGCCTGCTGCCGGCGGAGGGAAAGCGCCGCCGCCAGGTCGCCCATGGCCCGGTCCGCGTGGGGGCCCAGACGGCCAGCCATGGCCCGGTTGAGCGCCTTGATGCGCACGAATCGAGCATACTTCTCCGGCCGGCTGACGACCGACGGCATCTCCCGCACCAAGGCGCGTTTTTCGGCGAGGATGGCGCAGAAGCCGGGGTCGGACCGCAGCGCCGCCGGGGCGTATCGCTCGGGGTTCTGAAACACGTCGCGGGCCCGGTATCGCAGGAGGTCGAGACGCTCGGCACGGGGAATCACGGCCTCCAGGGGAAGATGGAAGGTGCCGGTGGCGGCGACATAGACGGGCGGCCGAATGCCGAAGAAGCGCCCCAGAATGGCGTCCGTGACCCGGTCGTACTTCGCCCCTCCCATGCCGTGAATGAAAAGGTCGGCCAGAAAGAGACGGCAAAACGCAGTGGTGGCGAGCGCCCGGGGGCGCAGCCGCCACCCGGCCGAGTGGAGGGAGGCCACGGCCTGGATGGCCGATTCGCTCTCCACCGGGTCCTGAATCTCCAGGAGGGTCTCGTTTCCGTTATCGAGGCAGAAGCGATGCCGGACTCTCCGGGCGAAAAGAGGCTGCCGCGGCTGGCCCCGCCGCCAGACCCAGAAGGGCATCTCATCGGGTTCGAGGTTGGGCAGGGGATGGGCGGGCGACCGGATGTGGTGTCTCTGGCGATAGGCCTCGAGGGCTTCATTGGTGGCCTCGCGCCAGGGGTCGAGCAAACCCAGGAGATGGAGGAAAAAATGCTGGAAGGACCGGGTCTGGCAGAGGCTGGACAGGAGCATCTCGCGGTTCGACAGCCCGAAGTCGGCCTCGTAGGACTGGCGCAGGGCGCTGGCGATCACGGCGAAGGGCGCGCCGCGCCCGCCGCGTGGGCAGCCGGCGGGCAGCCGCGCGAGCAACTCCTCGAGGGAGCGCCGAATGCGGGCCTCGACGGAGGAGTCCCGGACCGCCTGCCGGACCTCCTCAAAGTCCGCGCCGTCTCCCATCCGGAGCTCCTCGTAGGCAACGCCGGGCCGGTCCTCCAGGATTCGAAGCTGGCGGATTCGGACCTCGCCCGAGCGGATGACTGGAAAGTGGATGTGGTGCTGATCCGGAACATCGCTGTCGACGATAAGATGACCGGCGATTCCGCGGAGTCGCCGGGCAAGCGATGCCGCAAGGTGATTCTTGAGCCAGATGCCGGGATGCAGGAACTCCGGCTGGTGTCCGCTCAGGATGAACGGGCGGGCCGGATCGAGTGGGCCTGCATCGCCCCGGCCCGGCAGGGCGACGGCCAGCGCTTCGCGCCGGGCGTCGAGCCGAAGTTGCGAGAACGGCTGGCCGTGGACGCGTACGTCGAGCCGATCCAGGAGCTCGCGGTTGGCGTGCACGTGGCCCGGAAGTTCATCGAGGCCGGGGACGACGAGGACATCCCCGTCCTTTTCCGGAATCTTGTAGAGGTCTTCCTGCGGCATCCGTCGCTCAGACCGTCCTCGGCGATTGGTAGGGGAAGTGCTGGGGGCCGACCAGGACCCCGGCGGGCCGGAACGAGTGCGGCTGCACCTGCGGCGTCTCGCCGGCGATCATCCGCTGAACGAGGTCCGAAACGCGGTCCACGGCGATGGCAATGACCTTGCGGCCCTTCTCGGCGGTCGCCAGCTTCGCCTCCGGATCGGTCACCGCATCCCAGTGGACGCGTTCGGGGAAGGCCGCCAGGCCGAAGGAGGTCTCGTATTCCTGAGCGTGTCCGGGCAGCCGCTTGCTCTCCATCAGCGCGTAGGCCTCCTCGGACGTATAGATGTCCCAGTAGGAGCAATAAACGATATTGGCGCGGGTGAGCTGGCGGTAGCGCACCACCTCGTGGCTGAGGCAATTCATGTGGCCACCGTGCCCGTTGACGATGAGGATGTTGCGGATGCCGGCCCGGGCGATGCTCTCGCAGATGTCGAAGACGTAATCGAGAAACGTGCCGACGCGGACCGTGAGCGTGCCCTTGTGGGGCATGTGGTGCTCGGAGACGCCCACGGTCACCGTCGGAGCAACGACGACCCTGGGGTGCAGCCGCAGGGCCACTTCCCGGGCCATGTATTCGGCGCTGGCCGCGTCGTGGGCCATCTCGAGATGCTCCTCGTGTTGCTCCGTCGTGCCGGTAGGCACCAGCGCGGCCTGGATCGTTCCGGCGGACAGAAGGTCCCGGAACTCCTTGCGGGTGAAGTCCTGAATGAACACACGTTTTTCACGCACGGCAAGTCCTCTTCATCAAGGGTCACATCGAATGGATTTCTGAACCATTAAACGCACGAGAGCTAAGAAACGCAAGAGACGCATGCATCAAAGAAGCAAGAAGAGGGGAGCAGGGAGCGAGTACAGGGAGCGAGTAGCGGACGGAAAGGGACCAGGGACGAGGGACCATGGACAAGGGGACAAGGGACCCGCAGGTGTGGGGCACGGGTGTGTGGGAGCTTGCCCCGAAGCGAAGCGGGGAGTTGTCGATGTGTCAGATGCCAGGGAGGAGGGGGAAGGGAGAAGCAAGGAGCGAGAAGCAGGAAGCGATCAGAAAGGGACCTGGGGACAAGAGGACGAGGGACTTCAGAATTCAGAATGGGTAATCCGTGCGCATCATTCACGAACGACCAACCACCGACCGATTCTCACCCCGATGTTGCGATGTGAGACGCCAT
Organism: Planctomycetota bacterium; assembly: GCA_016179685.1. Classification (GTDB taxonomy): domain Bacteria; phylum Planctomycetota; class PUPC01; order JACPCR01; family JACPCR01; genus JACPCR01. The sequence continues at coordinate 26,205 of JACPCR010000081.1, read as the reverse complement.
TCTTGGGGCAGAGACCGCCGACTCCGAAGTTGTCGAAGATCGCCGAAGCCGTGCTCGCGCCCGTGGTGCTCAGGATGCCCAATGACATCGACGTGAAGGCGAGTGTTGCCGGCGCATCGACCTTGGCCGCTTCCTTCACCTCGCTGCCATCACTAGACGACTTCCCTACACCCAGCGGACGATGTTGAATCGGTTCGTGGTTGGTGGAGCGGATTCGGACCAGAGCAGATACCTTCCGATTGAGTCTGCCTGTTACCATCAACCATCAACCATCAACCTCTCCCTCTTCCTCTTTTCCACCAACCACCAACCTCCCAAAAGGCGCGGCCGGCCTCATCGAACTGCCGCCGGACGATGAGCGTATCGTCCCAGGACTCCTCGGTGACGCGGCCGACGTAATCATGGATGGTGGTGCGCGTGAAGACCTCGCCGCCGCCGGAGCGCCTCTCCTCGAGGACGCCGCCCTCGTCGTCCACGGCCGTATAGTCGTGCGTGTAGGTGAAGGACCCGTTCGAGTCGCCGGTGACCGTGAGGCCTGCACCCAGTAAAGCACCGCCCTCAATGGCCGAGACGCCGAATAGCACCGGGGCAGACACCGGCGCCGTCGCCACGAGCAGCCCGCCAGTCCCGAGCTTGATCAGGGGGCCTCGGGCGCCCTCGCGAAGTCCTTTTTTGAATCCCAGAACCCTGCTCGGATCCTCGGCCCCACCGAATTCCTCAGCGCTCTGCACCCGCGCCAGCACAAAACCGAGATACCCGCGTCTTCTTCGGACTGGAAGTTTCTCAAGGTCGGCAAAAACTTCGTTCACATCCCGAGCTTCGGACTGAAGCTACAGGAATGAAACACTCCCGCCACCCCAGAATGGATACAAATGGGCCACATAAGGGTCGTATCGGACCCCGGACAGTGTCGCGCTCCCTATTTCCACCTGGGTGCCGTCTTCGAACTCCCAGTACGCCCGCCTGTCGGGGCGAATCCCTACGGCGTCAAGACCGAGAGGGTCTTCAAATGAAAGTGGGTTATTCCCCGCGAATAAGTAGTTGGCACTTTCCTCTGTTGGAATGCCCATCTTCCTATCCATCCCCGTAAACATCCCCCACTCAGGGACATACGTGCGCATCCGGAAGAAGTGACGCCCATCGCGGTGCGGCGCGTTAAGTCCGAAATGCCGCAGGTGCGGCAGCACGTGCGGCATCGGGGATGGGAAAGGGAGCGTTGGCCGCCGGGCTGGAAGCGCGGCTCAAGGCGTGGTCGAAACGGAGCAGGTAAAGGCTGGCGAAGCCCAAGAAGAGACCCGCCTCGATCAGGCCTGCCCTGGGGCCCGTGGGAAAGAAGGAAGGCATGACCATGAGGTAGAGGTCCAACCAGTGCCCGATGATCAACAGCAGGCACACCGGCAGGAGGACGTGTTGAGTCTTTTTGAAGCGGGCGGGCAGGAGGCAGCAGAAGGGCACGGCGAAGAGGATCAGAGGATTGATCAGGAACGGGGCGAACCAACCCTGTTCCATGCGCCGGACGTAATAGACGGCCTCTTCGGGGATGTTGCTGTACCAGATCAGGAGGAACTGGCAGAACCAGAGGTAGCCCCAGAAGAAGCTGAAGCCGAAGAGGTATTTACCCAGGTCGTGGAAATGATCTTCGCGCACATCCTGGAAGAGACCCTTGCGCCGGAGGAGGATGAGGAGGAGAGTGGCGACGGCGGTGACGTTGACCAGCGTGCCGGTGAACACGTACCAGGGGAACAGGGTGCTGTACCAGTGAGGTTCGAGCGACATGAGCCAATCCACGCTGGCCAGGGAGAAGGACAAGGCGAACAGCACCAGGAAGAGCGCGGAGGTCCCGACGCCCGGCCCAGCGCGGCGTCCGCCGTGCCCCTGTTCCCCTGGCCGCGGCCGCCGGACGAGCAGCAGGGTCAGCCCGATCCAGAGGGCGAGGTAGAGCGTCATGCGGATTTGGAAGGCCGAGGGATCGAGGAAAGGGCTCTTGGCCTGGAGGATGGGGTCGCTCGCCACCGTCTCGGCATGGGACCACTCATAGAGGGTGGGGAGTCCGAAGGAGAGGCAGAGCATGAGGAGTGCGCCGAGGGGCAGATAGGCGGTCATGGCTTCGGGGATGGGCCGCAGGGCCTGGGGCCACGTTGCCCGAGCTGCCGTGTGGATGGCGATGAAGGCGGCGGAGGCCACGCTCAGGGAGAGGAAGTAGAAGCTGCAGAGCAGGAAATTGAGCCAGGTCCGCTGCGGATCGGACTTCAGGCCGCCGGCGAAGGTGACGAGACCCAGTGCGGCGATGCCGGCCAGGATGAGCCGGCCGCGTCGGCCGAGGAGCGAGCGGCTTAGGGGATTCACTTTCTTGGTTTCTCCCAGGATCGGATGAAGGCAACGATTCTTCGGATGTCCTCGGTGGAGAGGTCCGAGATGCCGCTGCCGCCGCGGGCGAAGGGCCGCATGGGCGTTCCGGGCCGGCCCATGGCCACGGTGGCGAGCAGGAAGCTGTCGTCGGCGGCCAGCAGGAATTCCTGGTTATGGATGGAGGGAGCGTATCCGGCGACGCGTTGCATCTCCTGCGGGCCTTTTCCTTCGCTTCCGTGGCAGCTCGCGCAGTGGGAGTCCCAGAGCATTCTGCCCTGAGCGGCCGCGGCGGACGACCGGTCGACCTCTCTGCGTCGAGTGGACCTGGCGTTCTGGAATTGGCGCACGTAACCGGCCACGTTTTCCACCTCCTCCATGGTCAACTGGACGCTACCACCGCGGTAGAAGGAGAGCATTTCGGTATTTTCCCGGCCGAGGATCACGGTGGCCACGAGGTAGCCGTCGGGCACGACTCTCAGGAAATCGGGGTTGCCGAGGGCTGGCCCGCTGCCGCCCTGTCCATCGATCCCATGGCAATTCGCGCAACCGGCTTTTTTCTCATAGATTTCGCGCCCGAGCTCGAGGGAAGAGGCGATGACGGGCCTCGCCAGCGGCTCGACCCTCGGCAGGGCCTGCAACTGGCGCAGCCAGGCGACGAGATGGTCGATGTCAGACGAGGCGAGGGGCATGAGGGCGCCGCCAGGCACGTCCTTGAGGAAGCCGCGCATGGCCGTGCCTTCCTTGCCGTAGGCGATGGTCCGCCAGAGGAACTCGTCGCTGGCGCTCGACAGGAAGACGGGATTGCCGATCTGCCCTCCCGTGCCGCCACGGCCACCGGGCCCGTGGCAACCCACGCACGCCATGTGGTACAGCAGCTCGCCAAACTCCGGCCTGCCACGCCGGACGCCGTTCGATGGCGGCGCGGCGGGTGTTTTCTGCCAGGACCGGAGGTGAGCGATCAGGTCGGCCACGTCGGCGTTATCGAGGAACTGCCAGGCGGGCATGGCCGTGCCGGGCCGGCCTTCGGCGATGGCCCGATAGAGGAACTGATTGTCCGCCAGGGCGAGGAAGCTGCCGCTGTGAAGCCGGGAGCCTATGCCGCCCTCGCCTTCCTTGCCATGGCAGGAAGCGCATCGGGCCGAGTAGATTTTCCTGCCCATTTTGGCGGAGGCGTGGGGAATCCGGCGGGCCACTTCCTCATAGGAATGCTTGGGCGGACTCCAGGACCGGATGAACGCCAGGATGTCCGAGATGTCCTCGCTGGCGAGGTTGAGGCCAGCGGGCATGGCCGTGTGTTTGCGTCCGAGTGCGATGGTATCCCTCAAGAAATCGTCCGAAGCGAGGGCGAGGAACGAAGGGGAAGAGAGCGAATTGCCGATTCCTCCTTGCCCGCGCGGGCCGTGGCAGGGCGCGCAATTGCCGCGGAACAGGGCACGGCCGCGAGGGACACTGCCCCGTTCGCGGGCCACCCGCGTGCGATCCAGGCCTGCTGGAAACCAGGAGCGGATGTATTTCACGAGGCTTTGAATCTGCGTCGGCGTGAGTGCGGCTTTCCAGGCGGGCATCGGCGTGCCTTTTCGGCCATGCGTGATGATGTCCAGGTAGTAATCCTCGTCCGCAATGGCCAGGACCCGGGGATGGTTCAGCGTGGGCACGCCCCGGACCGGGTTCAGTCCGTCGGGGCCGTGGCAGGTGGAACAGTTCAGGTCGTAGAGCTCCCGGCCGTATTCCGGAGACACGACGCCGAAGCGCCTCGGGTCTTTCTCCTCTTCGTAGAGCAGGCCGAGGCGGATGAGTCTGGCCTTCTCCTTCCTCTGCAGCTCCCGGAGGAAATGGACGACTTTCCAGCGATCCTCCGGTGAAATCTGGGAGGAGTGGGAAGGCATATGATTTCGGCCGAAGGTGAGAATGTGGAACATCTCCCCATCGGGCAGGTCGGCCGTGGCCTTGCCATGGAGGGGCATGGAGAAGGTCGGGACCGCTCGGGCGACCGCGCCGTCGCCTCGCCCGGCCGCGCCGTGGCAATGGCGGCAGAACTGTTCATAGACGCCCTGGCCCCGAGTAAGCGCTTCCAGGGACTTTTCCACCGGGTTCATCCATTCGGAGCCGGCCCTTCGCCGGTCCTCGGCGCTGTCCGAGAAATGGAGGGGCCGCTTTCCCCGCGGCACGGTGCCCCGCACCGGCGGCTGGAGTGTTCGCCCATCCCTGAAGACCGGGTTGGCGCTCTGGGACTGGAAGGCCGGGGATCGGACCATCTCGGTGAACATCTCCCGATTGGGCAGGGTGAGGTCGCGCTGCGTCGCGGCGGCGAGGACCAGGAAGAGGGCCAGCAGGGCCAGCGGGACGGTAGTGGTCTTCATGGCGCGGCCTCGATCTCTCGAATCTCGACGGCCCCGTGCTGCCGGAGCACCTCCCCGGCCCGGGGGTCGAACGTGACCGCCGGCCCGAGCGCCAGCACGAATCGGTCGTCCGTGACGCCGTTCGCCAGGGAGACGGGGCTTCTTCCCGGCCAGAGCCTGGCCCGGAGGAAGAAGGCGAGCACGGTCGCCAGTGAGGCCAGCAGCACGGCGGTCTCGAAAGAGACGGGGACGAGTGCGGGCAGGGAGTGGAAGGGTTTTCCTCCCACGTTCATGGGCCAGTTCGATGTGGCGGTCCAGAGCTGAAAGGCGAGCGCCGCCGCGAGGCCGGCCAACCCGCAGAAGAAGCAGACGGTCGGCAGCCGCGTGCGGGGAAGGCCCATGGCGGCATCGAGTCCATGGACGGCGTAGGGCGTGTAGGCGTCATAGACGGGGAGGTTCTGTTCCCGGGCGGCCCGGGCGGCCGCGAGCAGCCCGGTTTCCTGTTCAAAGACTCCGACCAGCAGCTTAATGCGGCGGGGCGGCGGGGCCAGGCGTTCGGCCATCATGGAGGACTCCTTTGATTTCTGACGCCGCGATCATGGGCACGAAGCGGCAGAAGAGGAAGAAACAGGTGAAGAAGAGTCCGAAGCTTCCCACGAAGGTGCCGACCTCGACGTAGGTCGGGGCGTACAGGCTCCAGCTCGAAGGGAGGTAGTCGCGGTGCAAAGAGGTGGTGATGATGACGAATCGCTCGAACCACATCCCGAGGTTGATCAGGATGGAAATCGGGAAAAGGAGGGCGGGCGAGGTGCGAATGCCTCGAAACCAGAGAAGCTGGGGGACGGCGACGTTGCAGGCGATCATGATGGCGAAGGCCCAGCCGTAGGGGCCGGCCGCCCGGTTGAGGAAGGCGAACCGCTCGTAAGGGTTGGCGCTGTACCAGGCCATGAAGAACTCGGTGAGGTAGGCCAGCGTGACGATGCACGAAGTCAGCAGGACGAGCCGGGACAGGGCATCGAGGTGTCGCGTGGTGATGTAGGCTTCGAACCGCATGACTTTCCGGGCCACGATCATGAGGGTCAGGACCATGGCCAGGCCGGAGAAGATGGCCCCGCAGACGAAGTAGGGCGGGAAGATCGTCGTGTGCCAACCCGGCACGATCGAGGTGGCGAAGTCGAAACTGACGATGGTGTGCACGGAGAAGACCAGAGGGGTGGCCAGCCCGGCGAGCAGGAGGTAAACCGTCTCGTAGCGGGCCCAGGTCCGGCCGGAGCCGCTCCATCCCAGGCTGGCGAGCTGGAAGATCGTTCTCCTCAGTCCGGGTTTGCAGCGATCCCGCACGCTGGCGAGGTCCGGCAGGAGGCCGAGATACCAGAACGTGGCCGAGACGAGGAAGTAGGTGCTGATGGCAAAGACGTCCCAGAGGAGAGGGGATCGGAAATTGACCCAGAGGGGGCCTCGGTGGTTCGGGTACGGGAAGACCCAGTAGGCGAGCCAGGGCCGGCCCATGTGGATCAGGGGAAAGACTCCGGCGCACATCACGGCGAAGAGCGTCATCGCTTCGGCGGCCCGATTGACGGCGGTGCGCCAACGCTGCCGGAAGAGGAAGAGGATGGCGGAGATGAGGGTGCCGGCGTGCCCGATCCCGATCCAGAAGACGAAGTTGGTGATGTCCCAGCCCCATCCCACGGTCGTGTTGAGGCCCCAGGTGCCGATCCCCGTCCAGATTTCATGGGTCACCAAGATGACGCCCAGGAGGAAAGCGGCCGCGGAGAGCAGGAATCCGGCGTACCAGGCGGGGCCAGGAAAGCGCTCCAGGGGCGACACGACGTCTTCCGTCACCTGGTGGAGGGACTTTTCGCCGTCCACCAGGGGCGGGTGCGGCGACAAGGCCCACTCCGGAGGATGGCCGCCAGCCTCCACGGGCGCGACAGCAAGCTCACTGGGACGGGTTTCCATGTTGGCCTGTATCCTTTTCCGCCAGGGTTGGGCCGGCGAAGCCGGCCCAACCCTGGCTCTGAAATCCGCGTGGCCCGGAGGGCGCAGCGGATTTCACTAGACCCCCCGGTCCCGGACTCTGGCCAGGTAGGTGATGGACGGCTTCGTGCCGACCTCGGAGAGGAGGGCATAAGCCCGACCGGATGTTGCCGCCCTCGCCACCCGACTCCGAGGGTCTCGAATGTCGCCAAAGACCAGGGCGGCGCTCGGACAGCTCTGCACGCAAGCGGGCTGGACCTCGCCGTCGACGACTCGCCGCCCCTCGCTCCTGGCCCTGGCTTTCGCCTCGGCAATGCGCTGGGCGCAGAAGGAGCACTTCTCCATGATGCCCCGGGTGCGCACCGTGACGTCCGGGTTGAGGGCGAGGTTCTGGAGCAGGTCGTTGTGGGCGTAGTCGAACCAGTTGAAGCGGCGCGTCTTGTAGGGGCAATTGTTGGCGCAATAACGAGTCCCCACGCACCGGTTATAGACCTGCATGTTGAGGCCTTCCGAGCTGTGCAACGTGGCGAGGACCGGGCAGACCGTTTCGCAGGGCGCATTCTCGCAATGCTGGCACAACAAGGGCTGGAAGGAGACGGACGGGTTCTCCTCCGGGTTGCTCTCCGATCCGCTGTAATAGCGGTCGATCCGAATCCAGTGCATGTCCCGTTTCTTCCGGATTTCGGCCTTGCCGACCACGGGTATGTTGTTCTCCGCCTGGCAGGCCACAACGCAGGCCGAGCATCCCGTGCAGGCGTTGAGGTCGATCGCCATGGCCCACCGGTGGCCGGGATATTCGTGTGCCGGCCAGAGAGCAGGCCCCTCCGCGGGGTCCTCCGAGTGGCCCGGGGGCTGGGGGCCTGCCTCGGGAACGGCCTGTTCCGGCGTCGCTTCCCGGGCGAGCGGCCGGGGGCGGCCGTTCCCGGGCGGGGCCTGGTAATCGTAGGTCTGTGTCTTGGCCAGGGCGGCCATTTGGCCCGTCGGCGTGATGCGGACGCTGGGGGTCCCGAGGAAGGGATAGAGGTCCTCTCCGCCGGGGCTTTCCCGCTCGATGGGCAGCATCTTGCGGATGGGCTCATTGGCCGCGATCTTCCCGGCGGCCCAGCGCCCATAACCCAGGGCGATGGCCACCACGTTCGGAGGCATGCCGGGCTGGATGTGCACGGGGAGTCGGACGGCCCGGTCTCCCGCTGCGATTTCCACGATTCGGCCTTCGACAACCCCCAGACTCCTGGCCGAAGCGGCGGACAGGGAAGCGACGTTGCCCCAGGTGACCTTGGTGATCGGGTCCGGGAGCTCTTGAAGCCAGGGATTATTGGCCTGGCGGCCGTCCCCCAGAGGGATGCCCGGATGAACCACCAACTCGAGCTCGCCGGCGGCGACGGGCGGCCGGATGGGCCGGAGGTCCGCCATCGCCTGGAGGTTGAACGCCGCGGGCTTGAGGCGCTCCTCCTCGATCAGGGTGACGCCCTCATGGAGCGCGTTGTCCCAGAAGGCCTCGAAGTCCTCCCACCTCTTCTGGCGCGGGAATAGATTCTCTCTCCAGTACTTCCGGAGAAAGTCATAGGCCGTCGACGGGATGCCCGACCAGGTCAGGAGGCTCTCCGTGGCCGCCCGGGTATTGAAGAGCGGGGCGACGGCGGGCTGAGCCGTGCTGTAGACGCCGAGGTGCGGATGAGCGTCGCCCCAGGATTCCAGGAAGTGGTGATCGGGACACACAAATCCCACCAGCGACGCGGTCTCATCCTTTCGAGGTGCCAGCGACAGGGTCAGCCGCACCTTCGCGAGTCCGCGCCGGAAGGCCTCGCGCCGGGGATGCTCGTAAGCCGGGTTCGCGTCCAGGAGGATCAGCGCCGAGACCTTCGCCTCCTCCATGTCGCTGACCAGAGCGTCCCATGCTTCGTCGTTTCCCTCCTGCTGGAGGGACGGCTGGGAAAGGTCCAGCGTGTTCCCATAGTTGTTGAGGAGATGATTGATGAAATTGACGGCCAACTGGACGTCGAGGTCGTTCGATCCGCTGACGACCAAGCTGCGGCCGAGATGGTCTACAAGCCGCTCGGCGATGCGGTCCAGGGTCTCGGGCGGGATGGCAGAGGGTTCGCCGGAAGCCAGGAGTTTTTCGCCCGACTCGAAGCGAAGCCGGCGGGCCACCCGGCTGCCCAAGTCGAGGACGGCGGCCAGGAGGTCCGAGGGCCGGATCGGGATGCGGAGATCGGCGTTGCCGCCGGTGAGCGACTGCCGTGCTTCGCATTGAACGTGCCAGGATACGGTCGAACGCTCCAGGCCCAGCCTGCGGCCCTGGGCCCACCCGCGGGTGAATTCCACGGGCGAAATCCAGGTGCCGAGGAAATCCGCATCGAAGCTCACGATGACCTTCGCCCTTTCGAAGCGATAGCCGGGCAAAGCCCGCTCGCCGTGGGTGCGGCGGTGGGCCTCCAGGATGGCGGAAGAAGAGACCGGATCGCTGGTCACATGGCGCGTCGTGGGAAAGACCCGGCTGAATTCGGCTATGGCCTGCCGGAGCGTGGGACTGGTCACCGTGCGGCTCAAGATGCGGATGGGGCCGTTCTGTTCCCGGATTCCGGCCAACTGCCGGAGAATCTCGGCATCGACCAATGGCCAGGACGAGGGCAACCCATGGGCGAGGGGTCCCCGGAGTCGCTCGGAATCGTAAAGGTCGAGGAGGCCGGCGTGTCCGCGGGCGCAGAGGCCGCCGTGTGAGAGCGGATGCTGAGGGTTGCCTTCGAGCTTGATGGGGCGGCCGTCACGGCACTTCACGAGCATTCCACAGGCCGCGGGGCAGCATCCGCACGTCGACGCGTACCCCTGCGCCACGCCAGGCAGCACGTCTTCAGGCTGCTCGAGGTACGGGATGATTTTTTCCTTTGGGGGACGAAAGCCACACCCGCTCAGAGACATCGCTGTGAAGCTGGAGGCCAGGATTTCCAGAAACTGTCTCCGGCGTATGCCGTCCCGGGCGTCTTCGGTCTCGAGGGTCTTCATATCCTTTTTGAATTCCGGGTATCTGTTCACAGGTGACACGCGGTGCAATCCAATGTGGCCTCGGCCCTCTTCCAGTGGGTCGGCGGCCGCCCGCCCCGGTGACGGTGGCAATTGACGCACCAGCCCATGGAAAGGTCGCTGGCCTGGCGCAGGCGCTCCATGGTTTCTACGGGGCCATGGCACTCCTGGCACTGAACGCGATTTTGGACGTGAACCTGGTGATCGAAGAAGACGAAATCCGGAAGGCGATGGACTCGGACCCACTCGATGGACCGGGGCGCAGCGTCTTTTCGGGCCTCCCATACGGCCAAGAGTTTCTCCAGTTCCTTCGACGGCTTCTGGGCATCCGCCGGCTTCTTGACCACGTTGTGGCAATTCATGCAGAGCTGGACGGCGGGCACGCCGGCCACGGGACCCTTCTCGGCGCCGTGATGGCAATAAAGGCAAGAAATCTCCAGCTTCCCTGCGTGGAGCGCGTGGGAGAAGAGGATGGGTTGGACGGGTTGGTAGCCCTGGTGATTGCCCGGCAGGCGATGATACCGGTGGCCGCCCAGGGTCCAATAGGCGTCGCCCGCGGCCAGCACGAGGACGGTCAGGGCGGCGGGACGACCAGCGGACCGCCAGAGAAAGGCGGAGAGAACCAAGAGGAAGCCCAAGCCGGCGAGGCCAAGGGCGGGCGTTCCAAAGCCTTCATCCGGTCCCGAAATCCTGGTGTGGAGTTTTTCTTCGGCAGCCTCCGGCGGCTCGCCGTCTTCATCCGCGGGGCCCTCGCTGGCGGTCTGGATATATTCCAGGAGCGACTCGGCCTGTGAGCGAGTCAGCCCCGCGTTCTCCATGCGCACCCCGTTGAATTGCTTCATCAGGTCCCGGGCCACCGGATCGCTCTCGAGGACTGTTTCCGGGTCCAGGATCAGGCCGACGAGCCACTCTTTGTCCCGCCTTCGAGTGACCCCGCGCAAATCGGGTCCCACGCGATCGCCGCGGCCGACCGTATGGCATCGGGCGCATTTTTGATGGAAGAGGGCGGCCTGCTGCTGGAAGGCGGAGAGGGGTTGATGTTCAGCGGCGGGCCCGGCGGATTCCATCGAGGCGGGCGACTCGGCGGCCCCGAGGGACGCGGGCGACGACCAGCCCGCGAGCTGGAACGCCATCCACAGGCTCGAAATCTCAAGCGAGGGTCTCATCGGTTAGGCTCGACCTCGATGGCCTCCGCGGGGCAAATCTGGACGCAAACACCGCAGCCCGTGCAGGCCGAAGCGTCCACCGCGGGGGGCCGGCCCGGGGGCCCCGCCCGGATCGCGCGGGGGCGGACCGGGCAATGCTTGAGGCAGTAATCGCAAGGCTGGCCACGGGCCAGGTAGCACTTCTCAACTCCTACAATCGCCGTGCCGATCTTGACGGGGCCCGGGTTCGGCCGTGCGAGGGCGCCCGCCTTGCAGCTCCGGATGCAGGGAACATCGGCGCACATCCGGCAGGGGTTCTCCCGAGGCACGACGACCGGGGTCTCGAAGAGGTCCGGACCGAATTCGGGCCCGGCCTTGCGAACCACGCCGTGCGGGCAAGCGCGGATGCAGGCGTCACACCGGGTGCAGGCCTGGCCGAACTGGGACTCCGGGACCGCGCCGGGCGGGCGGAGAACTCGTGGACGGGCTTCTGCGAGCCCGAGTATCGGACTCGTTCCCGCGCGCGCCGCGGCAACGACGGGCCCGCTCAGGGCTTCAAGGAGGACAGCCAGCCCCCGTGCGGCTTCTCCAAGGCTGATCCTCATGAATTCTTGACGAGAGATGGGTCGTTCCATTCTGGTGGGCGAGGCGCCACCTCACATGGCGGAGAGACGCATTTCCATCGGCTGCTTCAACAGCCAGAGGCTGAAGACGCTGAAGGCGACCATGGCGGCCAGCATGGGCAACTGGCTGAACACGGCTGCCCGGCGGTCCGGTATGAGCCGGCGGGTGGTCTTCTCCGTAATCCAGAGGCTGTAGAGGTGTCCGGTGACGACCAGGCCGACCTGAATGATCCAGAGGCCTTCGAGTGAGACGAGGGGTCCGAAGTGCGACCGCGCCGTGCTGAAGAGATTCCATCCCCAGCCGAAGGGGTCCGAGGCCAGGGCTGCCGCCTTCGGGCCTTCCAGCAGGAAATGCCCAGCGTTGTGTGCGAGATGGTAGAAGAGAGCGATGGGCAAGAGGGCGTAGGCGTAATGGATGAAAAGAGTGCGCATCCCGTGCGGCGCGCTCCAGAGCGAGGAGACCCCGGCCAGCGCGGCGAAAAGAAGCATGGGCGCAGCCAGGATGAGCGCCATGAGCAGGCTGAACGAGACCCGCGGAGAGACGCCCCACGTCGCTGAAAGGGCTTCGTTCCATTCCGGCCACCGCGGCGTCATGGTCAGGCCGTGGAGGCCGGTCATCGCGAGCAGGATGATGGAAAGGAAGGCCTCATCGGTGCGGGGTTTCCCCTCATGGGCCAGGTCCTCGCCCCACGGCCGGAGACGAATCGAGAGGTTGTCGTGCGGGCACGTCTTCAAGCATTCCGTGCACAGAATGCAGTAGGTGTTCAGCGTCATCGTCCGGGGGAGCTCGAAAGTGGGGCATCCGTCTCCCCGGTCGTTGCCCCGAAAGCAAGGCGAGGTGCGGCAGGAGGCGCAGGTGTTTGCGTCTCGGGCGCGCAGTTCCAGGCTCGAGAAGAGCGAATAGAGGCCGGAGACCCTTCCCACCAGGCAGGCATAGCGGCAAAACGCTTTGCGCTCGAACAGAAAGACGCACGCAATGGCCAGACCGAGCATCATGAGCCCGAGGTAGGCCGTGGCGCGAGGAATGAGCGTGATGCCTGCTCCCAGTTCGACCCAGGTGAGGAGGACGAAGAGGCCCACCGCGGGCCAGATGTTCCGCAGGCTTCTGGGCCACTTCATCTGCAGGCCAAGGCCGGAGCGCCTCGGGCTGCAAAAGCGGAGTCGCTCCATCCAGGTAGCGATGGCGTCCCAGGGGCACACGAAGCACCAGGCCTTGCCCAGGAACAGCACCAGGAAGACCAATCCCACCCACCAGATCGTCCAGGTCAGCAGCGGGGCGATATTCATCGCCGGGCTCTGATTGCCGAAAAGCCCGGCGGCAACCACGACCAGGAAGAGCCCGGCGGCGATGGCCTGGGCGATCGGGCGCAGGTACGGCCACTGGAGCGAGCGCCTCAACGGCCTCCACGCCGTGAGGTCGATTCGCCTGGGATGCCCCTGGCTCGGGGCAGGCGCGAAGGCCGCCGGACGCCGTTTCCAAGAGACCCATTCGAAGGTCCCAAAAGAAATCACCATCACGAGAACGACGCCCCACTGATAGATGCGGATGGGCAGACCCCGCATGGCATGTGCGCCCTGGCGGCGGCTTCCGGCGCTCATCCACTTCTCCGGCTGATTCTTGAATTCGGCCCGGCAGTCTTCGCTGCAAAAAAAATAGTCCTGGCCCGGAAGGGAGACCCGGTACGAAAGGCTCTTCCGGATTTCCATCCCGCAAACGACATCCCTGGCAGCCGCATCGGCCTCAGGGCGGACGGCAACGGGGGCGGCCGGCGGAACGCCCGGGGAGGCTTCCGGCAGACTCTCGCCGGTTCGGGCGCGGCCGTGGTCCCATCCGAGCCACGCGAGGGCCAGGAAGAGGAGAAGCCAGGGAAGGAGGAGGATGGGATGCTTCCTCATGGTGTCACCGCCACGGGCGTCGCCCTTCTTCGTGCTCTCTTGATCCGGACCGCGCGGACCACGACGAGGAAACAGGCCAGTCCCCCTGCCGACCCGAAGACCACGGCCCAGGGCGATCCGGGCTCGCCCACGACCAGCGGAAACCGCAGGGTGGACAGGCCTTCGCCGTCCTCGAAGGAAAGGGTGACCTGGTAGTTGCCGTCCGCCGGATAGGTTGGATAGAGCTTGAAGAGATTCTGGCTCGACATCGCCTCTTCCGGCCCGTAGACCCGTTCCTCTCGTCCCAAGACGAGCTGCCTATGGACGGAAAGGGTAAGCGGCTTGGAATAAACGGAGCGAGTCGTCCGGTCCGTGATGTAGACAGTGAGGTGCGTGCGCATTCCGGGCTTGGGGTTGCCGGGAAATCCGGTGAGTTGGACTTCCCAATTGCCGACGTTTTCCACCAGTTTCAGGACGGGCGTTTGGGGATAATCCTTGTCGTAGCAGTAGTGGGGGAGGCCGAGGATGTGATGAGCCTGAGTGGAATCGATGCTGAGCCAGGCCAGACCCAGCAAGGCGGCGGTCACCACGTTCTTCGGGGCCGCGGCCAGCTTCTTCTCTTCCCTTGGAGCGTTTCTTACGCCGGGGGCGGGGAAGCCGTTGTCTTTGAGGGCCATGCGGAAGGCGAGGGATTGGGACGGACAGACCTCCACGCAGAGGCCGCAGTTGTCACACTCCATTCCGATCGGGTCCACCATGGGCTTGAGCGCCCTGGGGCAGACCTCATTGCACCGGGAGCAGAGGGTGCAGGCCTCCGGGTCCCGGCGCACTTTCAGGAGTCGGAAGCATCCGAGGAGTGAGTAGAGGGCGCCGCCCGGGCAAAGGCAGTTGCACCAGAACCGCGGCGACATGGCGATGTCGGCCAGCAGCAGGCCGAGCAGGAACAGGCTCGCGGCGGTCATGCCCGCCAGGGCCCACCCGAGGTGTCCCTTTTCGGCGCGGTCGAAGAGAGCGGTAACGAAGCCGTGGGCTTCCCGGCCGAGCAGCGCGGGTGGGTAGAGGTAGTGGAGCAGCGGCAGTCCGCAGGCGAGCGCGAAGAGCAAGCCCACGCCCAGCAGGACAACTTTGCTGCCCTTCCAGAAGCGGACGCTCCATGGCCGAATTTCCAGGAGCTCGAGAAGCTTTCGGATTTTGAAGCCGAGGCCGAAGAGGATGTCCATGGGGCATATCCAGCCGCAGTAGATTCTGCCCAGAAGGAGCGTAGCCACCAGAGGGATGGCCAGCCCAACGAGGAGGACGCCCGTGCAGGCGCGGGAAGCCAGTGCGCATTCGGCCCCAGCAAGCGGGTCCGTCATCGAGACTCCAAAGACCCTGGCGGACCAGGCTGAGCCATGGAAATTCTGGGTCCGTTCCAGGATGGCTCGGCGGGGGCGCCTGGAAGGCACGCCGCCTTCGCCGTCCGGGATGCCGACGCGCACCGCGGCATCGGTGGCGTTCAGGAGTTTCCCTTGTGCCGTGCCGCTCCAGCTTTCCGTGAGCTTGTCGAGTTGCCGGGCGTAGAGGTAATGGCGATACCGCGCCAGGAGTGGGAAGGCGAAAAGGGAGAGGAGCACGAGCACCTGTACGGAGCGCCGACAGGGCCAAATGGGGACCCTCATAACCACCCCCTCATACCTTCCCCCTGGCGATGGGGACAACCGTGATGGCCTGAGGGTAGCGGATGCAGACGCGCTCGCAGAGACCGCACCCGACGCAGTAATCAGGGTCGAGCTGCGGTTGTTCCAGAATGCCGGCTCGGAGCGCCCGGCGAGTGAAGGGGCAGGCGCGGACGCAGACGCCGCAGGACTTGCCGTTGTAGGAGTAGCACAAGTTGGTATCGACCCGCGCTTTGCCCATCCGTACTTTGGCCTGAATCTCCTCAGGGTCCTTCTTGACGAGTTGTAACGCGCCCGTGGGGCAGGCTGCGGTGCAGAGCAGCTCGGCGCCTTTGTCGCCGTTGCAGAGATTGCAGGCCTGCTGGCGGGGGAAGATCACCGGGGTGCTCTGGTCGCCCTGGCCGGGAAGAACGGAAAACGACTTGCCGGCCCCGGCGGTCAACAGGGTGATGCAGCGGTTGGGGCAGGCCTCTGCACAGCGCCCGCAGCGGATGCATCGGGAAAGGAAACTCTCTTCCGGGAGGCTGCCGGGCGGGCGGATACACTCGGCGCGTGCGAAGCCGGGTCGAAGGGAAACCAGGCCAGCAGTCAAGACGACGCCGGCGGCGGCCGTGTTCTTCACAAACTCTCTTCGGGTCATGCGCATGGAGGGGACAAGTCAAGGTCTAAGGCTGTAACTTTTGTACCGGGTGTCCGCGCAGCGGGTGCGCAGTTCTCTTGAAAATGGATTTCTCCTGCTTTTTTGCGCTGCTTCCCGGAGGGGTCCCGTTGGCACGGGGCGGCGCGTCAAATCTTCTCGAGCCGCGCCGCGAGCTTCTTGTAGTCCGCCTGGCCGGAGACCGGGTCCCAGGCACGATGGCTAGTGGCGTTGACGAGCCAGCGGTTCTTCGCGGGATCGGCGCTATCGGCCACGGAGAGATTCCAGGGGCTGAAGAGGTAGCCCGGCGGGCACTCCGAGCGGGCCGGCTTGACCATGGAGTCTGTTCCGACGGAGACGCGGGCCTCGTAGAAGCCGCGGCGTGTGACGACTTTGACCTTCTCACCGTCTTCGAGGCCGTATCGTCCGGCATCTTCGGCATTGACCTCGACGTATTGTTCGGGGACGAGCTTCAGGGTGGTGGCGCCTCGGATCGTCTTGGCGGAATGAAAATGCTCATAGACGATGCCCAGGCCAAGCCAGAAGGGGAACTTGTTCTCCTTCCCGGCGTCCGCCAGAGTCTTTCCCGGGTCGTCGTAGAAATCCAGGTCAGGCAGTTCCGGCACGAGAGCGTTATCGCGCGCCTGATTCAGCAAGGCGAGGTTGTCCATCAGGAACGTTTGCTTCTCGGCTGCGGCCAGGATGTCCTTCATCGACGCTCCCTGGTGGACGAGCTTTCCGACGCTTTCGCCGATGGCCATGAGCTTGGCGCAGGTCTCCTTGAGCGTGTCGTAATTCTGTTCGCAGAGCTTGAACTGCGCCTTGCCGCCCCTCTGCGGGAAGTGGCCATAGGGCCTGTCCTTCCATTCTTCCTGGCCCATGTATCGGCGGGGCGATCCGCCTTTCTTGGCGACCTCGTAAGTAGGCGCCGGCCACTGGATGCCCCGCAGCCGGCGAATCTGCTCGTAGAGACCGATGCCGTCCCGCTCCTCCACCTCCAGCATGCCGGTCAGGTCCGCATCCGAGCCCTTCGAGGCGATGAGGATGTCTCGGAAAACCTCCTCCGGATTGTAGAACTTCTGGCCGTAAGCATTCTTGAGCGTCTTTTGGTACGGCAGGATTTTGTCTACGTCGAGGCCCAGCTTCCGGCCAATGCTCTTGGCCTTGTCGATGGCCAAGTCCATGTCCGGCAGTGCTTCCTGGAGCACCTCGCCATGCTCGTTGCGGGCCACGCTGACGCCATCGTTGACGTAAAGCCTGCGTTCGCTCTGGATGTAGATGCCCCCGGTCCATTCGCCCCAGGTCATCGCCGGAAAGACCACGTCCGCGTAGAGGACGTTGGGCGCATGGCGATAGATTTCCTGAACGACGCAAAACATCTTGGTCAAGGCTGGACGCACCAGGGTCTGCAGGTCCGGCAGGTGGACGTGCGTGGTGTAAATCCAGAACATGGCCTTGAGGTCGCCCTTGAGCGCCCGTTCCAGCATGCCCAGCACCATGGGATTCTTTTCCTTGGCCGTCAGATCGAGCCGGCCTTCGGGCAGACGCCAGCACGCGTTCATCCAGCCGCGCCAGGAGTCGTCCGCGAGCGGCTTGTTGAAGGGGAGTCGCCCGGTGAGGCCGCCCATGAGGCGCTCGCTCATCGCGTTGGGCTGGCCGGTTTGCGAGTGCGAGCCGCAGCCGGGCCGGCCGAGGTTGCCCGTGAGCAGATGGAGGTTGACGATGGAAATGGTGTTGTGCTGGCCGTGGAGCATCTGGTTGTAACCGATGCCCCAGAAGGTGAGAACGCCGCCCCGGCCGCGCTGGCGGCCCTTGACGGAGGCTTCAGCCCACAACTGTGCGATTCTCTCGATGTCCTCCACCGTCACCCGGCCGCGGTCGATGATCCGAAGCCGTTCGATCACCTGCTGGGGTGAATACCGGGCCTTCACGCCTTCAATGTACTCCTTCCAACCGGTCGTGTGCTCGTCGAGCCAGGCCTCGGACATCACCGCGTCCGGATGCTTCGTCAAGAGGACGTGCGCGATGGCGTTGAGATAGGAAATGTCCCCGTTAATCGTCGGAAAGTGATACGAGTTGCGTGGGTTGATGTCCTCCAGGCCGGTGACCGTGCCGGTGCGCCGAGGGTCGCTGACGAGGGTCGGGATGTTCTTCTGCTTCTTGTAGTCAGCGACGCGCCAGAAAAGGACCGGGTGCGCCTCGCGAGGGTTGTGGCCCCAGAAGGAGATGAAATCGGCCTGCTCGATGTCGTCATAGCAGGTGGGCGGGGTGTCGGAGCCATAAGTGGCCAGGTAGCCCGTGACCGCGGAAGTCATGCACATCCGGGCATTGGCCTCGATGGAGTTCGAGGTCAGAATGCCTTTCATCAATATGTTCTCGATCCACTGGGCCTCCATGGTGAGCTGGCCGGACCCGTTGAGGCCGATGCTGTTGCCGCCGCTGGCCTTGATGATGGCGACGATCTTTTCAGCAACGAGTTCCTCCGCTTCCTCGTAGGTGGCCTCCCGAAAGACATCGCCGTCGAAGCGCCCCTTCGTGTCGGAGACGTGGCCCGCCAGGGGATCGCTCATGTCTTTGCGGATGAGACAACGCGCCAGGCGATCTTTGTAGACCGGCTCGTAGGCGTTGAGGCCCTTGATGCACTGAATGCCTTTGTTGGTCGGGTGGGCCTTGTCGGGCACCATGCCCATGATGGTGTCGCCTTCGACCTGGATGATGGTGCCGCATCCGACGCCGCAATAGGGGCACTGCGCCAGCAATTGCTTCTTGGCCGCGGCAGAGCCCGCTGGCGGGAGGTCCTGGGCTGAAACAAATTCGCCCGGGAACAACTGGGCGGCGCCGGCCGCCATCGCCGCCGTTCCGGAAATTTTCATGAAGTCGCGGCGGGAAAGGTGTGACGGGTCACGCTGGGTCTGAAGCATGTTGCGCCCTTTCATCGGAAAACATTGACGGGCCTATGCCAAAACACGTCCCCGCGCGGTTCACACCGCCTGCCCGCATGAGCCAGGCGTAGGGATGGGGAATGGCCAGGATGCAAATGCAGTTCCCCGTTCTCTTACGTGGGAGCGTTGAACCTTTTCGCCGGGGAGAGGTGATAGACCGCCTTTCGAGTCAGAATCTCAGCCTGCGACTTCTCTGCCCGATGCCCGCCGGGCGTTCGCCAAGGCGGGCGCGGCGCGGAGATGTTGAAAGGTGTCAGGTGTCAGGTGTCGGGGATTCCTGACACCTGACACCTTTCCGGGCCTTGTTGGGTTGCGGGTAGCATCCTCCTTGCGATGAGCCGCACACGGGTCGAATTCTGTAAACTCGGGTAGGCAGTCGAAACCTGGGTAGACAACCGGGCCCCGGGACCGTTCGGCTACTTCGTGAGAATCGACCCGGCGTGCGAGAGTGCTGACCGCGGGCCGACGAACCCTGCTGGGGATTCGGGTCAGATTGGAGTTGAATCCCATTCAAGACGGACGTCAAAACCGCTCGGAACGGCACCTGGCTTGCGCTGAGTTCGGATTGAAATGTCACGAGGCCCCTCGCGGGCAATTCTTGCAGATCAAGCTGTGAAGTCAGAATTCAGGGGCTGCTCCGGCCACTCCAGGGAGGAAACTATGTCTGGCGTCCATATCGCGCAGAAGTGGGCTATCGGTCTTGTCGCGCCGGTCGCCTGCTGGCTCATGATTGCCGCTCCTTCGCTTCGGGCGGAGACGGCGGGTTATTACCAGGAGGAATCGGATCAGATTCTGTCTCCTTTGAAGAAAATTCCGCTCGGCCCAACTTCACTCACCGTGGGCGGCCAGCTCAGGGACCGTTACGAGGTACGGAACAACTACGACTTCAACGATGGGACGGATAACAACGACTCCTTGAATTTCACTCGGGTTCGACTGAATCTGGACTGGGCGGTCCGCGAGTACTTTCGAGCTTTTGTCCAGCTTCAGGATTCGGAAGTCTTTGGTCTTCGGGCGAATCCTGACCCGCCCCGATTTGAGGACCGTATGGACTTTCAGCAGGCCTATTTGGACTTCAAGGTGCCGGTGGGGCCGGCCCTAACTTTTCGCTTGGGCCGCCAGGAGATTGTCTTTGGCGACGAGCGGCTGGTGGGTGCATTCGACTGGTTGAACGTGGGCCGGACGTTCGACTCGGCGCGACTGATCCTCGAGCCGGAGAACTGGCGGATGGACCTCTTTGCTGCGGAGGAGGTGATCCACGACCGTCTGAATCTCAACCACCCGAGCCACAAGGACTTGTTCAGCGGCATCCATGCTTCGACGACACGATGGGAGAACCGAGTGGTGGACGCTTACGCTTACGTTCGCCATCGGGAGGATGTCATGGGTGAAGACGGTCGGAGGGATGATTCCACGGGCTACACGCTGGGATTGCGGACGAAGGCGACGGTGGCCCAAAACTGGGACTACGACTTCGAGGGGGCCGTTCAGGCCGGCGATTCCGGCACCGATGACTTCTTCGCCGGGGCGGTCCACTGGGGCGGCGGTTATACCTTCAAAGAAAAGTGGGCCGAGCCTCGGGTCGCCGCTGAATACAGCTTCGCCACCGGCGACGAAGACCCTGCCGACGGGGACGAGGGCACTTTTGATAATCTCTTCCCCACCAGTCACAAATTTTATGGCTACATGGATTTTTTCAGCTTGCGTAACCTGCACAACCCGGCGGTCAGCCTCCTCCTCAAGCCCGCCAAAGCCTTCAAGGTCAAGCTCGATTACCACTGGTTCTGGCTCGTGGAAGAGAAGGATGCCTGGTTCAACGCACTGGGCGACGTCGTTCGGCAGGACAAGACCGGGCAATCCGGATCAGAGGTGGGCCAGGAGCTGGACTTGCTTCTGACGTATGATCTGAACAGCCATTTTTCGTTCTGGTTCGGCTACTCGCATTTTTTTGCGGGTGATTACGTCCAGCGCACCAGTGCCGCGCGGGCTCAGGACGACGCGGATTTCATCTACGTGATGATGATCCTGAACTTTTGATGAAATCCGCTCCGCCCTTCGGGCACCGCGGATTTCAGAGACGGGCCTGCTTCGGCTTCGCCAAGCCAGGCCCGTCAAGAAGAGAGAAGCATCTTTCGATTCAAACCCGTAACGGGCTAACTCACTTCCAGTCCGAGCTTCTTGATGATCTTGTAGACCGCGGTGCGGGTGAGGCCGCTGCGCCGGCCGACCTCCGAGAGGTTGCCCCTGCTGTTCTGGATGAGGCGGCTCAGGTATTCGCGCTGGAAGGTGGACATCACCTGTTCCCTGGCCTTCTCATAGGGGAGGTCGAAGAAGAAGGGCACATCGAGGCTGGCGGGCAGAGGGACGCGGTGCAAGATGATGTCGGACGGGCTGATGGTCTCGCCTTCTGTCAAGAGGAAGGCGTGCTGGATGACGTTCCACAGTTCGCGGACGTTTCCGGGCCAGGAGTAGGTAGCGAGCAGCTTGTGAGAGGCGGGGTCAATGACCTTTGCGGGCATCGGGTACAGCTCGGCGCATCGCATCACGAAGTGCTCCGCGAGGAGAGGAATGTCGCCGGGCCGCTCGCGCAGCGGGGGCAGCTTCAGCCGCACAACGGAAAGACGGTAGAAGAGGTCCGCGCGGAATTTTTCTTCCGAAACAAGGTCGCTGAGGGATCGGTTGGAGGCGCAGATCACGCGGAAGTCGGCCTTCACCGGCTGGGTGGTGCCCAGGGGCGTCACTTCCATCTGTTCCAGGACCCGCAGGAGCTTGGCCTGGAAAGGCAGGGGCATGCTGCAGACCTCATCCAGGAGGATGGTCCCCTTTTCGGCGGCGAGGAGGTAGCCCTTCTTGTCGGATGACGCGCCCGTGAAGGCGCCCTTGCTGTATCCGAACAGCTCCGCCTCGAGGAGGGACTCGGGCAGGGCGCTGGTGTTGATGGCGATGAATTCGTTGTGCGCCCGCGGGCTGCGGCGATGGAGAAGCCGCGCCAGCAACTCCTTGCCGGTGCCCGTCTCGCCTTCGATGAGCACCGGGGCGACCGTGGGAGCGATCTTCTCCACCGCAGCCAGCACCTCGAGCATCTGGCGGTCCCGGGTGATGATGTCACCGTATCCCGCCTCCTGGGCGAGCCGCTCCCTCAACTCCTCGAGCTGGTGGGCGAGCGTGGTCTCCTCGAGCGCCTCCTGAACGGTGGACACCAGTTCAGCGGCTTGGAAAGGCTTGGTGAGGTATCGGGTCGCGCCGTGGGACATGGCCTCGACCGCCTTTTCGATGGTGCCGAACGCGGTGATGACCACGATTCGAGTGGACGGCCAGGCTACCTTCACTCGTTTGAGCAGCTCGATGCCGTCCATCCGGCCCAACTTGTAGTCCGTCACGAGGACATCAAAGGCGGAATGCTGGATCCTGACCAGGGCTTCTTCGGCCGATCCGACCGTCTCGGCGCGTATCCCCTCCGCTTCGAGGACGAGCAGGATGCCGCGGCCCACGTCCGGCTCGTCTTCAACGATCAGCACTCGATTCATACAACGGCAGCTCCACAGAAAACCAGGCGCCCTTCCCGGGCGGGCTTTCAAACCACACTCGTCCCTTGTGGCGTTCGACGATCTCCTTGACCAGGGTAAGACCCAGCCCGGTACCGTCAGACTGCGTGGTAAAGAACGGCTCAAAAACGTGGGACTGGTGCTCAGGCAGAATGCCGGGCCCCGTGTCCCGGAAGGAGACCAGGGCCACCTTGCCCCGGCACTCGACGTGGATTTCGATGCGGCGCACCGAGGCGTCTTCGACGGCCTTCATGGCGTTCATCAAGAGGTTGGTGAAGACCTGGCGAAGTTGGTCGGGGTCCGCGTAGACCATGACCGGCGCGCGGCCGTTGGGAACGATGATGTCGACACCGTGCTTTCTGGCGATGGGCCGCAGGAGGGAAACGGTCTCTTCCAGGCTCGCCCCGACGTCCAGTGACATACGGTGGGTCTGGCCCGGCGAGGCATAGCTCAACAATTGCTGAACGATGCGCTTGCAGGATTGAATGTTGCCTAAAATGGTGCGAGCGTGTTCGGCGACGCTGGGACTCTGCTCCGGATGTTTCAGGATCAGTTCAGCGAACATGGCGATGGCCGTGAGCGGGTTGTTCACCTCGTGCGCCACGGTGCAGGCCAGCCTTCCCAGCACCGAGAGCTTTTCCTGCCGGACCATCTGCTCCTGGATCTGGCGTTGCTCCGTGACGTCCCGGGTCACCTGGACGATGCCGTAGACCTGCTGGGAATCTGAAACGATCGGGGCGAGGGTCGTTTCCAGAATCCTGCCGTTCCGGCGGACCTCCCGGTGAAATCGCAGGTGCGGCCCGGCCTTGAGCTGTTCAATTCTCTCGCGCACGGCATCGTGGTAGCCCGGAGGATGACAGTCCAGGATGTTCCGATCGGGATGCGGCCCGGCGCCCCAAAGCCGTTTCATCGCCGAGTTGATGAAAAATGGCCGGCCCTCCAGGTCCGTGAATAAGACCCCCTCGGACATCTGCTCCACCGCCGCGGTCAACTTGGCGCGTTCCCGCGCAATGCCAGCCGCCAGCTCCTCGTTGCGCCGGGCCTGTTCCCGCAGCCTCCCGGCCAACATCCCTGCCAGGTATGCCAGGGCCAGCATCAACCCGGTCAGAGAAATGACCACGAGAACGGACTGAGAAGACGTCAGGGAGGGGAACAGGTGAAGGGAGTCGCTTCCGGAGGCTGGCAGCAGACCGTAGCGGCTGGCGGCCAGGAGGCCGAAAAGCAGGGCAGAGGAGGCGAGTGCCGTGAGGAAGGCTGCCCGGCTTCCCAGGAGGATGGCCGAGAGCACCACGTGCACGAAGTACAGGCCGGTCAAGGGGTTCGACACTCCCCCGATGAGGGAGAGAAGCAACGTGAGCAGGAGGAGGTCGCCCACCATTTGCAGTTGCAACTCGGTGATGGGCGTGAGGGTTTTTGAACGTATTCGCCACGCGCAGAAGCCGTTGAAGGCCGCCAGCAAGGCGAGCCAGCCGGCCAGTCGGACCGTGAGGGGCAGGGGAAGAAGGCCGAAGAGGCCGAGGCAGGCGACGACCCCGAGCGCCACGGACGCGGCGACCCAGCGCAGCGAGACGAACCATCGCGGCCGATCGGCGTCAGACGGCCCGAAGTCTGTCTGGGGTCGTGCCGACATGGGGTGGTATTGGAGCAGGAAGAATGCGACCGCGATGCCCACCAGGAGCCCGCTGGAGAGCCCTCGGACCGCGTGGAGGGTAGAAATCGTTCCAGGCGAAGCGCCTTGGCCGCTGAGAAGATGCTCGATGACTCCGAACCCAAGAAAGACGAAGGCGACCACCCCGGTGTACAAAAGGACCAATTTGGTCCAGACGGGCATGCATCTCATATTTTGCGTCCAGCGAAAAATTTGCGTTGGGCTCTTGCTGAAACGAGGCTTTGCCGCGGATAGTATTTCGTGGCGGAAATGCTTGGTCGCGTCTCCGCCACGGAATGCTAAATGTATAACACGTTTTTAAATAATAACTTAAGTCAAATTTTCGAAGAAATCTCTCCCGCATGGAGCGGTTTTACGAGTAAGTCAGGTCAGAAATAGTGTCGCACTATCGCCAGCCTGATTTACCAGGGCTGCGCTTCTCCTCGACCAGACCAGGCCGAGGAAGATATGCAACCGTCGTGCCCGTTACCTGGGAACGGGAAAACATCCCCACTTCCGTGCCCGGAAGATTCGGAGATTATCTACTGGTGGCCGTTCCTGGAGGGCCAGCATCTTCCGGAGGGATCCCGTTGGGGCTGCTGACACCGCCGGTGGGGCCGGCCCCACCGGCGGTGTCAGGAATCGTCCGTTGAGCGAAAAAGGACTCTGAAACTTCGGCCAAATTGATAACCGCGGGGCCATGAGAATGGCCCTGGAAAAGCGTGAATAATTCCGGTTGATTCTTTCCAAGCCGCGGTACAGAAGCCTATTCTTCCAATACAACGAACGATTCGTCAGTCTTTGAGAAGTCGTATTGACCGGACACCGGTTGAGCCATAACGAGTTTGTCGTTCTCACTCAGTATTTCAAAATCCCCGATATCGGAAAATCCGCACTTCGGGCAAGACTCCGCGACCGCATCCAGAGCAACGTTTTTCATTCCTGGCTTCCCGATATCATTCCCTCCCCACTCGAGCGCATCGCCAAGTTGATACTCATGCTGCCATGTGTCGCCGTACTTGAACTGAAGCCGAATATCGACCTCCGTTTTGCAAGAAGGGCAGACCGTCTTGACACGCAAGGTGTTGAAGGCGCTCATTAGAAGCCCTCCACCGCTATGCCAGCGGCTTCGAGAAATTTTTGGAGACGAACATCGGGTGAGATGACCGTAGCGCCTTCATTTAACGCAAAGCCAGTCACCGCCGCATCCTTGTTGCGTAATACTCGGCCAAGAATATTCGCCTGTGCCTGGAGATCGGCGATCTGCTGCTGAGTTGCTGCCTTGCCGACATACCCACCGCGCGCCTTTAAGAACTCGCGCAGCACCTTCATATCTCCTTTGCGCAAAACTACTTAGCAGCGGTGATTGAGATTGTTGGGGCTCTACTAGCAATAGCCCGGTCAAGCACGGCAAGTTCGCCCTTCTCAAGGCTTCGGATCAATGCATTTGCATCAAGAGCGACTGTTCCCTTTGGGGCCTGACCGAGTACAAATTGTTTCAACTCTTCTTCGGATTTTCCTGTGAACTCTATTACTTCGTCACCAGATTTTATGAAAACACGAGAGCCGGAACGAAACATTGAGAGCGCAAGGGGCAACGCGGTCACCGCGGCCGACGTCCCAGCTTGAAGAATGATCTGATGTTTTACTTCGGTTTCAATTTGCCCGAAGATGGCGGCAATCTCTTTTAACCCGATTTTTCGGGATGTCTCGAACTCGACCGGGATATTAATTTCTTCATAAATTGATGCAGGATCAGCATACCTTTCTCCCTCTTGGGAGATCAGCTTAACCACATCCTCATATTCGGCGGAGCCTCTCGCGACCTGGCGCTCAAGCCTTGTTAGCCCAATGAGAAATCGGTTCACCGCGCCGCGCTGAAATATCGGATCCGAAAAGACAGTTGGGATTCCCCCGTACTGTGTCAAAACGCCCATGCGTTCCCTCTTGAGGTCCCAGCCCAGAAACTCGGATACCGCCCAAACAATGCCATTCTTGTCCACCGGCACATAATCGAGGCCCGAAGGATCCGTGATTCTTAAGGGATTACCGTTCGCAAACTGATAGTTCCCACTTCCGTCCCCAGCCACCTCCACTTTCCTATCCTGCCCCGTAAACATCCCCCACTCAGGCACATACGTGCGCATCCGGAAGTAGTAGTCGCGCCACTCGTCCAGGTGCGGATACTCGGTTGCCATGCCGTGAGTCGGTTGGTGGTTGGTGGTTCGTGGTTGGTGGAGAGGGTCGCCAGCGGCCAGATGTGACCGCTCACTCCCTTGTCCCGATTGAGGCTCACCACCAACCAACAACCACCAACCAACAACCCGCCGAAGGCTCAGGGTCTCAGGTCGATTCGCCGATTCCAAAGCTACGGCGGAGCCGGCCGCGGCCTGAGCCCCGGGCAGTCCGGCGGGAAGGAGTAGCTGGACCGCCAGAAGCCAGGCCAGAG
>JACPCR010000010.1 GCA_016179685.1 Planctomycetota bacterium | reverse complement strand
AGTTTCAATCCCCTTGGCGGTGGGGCGGGGTCGGAGACCGTCGGAGAGGAGATCGTTATCCTCTCAGAGGGCAAGCGCTTGGCGTTTCAATCCCCTTGGCGGTGGGGCGGGGTCGGAGACCTGGCGCTTCCCGCGGCTTCAGCCCTTGCGCATCCCTATGGTTTCAATCCCCTTGGCGGTGGGGCGGGGTCGGAGACTCATGACGGCGGGCGAACGCATCCGGGCCGTCGAGGTCAAGTTTCAATCCCCTTGGCGGTGGGGCGGGGTCGGAGACCCTACGAGCAGCCCGCGGGCAATAGGATGGGATCGTTCAAGGTTTCAATCCCCTTGGCGGTGGGGCGGGGTCGGAGACCATAGACTTGGATTCACCATCCATGGTCGTTATTTTCAGTTTCAATCCCCTTGGCGGTGGGGCGGGGTCGGAGACAAACGGAACATGGCATGGAGTTGAGATCGAAGAGTTCATGGTTTCAATCCCCTTGGCGGTGGGGCGGGGTCGGAGACCCAAGCTGCGTGCGCTTGATCTCTTTGTCGCCTTCCCGGTTTCAATCCCCTTGGCGGTGGGGCGGGGTCGGAGACCGGACCGGATGGGGCCGGAGGGTAGTCACCACGTCTGGATGGTTTCAATCCCCTTGGCGGTGGGGCGGGGTCGGAGACCCTACATGCCTGTAACACATTCCACAGGAATAAGTTACGAGAGCAAATTTCGTAACCTCGGCTAAACGATTGATTTGGGCAGAACAAAGAGCCCTGGTCATCATGACCACCTTTACTTATCTCCTTCTAATAAAAATAGTTATGCTATTTCCGTAACCACCCGGCCTTCCCGGCCGGGCAAGAGGTTACGGAAAGTCCCCGATCCCGCTCCACGCGGGGCAACCGACCGGACTTCGTGAGCTCAAAACAGAGTTTCGAGCTCATCCCTACCCCGCCCCACGCGGGGCACTGACAAAAATGATTTGTCAAACGATGAACACCAGGTCCTCGCCCGGCTCGATGTACTCGCGGGTGGTCCCGAGTGCGACATGCTTCTTCACGCACGCGGCGCATAGCGGATAAATCACCACACGATCCTCGGCCGGGTCGATGATAGCCTTGACATCGTTGACCAGGTTGTCAAACAGCACGCGGTCAAGAATGGCCTCGAAAACGCTGTATTGTACTCGGTCGCCGTAGCTGCAGGTGTCAGGTGTCAGGTGTCAGGTGTCAGGTGTCAGGTGTCAGGTGTCAGGTGTCAGGTGTCAGGTGTCAGGTGTCAGGTGTCAGGTGTCAGGTGTCGCGGGCGGGCTGAATCCCGCAGGGATGCCGTTTGGAGGTGGATGGAACCGAAAGGCGGAATCCCGAACTTGTTCCCATGGGACCTGTCCCTACGCTGACCTTTGCCCACAGTTTACACCGTGGGTTTACCAGCCGGCTCGTACACGTGTAAGGAAGTGCGGGTACAGTTCCTTACACGTGTACGAGTATGAATTCCGTAGCGGAAGGCGTCAGCGTTCCGTCCGAGAGATGAGAATTGAGGGCCCAGACGAAGCGCTGGCGCGCTTGGCTGCGAAAACTTGTGAAGTGCTGAATCATGATCGATGATGAAATCGAGCGGGTCCATCTCCCCGAACTTATTGAGAAGTTGCGTTGTTTCTTCTCAGGAGCTCAAGGAGTCGGGACTCGAGACTAATCCCCGTAGAGGAAAGGCACATAGGGCTTATTGCCCTGAAGATCGGCGGCGAGGCCATCGACCTGCCGTCTGACGAGCGGGAGGACGGCGAGGTCTTCGTTCGAGCTGGCGCAGCGGAGGGGCCGCAGGAGGTGTTTTTCCCACTCGCTGAAGAAGGTTTTCAGGCCGTCTCTGGTCAGGCGAACGCCTCCAGGGTTTTCCGCGTCCGGCTCGAACATGTCGGGTTGAAAGATGCGGAGGTTACAGCCTCGGAGGACGAAGCGATCGACCACGGGGTGTCGGAGCTCTTCGAGGAGGTCGAGGGCGAGGGATGCGCGGCCGGGCTGCACCTGGTGGAAGAATCCGATGGCGGACTCGAAGCCTCGGGCATCGAGGGCGCCCTGGATGAGGTTGCCGAGGATGACGTATCCGAAGGAGAGGAGCGCGTTGGCGGGGTCTGGCGGGGGCCGCCGCTGCCGGGTGGTGAAGGTGATCTCGGTGCGGAATGAGGGACCGTAGGCGGAGAAGTATTCGTGTGCGGCTGCGCCTTCGAGTCCGAGGAGTCGTTCGACCGATTCGCAGGATTGGACGTCGCCCCGGATTCGTTTGAGCTCGGCGATAGCGGGAGAGAGATTGGGGTTGGCTGCATCGTTGCTCTGAATGGTCCGGAGCACTTCGGCGGCGTTGGCGACCTTGGCGGAGACGACGTTTCGACCGCGGTGGAACGCGGTTTGAGGGTCCGCCGCGGCCTGGTACTGACGGATACGGAGCTGGACGGTGTGGTCGCCGGGCGGCGTGAGGCGTCCGAGGCATTTTCCGCGGGAGGACAAGAGGGCGACGGGGATGTCTTTTTCGAGGCAGAGATGGAGCGCATCGGAGGTAATGTGGGAATGGCCCACGAGGACGATGGCCTCGACGCGGTGCGGCTCGACCTCGAGCAGGGTCTGGCGCTTGAGAGGCTTGGGCCCCTCCTTGCCGTCAGGATCAATTTCGGCGGTGACGAGCAGGGTTCCACCGGAGGTTCGGACGGTGGCGCCGGGCTGGGTGACGTAGAGGGTGGGCATGAGGCAGTGAGCAGTAAGCAGTAAGCAGTAAGCAGTAAGCAGTAAGCAGGTATCAGAGGGGAGTGTGTGGGAAAATCCAAAATCCAATCCGCCGGCAGCGGACGAAATCCAAGAACCGAAGGCAGAGGGAAAAGAGAGAAGCGAGATTTCAGCCGCCATATCTCATCCTGCCGAGATGAGATATCCGGGTTAGAGGGTAGAAAAGTCGAGGGATCGGGCGATGGCAAGGCGACGCCTGGCCTCTTCTCCGCCGTCATCGAGGAGAAGGTCATTGAGTTTGCCGTAGAGGTTTTTCAGAGACTCTTTATCCTTCGGGCCGGTGGCTTCAAAACCGTGAATCAGGACGCTGTGGTTGCGGGCGGAAATCATAATGGTTCCGGACCCGGCCATCTCGATTAGGCGTTGCCCGAGGGGGTCGCCCATATCTTTGAGCAGTCTGGCAACTTGTTCCCTGGCGGCGGTGAGGGTGCCGTCGGGATTGCGGCCAAAAGAAGCGCTCCGTTTATTTTCCAGTTTCTTTTTAAGCTTTTGAAGGGCGTCGTGGTCTGGAGGGAGACTGGCGGAATCGAGGCCACGCTGGAAGAGATGGGCTTGACCCACGAGTTCGAGGACTCGGTAGGCGCGGATGAAGGCGTCCTCGTGCTGACCGTCTCGAACACGGCGCTCGCCGTTGGCAAGAAGGTCCGCGCAGAGCAAGGAAAGACGAGAGGCTTTTTTCGAAGATTCTGGGGGAAGGGGATCTGAAAGGGTTGAGACCCAATCCAGCATATCGCGCGTAGGGTGGAAATGCCGCCATGGAACAGGCAGAGCGTCTGGAGAAGGGAAGGACTGAATCGCCTTTGCAGTCTTGTAGTCGAGGCGGTCCCAAGCGGAGTAGAAGTCGGCGATGGGCCGGAGGAGGGCAGAAAGGTTACGAAGCTCATGGGGCCAGAGGTCTGCAAAGGGGCCTTGCGGGGGCGGCAGGATTTCAAGTATTCCGGCGAAATTGCCGCGGCGGAAAAACTGGAGGGCCATATCGAACCGTTTTTGGCCGGTAGCGACGGTGGTCCGGATATCCGAAATGGTTTCGGTGCCAGGTTTGACCATGCCGCGCACGTCGCGCTCGCCGGTGATGTAACGCAGGCGTGGAACGTCATGACGAACGGCAGCGAGCACCAGCGCGGCGCTCATGGCCTTCGTGCCTCGGGTGAAGTCCACGAGAAGGCTACTCTCAGTGAAGCCCTCGGCCCGCAGGGCTGACAAGACGCCATCGAAGTGGCCGAAGCAGGCATCGGCGTCGTTTTCCTGGCCGGCTTCAGGAAGCGGTTGGACTTCAATGGGAAGGTCAGGAAGGGCAACTTTGAGGTTGTGTGCCATGGCGCTGGTGATTTTCGAGGGCAGGAGGACGATGCGGCCCCAATGGCCTTGGGACATGGACTTCCGAAGTGGAGCGAGGAGGGTCTCCTCGGGCTTTTCGATATCACCCGTGCCGACGGTAAGGAGCAATGCGCGTGCGGACTGGATTGCGGACATGGATGAACCTCCGAATGGCCTTGCGCCCCGGAGGGGCGCGAGAGGTTAGCCAGGGGCGCGAGCCCCTGGACCGCGAGCCCCTGGACCTGGAGAGAGGCCGTCGGCCCCGAGCCCCGGAGGGGCGCGAGAGGTTAGCCAGGGGCGCGAGCCCCTGGACCGCGAGCCCCTGGACCGCGAGCCCCTGGACCCGTCGGCCCCGAGCCCCGGAGGGGCGCGAGAGGTTAGCCAGGGGCGCGAGCCCCTGGACCGCGAGCCCCTGGACCTGGGGAGAGGCCGTCGGCCCCGAGCCCCGGAGGGGCGCGAGAGGTTAGCCAGGGGCGCGAGCCCCTGGACCGCGAGCCCCTGGACCCGTCGGCCCCGAGCCCCGGAGGGGCGAGAGAATCATTCCCATAGGTACCTCTCGTGAAATTCGATATTGTGCCGTTTCAAAAAGGCGACGAATTCCTCCTGGAAGGTCAGCTTGCGGTGGTGTTCCGTTTGATTAGCGATATATGCCTTCACCTCGTCGACGGCCGAAGTGCTTACCGTGAAGGCGCCGTAGCCGGTTTGCCATGCGAAGTCTTTGCGTTCAGGGAAGGTTGCGTGTATCCACCCGGACGAATTCGCCTTGATGTCGCGCAACGAGTCGGCGATGGCGACCTGTTTGGACAGGGATGCCAACAAATGGACATGGTCCGGGATGCCACCGGCTGCGAGCAGGTAACCGCCCTGGCCGCGCACGATACCACCGATGTATTCGTAGAGCCGTAGTTGGAGGTCCGGGGTAATGATGGGAAGGCGGTGCTTCGTGCTGAAAATGAGGTGGTAATGGAGGGACGTAAATGATTGTGGCATGGTAGGTTACCGGAGGTCCAGATCCCCAGGGGCTCACGATCCCCAGGGGCTCACGATCCCCAGGGGCTCACGATCCCCAGGGGCTCACGATCCCCAGGGGCTCACGCCCCTGGCTAACGACCATCGCCCCTCCGGGGCTCA